>NZ_JBPQFM010000003.1:0-618798 GCF_051373225.1 Amycolatopsis sp. w19 | reverse complement strand
GCCGCGACACCGAAACCGGCGCCCGCAAGCCGCCGCCCCCGGGACGGCAGCCCCGGCGGCCACGCCCGGAAGACGGCGAACCTCGTCGCCGCGATCCCCGTGGCGAAAGCGCCCCCGGTGCCCCGCGCCGACGCCCGCCGCGTGCGGACGACCCGCGCCGTGGAGGGCAGCCGCCCCGCCGCCGGCCGTGGGACGACGAGCGGTGAAGCAAGGGACCTTTGCTACCACTTGAGCCGCTGACCAGCAGAAAGGGCCGCCCGAGGACTTCCTCGGACGGCCCTTTCTCGTAAGGAACGTCAGGCCTTCGCGGCCTTGCGCAGCTCGTGCGGAAGCGCGAACGCGATCTTCTCGTTCGCGGTCGTGACCTCGTCGACGCTGTCCCAGCCACGCTCGGCCAGCCACGCCAGCAGGTCCATGACCAGCACGTCCGGCACCGAAGCACCACTGGTGACTCCGACGGTCTCGACGCCTTCGAGCCAGGCTTCGTCGACCTCGTGCGCGAAGTCGACCAGGTGCGACGCGCGCGCCCCCGCCTTCAGCGCGACCTCGACCAGCCGCTTCGAGTTGGACGAGTTCGTCGAGCCGACCACCAGCACCAGGTCGCACTCGGCAGCCATGGCCTTGACCGCGACCTGGCGGTTCGTGGTGGCGTAGCAGATGTCGTCGCTGGGCGGGTCGGCCAAGCCGGGGAACTTGTCCCGCAGCTGATCCACGCGCTCCATGGTCTCGTCCACCGAAAGGGTGGTCTGCGACAGCCAGATGACCTTCGACGGGTCGCGGACCTGGACCTTGTCGACGTCCTCGGCGGTGTCGACGAGCTGCACCTTGTCGGGAGCCTCGCCGGCGGTGCCTTCGACCTCTTCGTGGCCTTCGTGGCCGATCAGCAGGATGTCGTAGTCGTCCTTCGCGAACCGGTTGACTTCCTTGTGCACCTTCGTCACGAGCGGGCAGGTCGCGTCGATGGTCCGCAGGTTGCGCTCGGCCGCCTCGGCGTGCACCGCGGGCGAGACGCCGTGCGCGGAGAACACCACCAGTTCACCCTCGGGCACCTCGGAGGTCTCGTCGACGAAGATCACCCCGCGTTCGCGCAGGGTCTCCACGACGTGCCGGTTGTGCACGATCTCCTTGCGCACGTACACGGGTGCGCCGTAGAGCTCGAGTGCCTTTTCGACGGCGATGACCGCGCGGTCGACACCCGCGCAGTAGCCGCGAGGCTTGGCGAGCAGGACACGTTTGCCACCTGCCGGCACACCGGACTCGGTGATCGTCGGACTGCCGGCGGGCGTGATTCCGGGACTCGCAGAACTCATGCCCCCAGGGTACGGGCTGCCCCGGGGGCTCCTCGCACTCACGTTCAGGTGACCAGCGAACCCCTCCAAAGTATGTGCGGGGAGTCACGTCCTGTGAGCCGACACACCCGTTCGGTTGGGCAGGATGGGCCGAATACGGCAGGCTAGACGCATGAAGCCTCTCCCGCTCCCCCTCCGGGTCGCCGCGGGCCTCGCCGTCACCACCGCCGAGCGGGTTCGCGAACTTCCCAAGCAGCTCACCGGGCTCCCCGTCACGGTGGTCAGCCAGGTGCTCCAGTTCTCCATGCGCGTCCAGCAGCACGTCACCGAGCTCGCCATCAAGGGCGACGACGCGCTGTCGGGCCTTCGCCCGGTCGAGGACACGCCCAGCTGGGCGACCTTCGACGAAGATCTCCCGCCGGACCTGGGTGAACGCCGGTACGAACGCGACTCGTGCGTCATCCCGCTGCGGGAGGACGCCGAGGTCCCCGAGCCGCGCGCCGAGACCAACGGCCACCTCCACGACCTCGAAGCGCTCACCGAAGACCCGTGGGCCGAGGAGGAGCGCGCGCTCGCCGAGGAGCACGCCGACGGCGAGTTCGACAGCGCGAGCGCGCCCGTGACCTCCGGTCCGGCCGGGCTCGACGACTACGACACGCTCACCTTGCCGCAGCTGCGCGCCCGTCTGCGCCGGTTCGACCTCGCTCAGCTGGAAGAGCTGCTGACCTACGAGAAGGCGAACGCCGACAGGGCGTCGTTCGTCGGCATGCTCGCGCGGCGCATCGGGAACGTGAAGAAGGCCGACGGCGACGGCGCGGAAGGCCAGTGAGCGCCGAACCCACCTCAGCGGCCGGTCCGTCCACCACCGCCGAAAACCCGTGGCCGGTCCGCACGGTCGCCCGCAAGGTCGGCGAGTGGATCAACCGCCTCGGCGCGGTCTGGGTCGAGGGCCAGGTCACGCAGATCTCGGCCCGCCAAGGCACCAACACCGCGTTCCTGACCCTGCGCGACCCGTCCGCGGACGTCTCGATGTCGGTGACCTGCCCGATGGGCCTGCTGCGCACGATCGAACCGCCGCTGCGCGAAGGCGCGAGCGTCGTCGTGCACGCGAAGCCGACGTTCTTCATGAACCGCGGTTCGCTGAGCCTGCGCGCCAACGAGATCCGCGCCGTCGGCATCGGCGAGCTGCTCGCGCGGATCGAGCGGCTGCGACGGCTGCTGGCCGCCGAGGGCCTGTTCGCGCCGGAGCGCAAACGCAAGATCCCGTTCCTGCCCAAGGGAATCGGGCTCATCACCGGACGCGCCTCCGCCGCCGAACGCGACGTCCTCGTGAACGCGCAGGCCCGCTGGCCGCATGTCGCGTTCAAGGTGATCAACACCGCCGTCCAGGGTTCGCTGGCCGTTCCCCAGATCCTCCAGGCACTGTCCAAATTGGACCGTGACCCGGACGTCGACGTCATCGTGATCGCGCGCGGCGGCGGCAGCGTGGAAGACCTGTTGCCGTTCTCCGACGAAGCGCTGTGCCGCGCCGTGTCCGCCGCCGGAACGCCGGTGGTCAGCGCCATCGGGCACGAGCCGGACACCCCGCTGCTCGACCACGTCGCCGACCTCCGCTGCTCGACGCCGACCGACGCCAGCAAGCGGATCGTGCCCGACGTGCGCGAGGAGACCCAGCGCGTCCACCAGATGCGCGACCGCGGCCGCCGCGCCCTGCACGGCTGGGTGGACACGCAGGTCAGGCTGCTGAACCAGATGCGCAGCCGCCCCGTGCTCGCCGACCCGTTCGGCCCGATCCAGCGGCGCTCCGACGACGTGGAGATCCACCGCGAACGCGGTCGCCGCGCGATGCTCACGCTGCTCGCGAAGGACCAGGCCGAGATCGCCAGCGCCCGCGCGCGGCTGACCGCGCTCGGCCCGGCGGCGACCCTCGAACGCGGCTACGCCGTGGTGCAGTACACCGATTCCGAAGGCAACCTCCAGGTACTCCGGTCCGTCTCCGAGGTCGTGGACGGCGCGAAACTGCGCGTCCGCGTGGTCGACGGCGCGCTCGGCGCCGTCGTCTCAGGAGAGCCGGTGGAGGGGCGTTGACGGCGAGTTTCCTGCCTTTGACCATCGACGCCGCGAGACGGGCCGACGCCCCCGAGGTCCTGCGCAACGCGCTGCTGACCGACCGCGCGGCCGCCGAATGCTGGACCGTGCTGCTGGCGGGGTGTGAGTTTTCGACAAAGCGGGGTCTCGATGCCCAGCTGCGGAAACTCTCCGAAGCGACGGCCGAGCACGTCGGCACCCGATGGTGGTTCGCGGACGGTTCCGTGCACCGCAAACGGGTGGCGCGGGCGCAGGAGAACCTCGTCGCGGCGATCGCGGAGGGTGACGGCCAGGAGTTCGCTCTCGCCTTCGTGGGTTACGACAACGCCATGGCCGGCGCGGTAGTGTGCGCGGGTATCGGCAAGCATCGACGTCCGGTAGAAGGAAGCACAGCGTGAGCGAGACCGCCGAACTCGGCTACGAGCAGGCCCGCGACAAGCTGGTCGAGGTCGTCCGCGAACTCGAAGCGGGCGGGCTGTCCCTGGAACAGTCGCTCGCCCTGTGGGAGAAGGGCGAGCAGCTGGCGAAGGTCTGCGAGCACCACCTCGAGGGCGCGCGCGAGCGGATCGAGGCCGCGCTGTCGTCCGTCGAGGACGAGGCCGGCGACGGTCAGTGACGTTCACCATGCTCCTGCGCCACCGAACCACCGTGGGTATCTGAGAGACTGGGACCCCGCCGAGTTCCTGACCCGGGAGGCCGCATGCCCACCCCCACCTCGTCCGCCAGCTCTTCGCGACGTCCTGAAGCCCCCGATCGCAACCTCGCGATGGAACTGGTCCGCGTGACCGAAGCCGCCGCGATGGCCGCGGGCCGCTGGGTGGGCCGCGGGGACAAGATCGGCGGGGACGGTGCCGCCGTGGACGCGATGCGCCAGCTGGTCTCGACCGTGTCGATGCGCGGTGTCGTCGTCATCGGCGAGGGCGAGAAGGACGAAGCCCCGATGCTGTTCAACGGGGAAGAGGTCGGCAACGGCGACGGGCCGGACTGTGACGTCGCGGTCGACCCGGTCGACGGGACGACCCTGATGGCCAAGGGCATGCCGAACGCGCTGGCCGTGCTCGCGGTCGCCGAACGCGGCGCGATGTTCGACCCGTCCGCGGTGTTCTACATGGAGAAGCTCGCCGTCGGCCCGGACGCCGCGGGCAAGGTCGACCTGGCCGCCCCGATCGCGGAGAACATCCGCCGGGTCGCGAAGGCCAAGAACTCCAGCGTCTCCGACGTCACCGTGTGCATCCTCGACCGGCCGCGCCACGAGCAGCTGATCAAGGAGGTCCGCGAGGCGGGCGCCCGGATCCGGTTCATCTCAGACGGCGACGTCGCGGGCGCGATCGCCGCGGCCCGGCCGAGCACCGGTGTCGACATGCTGCTCGGCATCGGCGGCACCCCCGAAGGCATCATCGCGGCCTGCGCGATGAAGTGCCTCGGCGGCGAACTGCAGGGCCGTCTGTGGCCGAAGGACGACGCGGAGCGCGAGAAGGCGCTGGCCGCGGGCCACGACCTCGACCGCGTGCTCGGCAACGACGACCTCGTCCGCGGCGACAACGTGTTCTTCTGCGCCACCGGCGTCACCGACGGCGACCTGCTGCGCGGCGTGCACTACCGCGCGGGCGGCGCCACGACCCAGTCGATCGTGATGCGGTCGAAGTCCGGCACGGTCCGGATGATCGACGGCTACCACCGGCTGACCAAGCTCCGCTCGTACTCGTCCGTCAACTTCGACGGCCACCTCGACGACACTCTGGAAGACGACGTCGTTCCCCCGCTCCCCTAAGGAGAAACCGTGCTCAAGCGCGTGCTCGTGGTCCTGCTCGCGGCGATGGTCCTCACGCCGGTCGGGCAGGCCACGGGCGCGGGCGACCTCGTCGGCGGCAGAGAGGCAGATGAGCCCTACCCGTTCATCGTTTCGCTGCATTCGGCCTCCGGCAAGGCTTTCTGCGCCGGGACGCTGATCGCGGCGGACTGGCTCGTGACCGCGGGACACTGCGTCGAGGGCAAGAACGCGGCGAATCTGGGCGCGCGGATCGGCAGCAACGACAACACCCAGGGTGGCGAGATCGCGAAACTCGCCGAGATCGTGGTGAATCCGTCCTACAACCCCGAACCCGAGCACGCGGGCGGCGATCTCGCGCTGGTGCGGCTGGCCGCCCCGGTGAAGACGGCGCCGATCGCGATCGGGGCCGTCGTGGCGCCCGGGACGGCGACACGGCTGCTCGGCTGGGGCCAGACGTGCCCGACTTCGGGCTGTGGCAAGGGTCCGGCGACGCTGCAGCAACTGGACACGAAGATCGTCGAAGGCACGCGATGCACCGCCAAGTTCGACGGGGCGGTCGAACTGTGCACCGACAACCCCGGTGGGAACACGGGTTCGTGCTACGGCGATTCCGGTGGGCCGGAGATCGCCAAGGTCGACGAGAAGTGGGTGCTGCTGGGCACGATCAGCCGCCCGGGCAACGCGGATCCGGTGTGCGCGACCTCGCCGTCGATCGCGACTTCGGTCGTGGCGTACGCGCAGTGGATCGCGGAGAAGATCACGCCGCCTACGCCCGCTCCGCCCGCTTGACGTGCGCTACTCCGCGTTGCTGGAGTGACCGGGGAACAGATGCGCCTCCGGATTCAAAGCGACCGCGATGTTGTTCACCGCCGTCGCCGCTTCCCCGAACCCGGTCGCGATCAGCTTCACCTTCCCCGGATACGCCGCGACGTCGCCCGCCGCGTAGACCCGCTCCCGCGGGGTCGCCATGGTCGAGTCGACGGCGATCGCGCGGTGGTCGATCTGGAGTCCCCAGCTTTCGATCGGCCCGAGATCCGCGGTGAAACCGAGCGCGGCGACCACCGTGTCGGCGCGCAGCACCTCGGGCTCGGCGCCCTTGAGCCGGATCTCGACCTCGGCCAGCGTGCCGTCGCGATCGAGGAACCGGGTGACTTCGGCGTCGGTGACGATCCGCACGCCGAGTTCGCGCGCCTGCCGCACGATCGACTCGGCCGCGCGGAACTTCGCGCGGCGGTGCACGAGAGTGACGCTCGCGGCGACCGGATGCAGCGCGAGCACCCAGTCGAACGCCGAGTCCCCGCCGCCGACGACGACCACGTGCTGCCCTTCGTGCGCCTTCAACGACGGCACGAAATGGACCATGCCGCGGCCGAGCCAGCCGTCGCCCGCGGGCAGCGGCCTCGGCGTGAACTCGCCGATCCCGGCGGTGATCAGCACCGCGCCGGCGCGCAGGACCTGCCCGCCGTCGAGGGTGATGGTGACGCCGCCTTCGACGCTTTCGAGTTTCTCTGCCTTGCGACCGAGCAGGTACACGGGTTTGAACGGCGCCGCCTGGTCGAGCAGGCCCCGGACCAGATCGCGACCGCGGACCTCGGCGAACCCGCCGACGTCGTAGATCATCTTTTCGGGGTACATCGCGGTGACCTGACCGCCCGCTTCCGGCAGTGAATCCACGACGGCCATCGAAAGGCCGCGGAATCCCGCGTAGTAGGCGGCGAAAAGACCTGTCGGACCCGCCCCGATGATGACGAGGTCGTACGACGTTTCCCCAGCGGACTCGCTCATTCGGCACTCTCCCGGCCGGTGGTGGGCGGCGTGATCGAGAACACAATTCGATCCTAGCCCTCGCGTGCCGAAAGACACGGAGCGCGCCGGGAGACGCTGCGCGAGACTTGGGGTATGGCTGAACAGGAATACCGGATCGAACACGACACCATGGGCGAGGTGCGCGTCCCCGTCGACGCCCTCTACCGCGCGCAGACGCAGCGCGCCGTCGAGAACTTCCCGATCTCCGGCCGGGGCCTGGAGCGCGCCCAGATCCGCGCGCTCGGCCTGCTGAAGGCCGCCGCGGCGCGGGTCAACGCGCGGCTCGGCGTGCTGGACGCCGAGGTCGCCGAGGCCATCGCGAAGGCCGCCGACGAGGTCGCCGAGGGCGAGCACGACGCGCACTTCCCGATCGACGTGTTCCAGACCGGTTCCGGGACCTCGTCGAACATGAACGCCAACGAGGTCATCGCGACGCTCGCGTCGAAGGCGCTGGGCCGGGACGTGCACCCGAACGACCACGTCAACGCTTCGCAGTCGTCGAACGACACCTTCCCGACGACGATCCACGTCGCCGCGACGGAAGCAGTGCTCTCCGATGTGATCCCTGCTCTGGAGTACCTGGCCGCCGCCATCGAGACGCGCGCGGGCGAATGGGCGGACATCGTGAAGTCCGGCCGCACACACCTGATGGACGCCGTGCCGATCACCTTCGGCCAGGAAGCGGGCGCGTGGGCGTCGCAGGTCCGGTTCGGGGTCGAACGGCTGAAGTCGGGCCTGCCACGGCTCGGCGAACTGCCGATCGGCGGGACCGCGGTCGGCTCCGGGCTGAACGCGCCCGAGGGCTTCGGCTCGGCGGTCTCGCAGGAGCTGGCTTCGGTGACCGGGCTTCCGCTGACCGAGGCACGCGACCACTTCGAGGCGCAGGCGACGCAGGACAGCGTCGTCGAGACGTCCGGGCATCTGCGCACGGTCGCGGTATCGCTGAACAAGATCGCGAACGACCTCCGCTGGCTGGGATCCGGCCCGCGCACCGGGCTCGCCGAACTGGCGCTGCCGGATCTGCAGCCGGGTTCGTCGATCATGCCGGGCAAGGTGAACCCGGTGATCCCGGAGGCGACGCTGCAGGTGGTCGCCCAGGTGATCGGGAACGACGCGGCGGTCGCGTTCGCGGGCGCGGCGGGCAACTTCCAGCTCAACGTGAACCTGCCGGTGATCGCGCGCAACGTGCTCGAATCGGCGCGGCTGCTCGCCGCGGTCTCGCGACTGCTGGCGGACAAGGTGTTCGCGGGTGTGACGGTGAACGCCGACCGCGCGCGCGAGTACGCCGAGGGTTCGCCGTCGATCGTCACGCCGCTCAACAAGTACATCGGCTACGAAGAGGCCGCCGCCATCGCGAAGCAGGCGCTCAAGGAGCTGAAGACCATTCGCGAGGTCGTGATCGAACGCGGTCACGTCGCGAACGGCAAGCTCACCGAAGCACAGCTGGACGAGGCTCTCGACGTCCTCCGTATGGCGCGCGGAGGCCGCTAAGCGCCGAGAGCGACCACAGCCGCGTGAAGCGGTGAGGCGAGCGAAGCCGCCAGCCCACCCGAAGGCGGTGTCTCGGTGAACAGGTGCAGCCAGGTCAGCACCGGACCGAGCAGGATCGCGTGCACGAGAGCCGGCTCGGGCCGTCGTGGGAGTTCCCCTCTCGCGACGGCCCGATCCAGCGTCTGGACCAGATAGCCGCGTTCGCGGCCGAGGAAGACCTCGCCGAACCGGGCCTCCAGCACCGGATCCGCCCGGACGTCGGCGAGCAGCGACGGCAACGCCTGCCGCAGTTCCACACCGTCCAAAGAGGACTGGATCACTTCGAGGACCGCCGCCACGTCGCCCCGCAGCGAGCCGGTGTCCGACGGCGGTTCGAGCTCGACCGGATGGATCACCGCGGCGAACACGAGTTCCGCCTTCGACCGCCATCGCCGGTACACCGCGGCCTTGCCGACGCCCGCGCGCGCCGCGACCGCGTCGATCGTGCAGCGCTGGTAACCGGTTTCGGTCAGCAACGCCCGCACGGCCTCGCGGACCGCGTCGTCGATTCCCTCTTCCCTCGGCCTGCCTCTCGCCATGACCACAGTTTACGAGACCGACAGTTCCGTATATCGTCCGGGTATGACCTGGACGAGAATCTCGCGCGAAATCCTTCCCTGTCCGCCGTCGGCGCTCTGGCCCTCGCTGGCCGACTTCGGCCGTTGGCCCGACTGGGATCCCGACCTCAGCGCCGCCGAACTGCACGGCCCCGCCGCGACGGGGACGACCGGTTTCCTCGTCCCGAACGGCTTTCGCGGCCGCGTGCACTCACGGGTCGCCGAGCCGTTCACGATCACGTCCCTGATCCAGGACCGCGAGATCGCCCTTCGCCAGCCGATTCCCTTCGGTGCCATGGATCTCGTGCTGCGGCTGACCGCCGTCGACGGCGGGACGGAGTTCGTCCAGGAGGTCGCCCTCGGCGGGCCGATGCGCGCGGTCATGGTCGCGGTCATCGGCGGCGACGTCGTGAAGCATTTCGACGTCAAGTGCGCCAGGCTCGTCGAGCTTGCGACGGCGCAGGCCGATCACGACGCCTGACGACACGAGCACCACTCCGATCACTTGCGAGAAGCGGAAATCCTGCATTCCCAGCAGGAGCGAAACGGCGAGCCCGGAGACCGGCATCAACCCGACCAGTACCCCGGCCCGATCCGCGCCGAGTACGGAAACCGCCGAGTACCAAAGAAGAAACGCGATCGCGGTGACGACGACCGTCAGGTAGCCGAGCGCGATCAGTTCACGCCCGTCCGGCCACGCCCAGGCGCCGGACGGGTCGATGATCGTCCCGACGACCGCGCCGCCGGCTCCCGCGGCGAAGCACCCCCAGGTCGCGGTCGCCAACGGCCCGAGCCTTTCGAGCACGCCGACGGCAAGCAGCGTGAAGAGCGCTTCGCACACCATGGCCAGCGCGGCGAGCACCAGCCCTTGCCAGCGCGCCGCACCGCCGCCGGAGAGCACGGCGATCCCGAGCCCGGCGAGTACCGCCCCGGTCACCGGCGCCCACGACGGCCGTTTCCCCTTCGCCAGCGGACCGGCGAGCGCGAGCACGAGCGGTGTGCCGCCGAGGAAGGCGGCGACGAGACCGGGTTCGGCGTAGCGCTGCGCGAACAGCAGGCACGCCTGGAACCCGATCATCCCGGTCGCCGCGAGGGCGATCAGCGACGGCAGGTCGCGCGCGCCCGGCAACGGCAACGGACGCCCGCTCAGCCGCGCCCACGCCAGCAGGAGCACTCCCGCCAGCGCGTAGCGCAGCGCCTGTCCGGGGATGACGGGGTAGCCGTCGAGCATTCCCGTCACCGGCACGGACGCGCCGACGATCAGCACCCCCAGTACGCCGATCGTCACGGCTCTTCTGTCGTTGTCCATGGCTTCACGATGGCGACTCTTTGGCCCTGGGCGAAGGTCCAAATCGGAGTTGTCGCACTGGACCAAAAGTCCGTGAAGGCCCCCATCCCTCGGCTCAGCCGAGGAAACTCGCCCTTCACCTTGCCGAGTACATGAAGGCCCCCTTCACAACGTCTAGCGCCAGGGTCCCGGCAAAGTCGCATAAGCGCTGGCCGGTACCACTCTCGGCGTACGGCGGATGACAGGAGGTTCACCTGTTTCCGAGTGGGGTCGTGAGTGGCGATTGTCGTTAGAACGACCAAACCGGGCATGGCCGCCTTGGCGGTGTCCCCTGTGGACGGTCGAGCAATGTGGGGATCAGCGTGAGGGGTCGCCCAGCCTGGGTCTGCCAGGACCAGGCACCCACCCGACGAGACCGGGATACTCGAAGTCATGACCGAGACGGCCGGACTGGGCGAATTCCTCAAGGCACGCAGGGCCGCGCTGGACCCGGCGGACCTCGGCCTGCCGACGGGGTTCAACCAGCGGCGGGTCGCGGGGCTGCGGCGCGAGGAGCTGGCGCAGCTGGCCGGGATCAGCGTCGACTACTACACGCGCCTGGAGCAGGGCCGGGCACGCAACGTGTCCGATTCCGTCCTCGATTCGCTGAGCCGCGCGCTGCGGCTGCACCGCGACGAAGACACCTACCTGCGCAATCTGGCCACCCCGAAACGCAAACGCATCGCGCGGCCGCGGGCACAGCGGCTCCGGCCGGAACTGCAGACGATGCTGAACGCCCTCCAGTCCCCCGCCCTCGTCTACGGTCGCTACGGCGACGTGCTGGCCTGGAACCCGCTCGGCGCCGCTCTGTCCTTCGATTTCGCTTCGCGGCCGGCGGGCGAGCGCAACATCCCGAAGATGTTCTTCCTCGACGAGGACGCCCGCGAGCTGCATCCCGAGTGGGAAACCGTGGCGAAGGAGATCGTCGCGAACCTGCGCTCCGAGAGCGGGCGGTATCCGGACGACCCGTATCTCGCCCAGCTGGTCGGTGAGCTCTCCCTCGGCAGCGAGGACTTCCGGAAGCTGTGGGCGAAGCAGACCGTGCGCGAGAAGGCGCACGCGTGGAAAGTGATGATCAACCCGATCGTGGGTGAGCTGCGGCTGCGTTACGAGACGCTGCGCCTGCCCGACGATCCCGACCAGGCCCTGGTGATCTACACCGCCGAGCCCGGCTCCGGCAGCGAACGCGCGCTCCGCCTGCTCGCCAGCTGGGTCGCCGATCCCGCGCACGCTTGAAGGCGAAACTGTCGGTGTCCGGGTCCATGATGGATCCATGTTGCTCACCGAGGTGGTCACCGCGTCGGCCGAAATCGCCGCCACGAGGTCCAGAAAGGCGAAGATCGCCACCCTGGCCGCGGTGCTGCGCGCCGCGGGCGAGCTGGAGCTCCCCGCGGTCATCGCGTTCCTCACCGGGCAGCTGCCCCAGGGCCGCATCGGCACCGGTTGGCGGACGCTGGCCGCCGTGGACGCGGCCCCGGCCGCCGAGCCGTCGTTGACCGTGTCCGAGGTCGACACGGCCTTCGACACGGTGGGAGCGGTGTCGGGTTCGGGGTCGGTGAAGCTGCGCGCGGAGACCCTGCGGGTCTTGCTCGTCAAGATGACCAAGGAGGAGCAGGAGTTCCTGTTCCGGCTGATCAGCGGCGAGCTCCGGCAGGGTGCGCTCGAAGGGATCATGGTGGACGCCATCGCGGCGGCGTCCGAGATCCCGGTCGAAGACGTCCGGCGGGCGTTCATGCTGTCCGGACAGCTCCCGGTGACGGGCCTGGCCGCGATGACGGGCGGCCGCGAGCGGCTGGCGGAGTTCAAACTGGCGCTGGGCAGGCCGATCCGGCCGATGCTGGCCTCCCCGGCGGAGTCGCTCGACGAGGCGATCACCGAACACGCCGAGGCGCTCGTCGAGTACAAGATGGACGGCGCGCGGATCCAGGTCCACCGCGAAGGCGACGAGGTGCACATCTACACGCGGACGCTGCGGGAGATCACCGGCACCGTCGAAGAGCTGGTGGATCTGGTGCGTTCCCTGCCGTGCACGTCGGTGGTGCTCGACGGCGAGACCCTGGCCCTGACCGACGACGGCAGGCCCAGGCCGTTCCAGCAGACGCTGAGCCGGTTCGGCAGCAGCCGCGAGGAGCAGGTCAAGGCGCTGTTGCTGCGGCCGTACTTCTTCGACTGCCTGCACCTCGACGGCGTCGACCTGCTGGACGCGCCGCTCTCCGAACGGAACGCCGCCCTGCGCCGCGTCGCGGGCGAGCACGTCATCCCGGGCGAGGTCAGCCCCGCCTCGGCGGAGGGAGTGCTGGAAGCGGCGATGGCCGCCGGGCACGAAGGCGTGATGGTCAAGGACCTCACTTCGCCGTACGCGGCGGGGCGCCGGGGCCGCGCTTGGCTCAAGGTGAAACCGGTGCACACGATCGATCTGATCGTGCTCGCCGCCGAATGGGGGCACGGCAGGCGCACCGGCACGCTGTCGAACCTGCATCTCGGCGCCCGCGACCCCGACGGTGGCCCGCCGATCATGGTCGGCAAGACGTTCAAGGGTATGACCGACGAGCTGCTGGCCTGGCAGACGAAGACGTTCCAGGAGATCGAGACCCACCGCACGGACTGGGCGGTCCACGTGCGGCCGGAGCTCGTCGTCGAAATCGAACTCGACGCGGCTCAGGTGAGCACGCGGTATCCGGGCGGGCTGGCGCTGCGTTTCGCGCGCGTCGTGCGCTACCGGCCGGACAAGGAGGCCGCGGACGCCGACACCATCGACACCGTGCGCGGCCTCCTCAAGCCCTGACCGCATTTCGTCCTCTGAATGCGATCCTTGCGCGTGCAACGACCGCATCCAGAGGACGAAACGCGTCAGTAGCAGCGGTCCGAGGAGATCTTGTACGTGTAGTTGTTCGAAAGGTTGGAAGTCACCTCGAAGCGGATCTTGTGATACACCGGCGGCTCCCCGAGCACGCCGTGCTTGACGGTGCGCTCCTTGCCCGGCGCGATGGCCCCGCTCCAGAGGCCCTTGTCGAAGGTGTCGTCGATGATCTGGACGAGCATTCCCCGGTAGTCGTGGTTGTGCACGGTGATGTCGATGCTCTGCCCCGCGCTCACTTCGACGACCTTCGTCTTCCCGCCCATCAGCGGTCCGCCCTCACAGACCTTCGACGCCGCCGAAGCGGACGGTGCCATCAGCAGGGTGCCGGCCAGCGCGACCGGGACGACGGCGAGCAGCTTCTTCTTCATCGGTTCCCCACAACGGTCTTGACGACATTGGACTGGACGGCCAGGTCGAGGCCGATCTTCATGTTTCCCCCGCAGTAAGCCTTCTCGCCGTTCTTGAAATGCACCGTCAGATCCCCGGCGCATTCGAACACCTTGACGTCCCAGGTGCGCGTGCCCGGCTTGAGGCAGATCGCGTCCTTCCCGGCCCGGCGCATCCAGCCGTGATAGCCGGATTCGCAGGTGATGATCGGATCTCTGCCCGAAGCGGGCGCCGGAGCCGCTTGTGCGGCGGTGACCGGCAGGAGCGCCACGGTGAGCGCGGCCCCGGCCAGTGCGGCGACCTTGACGTACGGACGCATGGATTCCCTTTCCGCAAATAATGTGAGAGTGTTTCGGAAAATCCCCGTCCGGAATTCCCGGACGCCGATGACGTTAAAGGCCGCCGAAGCCACTTCGGAAGCGATTCACGACCGCGGAATGGCCATGGCCGAACGAACAATGTCCGCGCAGGTCAGCGCTTTGGCCATCGGCCCGGAAAGTCAAATGACGCGGACCGAGAAGAACACCGCGCGGGTGTTCGGCAGCAGGATGTGGCCCTGTTCGTCGGCCATCTTCCAGTACACCTGGCAATGCCCGGGACGGTCGGGCGCGCGCACCTCGACGGAGACGCGGACATGCTCGCCGGGGGCGGTCTGCGGGACGGGGACGCGCTCGGGCGTGGCGCATTCGCCGGGATTCCCGAACGACCCGGCGCGGACCAGATAGCGGCCGACCCATCCGACCGTTCCCGCGTTGCGGAACTCCCAGGTCTTCACGAAGACCGAGCCGGCCGCGACTTCGCTGCCGTCGGGCACGGTCACGTCGGCGACGAATTCGGACGCGTCACCGGCCGGCGCGGCGGGCTCGGAGCCGAACGGGACCGCGAAGACGAACACCAGCGCCGCGACGAGCACGAGCGCCACGGCGCCGGCGAGGACGAACGCCGTCCGGCGTGACCGCTCAGGCGCGGGTCCGGGCACGGGTTCCGGCACGGCGCCGGCGGTCAGCGCGTCCCGCGCGCGTTCCCACTCGCCGCGCCATTCGTGGCGGACCTCGTCCTCGCCGCCGCCGAGCACACCGACGGCCAGCACGCGAACGAACTCCCAGGACGTTTCCCAGCTGGGCAGCCGCTCCCCGCGGGCCGCGGCCGAAAGCGCCGATTTCGACGCGAGCGCGCCGTACTCGTCACGCATCCGGTCGTAGGAAGGGTCACCGGCGGCCCGTTTCAGTTCCCACAGCCGCCGCGCGAACCCGGCGACGGGTCCGCTGTCCTCCGCCGGACCCCGCGCGACCCGGCCGCGGCGTCCGGGCCTCCGCTCGACGTCCATCGGTTCCCACGATATGACCCGGTGGGCGGGAAGACCCGGCGGCGTCCCGCCCCCGATCGAGTGGCGGCGTGCGGTGGTGACGGGACGTCGCCACCCGATCACCCATAAAGTGGGCGAATGCAGGCTTCCAAGATCGCGCGTGCCTGGTTCGGCCTGACGGCGCTGGTGGTGATCGCCGGTCTCGCCGCGCAGATCCCGGTCTCCGCGGGCACCACCGGCGGCACCTTCCACACCCCGGCCGGCCGGGTGGCCAACCTGCTCGCGTTCTTCACCATCGACTCGAACATCCTGGTCGGCGCCGGCAGCCTGCTGCTCGCGCTCGGTGTCGCGGGCCGGTCGACGTTGTTCGGCGTACTGCGGCTCACCGGGTTGGTCGGCATCACCGTGACCGGTGTCGTCTTCCAGGTCGCGCTCGCCGATCTCTACGAACTGCACGGCTGGGCGGTGTTCGCCGACACGATGCTGCATAAGGTGTCGCCGCTGATGTGCGTCGCGGGCTGGCTGCTGTTCGGGCCGCGCGGCCAGCTGTCGTGGCGCGTTCTGTGGTGGTCGCTGCTGTACCCGATGGCCTGGCTCGCCGTCACGCTGGTGCGCGGCGCGATCATCGGGTTCTACCCGTACCCGTTCGTCGACCCGGGCATCAACGGCTACGGCGGTGTCGCGTTCAACTGCGTGTTGATCGGTGTGCTGTTCATCGGTCTCGCGGCGGCCGCGGTCGGTTTCGACCGCACGTTCAGCCGCAAGGACGAGGTGGACGACTACTTAGCCCCGGACCCGCCGGAAAGCGTTGAGCGGATCCGCGACGCCGGCACGTACTAGCGTCCGCACCGCGCCGAGCCGCCGGTCCACCGGTTTCCCGGCGGCCACCCGGTGCATCTGCTGGGTGTGCCACTGGATCTCGAGCAGGCTGTCGGCCAGCCGGACGCCGATCTTCGGCGCCGTGCGCTGGGCGCGGGCGTCCTCGCCGCCCAGCAGGCGTCCGGGCAATGCCGGGTCGACGATCAGCGGCCTGCCGAGACCGATGACGTCCAGCGCGCCGGAGCGCAGCGCGTCCGCCATGCCTTGTGGGCTGATGAAGCCGCCCGTGACCATCAGCGCGACGTCCGTGACCTGCCGCGCCTTCGTGGCGTAGTCGAGGAAGTAAGCCTCGCGACTGGCGGTGCTCGCCTTGGCCGACCCCATCATGGCGGCCTTCTCGTAGGTACCGCCGGAGACCTCCAGCAGGTCGATACCCGCTTCACCCAGTTCGCGGACGACTTCGAGCGATTCCTCTTCGCTGAACCCGCCGCGCTGGAAGTCCGCGCTGTTGAGCTTGACCGCGATCGGCACCGCGTCGCCGACCTCGGCGCGCACGCGGGCGACCACTTCCAGCAGGAACCGGCGCCGCCGGAGCGCGTCACCGCCCCAGCCGTCGGTGCGCCGGTTGGTCAGGGGCGACAGGAACTGCGAGACGAGATAGCCGTGTGCCCCGTGGATCTGGATCCCGGCGAACCCGGCGTCGACGACGGTCCGCGCGGCCACGCCGAACCGGTCGATGATCGCTTCGATCTCGTCGACGGTCAGCGCCCGCGGCGTCGCGAACACCGAGCGGATGCCTCGGTCGCCGAACGGCACCGCGGACGGCGCGACCGGCTGCCGGGACAGGAAACGCGGACTCTGCCTGCCAGGGTGGTTGAGCTGGGCCCACAACCGGGTCTCGGTCCCGTCGACCGACCGCGCCCACGGCTTGAACTCGGTCGCGTCCGGCTCCCGCGGCACCGCGACGTTGCGCGGTTCGCCGAGCGCGGTCGGATCGACCATGACGTTGCCGGTGATCAGCGTCCCGGCGCCGCCGCGGGACCACGTCCGGTACAGCTCGGCCAGTTCGGCGGTCGGCCGGTTGCGGCGGTCGCCGAGCTGCTCGCTGAGCGCGGCCTTGGCCAGCCGGTTCGGCAGGGTCGCGCCGCATCGCAGTTTCAGCGGTTCGGCCAGCAGTTCCTTGGGCTCGCTCATCGCGCTTTCTCCCGCCGTTACCTACTGATCAGTATCCCTACTCGAAGTAACATACTCGCGGTATGTCGAGTACTCAAGGCGCGGCGATGCCGAAGGGGTTGTCGATCACGTAGCGCCAGAGCCCGTCCTCGCCACGCTTCGCGACGTCGGTCGCCGTCGCGGCGAGGTGCCCTTCGATGCTCCAGTCGACGATCAGGAGGGCCAGGTCACCGGCGACGTGCACCTGGCGCGGCGTCACCTCGGTCGGTCGCCCGAGCGCGAGGATCCCGCCGTTCGCGGCCCGGCGTTCCGCGCCGCTCACCCGCACACCGTCCCGGCGGACGAACACGGCGTCCGGAGCCGGATTGCCTCGCCGTGCGCGAGGAGCTGCCGGGCTTCCCGAGCCGGACCGGCTACCGGCTCACTCCCGCGGGACAGGAACTGCGGCCGCTGCTGATCGAGCTGTACCGCTCGGGTTCGGCCCTACTGGCCCAGTAGACGAGGCGCGACCGGCTCCACCCGAGCCCGCACCTTCACTTCTTCGGCCATCGACCGCGCCCAAGCCTGCAACCCCGGGATGTCGATCCCGTGCGGCCCGGCCTCACGGAACGGCTCGATGTTGTCCGCGCCACGCTCCAGCAGCGAAGCCGCGCCGTTGCCGTTCCCCCTGGCCACGTGGGTCAGGCCGACGGCGAGCTGCGCCAGGCCGCGCCACAGCTCCCGCTCCGGGCCGTCGGTGGATTTCCACGCGTCCTCGAATACCTCGTGCGCGTGGAACGGGCGGCCCGCGTCGAGCAGGCGCTGAGCCTCGGAGATGGTGTCCTCGGGGCTGCGTTCGATGCCCTCGGGCTGCCGTTCGACACCGTCGGCGCCGTACGGGAGCGGCCTGCCGAGACCGTCTCGCGGGCGCGCGTTGCGGGCTCGTCCGGCTTCGTCACGGTCCCGGTCCGTCATGCCGCCATTGTCCCACGCGGGTATCCTGGGGCCTCGTGCGCTTTCTCGACGGGCATCGGCCCGCTCACGACCTGACCTACGACGACGTGTTCCTCCTGCCGAACCGGTCGGACGTGGAGTCCCGCTTCGACGTCGACCTGTCCACTGTGGACGGCACCGGCGCGACGATCCCGATCGTGGTCGCCAACATGACCGCCGTCGCGGGCCGCCGGATGGCCGAAACGGTCGCCAGGCGCGGCGGGCTCGTGGTCCTCCCGCAGGATGTCGACGTGGCCGCGGTCGCCGACATCGTCACCTGGGTCAAGAGCCGTCACCCCGTGTGGGACACCCCGCTCGTGCTGACCGGCGGCGACGCGGTGGCCGACGCGCTGAACCTGGTCGGCAAACGGGCCCACGGCGCCGTCGTCGTGGTGGACGAGGACGGCAAGCCCGTCGGCGTCGTCGACGAAGCGGCTTGCGCCGGCGTAGACCGCTTCGCGCGGCTGGCCGACGTCGCGGAGCCCGCGGTCGTCACGGTCCCGCTGGACACTCCGCCGCGCGAGGTGTTCGAGCGGCTGCACGACCACGGCGGCCGCCTCGCGCTCGGCATCGACGAGAACGGCAGGCTCGCGGGCGTCCTCACCGAGATCGCGGCACTGCGCGCGGAGATCTACACCCCGGCCGTCGACGACGGCGGCAACCTGCGTGTCGCCGCCGCGATCGGCGTGAACGGCGACGTCGCGGCGAAGGCCGAAGCCGTCCTCGCGGCGGGCGTCGACGTGCTCGTGGTCGACACCGCGCACGGACACCAGGAGAAGATGATCTCCGCGCTCAAGGCCGTCCGGTCGGTGAACCCGCGGGTCCCGGTGGTCGCCGGGAACGTGGTCACCGCGGAGGGCACGCGCGACCTGATCCACGCGGGAGCGGACGTCGTCAAGGTCGGCGTCGGCCCCGGCGCCATGTGCACGACCCGGATGATGACCGGCGTCGGGCGCCCGCAGTTCTCCGCCGTCGCCGAATGCGCGGCCGCGGCTCGTGAACTGGGCAAGCACGTCTGGGCGGACGGCGGCGTGCGGCATCCGCGCGACGTCGCGCTCGCGCTGGCCGCCGGCGCGTCGGCGGCGATGGTCGGCTCGTGGTTCGCCGGCACCCACGAATCCCCGGGCGACCTGCGCTACGACGAGCAGGGCAAGCCGTACAAGGAATCGTTCGGCATGGCGTCGAAGCGCGCCGTCGGCGCCCGCACGCGTACGGACAACGTCTTCGAACGCGCCAAGAAGGGCCTGTTCGAAGAGGGCATCTCGGCGTCGCGGATGGCCTTGGACCCGGCTCGCCCCGGCGTCGAGGACCTGCTCGACTCGATCGGCTCCGGTGTCCGTTCGGCCTGCACGTACGCGGGCGCCCGGACGCTGGAGGAGTTCCACGAGCGCGCGCTGCTCGGGATCCAGTCCGCCGCGGGCTTCGCGGAAGGACGCCCGCTGCCGTCAGGCTGGTGACACCCGGAGGAGTCCTCTTAGGACTGTCCTGAGAGGACTCCCCCGGATCCGGTCAGCCGTGGTCCTCCAGCATCTCGGTGACGAGCGCCGCGATCGGCGAACGCTCGGAACGGGTCAGCGTGACATGCGCGAACAGCGGGTGACCCTTGAGTTTCTCGATCACCGCGGAAACTCCGTCGTGCCGCCCGACCCGCAGGTTGTCTCGCTGCGCGACGTCATGCGTGAGCACGACCCGCGAGGCCGTGCCCAGCCGCGAAAGCACGGTCAGGAGCACGTTGCGCTCCAAGGACTGCGCCTCGTCGACGATGACGAACGTGTCGTGCAGCGACCGGCCGCGGATATGGGTCAGCGGGAGCACCTCGAGCATGCCGCGGTCGAAGACCTCGTCGAGGACGTCCTGGCTGACCAGCCCGCCGAGGGTGTCGAACACCGCCTGCGCCCACGGCTGCATCTTCTCGCTCTCGGAACCGGGCAGGTAGCCCAGTTCCTGGCCGCCGACCGCGTAAACCGGCCGGAACACGACCACCTTGCGGTGCTGGCGGCGTTCCATCACCGACTCCAGCCCCGCGCAGAGCGCGAGCGCCGACTTACCCGTCCCGGCCCGTCCGCCCAGCGAGACGATGCCGACGTCGGAGTCCAGCAGGAGATCCAGCGCGACCCGCTGTTCGGCCGAGCGGCCGTGCAGCCCGAACGCCTCCTTGTCACCGCGCACGAGCCGGATCCGCTTGTCCGCGGTGACCCTGCCCAACGCGCTCGAACTGCCCGCGAGCAGCCTCAACCCGGTGTGGCAGGGCAGCTCACCGACCTCGGGCATCCCGAATTCCGCCGGATCCACCGAAGAGCCGCTGAACAGCCCGTCGATGAGGGTCTGCGGGACGTCCACGTCCGCCATCCCCGTCCAGCCCGAGGGCGTCACCTCCTGCGCGCGGTACTCGTCGGCTTCGAGGCCGACGGCTCCCGCCTTGACGCGCAGGGGGATGTCCTTGGTCACCAGCGTGACCGACGCGCGTTCCGCCGCCAGATTGAGCGCACAGGCGAGGATGCGGTGGTCGTTGGAGTCGGTGCGGAAGCCGACCGGGAGCACCGTGGGATCGGAGTGGTTCAACTCCACCTGCAGGGTGCCGCCGTGCTCACCGATCGGGATCGGCGCGTCGAGCCTTCCGTGCTGACGACGCAGGTCGTCGAGCATGCGGAGCGCTTCGCGCGCGAACCACCCCAGTTCGGGATGGTGACGTTTCGCCTCCAGTTCACTGATGACGACCAGCGGGAGCACGACCGCGTGTTCGGCGAAACGGGTCACCGACCAGGGGTCAGAGAGCAGGACCGACGTGTCGAGCACGTAAGTGGACCGCTGGGATTCGGGCGAGATCGAGGCTTTCTCCGGGCCAGAGGCACCGGTCGAAGAACGGCCAGAGGCCTTGCGGGGTGAACGCTGCGCAGTCACGACGGCATCTCCCTCGTGGGCGTGGCACCACGCCCGCACTCGCTGGGCCGGGCACCTCCCTGGCTAACCGCTCCTTCCGACGTCTTCCGACGTCAGTCGGCACGGCCGCGAGGGCCGGGTGCCGGCCCCCTCGTGCATCCACTGGGCGGCTGTGCCGCCCTGTCGACAACCGCCACGACCAGGGCCTCCCGCGAGAGTCCGCATGGGACGCGAACCCTCACTTCCGGAAGGTACCTGCGTCCGGCCGATCGCGCAGGCAGCCACCACGGTGATTCGCCAAACCGTCATCTCACTGTCGGTCGCGTGACATCAACGCCTGGTCACCATCACGGTCCGTAGTGATGATCTCCATTCAGGGACGCTCGTCGATGCGACCCGGATGGATTAACGCGACGCAGGGCGTTCACCTGATGGGATCGAGGGTTCTACCACGCTTGGTAGCGGGTCGCATTTTGTGCCCGAGACAGAGAACCGGACCGAGTGAAACGCGCCTTTTCGGGCTCACACAATGGGCTTACGCGACGGTCACAACTCCTGAATAGCGAGTAATTTTCTCACTGCGGGACACCCCCACCGGATTTCGGTGCCCCCGATCCCTGAATATCTCTACCAAGGAGTGTGCGAAGTGCTGAAGAAGGCTGGTTTCGTTTCCGCCGTCGCCGCGGGCATCATGATGGTCGGCGGGACCGCGTTCGCCGCCACTGGTGACACCTCCGGCACCCCGGACCCCACGTTCGGCGACGCCTACAACACCTTCATCGAGGGTGGCGGCGCGCTGGGCTACGGTGCCGCTTCGCTGGTCGCGGGCGCCTACACGGGCATCGCCACCACCCCGGCCCTGGTCCTCCACTCGCTGGAGCACCACCACCACTGATCTTCAGTGACGACGTCGAAGGCCCCGGAGTGCACGCCGGGGCCTTCGTCATGTCACCGGTCAGGAACCGAAGCGCCGGTGCCGCCACGCGTAATCGCGCATCGCGCGGAGAAAATCGACGCGCCGGAATGCGGGCCAATACGCTTCGGTGAACCAGAATTCCGAATGCGCCGATTGCCAGAGCAGGAATCCGGAAAGCCGCTGCTCACCCGAGGTGCGGATAATCAGATCCGGATCGGGCTGACCCGAGGTGTACATGTGTTCGGAAATATGGTCGACGTCCAGGATCTTCGCGAGCTCGCGGATCGAGGTGCCCTCGTCGGCGTGCTGGAGGAGGAGTTTGCGGACCGCGTCGGCGATCTCCTGACGTCCTCCGTAACCGACCGCGACGTTGACCTCCATCCCGGAGCGCCCTTCAGTGCGCTCCGCGGCCGCGCTGAGGGCCTTCGCGACCTCAGGCGGCAGCAAGTCGAGGGCTCCCACGATGCGGAGCCGCCAGGGCGTGTGCGGCGCGGCGAGTTCGTCGGTGACGTCGGTGATGATCTTCAGCAGGGGGCTGAGCTCCTCGGCCGCGCGCCCGAGGTTGTCCGTCGAAAGCAGCCACATCGTGACGACCTCGACGTCGGCCTCGTTGCACCAGCTCAGGAAATCGGCGATCTTCTTGGCGCCGGCCCGGTGGCCGTCGGCGACGTCCGTGAAGCCCGCTTCGCGCGCCCAGCGGCGGTTGCCGTCCAGCATGATGGCGATGTGGCGTGGATGGCGCCCCTTGGCCTGCTGGATCAGGCGCCTGCCGTAGGCGCTGTACACGACGTCTGACAAGAAGGACCGAAGACTCACGCCAGTGGAGACTAGTCACCCCGCGGGCCCCAGTGGGACGCGCCACGGAGACTGGCGAAAAACCTACGATACCGTAACCTGAGTGAGTGAGCGTAGCGACCGAACCCCAGCCGTCCGGCCCCGCGCCCGTGGTGGACACGCGTCCTCGATTGCGTGGGCACATCCACTTCTGGTCCTTCTTCGGCGCTGTCGCCGGAGCAGCGACCCTCATCAGCCTCGCGGCGTCCACTGTGTCTGGTATCGCCGCTTTGTCCACTTCGGTCTACGGCCTGACCGTCCTCGGCGTTTTCGGCGTCAGCGCGCTGTACCACCGTCGCTTGTGGAGCCCACGAGCATACGAATGGATGAAGCGCGCCGACCATTCGATGATCTTCCTGTTCATCGCCGGCACCTACACGCCGTTCACCCTTCTGGCCATGTCCCAGCCGACCGGGTACATCGTGCTCGCGATCGTGTGGGGCGGCGCGATCGGCGGCGTCACCCTGAAGATGCTGTGGCCGAACGCGCCACGCTGGCTGGGCGTGCCGATCTACATCGCACTGGGCTGGGTCGCCGTCTTCGTCCTGCCCGAACTGGCCACGCACGCCGGCGTCGCGGCGCTCGTGCTGCTCTGCGTCGGCGGCCTGTTCTACACGCTGGGCGCGGTGTTCTACGCGGTGAAGTGGCCGAACCACTTCCCGGACACCTTCGGGTACCACGAGTACTTCCACGCCTGCACGGTTCTGGCCGCGGTTTCGCACTACATCGCGATCTGGCTGGCCATGTACGCCTAGCTGGGCTTTTACCCTTCTGGATCTCTCCCAGGCCGCCGCCAGGCCGTCACGCTGCCCGGCGACGGCCTGGTCCTTTTCTCAGGCTCCCGACCGCCGTCCTCGTCCGCTCGTGGCTACTCGGAAGCAGGGGCGCCGGATGTTGCAGAGATCAAATACCGCACGCGCGAGTTGGAGCAGAGCAGTCCTGCTTCGCTTGAGAGCCACCGGCCAGACGCCCAACCCGGACCCACCCCACCGGAACGGCGGCTCATCAAGATCGACCTTGATCAAATCGTCTCCGGATGCACCCCCGTCAGCGTGATCGAGGTACCGACAGCATCTGCGTACAATCGCCGAGCCGACAAGAAGAGCCGACTCGGACCGACACCCAGCGCGCCTCCACACACCTCGTCGGATCAAAGATCAACCGATAATCGCCACGCGATCACTGCCCTCTCCGGACGGAATTCTGTCAAACAACAGAACCTTCTTCCGCCGCCTAAAGCGCGATTCCTTGTTTCGATCAATCCTATATAGAGCCACATCATAAGCCCACGCATGTGTTGATACTTTTTTATCGATACCGAAGTGCTTTCCAGTGGCAGCATCCAGCACTCTACGATATTCCTCGTGCAACTTCCATGAAAACCTGGAGAAGTCGACATCCTCCCAGCCATAGAGGTGACTTAGCTCAAATTTGATCGCGCTGACAAAGTCCAGCTCGGATCTATCAACCTTTTCTACCCTTGACCCAAGAGCCGAGGCACTCTCCTTCACCTCATCAGGGGCATTTTCCCACTTGCTTCCAGAGTCTCGCATTTCCGCATAGTCAACCCAAGCCCAGAAGCCCTCGGCGTCTGCAATATCGGGAGCTTCACGATGATGACTCTTGCACAAAAGGGCAAAGTTACGAACATTCATGGAGCCACCCAGCGAAACTGGAACAACATGCGCCCGTTCGGCCGGCCTACTCCAACATATTAGACAGCATGGATCATCACCCATTCCCAGATAGTCAGCAATCGCCTCCTTCGACGGAGCCGACTTTCGACTATCGTCGATTACTTCTCTCGGCTTGACAGGTAATAAGTCAACGTCATACCAGAAGCTGTCATCGCCGTCAGGATAGGCAATATCAAGGCGCTCTGGAAGATCGTTGCGCTGCCTTTTACCGTTTTCGATTTTGGCTATCGGAGTACTAATAACAGTCAAGTACGGCCCGAGATAACCAAGGATGAAGTTCTGAACTATCTCCCACGCATCGTGATCATAGCCGCCCTTGCTGTTCTTGTGACCTTGAATTCTAAGATGCAGATATCTCGGCGCATTCGGCTTCGCCCGCTGCGCCGACCGAACAATACTAAAGAGCCGATGGGCACATCGTTCAAAATTTTCGTAAACAGCCATGTCATGGTAGAGAAGGACGCCATCTTTCGCCTTCGCCTTACCCTTGAAATCCTCACCTTTTCGCCGCTTCTTCACCATAACCCATCCGCATTCCAGCCGATTTACCTCTTCGTTTCAGGCAGAATCGGTCGACGACTTCGCCTCGTTACAGCCGCTTAGGTCAGGTTCTGGCCATACCCGTAGACAGCATCACGAGAGCGCTTCATATCCACTATGTCACGCCGCTTAACATAAGAAAAACAGCATCCGTTACGCCTAGCCCAGTGCAACAATGCCGACACGGCGATATCTGAATCGACCGACGCCGACCAGACTGGAACCGTAACAAACTTGTCCCTGGACAGCTACGAGTTTCGAATTCCATAAGAGGCAATGCGCGTGACGATTCGGTTCGTCATGATCTGGCTGCCCCTGTACTCCAGCCAAGAATCAAGGGTTCTCGGTCCAGAACTGCTGAAGCCTCGAAATGGCCTCGGCCTTGGTCATGGCCGCCACATCGGCCTCAGCGAGGCCGACCCGGGAAAGCAGCAGGTGCACGAGGTCGGCCGGGAGGGCTTCAGCCTGCGGCACGGGAAGCCCACGGTCGGGTTTGACGCCGTCCTGCACGCACGACCAGAAGCACGGCTCGTCGACGTCGAGCTGGTCGCGAAGGATGTGCTTCCAGATGCTCTTGCCGTACCCGGTCCGGTCCACCGGATGCGAGATCCGGGTCCGCAGGATACGGCCGTCCACGAGGCCGAGTTCGTAGGTGACGTGATGCGTGCCCGTCCGGCCGCGGGCGTCGCGAACTCGGCGCCACTCCTCGATCTGGCAGAAAGATTCGTGGTCCTTGCGCGTGGGTTGTGGCCAGTTCACCGCGCGGTACCTGCCAGCCAGTCACGAAGTTGATCATCGTCACTCAGGCTGATCAACTGGACCAGACCCCAGTTGTCACGGTGGTTCGGAGCGTCCAGCAGCCGCGACTGCCAGTCTTCCGCGTACTCCCGCAAAGCGTCGACCATCTCGATCAGCGCCTCGTCGAAAGTGGCACCGTCCGCCGCAACCGGCAAGCCCGGGATGAACACGGACCAGCCGCCATCCTCGGCTACGACCTGGGCGGACGCGGGCAGAAGCGACGCGAGGAAGTAGCGCAGACGCTCGACGTCCACGACGGCAGCCTGGACCGAGTCACGCCGAACCGTGGCGACACGGCCTTTTTCCGCGGCATCCAACAGATCCTTCAGGTGCGCGCGAGCTTCGGTGTAGCTGTCGTAGTGCAGAGCGGACACAGGGGCCTCCCGATAAGTCGTAACCAGTCTGCCCAAGTACGTCACGTACGTCAAGTACGTGCGTGTTCACGTGGTCCCCTGACCAGGACGGACACAAGCGTGTTCCCTCTGGCACAAGAAAGTGCCTTCTTCCGCGCCCTCGCCGTGCCAGCCATGATCACCGCATGGCCAAGAACGCACCGCCCCGCCGCCTCGACGACGCGGCCCTCAGCGACTTCCTCGCCGGACACACCTTCGGCGCCCTCGCGACCGTCAAGCGTGACGGCCGCCCGCATCTCTCCACCGTCGTCTACACGTGGGACCCGGAGACGCGCGAGGTCCGGATCAGCACGACCGAAGACCGTCTGAAGGTCAAGCAGCTCCGCATCAACCCGACCGCCTCGCTCTACGTCTCCAGCGCCGATCACTGGAGTTTCGCCGTCGCGGAAGGGAAAGCGGAACTCTCCGAAGTCACCCGGACACCCGGCGACACGGCAGGCCTCGAATACCTGGCGGCGCAGCGGCAGAAACCCGACGACGAGGCGGAGTTCCTCGCGACCATCGCGGCCGAGCGAAGGCTCTACATCACCCTCAAAACCGACAAACTCTATGGAACGGCCCTCGACATCGCTTAACGTACGCACCTGGGAAAGGCCAGGTGAGGAGACGTTCGATGTGGGAAAAGCGGATGGAGTGGCCGCTCAACGCCGCCGCCGTACTGTTCCTGGCCGCGTACGCCTGGCCGATCCTCCAGCCTTCGCTCGGGCACACCGGGCGGGTCTGGTGCGAGGTCGTCACCTGGCTCGCGTGGGCGGTCTTCGCCCTCGACTACGCCGTCCGCCTCAAGCACGCCGAGGACAAACGGGTCTTCCTGAAGAACAACGTCTTCGACCTGTTGATCATCGTGCTCCCGCTGATCCGGCAGCTGCGTCTGCTGCGGCTGGTCACGGTGCTCAACGTCCTCAACCGCAATGCCGGCCTGTCGCTGCGCGGCCGCGTCGTGGTCTACACGGTGGGCGCGACGGCGCTCATCGTGTTCTGTTCGGCGCTCGCCGTGCTCGACGCCGAGCGCGCCGCGCCGGACGCGCCGATCACCGACTTCCCGGACGCGGTGTGGTGGTCGATCACGACGATCACCACGGTCGGCTACGGCGACCGCTATCCCGTCAGCGGCACCGGCCGGATCGTCGCGGTCGGGCTCATGGTGGCCGGGATCGCCCTGCTCGGTGTGGTCACCGCGACGCTCGCGTCGTGGCTGATCCGCCGGGTGACCGAGGCCGACGAGAACGCGCAGGCCGTGACCCGCGAGCATCTCGACGAGCTGACCCGCGAGGTCAAGGCGTTGCGGGCCGAGCTCGCCGAGCAGCGCGCCGAGGTCAGTCCCGCAGCATCGGAGCCGCTAGGTACGGCTCGGGGATAGCGAAGGCGTCCACGAGGGTCCGCGCGTGCGGGCGCAGGTCGGCGCACAGCGCGTTCACCTCGGCGGTGACGGCCTTCGAGCGCCCGGACGTCAGGCGTCCGTGTTCGAGGAACCAGCCGCGATCCGCCTCGATGTTCGCGAGCGCGTAGAGGTCGCAGACCCGCTCCAGCAGCTCGCGGGCCTCCGCGTCGGCACAGCGTTCGATGGCGTCGACGAACGCTTCCAGCACCACCCGGTCGACGTGCGCTCGTCCGGCGCGCAGCACGTGGTCCTGCGCGCCGTTAAAGACGCCGAAGGGGTCCGAACCCGCTTTACGCAGACGCTGCGCGACGCCGCCGAGGACGTGCTCTTCGCGGTCTTCGAACAGCTTCAGGTGCCATTCGCGCGAGTAGAGCACGTCGCCGTCGTCGGCTTCGGTGAGCCGCTCGACGACCTTGCGCGCGGACGTCCGTTCGATCACGGCCTCGACGAGCTGCTCCGCCACGAACCGCGCGGTCGCGAGCGGGCTGAGATCCTCGAAGTGGTCCTTGTAGCTGGTCAGCAAACCCTTCGCGACCAGCTGCAGCAGCACGGTGTTGTCACCCTCGAAGGTGGTGAAGACGTCCGTGTCCGCCTTCAGCCCGGCGAGCAGGTTCTCCGAGAGATAGCCGGAGCCGCCACATGCCTCCCGGGCCGCCTGGATGGTCGCCGTCGCGTGCCAGGTCGAGACGGCCTTGATGCCGGCGGCGCGCGATTCCAGCTCTCGCTGCTCCTCTTCCGGCGCGTCCTCGGGGATGTCGTGCAGCTTCGAGACGAGCCCTTCCTGCGCGAAGTGCAGGGCATACGACGTCGCCAGCGCGGGCAGCAGTTTCCGCTGGTGGGCGCGGTAGTCGAGGATCACGACCTCCTCGCCGCCGGGCCGCGCGAACTGCCGCCGCTGCTCGCCGTAGCGGATGGCCAGCGCCAGCGCGCGTTTCGTCGCGCTGCCGGCGCTGCCCGCGACGCTGACCCGGCCGCGGATGAGCGTGCCGAGCATCGTGAAGAACCGGCGGCCGTCGCTTTCGATCGGGCTCGTGTACGTCCCGTCCTCGGCGACGTCACCGAAGCGGTTGAGCAGCGCCTCGCGCGGAATCCGCACTTGGCCGAACGTGAGCCGTCCGTTGTCGACGCCGTTGAGGCCCGCCTTGCGGCCGCAGTCCTCGATCTCGACGCCGCACGCCTTCTCGCCGCGGATCGGCACCAGGAACGCGTGCACCCCGCGTGACTCGCCACCGGTGATCAGCTGCGCGAACACCACGGCCAGTTCGCCGTCGCGGGCGGCGTTGCCGATGTACTCCTTCATCGCGTCCCGGTCCGGCGTGTGCACGACGAACTCGCGCGTCGCCGGGTCGTAGGTCGCGGTGGTGCGCAGATGCTGGACGTCCGAGCCGTGCCCGTGCTCGGTCATCGCGAAACAGCCCAGCAGCTCCAGATCCTTGATGTCGCGCAGATACCGCTCGTGGTGGCGTTCGGTGCCGAGCAGCTGCACCGCTCCGCCGAACAGGCCCCATTGGACACCGGCCTTCACCATCAGCGAGAGATCGCCGAAGCCCAGCATCTCGAACGACGTCAACGCGCCGCCGACGTCTCCGCCACCGCCGTACGCCGGGTCGAAGCCGAGCCCCGGCCGGTCGGTGCGGGCGAGCAGCCGCAGCCATTCGAGCACCTGGGCCCGATGCGTTTCGGTGTCGACGTCGACAGGGTCTTCGAAGACCTCCGCGGCCATCTGCGCGCGCACCGCGCGGCGAAGCTCGGCCCACCGTCCATCGAGGACGGTGGTCAGCACGTCCGGGTCGATCTTCGCGGGAAGTCCTGGTGTGTCCACGATTCCTCCGATGCGGTGCGGTCTGCGTTCAGCCTGCCGCACCGCATCGGGAAGCGCAGGACGAATCAGACCGGTTCCCCGTTGATCGTCGTGTTCTCGAACCGCAGGTCGTCGACGTGTTTCAGGGTGTTCTCCGTGTTCGCGACGCCGTCGAAGCGGCAATCGCTCACCCGCAGCCCCCGAACGTGTGAGTTGGGCAACCCTCGGACGTTGAACGCCGCCTGCCCGCATTTCGTACCGGTCGAACGGCTGAGGGTGAACGGCCCGAACCGGGGGACGTACGCGCCCGTCTGTCCGTTGTAGTCAGGCAGCACGTACACGACCGAGCGGACGAACGTGCCGGAGACGCTGTCAAGATTGACGTTCTCGGTGAATCCGCCGCGCAACGTGTTCGACTTGACGTACAGCCCGTACTTCGTCTCGCCGGTGACGGTGAGCTTGTGCGCGTAGACGTTCCGGATGCCGCCGGTCTGTTCGCTGCCGCAGGTGATCGCGCCCCAGTTGCCGTCCATCACGCAGTTCGCGACGACGATGTTCTGGCACGGCACGCCGATCCTGCGGCCATCGGCGTCCCGGCCCGATTTCAGCGCGATGTTGTCGTCGTGCGCGCCGAGGTGGGAGTTCACGATCACGACGTGGTCGCAGGACTCCGGATCGCAGGCGTCGGTGTTGGAATGCGCGGTGCTCGCGTCCGTGCGGACGCCGTCGATCGTGACGTTCCGGCAGAGCGTCGGATGCAGCTGCCAGAACATCGGGTTCTTCAGCGTGATCCCTTCGATCAGCACGGTGTCGCACGAATACGGCTCGACGAACGTGGAGCGCATGGCGTGCCCGGAGCCGGGGACGATCCGCCGCTCGGGCGGAATTCCCTTGGCCACCAACGATTCCAGGTACTCGCGATCCTTGCCCTTGTTCCAGGACGCCGTGCCCGCCGCGTCGAGGGTGCCCTTCCCGGTCACCGCGATGTTGGATTCCCGGTACGCGTAGATCATCGGCGACCGGTTCACGCACTCGATGCCCTCGTAGCGGGTGAGCACGTTCGGGAACTTCGAGGCGTCGGAACCGAAAGCGAGCACGGCGCCCGCCGCGAGATGCAGGTCCACGTTGCTCTTGAGGTACACCGCACCGGTGACGAAGGTGCCCTTCGGCACGACGACGCGTCCGCCGCCGCGCGCGTTGGCCGTCTCGATCGCCTTCCTGATCGCTGCGGTGTTGTCGGTCTTCCCGTCACCCTTGGCGCCGAAGCCGAGCACCGAGAACGTCCGGTCCGGGAAGACCGGCCGTTTCGTCCGCGCGACGATGTCTTCGGCCGCGGGCCAGGGAAGGGCCGGGGCCGCCGAGGCGGTGGGCGCGAGCAGTGGGCTCGCGGCCACCACGAGACCGCCCTTGATCAGCCAACGCCGGGAGAATCTGCCGTCCATGACGCCTTCTTTCGCAAGAGGACTTCGGTGAAGACGGCGGAATCCCGACTCTACGGGCGGACCCCTGCCTCAGGAAAGATCCGGTCCCTGTGAGCGGAGATCGTCGACCTTGGTCATCGCCTCCCGAAGCTCGGCGAGCCAGGCGTCCGCGTGCTCCCCGACCAGCCGGACCGCCCAGGCGAGCGCCTCCGACCGCGACCGGGCGACGCCCGCGTCGACGAGGGTGTCGAGCACCAGGCGTTCCGGCTGCCGCAGCCTGGTCATGACCGGCGCCGAATGCGTGGTGAACAGATGCCGTGTGCCGCCGAGGCTCGCGCCCCACGCGACCTTGCGCTGATAACGGTGCTCCGCCTGGCGCGCGATCTCGATCCGCTCGTCGCGGGTCTCCTCGCGGAACCGGCTGATCCGGCCGTCCTCGGCCGCCGCGCGGGCCGCGTCGTCGGCGTACTCACCGGTGAGCGGCTGGAGTTCGCCGACGATGACGATCTCTTCGCGATCCACCGTGACCTCGGGGTCACCGGTGAACCAGCCTTCGGGGAGCCTGCCGCCGAACCACGCGGCCGCGTCGTCCGCCGCCGGGATGTCCGCCTGCTGCCAGCCGCCCCGGCCTTTCCAGCTTCCGCGTCCCATCTGACCCGCCTCCTCGATTACATGATTACAACGCTACCGACGCTACGCCCGGAACAGGCGAGACTCACGCGTGTTCTCCCCCGGCGAAAACCCGGGGCAACCAGATGACCTGCGCGGACGTGTTCCCACCAGCAGCCGACGAGGAAGGGGAACCTCATGCTGAAGAAGGTCATGATCGGCGCTCTCGTGCTCGGAGCCGCCCAGCTCGCGGTGGTCGCGCCGGCCGCCGCGACCACCGATCCCAGCTGGTATCTCGGCCCGACCCCGCTCGGGCCTGGCGAGCAGATCTACGCCGAAACGAGGGCAGGCGCAGGCGGTTGTGTCCCGAAGGGCCCGGTGACCTCTCCGGGGCTCGCCGAGCCGATCGGCTGGACCATCGGCGGGAACTTCGGGAAATACGGCGGATACGGGCACGTGGTGAAGAAGCCCGGCAAGTACGTCGCGACGCTCAACTGCACCGACGGACGCAAGTCGACCCGGACGTTCACGGTGACGGGAGTCCCGCCGTCCAGCACCACGAAGCCGCCGAAACCCACCCCGAAACCGAAGCCGAAGCCGCAGGTCACCGTGAAACCGGCAGGCGCGCCGCAGACCGGCGGCGGCGCCTTCGCCCCTATGGCATGGGACTGGTGAGCTGAGACCGCAGTTCCTCGGCGGTGGTGACGGGCCGCTCGCACACGTATCCGCGGCACACGTACGCGGCGGCGACGCCGTCGACCAGCGGCCGATCGGCCAGCAGCGGCACCCCTTCGGCATCCGGGGTCCCGCCCACGACGACGGCGCCGTCCGGCAACGACGCGACGGCCGCGGCCAGCAGATCCGCGCGTGAAGCGGCATCCGGGCCGACGACGGCGACCTGCACCGGCCCGGCGGCGGCCGCTTCGGCCACGGTGAGCCAGTGCCCGGCGAACCGCGGCGCGTGGGCGGCGAGCCGTCCCGCCCGGGCGAGCGCCTGCTCGGCCGCCTCGCGGTAGCGGCCCACCCGGTCGTGCCCGGCCAGCACGGACGCGGTCAGCAAGGCGTTCGCCAAGGCCGAGGCTCCCGACGGGCTCGCGTTGTCGGTCGGGTCGGAAGGCCGCTGCACCAGGACTTCCGCGTCGTCGGCGGTGTCGTAGTAGGCACCCGTCGAGTCCGGGACGCCGAAATGGGTCAACGCGAGGTCCAGCAAGGTGATGGCGTCGGCGAGCCATCGCGGTTCGCCCGTCGCCTGGTGGAGTTCGAGCAGCCCTTCGGCGAGGCACGCGTAGTCCTCCAGTACCCCCGCCGTCGTACCGACGACGCCGTCGCGGGAGGTCCGGCGCAGGCGTCCGGCCACGAAATGGGTGTCCATCAGGAAAGCCGCCGCGCGAGCCGCCGCTTCGATCCACTGTGGACGATCGAGCCGTGAGCCCGCTTTGGCGAGCGCGCCGATCGCGAGCCCGTTCCAAGCGGCGATCACCTTGTCGTCGCGGGCGGGCTGGGGGCGCTCGTTCCGCGCGGCCAGCAACGCGCGGCGGACCCGCTCATAACGCGTTTCGTCCTCTGGATGCGGTTCGCACAGCCGCAGCGTCGAGGCGCCATGCTCGAAGTTGCCCTGCTCGGTCACCTGGAACAGCTCGGCCGCCCAAGCACCGTCCTCCTCGCCGAGCACTTCGGCGAGCTGCGCGGGCATCCAAACATAGGTGAGCCCTTCGACGCCATCGGTGTCCGCGTCGAGCGACGCGGCGAAACCGCCCTCGGCCGTCCCGAGGTCGCGCAGCAGGAACTCCGCGGTCTCTTCGACCGCGCGCCGCGCGTACTCGTGCCCGGTCACGCCGTGGAACTGCGCATAGAACCGCAGGAGCAAACCGTTGTCGTACAGCATCTTCTCGAAATGCGGCACTTCCCAGCCCGCGTCGACCGAGTACCTCGCGAACCCACCCGCGAGCTGGTCGTTCAATCCGCCCAGCGCCATCGCCTCGGCGGTGTGCTCGACCATGGCGAGGTCGGCGCCGGTGCGCTCGTGGTGACGGAGCAGGAAGTTCAACGCCATCGTCGGCGGGAACTTCGGCGCTCCCCCGAATCCGCCGTTCCCGGTGTCGAACTCCTTGCGCAGCGTGGCGACCGCGGCGTCCAGCGCCGCACCGTCCACAACGGACTCGGGTAGCGGCCCGCTCTTCTCCGTGAGATGGGCGATGATCTGCCGGGCGCCGGAACGCAGCTCGCCCGGCCGCTCGCCCCAGGCCTCGGCGACCGCGACGAGCAGCTGCGAGAACGACGGCATCCCGGGCCGCGGCGACGGCGGATAGTAGGTGCCGCAATGGAACGGCTCCCCTTCCGGCGTCAGGAAACACGTCATCGGCCAGCCGCCCTGACCGGTCATCGCCTGCGTGGCCGCCATGTACACCGAGTCGATGTCCGGGCGCTCCTCGCGGTCCACCTTGATGTTGACGAAGTTCGCGTTCATCAGCGTCGCGGTGGCTTCGTCCTCGAAGGACTCGTGCGCCATGACATGGCACCAGTGGCAGGCCGCGTAGCCGACCGAAAGCAGGATCGGCACGTTCCGCCGTTTCGCCTCGGCCAGCGCCTCCTCGCCCCAGGGCCACCAGTCCACCGGGTTCTCGGCGTGCTGCAGCAGGTACGGACTGGTCGCGGCCTTCAGGCGGTTCGACATGTCACCAGGGTCGCATGCGGAAAAGCGGGGGCGCAGAGCGGCGGTCTGCGCGACACTCGTCCGGTGCTCCTGACCATGACCACCACCCGGAACCCGGCCACCGACCTCGGCTTTCTCCTGCACAAGCATCCGGAGAAGGCGCAATCGCTCACGCTCTCGGCCGGGACCGCGCATGTCTTCTACCCGGAGGCGGCCGACGAGCGCTGCACCGTTTCCCTGCTGGTCGAGATCGACCCGGTCGACCTCGTGCGCGGTGGCGGCACGTCGCTGACCCAGTACGTCAACGACCGCCCGTACGCGGGCGGCTCGTATCTGGCGGTGGCGCTGCGGGCCGCCTTCACCACGGCGCTGGCCGGCCGGTGCGCGAACCGGCCGGAACTGGTCGACGAGCGTTTCCCGCTGGAGATCCGGGTCCCGTCGCTGACCGCGCGAGGCGGCGCCGAGGTCGTCCACAAGCTCTTCGGACCGCTCGGCTGGCAGGTCGAGGCGAAGGCCATTCCGCTCGACCCCGAGTTCCCGCAGTGGGGCGATTCCCGCTACGTCGATCTCCGGCTGACCGGCACGCAGCGCGTCGTCGACGCGTTGCGGCACCTGTACGTCCTGCTGCCCGCGCTCGACGGCGACAAGCACTACTGGATCGGCCAGGACGAAGCGGACAAGCTGTTGCGCGTCGGCGAAGGCTGGCTCGCCGGGCATCCGGAACGCGACCTGATCACCAACCGGTACCTCGAACGACGTCGCCCGATCGTCTCGTACGCGCTCGCTCAACTCGCCGAGGCGGACGACGTGCCGGCGGAAGCCGAGGCCAGGGTCACCGAGCAGCCGGACCGGCCCGAACCGCTGGCCGTCCAGCGTCAGGGCAGTGTGCTCGCGGCGCTCCGGGCGGCGGGCGCACGGCGTGTGCTCGACCTCGGCTGCGGTGGTGGCGCGTTGCTGCGCGTGTTGCAGAAGGAGCCGTCGTTCACCGAGATCGTCGGTGTCGACGTGTCCGCGAGCGCGCTCGATATCGCCGAGAAGCGGCTCAAGGACAAGTCGCGAATCACCCTGAAGCAGTCCGCGCTGACCTACGCGGATCCGTCGCTGGCCGGATACGACGCGGCCGTGCTGATGGAGGTGATCGAGCACGTCGACGAGGAGCGCCTGCCCGCGCTGGAGCACGCCGTGTTCGGGGTCGCCGCGCCGCGGACGGTCCTCGTCACGACGCCGAACGCCGAGTACAACCGGCACTTCGAATTCCTCGAAGAAGGCCGGTTCCGGCACGCCGACCACCGTTTCGAGTGGACACGCGAGCAGTTCCGCACGTGGGCCGGAGGAGTCGCGGCACGACGCGGCTACGACGTCCGCCACCTGCCGGTGGGACAGGAGTCCCAGGAATCAGGACCGCCGACCCAAATGGCGGTCTTCACGTCTCGAAAGGAGGCCGTGGCATGAAACTGACCATTCCCGACATGTCCCTCGTCGTGCTCGTCGGCGCCTCCGGCTCCGGCAAGTCGACCTTCGCGCGGACGCATTTCGCGCCGACGCAGGTGCTGTCCAGCGACTACTTCCGCGGCCTGGTGGCCGACGACGAGAACGACCAGAGCGCCTCGGGCGCCGCTTTCGACGTGCTCCACTACGTCGCGGCGAAGCGGCTCGAAGCGGGACGGATCACCGTCATCGACGCGACGAACGTCCAGCGCGCGTCGCGGGCGAGCCTTCTGAAGCTGGCGAAGGAGTACGACGTCCTGCCGACGGCGATCGTGCTCGATCTGCCCGTGAAGGTCTGCCAGGAACGCAACGCGGCCCGGCCGGACCGCGATTTCGGCGAGCACGTCGTCCGGCGTCAGCGCGGTGAACTGCACCGCTCACTGAAGTCGTTGGAGCGCGAGGGTTTCCGTCGCGTGCACGTGTTGCGGAGCGAGGCCGAGATCGCCGAAGCGGAGATCGTCGTCGAGCCGCTGCGCAACGACCGTCGCGACCTCACCGGACCGTTCGACGTCATCGGCGACGTCCACGGCTGCCGCGAGGAACTGGACGAACTGCTCGTCGAACTGGGGTACGTCGACGGCGTGCACCCGGAGGGACGGATCGCGGTGTTCGTCGGCGACCTCGTCGACCGCGGCCCCGACACGCCGGGCGTGCTGCGCCGCGTGATGGCGATGGCCGAGGCGGGCAGCGCGCTGGTCGTCTGCGGGAACCACGAACAGAAACTGGTCCGCGCGCTGAACGGGCGCAAGGTCAAGACCACGCACGGCCTCGCGGAGTCGCTGGAGCAACTTTCCGCGCAGGACGAGAACTTCCGCGCGAAGGCGCACGCCTTCTGCGAAGGACTCATCGCGCACTACGTCCTCGACGGCGGCGACCTCGTCGTCGCGCACGCGGGCCTGCCCGAGAAGTTCCACGGGCGCGCGTCCGGCAGAGTGCGGAGCACCGCGCTCTACGGCGACACCACCGGCGAGACCGACGAGTACGGCCTGCCGGTCCGGTTGCCTTGGGCGCGCGACTACCGCGGCAAGGCGATGGTCCTCTATGGACACACACCGACGTTGGAGCCGGAGTGGATCAACGGGACCATGTGTCTCGACACGGGCTGCGTGTTCGGCGGCAAGCTGACCGCTTTGCGTTACCCGGAACGGGAAGTCGTCTCGGTGAAGGCGAAGAAGGTCTGGTACGAGCCGGCCCGGCCGCTCGAACCGGCCCGGCCGCTGGGCGGACGCGAGCCCGCGGTGCTGGAACTGGGCGACGTCACCGGGAAGCGGATCGTCGAGACCCGGCACCACGGCCGGGTCGGGGTCTCCGCCGAGCAGTCGGCGGCGGCGCTCGAAGTGATGAGCCGCTTCGCCGTCGACCCGCGCTGGCTGCCGTACCTGCCGCCGACCATGGCGCCGTGTTCGACCTCGGCCACGGACGACTACCTCGAACATCCCGAGGAGGCTTTCGCCGAGTTCCGCGCGGCGGGTGTCGATCACGTCCTGTGCGAGGAGAAGCACATGGGTTCGCGGGCCGTCGTGCTCGTGTGCCGTGACGACGACGTGGCTCCCGCGCGGTTCGGGATCCAGGGGCCCGGCGCGGTCTACACCCGCACCGGCCGTCCGTTCTTCAGTCCGGACCAGAACGCGCGGCTGCTCGCCGATGTGCGGGAAGCGGCGTCTGAACTGTTCGAGGAACTGGACACCGGCTGGCTGTTGCTCGACGCGGAGTTGCTGCCGTGGAGCGCGAAGGCAGGGTCGCTGATCTCGGGCCAGTACGCGGCCGTCGGCGCGGCGGCGCAGTCCGTGCTGCCCGCCGCCGTCGCGTCACTGGACGCGGCCGCGGCTCGCGGGATCGACGTGTCGGAGCTGTTGGCGCGCACCAGGACTCGCGAGTCCACTGTGGACGCGTACCGGCAGGCATACCGGCGTTACTGCTGGCCGACCGACGGTCTCGACGGCGTCCGGCTGGCGCCGTTCCAGATCCTGGCGTCGGAGGGACACGCGTACCACGACCGGCCGCACGAGTGGCATCTTGCGCTGCTGGACCGGCTCACCGGCGACCGGTTCACCCGCACGCGGACGCTGGCCGTCGACACCACCGACCCGGCGTCGGTGGCACGCGGCGTCGCATGGTGGCTGGAGCTGACCGGCGCGGGCGGCGAGGGCATGGTCGTCAAACCGGCGGCGAACCTGACGCGCGGCGCGCGCGGGTTGGTTCAGCCGGGGGTGAAGGTGCGCGGACGCGAGTACCTGCGGATCATCTACGGGCCGGACTACACGTTGCCGGAGAACCTCTCGCGCCTTCGCAAGCGGGGTCTCAACCGGAAGCGGGCGCTGGCGTCGCGCGAGTACGCGCTGGGGCTCGAGGCGCTGGAACGGCTGGCGCGCGGGGAACCGCTGTGGCGGGTGCACGAATGCGTGTTCGCCGTGCTGGCGCTGGAGTCGGATCCGGTCGACCCGCGCCTCTGACGCGCTTCGGAAATGCCATGAAAGGTCCTTTCCTTGCGAAATTTGCAAGGAAAGGACCTTTCATGGCAGCGCTCAGTCGGACTTGGCGGTCGGTTTCTCGGCCTTCGCCACCGGCTCGCTCTCGGCCTTCGGGGCTTCGGGAGTCTCCTCAGCCGAAGCGGGAGCCTCCGCAGGCTCGTCGAAGCTCTCCGGCAGCCGCTTCAGGTGCTTGGTCATCGACCGCACCAGCAGCGCGACGGCGATCAGGAACAGGATCAGGATCAGGAAACCCACCGGCGACGACTTGCCGAAGTCCTCACCTTGGCCGCCGTTGTCGCCGTTGCCGGGCTGCTGCGCCAGGAACTGCGACGACACCGTCACCGGAACGACGGCGAACGCCGGCACCACGAAACTCATTAGCCCTCCTTCAAGCCGGCGAACAGATCGTCCTCCGGCAGGGTGCTGTCCACCAGTGAGCGGACCAGCTCGTACTCCTCGGTCGGCCAGACCTCGCGCTGCAGGTCGCGCGGGACGGCGAACCAGCGGCTGTTCGGGTCGATCTGGGTGGCGTGCGCCTTGAGCGCCTCGTCACGCTGCTCGAAGTACTCGCCGCATTCGACGCGCGTGGTCACCCGCTCCATGACGTCGGCCTTGTCCGGGTCCCACGACTTGAGCCACTCCTCGTACGGCGACTCCAGGCCGCGCGCGAGCAGGCCCTCGTGGAACACGGTCATCCTGGCGCGCGAGAACCCGTGCACGTAGTACAGCTTCATCGGCTGCCACGGCTCACCGGCGTCCGGGTACCGCTCCGCCTCGCCCGCGGCGTCGAAGGCCGCGACCGAGATCTCGTGCGTGCGGATGTGGTCGGGGTGCGGATACCCGCCGTTCTCGTCGTAGGTGACGATCACGTGCGGGCGGAACTCGCGGATGACCTTCACCAGCGCACCGGTGGACTCTTCGAGCGGGATGACCGCGAACGAGCCCTCGGGGACCGGCGGAAGCGGGTCGCCCTCGGGCAGGCCCGAGTCGACGAACCCGAGCCAGGTGTGGCTCACGCCGAGGATCTTGGCCGCGCGGGCCATCTCCTCCCGGCGGATCTCGGTCATGTTGGTCAGTACTTCGGGACGGTCCATGGCCGGGTTCAGCACACTGCCCGCTTCGCCACCGGTGCAGGTCACGACCATGACCTCGTGCCCCTCGGCGGCGTACTTGGCCATGGTGGCGGCACCCTTGCTCGACTCGTCGTCGGGGTGCGCGTGCACCGCCATCAGGCGGAGGCGTGACTTCGGCGGTTCATCGGCAGACACCATGCTCCGAACGTCCCCTTCTCGTTCCCTATTCCCCTCCAGACCCTGCCTGACGGCTCGCCCGGCCGGGCGCGGATACTCGAGGGGAACCACTCGCATACGACCCCATTGTCCCTGCGAGCACGACGACACCAACCGGGAGGCCCGGGTTGAGCACGGGACAGGACGCTCCCACCGCGGAAAGCACCCGGATGGACGTGCCGGGAGACCGGTACGGCAAGACCCGCGCCGCGAAGCCCGCCCGCTGGCGGCGCCTGGTGTTCGCCCTGGTCGCGCTGCTGGTCAGCGGCGGGATCGCCTATGTCGCGTACACGAACTTCGGCAGCGCGCCCATCGAGGGCGAACGCGTCTCGTTCGACGAGAAGCCGGGCGACGCGATGGAGATCACCATCAACGTGACCAGGGACGATGTGAACCGTCCCGGTGTGTGCGTCGTCCGGGTCCGTGACAAGGCGGGCGCGGAAAGCGGCCGTAAAGAGGTCCTCGTTCAGCCTGGTTCGAAGAACAGCCGGGTGACGACCACCATCAAGAGCATCGGAAAGCCGGTCACGGCTGATATCTTCGGATGCTCATACGACGTACCACGGTACCTGTCAAGGCCATAGCGGCCAACGGGGTGAAACAGGCGCCCAACGCCGAGGCGCGACCGAATTCCACCGGCGGCGATACCTCGCGCCGTGTTACTCTGATCTACCGGCACGGCCCAAGACGGGCCGTGTTTTTCCTTTATCTCAGCCAGGCCGGCGCGCCATGCCGGTCCGGTGGCCGGCTTGTACACCCAAGCCTGGCAGGCCCTACTAGGAGATGGTGACCGTGAGCGACACAAAGGTGACCTGGCTGACCCAGGATGCCTACGACAGGCTCAAGCAGGAACTCGACCACTACATCGAGCTCCGCCCGGTCATCGCTGCGAAGATCAACGACAGCCGGGAAGAGGGTGACCTCAAGGAGAACGGCGGCTACCACGCCGCCCGTGAGGAGCAGGGCCAGCACGAGGCCCGCATCCGCCACCTCCAGGAGCTCCTCCGCTCGGCCAAGGTGGGCGAGCCGCCCGCCAACGACGGCAGCGCCGGACCGGGCAAGGTCCTCACCGTGCGTTACGACGGTGACGACGAGGACGAGAACTTCCTCTTGGCGACCCGTGAAGAGGGCACCGAGGGCGACCTGGACGTCTACTCGCCGGAGTCCCCGCTCGGCAAGGCGCTGCTCGGCGCCAAAGAGGGCGAGACCCGCGAGTACGAGCTGCCCAACGGCAGCATCCAGAAGGTGACGCTCGTCAAGGCCGTGCCGTACACCGGCAAGTAAGTGTGCCGCCGGTCTCCCCAAGGGCGCCCAGCGCCCGACGGAGACTTCACCCGTCGCGCCGCTTTGCGGCCGAAGGCCCCGGAAACTCGATGAAGAGGCGCCCTCCACGCAGCGCGAGTTCGACTGCGAACCGGCGCCTCTTCGGCGAGTTTTCGTCAGCGCGCGACAATCGACACTGCGCGCCCGGCTCCATGGCCGGGCGCGCATATGAGCCGTTAGCGTGACCTCCGGAGAATTCTGGAGGGAAACGATGAGCGAACTACCCATCTGCGTCGCCTGCGGCATGCAGTACGCGGAACCCCGGTCGGACTGCCCGATCTGCGAGGACGAACGTCAGTACATCCCGCAGGCCGGACAGCGCTGGACCGATCTGGACACCGTCCGCGCGAGCGGGACGTACCAGGCACGCATCGAGGAGCAGGGCCCCGGCCTCATCGGGGTCGGGTCCACTCCCAACTTCGCCATCGGCGAGCGCGCCCTGCTGGTCAAGGCCGAATCCGGCAACTTCCTGTGGGACTGCGCGGGCTTCATCGACGACGACCTCGTCGCCAAGGTCCGTGACCTCGGCGGCCTCACCGGCATCGCGATCAGCCACCCGCACTACTACACCACCATGGTCGAGTGGGCCCACGCCTTCGACGTGCCGGTCTACCTGCACGAGGGCGACCAGCAGTGGATCGGCAGGCCGGATCCGGCGATCAAGCTGTGGAGCGGGACGACCCTCGACGTCGCCCCCGACCTGCGGCTCATCAACCTCGGCGTGCATTTCGCCGGCGGGACCGTGCTGCACTGGCCGGGCGGGGAGAACGGCCGCGGCGCGGTGCTCTCGGGCGACATCCTGCAGGTCATCCCGGACCGCCGCTTCGTCGGCATGATGTACAGCTACCCGAACCTGATCCCGGAGCGCCCCGAGGTCGTCCGCCGCGCGGCCGAACTGCTCGAACCGTACGCGTTCGAGGCGATCTACGGCGCCTGGTGGGACGCGATCATCCGCACCGACGGGCACGAGGCGGTCCAGCGGTCGGCCAAGCGGTACCTGAGCCAGGTGGGCTAGCTCTTCGCCGGCTTCGTGATCCATGTGGCGACGCCGCGAAAGCCACTTTCGCAACGTTGAAAGTTGTGAAAGTGGCTTTCGCAACGCGCCCCGGCGGATCGCCCCGCCCAGCCGACGACGCTGTGCCCTTTGGGCTGACCAGCGCCCCAGCCGTCGACGGGCACGTCGCGAAAGCCACTTTCGGGACATCAGATGTCCCGAAAGCGGCTTTCGCAACACAGCGCCGACCGTTCAGGAACGCGCCGGGATCCGTCACCGCCTAGCTCCTCGCCAGCCGTTCCAGCAGCGGCCGTACGCGCGGCGGAACCGGCGTCGACAACGCGATCGACGTCGACGTCCGCCGCACGTACGGCGCGCCGACCACCTCGTCCACCACCCGCTGCAGGTCGTCGTTGTTGCGCGCCACCATCCGCACGAAGAGGTCGCCCTGCCCGGTCGTCGCGTGGACCTCGCACACCTCGTCGATGGCGGACAGCGCCTCCGCGACCTCGGCCCGGCGGCCCTGCGCGATCTCCAGGACGGCGAACGCGGTGAGGCCGTATCCCATCGCCGCGAGGTCGAGTTCGGGCGGGAACCCGCCGAGGATCCCGCGTTCGGTCAACCGGTCCAGCCGCGCCTGCACGGTGCCCCGCGCGACGCCGAGACGGCGGGCGCATTCGAGCACGCCGAGCCGAGGCGAGTCGGTGAGCAACAGCAGCAGCCGCGCGTCCAGTGCGTCGAGTGCTTCCGACATCAGGCCTACCTCCTGAACAGGTTGTCCACTTTGACTGCGCGCACCCTGCTTCGACTGGTCATAGTGTGCAGTGAAATCTTTGACCGTTGCGCATTTTGTCACGTGCTCCGATGCTTCAGGGCATGACGCACACAGTGGAACCCCAGGGCGCTCTTGACGACGTGAGCTACGACCAGCTGCGTCAGCTCGTCGGCCTCGTCGACCACGACTCTTCGACCGACCCCTTCCCGGTGAAGTCGATGGACGCGGTGGTGTTCATCGCGGGCAACGCCACGCAGACCGCGTGGTTCTACCAGGTCGCGTTCGGTATGCAGCTCGTCGCGTACTCCGGCCCGGAGACCGGCCACTTCGACCGTAAGTCGTTCGTGCTGAAGTCCGGCTCGGCCCGCTTCGTGATCACCGGCGGTGTCCAGCGCGACTCCTCGCTGCTCGACCACCACCGCCGCCACGGCGACGGCGTGATCGACCTCGCCCTCGAAGTCGCCGACGTCGACCGGTGCATCGAGCACGCCCGCGCGCAGGGCGCCACCGTCCTCGAGGAGCCGCACGACGTCTCCGACGAGCACGGCACCGTGCGCGTCGCCGCGATCGCGACCTACGGCGAGACCCGCCACACGCTGGTCGACCGGTCGAGGTACACCGGCGTCTACCTGCCCGGCTACGAGCCGCGCGAGAGCAGCGTCGTCCGTCCGGAAGGCGCGCCGAAGCGGCTGTTCCAGGCCGTCGACCACTGCGTCGGCAACGTCGAGCTCGGCAAGATGGACTACTGGGTCGACTGGTACCACCGCGTCATGGGCTTCGTGAACATGGCGGAGTTCGTCGGCGACGACATCGCGACCGAGTATTCGGCGCTGATGAGCAAGGTGGTCTCCAACGGCAACCACCGCGTCAAGTTCCCGCTCAACGAGCCGGCGATCGCGAAGAAGAGGTCGCAGATCGACGAGTACCTCGAGTTCTACGGCGGCGCCGGCTGCCAGCACATCGCGCTGGCCACCAACGACATCGTCGCGACGGTGAAGGCGATGCGCGCCGCGGGCGTCGAGTTCCTCGACACCCCGGACTCCTATTACGACGACCCGGAGCTGCGCGCGCGGATCGGCGAGGTGCGCGTGCCGATCGAGAAGCTCAAGGAGCACCGCATCCTGGTCGACCGCGACGAGGACGGCTACCTGCTGCAGATCTTCACCAAGCCGATCGGCGACCGCCCGACGGTGTTCTACGAGCTCATCGAGCGGCACGGTTCGCTCGGCTTCGGCAAGGGCAACTTCAAGGCCCTGTTCGAGGCCATCGAGCGTGAGCAGGAGCGCCGCGGCAACCTCTGACCCCGGCAGTTCGCAGGGCGTGAAAGGGCTCTTCATCGCACTTTGTGCGGTGAAGAGCCCTTTCGCTACGTGACGGGACCGACTTTGTCGGCGGTGGGTGGTACACCGGACGGGAACTAAACTTCGAGCGCACCCGGAACCGGAAGCCTCTCCGGACCGTCAGTGTGAAGACGTCAGCACGCAGCTTGGAAGGGTCCCGATGCCGGACAACGTCGACGCCAGCGAACGCATGGTGGACAACTGGACGAAGCAGATCCAGGAGACCGCCGCGCGCTATCAGGCGATGGCCGCCCGCATGCAGGGTCAGACCGTGACCGAGCGGTCGAAGGACAACACCATCGAGGTCACGATCGACTCGAAGGGCCTCCTCACGAACCTCGTCATCTCCGAAGCCGCGAGCGGCAAACGGATGGCGGAGGTCTCGTCGCAGGTCATGCGCCTCGTCCAGCTCGCGCAGTCGCGGATCCCGGAACTGCTGCAGGCGGCGATGGCCGAGACCGTCGGCACAAGCGACGAGACGGCGAACAGGGTGATCGCGGAAGCGCAGAGCACCTTCCCGGAGGCACCGCCCGAGGAGAACCTCGCACCGCCGGAACCCGAGCGGCACCACCGTTTCGGCCCGGAGGACGACGAGCCCTCGCCGCCGCCCGCACAGGCGAACCCGCCCCAGAATCCACCTCAGCCGAAGCCGATCCCGCGCCGCCGCCGCACGCAGGACGACGATGACGACGACTTCGGCGGCAGCATCCTTTCGTAGACGTCCATCCGGCCTGGTAGAGGGGAGAAACCATGGCAGGCAAGGGTTTTGAGCTCGGCGCCGACCTCGACGCGCACGCCAAGCAGATCGACGGCATCGCCGACGGCCTGCGCACGGCGGTCGACGCCGCGCAGCAGGTGAGCATGCCGACCGACGCGTACGGCATCATCTGCCAGCCGTTCCGGATGATGCTCGACCCGGTCGAGGAGTTCGGCATCAACGCGCTGACCAAGGCCGTCGAGGCCGCGACGGCGGTGGCGAACAACGTGCGGTCCGCGTCCAACGCCTACCAGACGCAGGACGAGAACTTCGCCGCCGAGTTCAAGAACGCGCAGGTGCCTGACTGATGCCCGAGGGAAACCCGCTCGTCGCGAAGGCGCCTACGGATGGCGACGGCCCTGGTCCGCTGACGGCCGGGAACAGCGAATACGGCTACGGGGCGGGCATCGGCGTCGCCGAGTCGGCCATGGACGCCTTCAACGGCATCTCGAACGGCGACTGGATCGGCGGCGGGCTCGGCGTGCTGAGCCTCGCGGGCGAGCTCGCCAGCGCGGCGATCGACCCGTTCGGCTACCTGATGTCGTCGGTGGCCTCGTTCCTGATGGAACACATGCAGCCGCTGAAGGACATGCTGGACGCCGTCGCCGGCGACCCGCCGGTCATCCAGTCGTATTCCGAAACCTGGGGCAACGTCGCCAAGAAACTGGAAGACACCCAGGTCGAGTTCTCGAACGCGGTCAAGAACGGCACGACCGGCTGGACGGGCGAGGCGGCCGACCAGTACCGCAAGCAGGCCGCGGAACAGGCCGAGGCGATCAGCGGCGCGGCGACGGTCGCGGGCGCGATCAGCACCGTCGTGATGATCTTCGGCGAGATCGTCACGTTCGTCCGCGAGTTCATCCGCCAGCTGATCGCGGACGCGGTCGGCAAGCTCATCGCGTGGGTCATGGAGACGGTGTTCTCCCTCGGCTTCGGCACGCCCGTGGTGGTCGCGCAGGCCGTCACCGCGATCGCCAAGTGGGCCGCGAAGATCGCCGACAAGCTCAAGGAACTGTGCGACGCGATGCGGCGGGTCTCGCCGCTGCTCGGCAAGCTGGCCGACGTCTTCGAGAAGATCATCAAGATCTTCGGCAAGATCGCGGGCAAGGTCACCGGCCTGGACGTGATCAACACCAAGAACATCAAGCCGGGCGGGTTCATCCAGCGCGGCGGCAGCGGCGGCGGATCCGGTGGGTCCGGCGGCGGATCCGGCTCGGGTTCCGGGGACGGTCCGGACGGCGACGGTTCGGGCAGCGGCTCTGGTGACGGCAGCGGCTCCGGTGACGGATCCGGAAGCGGCGACGGTTCCGGCAGCGGTAGCGGCTCCGGTGACGGCTCGAACGGCGACGGTTCGGGCAGCGGCCCCAACGGAGACAACTCCGGAGGCAACTCCGGCGACACCGACAGCGGCCCCAACGGAGACAACTCCGGAGGCAACTCGGGCGACACCGACAGCGGCCCGAACAACGGCACCGGCGGCAACTCCGGCGACACCGACAGCGGCCCGAACGACGGCGGGTCCAGCGGAGACACCCCGTCCAACACCACCCGCAGTGGTGACGGTGGCGGCTCGTCCACCCGCTCCGACAGCGGCTCCCCCAACCGCGCCGGCGACGGACCGTCCACTTCGGACGGAAACTCCGCCGGTGGCGATGGTTCCTCCAGTGCCGCCCGGTCCGACGGTGGTTCCCCCGGCGATTCCGCCACCCCGAACCGCGCGTCCGACGGCGGCTCACCGAGCCCGAACCGTGCGGACACCGGCGGCTCCCCCAGCCATACACCCGACAGCGGCTCCCCCGCACCGCACACGCGGACGGACACCGGCGGCTCCCCGAGCCACACACCGGACAGCGGCTCCTCCACCCCGAACACCCGTGCCGACAGTGGCTCCCCCGCTCCGCACACGCGGGCTGACAGCGGCGGCTCCCCCAGCCACACACCGGACGGGGGCTCGCCCGCACCGCACACCCGTGCCGACTCGGGTGGTTCCCCCAGCCACACACCCGACAGCGGTTCCCCGGCCCCGCACACGCGGACCGACAGCGGTTCCCCGAGCCACACACCCGACAGTGGCTCCCCCGCCCCGCACACCCGCACCGACAGCGGCGGCTCCCCGAGCCACACCGGTGACGGCGGCTCGCCCCGGACGCACGGCGGCGACGGCGGCGGTTCACCCACCCCTCGTTCCGACCCGTCGCCCGGCCACCACGGCGGCAACGACGGCGGCAGCCCCACCAGGCCGACCGACAGCGGCACGACGACCAGCGGTACCGCGCCCACGGCGCCGCGTCTCGGCGACGCAGGCCCGTCACACATGCCTTCGCAGCGCGGCGGTTCCGGCGGCGACGGTTCGCCCGGTGTCCCGCCGCAGGGCCAGCCCTTGGCGGGCGGCATGCCGCCTCAAGGCGCTCCGGGCGGCACTCCCGGCGGCACTCCGGGTTCGCCCGGCGGCAGGCCGCAAGGCGGCGGCTGGACGGGTACGCCCGGTTCGCCGCGCACCCCGGACCCGCACGCCCCGCGCACACCCGACACCCACACCGGCCCCAGCCGCGGTCCCGGCCAGACCGGCCCCGGCGGACGGCCGAACCAGCCGCATCAGCCGCAGCCGGTCGCCCGTGGCAACGACTTCGGCCCCGGCGCCCAGCCGCACACCGGCACCCCCGGCACTCACGGCCCGGGCAACCGGCCGGGCGGCACGGGTCCCGGCAACACCGGTCCGGGCGGCCGCGGTCCCGGGGGCCACTCCGGGCCTCCGCACTCGCCGGACGGCCACGGCCCCGACGGGCACGGCCCGCGCCAGGACCCGGACGGTCACCCGCACGACCGCGGCCCCGACGCCGAGCCGGATCGCCCGCTGACGCCGGACGAGGTCAACCAGCGGCATTCCGAAGGCACGCCCGCGGGCAGCTCGTACCACCGTGGCGACTCGGACATGGGCGACCTGCCGCACCGCGTCCAGCCGGATCCGGACGGCCGCTACACCGTCGACGTGCACGTCACACCGGACGGGCACGCCCGTATCGGCAACCGCACCTACACCCCGGAAGAATTCGCGGACATCCTGCGACGCAACGGGGATTACGACGGCCGCCCGATCCGCCTGATCGGCTGCGACGCCGGCTCGAACGACTTCGCGCGCCGTCTGTCGCGGGAGCTCGACACCGAGGTGATGGCGCCGAGCAAGCCGGCGTGGACCGACTCGAACGGGCGCGTCTTCTCGTCCGATTACGAGATCGGTCCCGACGGCCGCCCCCGGCCCAAGATCCCGCCGAACGGCGAATGGGACGTCCACAGCCCCGACGGCACCGCCCGCCGGGCGAGCGACGACGGCTTCACCCCGGACACTTCGCACGCGGACAAGCACGACGTGGACGCCGACAGTGCCCGCGACCGCGGCAGGGACTTCCCTTCACAGCACGAGATCGAGGGCGGCTGGAAGGAGCCGGACTACACCCCGCCTCGCCGGGACGTCACGTTGCAGCCGGGCGAGCGGTTCTACGATCCCAGCAACCCGAGGCCGCTGGACCCGAACACGAAGTACGAGGTCACCGACGGCTCCGGCCGACGGTCGACCATCTACACCGACGACTCCGTGCCGCCCAAGATCACGCATGTCGACGCCGACGTCCCGAACACCCGGATCGGGTCCGATCCGTCCAACTCACTGGCGAACCCGGACACGGACCACCTCCTCCCCGACGTCGACTACCGAGTGCACACCGGCGAGGGCCGGTTCGAGTTCAGCACCGACGGCAACGGCAATCCGAAGCTGGACCTGGACGACTTCGATCCCCCTGCCAACGCCAGGCCGGAAACCGTGCCGAACTGGGATCCCAGTGCGAATGGTGACGGCCCGTTCAGCAACAAGCCCCGGTCGGAACTCGATCCCAACACCGCGTACAAGGTGTACTCGACGGACGCCAACGGCAACAAGGTCCTGCACGGGACCTTCTACACCAACAACGAAGTGCCGCCGCGCTTCACCCATATCGAGACCCGGCCGGACGATCCCAAGAACCGCTGGATCAACCCCGAGACCGGCGACAAGCAGACGATGCACGACGCGCAGGCGAACAGGCCCGACGGCCTTCCGCTCAAGGGCGTCAAGTACAAGATCGGCGACTTCAACTACCACGCCGATCAGTACGGCAACAGCCCGGTCTCGTTCGAGCCCGACTACTCCTCCAAGGCGGGACCGCGCGGGAACACGAGCGTCATGACCCGGATCGGCGCGATCGGCGTCACGGACACCGGCCTGCCCGCACGAGGCGGCCACACCGGGGACCACGCCTCCGGCGCGGGTGGCGGCCGTATCGCCGGCGCCCCCCAAGCGCATACGCAGAACAACCACACCGCCGGGAGCGACGAGAACAACTGGGCGTACTCGGAAACCGACCGCCGGACAGCCGAAAGCCGCGGTGGCGACCACGGCAGGGTGCGGACCTGGCTCGAGGAACCGTCCGTCGGGGAGACCCCGGACCGGTGGCACACCATGTCCGAGAGAATCGCACCGGACGGAACCCGCACTTACAACTTCAGGAGCTTCGTGAATGTCCCCAACCCCGCCCCCGTCGCCCCCTACACCCCCCTCCGGCCAGAGCCCCCGGCAAATGTCTGACCAGGAGCGGGCCGATCAGCTGGTCCAGCAGATCGGTGCGGCCGTGCTGCAGGAGGCACCGCCGGGGTGGCGGCGGATCGACCTCAAGGCCACCATGGCCACGATGGTCGAGGAGCTGGCGATCACCGTGATCATGGAGGACGGGAGCAGCGCGCAGATGCAGCCGCCCGACATCCGGGCGGCCCTCCAGGAATCGCGTCAGGCCCTTTACGAACCGGGGAAGGGCACCTGGCTGGCGATGCGGCTCATCCTCGACCCTCCGGGTTCGTTCGCCGTCCACTACAACTTCACCTTCGATCCGCTGTGGGATCCTCCTGTCCCGGCGGTGGTCTACCAACGCGACCTGGAGGCGTTCCCGCGCGACGAGGAGAACATTCCGGCCTGGTACCGGGCACGGCTCGAAGAGCAGCAGGAAGGAGCTGAGCAGGCGTGACGATTCCGGCCAAGTTCGGTGACGTCGACCAGGAACGGATCCTGACCGAGATCGCCGACCAGCTGAAGTTCCTGCTCCCTCCCGGCTGGGACTACGTCCAGATCAAGTACAACGCCATCGGCGACTACCGGGAAACGGCCGCCATCGTGCGGTCGGTGGCGGAAACCCTCACCCCGTGGACCCCGCCGGAGGTCATCGCGGACCTGTTCGCCGAGCTGCGGGCGGAAGCCGCGAATCCCGTCGGGGGCACCTGGCTGGGCGCCGTGTTCGAAATGCGGCATCCGGGTTCGTTCAGGGTCAACTTCAACGGAACGGCGGAGCCGGAGTTCCGGAACCCGCCGCCCGCCGAAGCCTTCGCGGAGGAACTTCGGCGCTTCCCGCGTGCGGCCGAGAACATCCCGGACTGGCTGCGGCTGCGGGCCGACGAAGCCGGCGACGCCTCCTGACGCCTGAAAGAGGGAACATGACCCAGCCACCGGCGTCCTTGAACCAGCAGCAGCAACAGCAGCTCGTCTGGCAGATCGGCCATGCCCTCGCGACGCCGCTGCCTCCCGGCTGGCGGCAGATGCGCGTCGAGTTCCGGGCGGCGGGCAGGCATGTCGAGGTCGACCTGCTCGTCACCGGCCAGGATGGGCTGCCGCGTCCGGTGCAGCCGAGCCAGGAAGCCGTGCAGTTGCTCGGCAACCTGCGGGCGGGGATGTACCAGCCCGGCCGCGGGACCTGGCTGAGCGCGATCCTGGTCTACGGTCCGGCGACCGTGCTCAGCACGGACTTCCTCGCGGACGTGGAGCCGCCGTGGCGGCAGGCACCGCCGCAGATCGGCTTCCAGGACGAACTGCGGTTCTTCCCGCGCGCCGAGCAGTCCATCCCGCCCTGGCTGCGGCAGCGAGCCGGGCTCGACGCCGAGCCGCCCGCCGAATCCGCGGCGGCGACTCCGCTCGCCGAAACCCCGGAGGCGCTGCGCGTCCCGCGGGTCCACGACGGTCTCGACGAGTCGGGCCGCCCGATGGTGAACCGTGAGCCGCTGTCCCCGGCCGAGCGGGACCGGGTGCTGCAGTACCTCGACGGCGCGCCGGTCGTGCTGGCGTCGCGGACCTACGACGCCGACGCCTTCGACCCCGACAGGGAACCGTTGGTGCCGTTGAACTTCCGCACGGACGGCCGGTGGTATTGGCCGGGTGCGGTCGCCTACTACCTGCGCGAGCACGACGTCGCCCCCGATCCCGAACTCCTCGGTCACATCCGGGCGTTGCGGTTCACCCTGCCCGAGGTCGGCGAGCCGGAACGGGAACTCGCGGTCGCCGCGATCACCGGTCAGCCGTCCACTTAGGACTCAGGTGTTCGAGGCCGATCCGCGGCCGGAAGATGCCACCTGACGGATACGTCACGTGACAAGTTCGCGGTCCGGGTACTGTTGACGGCGTCGGCGAAGGCGACCAGGGAGCACACATGGCACGGGGGAACATCGGCAGGGTCCGGGCGACCCGCTCCGCCGGGATGCTCCCGGTCGTGCTGGCACTCACCTCGGCCGCGCTGCTGACCGGCGCCGCCGTCTACACGGTCGACCGCGCCGGCTGCGTGGACCCGGGCCAGTACATCCGGCACGACAACCACATCGAGCTCGTCGGCGGCTGCGTCGACGGCTCGGAGCTGCCCGCCGCGCCGCAGGGGACTTCGCACGAGGCGGACGCGAAGACCGGCGTCACGCCCAGCAACTTCCGCCCGTAACCGGGCGCTTCCTCCCACCACACCGCGCTGACCAGCGCGAAAGGAGCAAGGGACCTTTGCTGTCATTTGCTTAGCATGGCTACGCGAACGACAGCAAAGGTCCCTTGCTCACTCTCCGGGCTCGGCGGCGGTCAGCCCAGGGCGTCGGCCAGATCGGCGATCAGGTCGCTGCCGTCCTCGATGCCGACCGACAGGCGCAGCAGGTTGTCCGGCACCTCCAGGGTGGACCCGGCGGTGCTTGCGTGGGTCATCCGGCCGGGGTGCTCGATGAGCGACTCGATCCCGCCCAGCGACTCGGCGAGGATGAACAGCTTCGTCTTCGACGCGGCTTCGAGAGCGGCCTGCTCGCCGTCGACATGGGTGAACGAGATCATCCCGCCGAAGCGCCGCATCTGCTTCGAAGCGATCTCGTGGCCGGGGTGCTCCGGCAGGCCCGGGTAGTAGACCCGCTCGACCTTCGGGTGCTTCAGCAGCATCCGGGCGATCAGTTCGGCGTTGTCGCTGTGCCGCTCCATCCGCAGCGCGAGCGTCTTGATCCCGCGCAGGGTCAGCCAGGCGTCGAACGGACCGGGCACCGCGCCCGCGGCGTTGCGCAGGTAGAACAGCTGCTCGCGCAGTTCGTCCTCGTTCGTCAGGATCGCGCCGCCGACGACGTCGGAGTGCCCGCCGAGGTACTTGGTCGTCGAGTGCAGGACGACGTCGGCACCCAGCGAAAGCGGGTTCTGCAGGTACGGGGTGGCGAAGGTGTTGTCGACGACCAGGCGGGCGCCGGCGCCATGCGCGACCTCGGCCAGCGCGGCGATGTCGGCGATCCCCAGCATCGGGTTCGTCGGCGACTCGCACCAGATCAGCTTCGTCTCCGGCCGGATCGCGGCGCGGACCTCGGCGATGTTCCCCAGGTCGGCGACCGTGTGCTCGACGCCCCACAGGCTGAGCACCTTGTCGATCAGCCGGAAAGTGCCGCCGTACGCGTCGTTGCCGAGCACGAGGTGGTCTCCGGGCCGCAGGGTCGCCCGCAGCAGGACGTCACTGGCCGCCATCCCCGACGCGTACGCCAGACCGTGCCGCGCGCCTTCGAGCGCCGCGAGCGCGACCTCCAGCGCGGTGCGCGTGGGGTTCGCGGTGCGGGAGTACTCGTAGTCGCCTTCGCGCGTGCCGCCGACGCCGTCCTGCGCGTAGGTCGAGGTCTGATAGATCGGCACGATGACCGCGCCGGTCCGGGGATCAGGGGTCTGCCCGGCGTGGATCGCGCGCGTCTCGAAGCCCAGCAGAGAGTAATCGTCGGCCATACCCCCAAGGGTACGGCCACCCACCCGGGATCCCATCGTCTGGGATTGAACTCACCACTGCGCGGGTGGTTGTCCCTGCTGCTGGGCACCGGGAGCCGGCGGGTAGCCGGGCTGTGGCGGGTATCCGAAGTTGGGCGGCTGCGTGGGAGTGTTCTTGGCCGCCAGCCAGCGCCCCGTCGGCGGGATCAGCGCCAGCACGAGGGTCGCGATCGCCGGGATCAGGACCACGAAGAGAAGCCAGCCGAAGCCGAAATGCAGCATCACCCCGCCGTACGAGAAGTAGAAACTCGAGCCGATCGCCCGGAACAGGAAGGTCAGCGCCACGAACCCGATCGCGCCCGCGGATCCGATCACGGTGAGCACCCGTCCGGCACGTTTGCGCACGAGCAGCAGGATCCCGCCGCCCAGCAGCAGAGCCGCACTGACGAAGTCCAGCACCGCCCCGACGACGAGGAACGAAATGACGTAATGGGAGAGCTCGATGACGTGGGACACGGTCCCGGCGAGGAACCAGAGCCCGCCGAGGATCGCCAAGATCCCGGCGATGATCCCGGTCGCCCCGCTCGGTTGCCGCGCCATTCCCGGCGGCGGGTAGGCACCGGGTGCCGGGTAGCCGCCCTGCGGCGGGTAGTGCTGGTAAGTCATTTCTCCCCTTTGCCGAATCCTTGTCCCATCCCGGCTACCAGCCGGGAAGCCGATCCTGCTTCGACGGCTCCTCCTCGTCGGGCCGCCGTCCCTCCAGCCAGTCCGAGGTCGGCCTGATCACCGACAGCACCAGCGCGGCGAAGGTCATCGCGAACAGGACGAACGCGACCACCTCGCCTGTCACCAGCGGCTCTCCGTCCACCTCGGCGAAGAAGTACGCGCGGGCCGCTCCGTTCGCGAGCACCGTCGCCACCATCGCGAGCGCCGTCCCGGCGACGACGAGGGTGCGGCCGAGGGTCCTGCGCAGCAGCAACAGGATGCCGCCGACGAACAGGGCCGCCGTCAGTACCCCGTTCCACGCGGTTCCGGCGAAGTACTGGGGGGCCGGCCCGAGAAAGGCGAGCTGCCCGACGAAGGTGCCCGCCTCGGACAAGTACCGCATACCGCACAAGATGGCGAGGACGGCCGCGCCGATCGCGGTCCCCGAAGACTGGTTCTGACCCATCGAACTCCCCCAAGCCGAGCCGGACGGCTCAGGATCTCACCATCCGCCCTGCTGGGGAAACTGATTCCGCGGCCGATACGGCTGCACCGGGGCGGGCCGCCAGCGCAGGTACCTGAACGTCGGCGGGAGCACCGCCAGCAGCAGCGACACCAGGCCGAACACGACCATGGCCAGCCGGAGGACACCGTCGAAGGTCGCGAACCGGAGCAGGATGTCGAGATGGATCCGGTACGGCACGCGGAACGCGATCGGCTCCAGCACGACGGCCAGGATGGCGAGCAGCGAGCCGAGGATCAGCAGGATGGCACCGATCAGCGAACGGAAGAACGTCGTCAGCGCGCCCATCAGCAGGAACAGCGCCGCGACCAGGTACAGCACCAGCTCGACGAGCGCGAAGCCGGGCAGGTTCGAGAGGCTGAACCCCGACGGGAGCTCGATGAAGTAGCGGATCGGGATGAAACCGGACGCGAGCGCCCCGACGAGGCCGAGCACCGCCGCGATGATCGCCGTCGCCCCGGACGGCTTGGCCTGCGGTGCGGGATACCCGAAACCTGGCGGTCCGGGCTGCTGGGCGGGATATCCGTACGGACCGGTCACGTCGCTCCCGTCGGGCCAGGTGTGGTCAACGGCGCTCACCCTAGTCCGCGGGTACCGGCCGTGGCAGGCGAATCGGCATACCCCGGCCAAAACGGAACACCCCCGGCCACGGGCCGGGGGTGCTCCGAACGAAACCGTTCAGTGGCGGCGAATCACCACTGCTGCGGGGGCTGACCGGGCTGCTGGCCCGGCTGGCCGAAACCGCCGCTGGGCGGCCCCTGCTGTCCGGGCTGCTGCCCGAAACCACCGGGCTGCTGCGGAGCCTGGCCGAAACCACCCTGCGGCGGCTGGCCCGGCTGGGCGAACCCGCCACTGGGCGGGCCCTGCTGACCCGGCTGCTGCCCGAAACCACCGGGCTGACCCTGCTGCGGGAAACCACCCGAAGACGGACCGGGCTGTCCGGGCTGTCCGAAGCCACCCGGCTGCGGCTGGCCGAACTGTCCGGGCTGGCCCGGCTGTCCGGGCTGCCCCGGCTGACCGAAACCACCCTGCGGCGGACCGCCGAAACCACCGGGCTGACCGCTCTGCGGGGCGCCCAGCACCGAACCGCCGCCACCGAGGCCGACGAACTGCGCGGTCGCCGGGATCAGGCCCAGCACACCGACGATCAGGATCACGATGCCGAGGAGCAGGTGCAGCAGGCCACCGCCGATACCGGCGCCTTCCCGAGCGGACGGCGGCAGCTTGTCCAGGAAGTCCGACGACGGGGTCGAACCGCTGAGCAGGAGGACACCGAACAGCACCAGCAACGCGCCGCCCGCGGCGACGACGATCGGCGCGATCTTCTTCACCGTGCCGGGGAGCTTGCCCGCGAGGGCGAGCCCCACACCACCGGCGATCGAGACGAGCGATCCGACCAGAAGCATGATCACGTAGAACCAGGTGGCGCCCGGACCGGCCACACCGGCCTCGTCGAGGAACTTGTCGATCTGCTCCTGGTTCGGAGCGCTGTCGAAGATCTTCGAGTAGTCGCTGGCGTCACCGAAGTAGACGAACGAGACGATCAAGGCGATCAGGCCGAGCAACGCCACGACGCCGCCGGCGATGAACCCGAACATCTGGTTCCCACCGCCGCCGCCTGCTGCCGCGGGGCTGTAACCCGGCGGCGGCCCGCCGAAACCGGGCTGCTGGCCGAAGCCGCCCTGCGGCGGTCCGCCGAAGCCCTGCTGCGGCTGGCCGAAACCGGGCTGCTGCTGGCCCTGCGCCGGGTCGAACCCGCCCTGCTGGGGCTGGCCGAAGCCCTGCTGCTGACCGAAGCCGCCACCCTGGGCGCCGTAGGCACCGGCGGCCGGGTTGTCGGCCGCGCTCGGCGGCGGGGCGTACGGGATGGCGGGCGGCTGCGAACCCGGCGGCACGAGCTGGGTGGACTCGGCGGTGGGGCTTTCCCCGCCACCGCTCACCGGCTGCACGACCTGGGTCGCGTTCGCGTCGCCGGAACCCGGCTGGACCGGCTGCACGACCTGCGTGGGCTCCGGCGTGTCGCCGAACCCGCCGCCCTGCTGCTCATGGGAAGGCTGCTGCCCGTACTGCGGCTGCCCGTAGTCGGGCTGGGCCGGCTGACCGGGCTGCACCACCTGCGTCGGTTCCGGGGAACCGAACGGGTTGTCTTGCTGCGGCTGAGGGCCACTCGGGGGTCCCTGCGGTGGCTGGGCGCCACCCCAAGGCTGATTCGGTGGCTGCGGAGCACTCATTTGGGTCTTGAACCCCCTTGACGAGGACATAAAAGTTCAACTCACCCGACACGCTATCGGATAGCCGGGTGGGCCGCTCGTAACGCCCCGGCCCGACCATCCGATGAAATGCCTCTTTACCGTCCCGCGAGAAACGCGAGCAGGTCGTGCCGGGTGACGACACCCGCCGGTTTGCCGTCGACCAGCACCAGCGCGCCGTCGGCGCCCGAGAGCGCGTCCATCGCCGCGCCCACCTGTTCACCGGCGCCGATGGTCGGCAGCGGCGGCGACATGTGCTGCTCTAGCCGGTCGGCGAGCTGGGCCTTGCCGGTGAAGAGCGCTTCGAGCAGGTCGCGCTCGTTGACCGCGCCCACGACCTCGGCCGCCATGACCGGCGGCTCCGCGCTGACCACGGGCATCTGGCTGACGCCGAACTCCGAAAGGATCGCCACCGCTTCGGCGACGGTCTCGTTCGGGTGACTGTGCACGAGGCTCGGCAGCGAGCCGCTCTTCTTCATCAGGACGTCGCCGACGGTCGCGCCGCTGGAGTCCGGCGGCAGGAAGCCGTAGGACGACATCCAGCTGTCGTTGAACACCTTGGTGAGGTAGCCGCGGCCGCCGTCGGGCAGGAGCACGACGACGACGTCGTCCGGGCCGAGTCCCTCGGCGAGCTTGAGCGCGGCGGCGACGGCCATACCGCACGAACCGCCGACGAGCAGCCCCTCTTCGAGCGCGAGGCGGCGGGTGATGTCGAACGAGTCCGCGTCCGACACCGCGATGATGCGGTCGGCGATGTCGCGGTCGTAGGTGTCCGGCCAGAAGTCCTCGCCGACGCCCTCGACCAGGTACGGCCGCCCGGTCCCGCCGGAGTACACCGAACCTTCGGGGTCGGCGCCGATGACCTGGACACGTCCGTCGCTGACCTCCTTGAGGTACTTGCCGGTGCCCGAGATCGTGCCGCCCGTGCCGACGCCCGCGACGAAATGCGTGATCTTGCCCTCGGTCTGGCTCCAGAGCTCGGGGCCGGTCGAGTGGTAGTGGCTGGCGGGGTTCTCGGGGTTGGCGTACTGGTTCGGCTTCCAGGCGCCTTCGATCTCGCGGACGAGACGGTCGGAGACGTTGTAGTAGGAGTCCGGGTGCTCCGGCGCCACCGCGGTCGGGCAGACCACGACGCGGGCACCGTAGGCCTTGAGCACGTTGCGCTTGTCCTCGCTGACCTTGTCCGGGCAGACGAACACGCACTTGTATCCCTTGCGCTGCGCCACCATGGCCAGCCCGACGCCGGTGTTGCCGGACGTCGGCTCGACGATGGTGCCGCCGGGCTTCAGTTCGCCGGAACGCTCCGCGGCTTCGATCATCCGCAGCGCGATGCGGTCCTTGACGCTGCCGCCGGGGTTGACGTATTCGACCTTGGCCAGGATGAGCGGCTGCAGCCCCTCGGCCAGTGCGTTCAGCTTGACCAGAGGGGTGTTGCCCACGAGGTCCACGATGTGCTCGACGTATTCCACTCCCACAGCCTAAACGCCGCAGGTCGCGATGTGTCCACTCAACTCCGGTGGCGTGAGAACCACACTTTCGGCGAGTGGCGTGGGTCGCGTTCTCCTTTGACCCGCACCTCCCTCCGGTGGAGGATGCGAGGTGAGCAACCGCTTAGCGCGTCTGGATCGAGAACAAGGGAGTGTCGTTCCATGCCCGAAGCCGTCATCGTCTCCACCGCCCGATCCCCGATCGGCCGCGCCGGCAAGGGATCGCTGGTGAGCATCCGCCCGGACGACCTCACCGCGCAGATGGTCCGCGCCGCGCTCGACAAGGTCCCCGAACTCGACCCGACGCAGATCGAAGACCTCATGCTGGGCTGTGGTCTCCCCGGTGGCGAGCAGGGCTTCAACATGGGCCGCGCCGTCGCCGTCGAACTCGGCTACGACCACCTGCCCGGCTGCACGATCACGCGGTACTGCTCGTCGAGCCTCCAGACCACCCGCATGGCGCTGCACGCGATCAAGGCCGGCGAAGGCGACGTGTTCATCTCCGCCGGCGTCGAGACGGTTTCCCGTTTCGCCAACGGCAGCTCGGACTCCTGGCCGAACACGCACAACCCGCTGTTCGCCGACGCCGAGGCCCGCACCGCGCAGGTGGCGGCCGAGGGCGCCGACAGCTGGACGGACCCGCGCGAGAACGGTGTCCTGCCGGACGTCTACATCGCGATGGGCCAGACCGCCGAAAACCTGGCGCGGCTGAAGAACGTTTCGCGTGAGGAGATGGACGAGTTCGGCGTCCGCTCGCAGAACCTCGCCGAGAAGGCCATCGCCGACGGCTTCTGGGCCAACGACATCACCCCGGTGACCCTGCCCGACGGCACGGTGGTCTCGAAGGACGACGGACCGCGCGCCGGCGTCACCCTCGAAGGCGTCTCCGGCCTCAAGCCGGTCTTCCGCCCCGACGGCCGGATCACCGCGGGCAACTGCTGCGCGCTCAACGACGGCGCCGCCGCGGTGATCATCATGTCCGACACCAAGGCGAAGGAACTCGGTCTCACGCCGCTCGCCCGCGTCGTTTCGACCGGCGTTTCGGGGCTGTCGCCGGAGATCATGGGCTACGGCCCGGTCGAGGCGTCGAAGCGGGCGCTCGCGCGCGCCGGGATGTCCATCGGCGACATCGACCTCGTCGAGATCAACGAGGCGTTCGCCGCGCAGGTCATCCCGTCGTACAAGGACCTCGGGATCGACCTCGACCGGCTGAACGTCAACGGCGGCGCAATCGCCGTCGGCCACCCGTTCGGCATGACCGGCGCGCGGATCACCTCGACGCTGATCAACTCGCTGCGGCACCACGACAAGCAGTTCGGTCTCGAGACGATGTGCGTCGGTGGCGGCCAGGGCATGGCGATGGTGCTGGAGCGCCTCTCCTGACCCGCTGACCTGCGGAAAGAGAGCAAGGGACCTTTGCTACCGCTTACTTAGCCACGCTAAGCGAGTGGTAGCAAAGGTCCCTTGCTCTCTTTTTCGTGCCCTAGTGGGTCATGACCGGCGGTGCCGCGGCGACCTCACCGTCGGCCGCGCCCTCCGGCGGCGCGGGCTTGGTCTTCGGCAGGAACGCCGCCGGGATCAGGCACAGCGCGAGCAGGATCATCGACCACAGGAACGTCGTCGAGAACGCGTCCGCGGTCAGCCCCGAAGCCGCTTCGCGCGTCGCCGGGTTCATCACCGCGGCCGTCGCGGCCAGCTGCCCCTGCGCGGTCGGCACGCCGAACTTCCCGGCGAGCAGGGCCGCGAGGATGATCGACAGCACGGCCGAGCCGATCGCCCCGGCGGTCTGCTGCAGGATGTTCGTCGCCGTCGACGCCTTCGCCATGTCCTGCGACTTGAGCGTCTGCAACGCGGCCGAGGTGATCGGCATCATCGTCGCGCCCATGCCGAGCCCCATCACGAACAGCGCCGAAAGCAGCAGCCAGTACGGCGTCGCCGCGGTGATCTGGGTGAAGGCGATCAACCCGGCGAGCATCAGCACGAGACCGGGCAGCACGATCTTCCGCGCGCCGATCTTGTCCGCGAACCGGCCCGCGATCGGCATGGTCAGCATCGCGCCGACACCCTGCGGGGCGAGCAGCAGACCGGCGTTCATCGCCGATTCGCCGCGCGCCAGCACGAAATACGTCGGCAGGAGCAGCATCGCGCCGAAGAACGCGACACAGAAGAAGGTCATCGTCACCATGGCGACGGAGAACGACCGGTTCTTGAACAGCTTCAGGTCGAGCAGCGGGTTCGTGACCCGGTTCGCCCGGAACACGAACGCCACCAGCAACGCGACCCCGGCCAGCGCGGGCAGCCAGACGTCCACCGCGCCGACACCGCCCGCCGCCGGGATGTTCGAGACGCCGAAGATCAGCGCCGCCAGACCCGGCGAGACCATCAGCATGCCGACGAAGTCGAACCGCTCGCTGGGCTCCGGCCGGTCCTTCGGCAGCAGGCGCCAGGCCATCGCCATGGTGATCAGGCCGATCGGGACGTTGATGTAGAAGATCCAGCGCCAGCTCACCGCGTCGACCAGCCAGCCGCCGAGGATCGGGCCGCCGATCGGGCCGAGCAGCATCGGCACCCCGAGCACGCCCATCACCCGCCCGATCCGGTGCGGACCGGCGGCCCTGGTCAGGATCGTCATGCCGGCGGGCATCAGCATGCCGCCGCCGAAGCCCTGCAGGACCCGGAAGATGATCAGCGATTCGACGTCCCAGGCCATCCCGGCGAGCATCGAGCCGATCAGGAACAGCCCGATCGCGGTCATGTAGAGCCGCTTGGTGCCGAATCGGTCCGATGCCCAGCCGGTGATCGGGATGACCGTCGCCAGGGCGAGCATGTAGCCGGTCGCGATCCATTGGATGGTGTCGAACGAGGTCTGGAACTCGATGGTCAGTTTCTGGAGCGCGACGTTGACGACCGTCGTGTCGAGGATCGCCATGATCGCGCCGAGGATGACGACGCCGGCGACCTTGAGCACGCCGGCGTCGAGTTTGTCGCCGCCCGGTGCGGCCGGGCTTTGCGTTGACATGAAAGGTCCGTCCCCTGGTACTGAGTGGACGCGACAACCCCCGTGGTCGCGACTACGAGATCGACGCCCGGCGAAGCGCCGGGCCTTCCCCAACCGAGCTTGTGCATGAGGGCGCAAGCTCAGGTATGTAGCCGAGGGTAGCCGAACGCGGGTTTTACCTGCCAACTTTTTCCCTGTATGCGGGCCGAAAGGGCAGACCCGCATACAGGATGTCACGAAGAGTGATCAGCAGACGCTGTCGGTCGGAGCCGGATTGCCGAGCCCGAACAGCGGCCGCAGCTTGAGCCCGATCCAGGTGCCGCCGAGCGCGAAGACACCCCACAGCCAGCCGTGGAGACTGCCGACCGAGATACCGCCGAGGTAGGCGCCGATGTTGCAGCCGCCCGCCATCCGCGCGCCGACGCCCATCAGGATCCCGCCGAGCACCGCGGCCACCGCGGTCCGCCACGGGATCGAGCTGTGGATCTTCCACGCGCCCGCCGCCGCGGCCGCGACCCCCGCGCCGATCATGATGCCGATGTCGGTGAGGCTGTTCTTGTCCTTCCAGATCGGCCCCGCCAGCGAAGCCGCGTTCGCCTTGATCCGCCAGAACTCCCAGGTCTCGGGATGCAGGCCGAACACCTGCAGGATCTTGGCGCCCCACAGGCTGAACGCGCTCGTGACACCCCAGATCCCGCCGGAGACCAGGAAGACCGCGCCCGCCAGCACACCGAGGACGACGGCGCCGACGAGGATCGGCCAGGAGCCGCGGTAGATCCGGGCGAATCCGCGCGCGGTCGGGACGACGTCGACCGGCGGCGGGTTGCGGCGCTTCTGCACGAACCGGGTCCCCAGCACGATCGCGGCGAGGACGGCGACGGTGATCACCCACGAACCGAACCAGCCGACGTGGTCGGCGAGCAGGACACCTTTGAACTCGGGCCAGCCCGACAGCAGCGGATACGCCCACGTGTAGAGGACCGATCCGGTGATGAACCCGCCTAGGGTGAGCACGATCGTCGACTGCCCGGAGCCGACGGCGAACAACGTTCCCGACGCGCACGCACCGCCCAGCTGCATGCCGATGGCGAAGATCGTCGCGCCGACGAACAGCGCGAGCCCCAGCCCGCCCGCGGTCGGCTTCGGAGTGCTGCCGAAGAGCCCGGAGCCGGTGCCGACGATCAGCGCGATCAACGTCGCGGCCGTGCCGAGCAGCAGGGTATGCGCGCGCAGGCCCTGGCCGTTCCCGACCGCGATCAGCTGACGCCAGGCCGAAGTGAATCCGAACCGGGAGTGGAAGAGCGCGAGGCCGAGCAGCAGGCCGAGGATGAGCAGCACCCCGAACTTCGCGCCGTGCGCGGCCCAGACGTACCAGGTCAGCCCGACCGCGAGGGCTCCCGCGACCGCCAGCGGCACGACCTTGACCGGTTCCTCCGGTCGCGGAACCGGGGCGGCGCAAGAGGTCGGGAAGTCGAGGAGTTTCTTCTCACCGGCTTGGGTTTCCGTCGTCGCCACCAGGACTCCTGATCGATCGGCGGGGTGGGGGACGAGCAACGTTAGGACCGGTGACCACCCGATCGCAGCCCGTCCCACACTGTGCGACGAACGGCGGCTCCGACGCGGCCGGATGGCGGGGTGGTAGCAAAGGTCCCTTGCTCCCCCGGCACGCGTGAAGGCCCCCTTCCCTCGACTGAGCCGAGGAAAGGGGGCCTTCACGCGCTTAGGTCTACTCCGCCGTCTTGATGCAGATCGTGGTCGGCGGCGTCGAGTACGTCGCCACTCGCTTGGCTTCGGTGCCCTCGCAGGTCGCCTCGTCCGAAACGTTGGCGATCTTCACCAGTTCCGCGTCCTTGGCGGGGTCGGTGCAGGACACCTTCTGGTAGCCGGCGGTCTTCGAGGTGTAGCCCTTGAGGCAGTCACCCTGTTTGACGTTGGGCATGAGGCACAGCGTGTACGAGATCCGGCCGGACATCGAGATGCTGTCGTAGCCGCCCTCCGGGCAGGACTCGCCGCCGCCCACGCGGGCGGCGATCTTGACGTTCGCCTCCTGCGCGCCGCAATCGGCCTTCTTCGGCTCGTCGGCCGTCCGGGAGAACTCGGTCACGCTCAGGCATTCACCGGCCTGGGCACTGCCCGTCCCGGTGAAGTGATTGAAGAGGAACAGGCCGCCGCCGATCACGACGACGAGCACCGGGATGGCGAATCTCAGCCAACGGAGCTTGGACTTCTTGGGTGCAGACGGCTGACCGAAAACGTCGGGCTGTCCCACCGGCATTTGGCCCCCAGGGGCCGGCTGGGAAGTGGTCACCGAGAAACCTCACAGGTGTGAAGAGGAATGAGAACCTCGGTATCAAACACTTACCGTGATCAAGGCCACCACCCAGCCCCCCGAAAGAGTGAAAGCCCCTGGTCGAGGTCGCTATTTGAGGCTCTTCACGCAGACCGTCGACGGTGGCGTCGAGTAGCTCTTGAGATGGGTGGCTTCCGTGTCGTCACAGGTCGCGACACCGTCGACCACCTTCAGGACTTCGGCGTCCTTCGGGCGGTCCGAACAAGGAACCTTCTGATAGGCCACGCTGTCGGCGAGGAAGTTCTCGAGGCAGTCGCCCTGCTTCGCGTTGATCATCATGCAAAGCCGGTACGAGGCGAACGTCTTGTCGACGGTGAGCTGATCGTATTCGCCCGCCGGGCACGCGCCGCCGGCGTCGGTCTTCGCCCCGGCCTTCGCGTTGGCCTCGACGGAGCCGCAGTCCGCCTTGGCCGGATCCTCGTCGACGTCGCCGAAGGTGGTGACCGCGTAGCAGTCGCCCACCCGGACGTCGTCCGTGCTGGAGAGATAACCGATGATCCACGAAGACGCGCTGAGCACCACGATCGCGACCGGCAGCAGGATGCCCAGCCAGAACCACTTGGAACGCCTGTGTTCGGTCATGCCAGCAGGGTATTCGCCGCCACGGAAAAGGGCGCCCCGATCGCTCGGAGCGCCCTTTCGCGGAGAATCGGCGTCAGTCGTTTTGGAAGTACGACAGCAGCCGCAGGATCTCGAGGTACAGCCAGACCAGCGTGGTCATGAGACCGAAGGCGGCGAACCACGCCCACTTCGACGGCATGCCTTCGCGGATCATCCGGTCGGCCTGGTCGAAGTCGAGCAGGAAGCTGAACGCCGCGACACCGATCACCACGAGGCTGAAGATGATCGCGATCGGCCCGCCGTCACGCAGCGGGTTGAAGCCGAAGAAGCTGGTGATGAGGTTGACCAGCATCAGGATCGCGACGCCGACGACGGCGCCGATGATCCACTTCGTCAGCTTCGGGGTGACCTTGACCGCGCCGGTCTTGTAGACGACCAGCATCGCGACGAAGACGCCCGCGGTACCGATGATCGCCTGCAGCGCGATACCGGGGTACAGCGCCTCGAAAAGGCCGCTGATCGCACCGAGGAAGACACCCTCGGCCGCCGAGTACGCCAGCGTGAGCGGGCCGCTCGGCTTCTGCTTGAAGATGATCACGAGCGAGATCACGAGGCCGACGATCATGCCGCCGACGAGGGCGCCGATCACGCCGCCGCTGATACCGGTGATCCGGCCCGCGGCGTCCGTGGGCAGCTGGCTGAGCGCCCAGATCGCGGTGAGCACACCGGTCACCAGCGCGGTGCCGAGGCTCAGCGCCGTCTTGATGACGACGTCGTCGACGGTCATCGGACGGTCGTCGGCGCCGGCGGAGGTCTGCGGAGGGCCGTAGCCGGGCACGCCGCCCTGGGGTTGGTTGAAGCCTACGTTGGGTCCGTACTGAGCCGCGCCACGCGGCAGGTTCCGGAACGCCGGGTTGCTACTGGATCGCACCTGATCCTCCTGGATCTACTGGCACCTGCATCGGGTTCAACGACCGCGTGGGCCGCCCGGTTCCCGTCGAAGTAAAGACGACTTTACTCACAATCGGCGCGACGCCCATCCCCCACACCGTATGCGGCGGAGATCACCGACCGTTCACCGATACCCCACCTGATGCCCTATTGCCAAAAGCGCTGCTCACAGGACACCCTCCACGGTGCGTGTTCGGATAATCACCGAAGGCGTGTCGGGGAACCTATCGATCGTGTGACCTGCGTCGACGTACAGGCGTCGACGGCAGAGCACGGCCAAAGGAGTCAACACACCATGGGGTGGACCACACGCCCGAGCGTGCGTTCGCGCGCCTTGACCAGCCTGATCGCGACGTGCCTGCTAGGCGCTTTGTCCGCCACCGTCGCGGCGACACCGGCTTCGGCCGTCGACAACGAAGGCGTCGGCTACAAGGTCACGCCCGGCCAGACGGTCGACGGCAAGCCCAGAGAACGCGACTGGCTGGGCTCCTACGTCGTCAACGGCAAGCACGTGTTCTGCGTCTCCTTCCAGCTGAAGGCGCCGGACACCAACGAGAAGTACAAGCCTGGCGACGAACTCCTCGACAAGTGGGGCGCGAAGCTCCCCGAGGACACCGCGGCCAACATCTCCTACCTGCTGCTGCGCTACGGCGGCACCAAGGACAACGCCGAGGCCGCCGCGCTCGCACACCTGCTGCACTCGTGGACGTCGAAGCCTCGTTCCGCCGAAGATCTCAAGCCGGACCTTCCTCCAGAGAAGGTCGGCTACGACGTCCAGGGCCACCTCGACAAGCTGAAGGCGCAACACGCCGACGCCGCCACGGCCGTCGAGAAGCTGACCAAGGACGCCGAAGCCAACCGCGGTCCGTGGACCACCGCGATCGCGCCGCCGAAGGAAGACCAGCACATCGGCACCGCGGGCGAGTGGACGATCAGCGTCAAGAACTCCAAGGGCAAGGGCATCTCCGGGGTGCCCGTGCAGCTCACGCCGTCGAACGCGACCATCGGCGGCGGCGAGAGCACGAAGCCCGCGTCGACCTCGAACGCCAAGGCCGAGAAGGCCACCACGGTGAAGACCGGCGAGGACGGCACCGTCACGGTCAAGGTGACGCCGACCGGTGACCAGCCGAAGCTGGCCAGCTCGCTGTCCGCCCCCGCGGACCGGCCGTACGTGCAGTTCCCCGTCGAGACCGGCGTGCAGAAGGTCGTGTCGACCGGCGGCGAGAAGGAACTGAAGGCCCAGGGGGTCGCGGTCGTCGCGAAGCCGGGCAAGGTCCAGGTGACCAAGGTCGACGCGAAGACCGGCAAGGGCATCGCGGGCGCCGCGCTGCGGATCACCGCCAAGGACAAGTCCGCCGCCGCCGTCGGCCACGACGGCAAGCCGCTCAACGGCGCCGACGGCAAACCCGCCGTCGTCACCACCGAAGGCGAGAACGGCACGGTCACCGTGGAGAACCTGCGGACCCCGCAGGAGATCTGCGTGGTCGAGGTCAGCGCGCCGCCGGGCTACACCAACGCGTTCGACCCGAAGAATCCGCCGTCCGCCTGCGGCGAGCTCAAGCCGGGTGAGACGCTGGCCCTCAAGGTCGCCAACACGCCCAACGAGGTACCGCGCACCATCCCCGCCGGTGACCGGCCGGTGGCGATGATGCAGGGCACCGTCGAGAACTCGGCGTCGACCGCCGGCATCCTCGGCGTCGGCGCGCTCGCGCTGCTCGGTTCGGTGATGGTGGGCGTGGCCGCGCGGCGGTCTTCGCGACGCTAAGAGGGTTCAGGAATGTCAGTACGACGCGGGTTCGCGCTGGGAGCGGTCACGGTCCTGTGCGCGGACCTCGTCGCGGCCCTGCTCATCTGGCCGCCGACGACCGTGGTGACGGGGACGGCTCAGCCCGTCTCCGTCGCCGTCGCGGGTGGCGCACCCGCCGCGCCCGCACAGCAGGAGGTCCCGCCTCCGCCGGACATCGTCCCCACGACCCCGACGTCCGCTCCGCCGCCGTCGAAGGAGCCTGAAGCCCCGAAGCCGCAGGGTCCGGGGACGATCCGGCTGCCCGCGGGCGGCGCGGCGAAACTCGTGCGCAAGGAACTCGGGCCGGGCGCGGAGCTTCCGGTGCCGGAGAACCTCGGCGAAGTGACCTGGTGGGGTGCCGAGCTGAGCTCGGCCACCGGGGCGAGCGTGTTCGCCGGGCACGTGAACTGGAAGGGCGCGACGGGTCCGTTCGCGGAACTGTGGACCGAGCGGATCGGCGGCGCCGTCACCGTGGTCGACAAGGCCGGGAAGTCCTGGCAGTACAAGGTCTCCCAGCTGATCACGCTGAAGAAGAACGAGCTGCCGCAGCGGGCGGACGAGTTGTTCGGCCAGTCCGGTCCGCATCGGATAGTGCTCGTCACCTGCGGCGGCCGCTGGGTCGGCGGGGAGACCGGCTACGCCGAGAACCGGGTCGTCATCGCCAACCCGGCCTAGTTACCCGTGAGTAACTTCACCGGTGCCGTGGTGGTCCTCGCCGTCCCGATGCAGCAGAATGCCGGGGGACGCGGGCGAGCACGGTGAAGGGTGAGGCAGATGGCGACTTTTCTGGTGACCGGGGCGACCGGATTGATCGGGCGCCAGTTCACCCGGCTACTGCTCACCAGGGACGACGTCGACAAGGTCGCGCTCGTCGTCCGAGCGTCCTCACGGGACAAACTCGCGAAACTCGTGAACGCCTGGCCGCATCCCGAACGCGTCACCCTCGTCACCGGTGACCTCGGCGAGCCGCTGCTCGGCGTCGGTGAAGAGGATCGAGAGAAGCTTCGCGGCGTCGACCACGTCGTGCACCTCGCCGCCCTTTACGACCTCACCGCCGACGACGAAGCCAGCATCAAAGCCAACGTCGAAGGCACCGCGCAGGTGATCGCGCTCGCCGCCGAGCTGAACGCCGGCTGCCTGCACCACGTGTCCTCGGTCGCCGTCGCCGGGGACCACGAGGGCATGTTCACCGAGGAGATGTTCGACGTCGGCCAGCGGCTCCTCACGCCGTACCACCGCACGAAGTTCGAGGCGGAGCGCCTCGTTCGCGAACAGCAGGACGTGCCGTGGCGGGTGTACCGGCCCGCGGTCGTCGTCGGGAACTCCGAGACCGGCGAGATGGACAAGATCGACGGCCCGTACTACCTGTTCCCCGCGATCAGCAGGCTGGCCGGGCTGCCCGACGTGCCGATCGTGGGCCCCGACCTCGGCGACACCAACGTCGTCCCGGTCGACTACGTCGCCGAGTCGCTGAACGCCCTGGTCACCACGAAGGGCCTCGACGGGCGCGCGTTCCACCTGGTCAACCCGGAGCCGCAGCCGGTCGTCTCGGTCTACAACGCCTTCGCGAAGGCCGCGGGTGCGCCGACCATCTCCGTGCAACTCAACGAACGCGTGTCCAAGGGCATCGTCAACCTGGTGAAGCTCAGCGAGCACATCCCCGGCTTCACCATCGCGCGCGACGCCGTGATGGAGCGGCTCGGCATCCCGCCGGTGCTGCTGGAGACCATGGCCTTCCCGTCGGTGTTCTCGTCGGCTTCGACGCGCAAGGCACTCATCGGCTCGGGTGTCGAGGTGCCCCGGATCGAGGAGTACGCGCCCACCCTGTGGCGCTACTGGCGAGAGCACTTGGACCCGTTCCGCGCGCGCAAGCACGGCCCTCGCGGCGAACTGGACGGCCGTCGCGTGATCATCACCGGCGCGTCCTCGGGGATCGGCCGCGCGACCGCGATCAAGGTCGCGGCCGCGGGCGGGGTGCCGCTGCTCGTCGCGCGGCGCCGTCACGAACTCGAAGAGGTGCGGGACGAGATCATCGCCGCCGGCGGCACGGCGTCGGTCTACCCGGCCGACCTGACCGACGAGGAATCGGTGCACAAGGCCGTCGACGCGATGCTCGCCGAGCACGGCCGGATCGACATGCTCGTGAACAACGCCGGCCGCTCGATCCGGCGGTCGATCAAACTGTCGTACGACCGGTTCCACGATTACGAACGCGCGATGGCCATCAACTACTTCGGCGCGGTGCGGCTGATCCTCGCGGTGCTGCCTCATATGTCCGAGCGGAAATTCGGGCATATCGTCAACGTCTCGTCGATCGGTGTGCAGGGAATCGCGCCGCGCTTTTCGGCGTACGCGGCGTCGAAGGCCGCTTTGGACTATTTCTCCCGGATCGCCGCGACCGAGACCCACGGCGACGGAATCACCTTCACGACCATCCACATGCCACTCGTGCGGACGCCGATGATCCGGCCGACGAAGATCTATGACGCGTTTCCGACCAAATCCCCGGATCAGGCCGCGGACATGGTGATGAAGGCGCTGCGGGAACGTCCGAAGCACATCGGCACACCCGCCGGGCAGGCGATCGGGCTCGCGTACACGCTCACGCCGGGGCTCACGGATGCCGTGGCCTACCAAGGATTCCGCGTGTTCCCGGACTCCGCGGCCGCGGGCGGCGAAGGCGGACTCAAAATCGGGAAGGGCGAGCAGCATCTGTCCCGCGCGGCGATGGCTCTCGCCCGGCTCAGCCGCGGCTTCCATTGGTGACACTGCGCACACGGGTGGCGGCCGTTCAGGTGAGGGATCGCAGCTGAGAGACGACACACGTCGGTGAATCACCAAGCCTGACAACGGCGACCCCGCGTACGCAGGTACCGTCGTGGCCATGGTTCCCGAGCGAGACAACGGCCTGTTGCCCCTGCGGCGCGAGTACACCCAGGCCTGGCACGGCTTCGACCGGAACGAAGTGCGCCAGTATCTGGATCATCTCGAAACCCAGCTGCATCGCGTGATCACCGACCGCGACGCCGCGATCGCGCAGGCGACCTCGGCCACGCGCGAACTCGAAACCGTTCGCCACGAGGTGGCGAAGCTGAACGCCAGGATCGAGGAGCTGAAGAAACCGCCGGAGCGGCTCGAAGACCTCGACGAGCGGATGCAGCGCACCGTCACGCTCGCGCAGGCGCGCGCGGACGAGATCACGAAGCGTGCCGAAGTCGCCGCCGAGAAGCACTGGGCTTCTTCGAGTGAAGCCTCGAAGAAGCTCCGCGAGCGCTACACGCGGCTCGTCGCCGAGCTGGACAAGCAGGCGGACGCGCTGCACTCCGAGCACGAATCCGCGCTCGCCGAGACGCGCGCCGAGGTCCAGCGGCTGACCGTCGAGGCCGCCCAGCGCCGGGAACTGCTGGACAACGAGGCCGAACGCAAGCGCCGGAAGATCGAGCGCGAGTTCGAGCAGACGATCTCGGCACAGAAGGCGGCGCACGAGAAGCACATCGCCGACCAGCAGACGGCCAGCAAGAACCAGGCCGAACGCCGGATCGCGGAGGCCACCGCGGAAGCGAAGCGCCGCATCGACGAGGCGACGAGCGAGGCCAAGCGCCGGCTCGACGAGGCCACGACGACGGCCGCCCAGCGCACGACGGCCGCCCAGCGGAAGGTCGAGCGGCTGGCCGAGATCCGCGAACAGGCCCGCAAGAGCCTCATGCAGGCCGACGAGGTCCTGAAGGGCAGCGAGGCGATGCTCGCCGCGCTACCCGAGGAGTCGGTGATCCCGCACGCCTCGAAGCTCGTCGGCGGAGACAAGAAGGCCGAGGAGACGAAGCCGGCGGGTAAGCCTGCCGAGCCGCCCGCCTCGAAGGCGACCGCTCCGGCCGCCGCCAAACCCTCTCCCACCAAGCCCGCTTCTTCGGCGCCTGCCGCCGCTGCGCCGAAGAACGGACAGAGCGAGCAGAACGGCCCGAAGGCGAACGGGCAGAAGCCGTCACCGGCCAAAACCGGCTCCTGACCAGCGCGAAGTAGCAAGGGACCTTTGCTACCACTCCCCTGTGGAGAGTGGTAGCAAAGGTCCCTTGCTCTCTTTCGGGCTCGGTCAGGAGGCGGTCGTGCGTGGCCAGGGATTGGCCGCTTCGAGCTGGGCGGCGAGGCCCAGCAGGAGCGCTTCCCCGCCGGGCGCGGCGACGAGCTGGACGCAGGCCGGGATGCCCGAAGGATGCGCGCCGATCGGCACCGACATCGCCGGATAGCCCGCGAGATTCCACAGCCCGGCGAAACCCGCCACACGCAGGGACGGCAGCACGTTGGCGATCCATCGGCTGTCGTGCCACGGGCGTGCCTTGAGCGGGAGGGTCGCGATCATGGGCGTGACCAGGACATCGTGGTCGGCGAAGAACTCTTCGGCACGCTCCAGCCAGCGCTCCCGGGTGGTCTCCCGGACGCGCTTGGCCATCAGCCGACCGAGCCGGACGTGGGTACGGGTACGGGGCTGGAGTGCGCCGAGAGCGAACTCGGCCGCTTGCTCGGCCGGGCCCGCGACCCACCGCGCGAGGAGGCCACCGATCGCTCCGGCGTTGTATCGCGGTGTTCCGGACGCGACGGTGTGCCCAGCCTCGCGGAACAGCTCTCCGGCCCGGGTGACGGCCCGGCTGAACGCGCGCGGCAGCGGCGCCCTCGTCAACGGGACCTGGGTCGACAGGGCGATACGGGACCGCTTCGGCTCGGTGAGATCCGCCAGGCCGGGCCGTTCTGCGAGGACCGACATCAGCACGGCGGCGTCTGCCACCGTGGTCGTCATCGGACCGTGCGTGGACAGGCCGAACCAGCCGTTCTCCCCCGGTACGCGGACCACGCCCTTACCCGGTTTGAGACCGACGATCCCGCACATCGCGGACGGCAGCCGGATCGAGCCCAGACCGTCGGTGCCGTGCGCGATGGGCACGAGTCCGGCCGCGACGGCCGCGGCACTCCCGCCCGACGAACCGCCGGCGGCGTACGACGGGTTGCGCGGATTACGCGCCGTCCCGTCCGGATCGTCGCTCGACGGCCAGATGCACAGCTCCGGCACCCGGGTCAGGCCGACGATCACCGCGCCGGCGGCGCGTAGCCGCCGCGCTATCTCACCATCCTCAGTGGACAGCGTCGACGAGCCCGCGCGTGAACCCCACGAGGCGTATTCGCCCTCGATCGGCGCGACGTCCTTGACCGCGACCGGCACCCCGGCCAGGGGCAGATCGGCCAGATCCGCACGTTCGGTGACGGCGGCGGCCTCAGCGAGTGCCTCCTCGACCCGCACCCGGCGAAACGCGCCGACCACCCCGTCCGCCGCCTCGATCCGGGCCAACGCCTCACGCGTCACCTCGACCGGGTCGAGTTCCTTGGCGCGCACAGCCGCCGCGATTTCCACTGCCGTCTTGACCATCCCCGCACTGTAGAACGGGCGGCCAAGATCAGCTGCGCGCCGAACAGGCGAACTTCGCCGAGTCCGGTTCGAACGCCGGGAAATCGGTGTAGCCGTCGAGCCGGGCGCCGTAGTAGACGTCGTGATCCGCCTCGGCGAGCGGGGCGTGGAGAGCGAATCGGGCAGGCAGATCCGGGTTCGCGATGAACAACCTGCCGAAGGCGACCACGTCGGCCAGGCCGGCTCCGATCAAGGACTCCCCCTCGGCGCGGCTCGTCGGCTTCTCGGATCGCAGATTCGCGACGAGCGTTCCCGGCCACAAAGGCCGCAGGTGCGACAGCACTTCGACGTCAGGGGTATCGATGACGTGCAGGTACGCGAGCTCGTACCGGCGGAGTTCCGCGAGCAGTCGTGAGTACACCTCCTTCCAATCGTCTTCCACGATGTCGTTCTCCGGGTTGCCCGGCGAAATACGCAGAGCGACCCTGGCCGCACCGATCTGCTCGGTCACGGCCGCCACCACCTCGAGCGGGAAGGTGAGCCGGGCGGCGATCGAGCCGCCGTAACGGTCCTCCCGGAGGTTGGTGTTGCCGGCGAGGAACTCCTGGATGAGATAGCCGTTGGCGCCATGCAGTTCCACACCGTCAAATCCCGCCTCGACGGCCCGGCGAGCCGCGTCGGCGAAGTCCTGGACGACCTCGCCGATCTCCTCCTCGCCGAGCGCGCGGGGTTCGACGGTGTCCGCCCAGTCACCGGCCGAGAAGATCCGTCCGGCCTGCCGGACCGCCGACGGTGCCACCGGTGTCCGGCCCGTCACGCCGGGGTGGCTGACCCGTCCCGCGTGCCATAGCTGCGCGTAGATCCGACCGCCTTCCTCGTGCACGGCCTCCGCCACCTCACGCCATGCCTCGGCCTGCTGCTCTGTCACCAGTCCTGGGATTCCCGGGCCGCTCTTGCCGGTCTTGTTCACCCAGATGCCTTCGCTCACGATCAACCCGGCGCTCGCACGTTGCGAGTAGTACTCGGCCGTCAGCGGATGTGGCACGCCGGTGAGATCGTCGGCGCGCCCCCTGGTCATCGGAGCCATCGCCATGCGGTTCGGCAGCTGGATCGCGGTACCGCGGAAAGCTTCTAGCAACCTCATGAACGCGAAGCTAAACCCTGACACCGGCGTCACGGTCAACCTCGGTTTCCGCGGCTACTGTGGACTCATGCGGATCGGCGAACTGGCGAAGCGAACCGGCGTGAGCGTCCGCTCGTTGCGGTACTACGAAACGGAAGGCCTGCTGCGACCCGACCGATGCGGCAACGGCTACCGGACCTTCACCGAAGACGACATCGCCAGGGTGCTGCAGATCCAGCTCTTCTATTCGGCCGGGTTGTGCAGCGGCAAGATCGCGGAACTCCTTCCTTGTGTTTCCGGGGACCACACGCATTTGGTGCCCTCGCCGGAGATGACCGGCGAACTGGAGATCGCCAAGACCCGCATCCAGAACCAGATTTCCTTGCTCACCACCTCTCTGTCGATTCTGGAACGTGTCCTGGCCGCGGCCAAGGGGACCGATACCGCCGCGGTACCGGTTCCCGCCCGGCCCGTCCGGCGACATCGCGGGATCCATGTCTGACCCGTATCAGGCGTTCGGGTTTCGGCCCATCAGTCCGAGCAGCCTGTCCTGCAAGGGCGCGTCTTCGGGCACCTTCACTTCAGGGCCGAAGACGACGATGCCGGGCCCGAACGCGCCCGGGATCCTCATCTGTTCGGGGATCGCCTGCGCTTCCGGCCACATCCGCTCGACCTCCTCCGGATCGATCGTGTCGTCCTGACCGGTGGCCCTGGCCAGGTCCCAGCCGTGGATGATCATGTCGGCACTGGCGACTTGATCGATGTGCTGTTCGGCGGTTAACTTCCCTGACGGCGTCTCCTGCTCCGTGGCCGCGAGCACGGGATCGCCGAGGATGGCTTCGACGTCGGCGCGAGCCGCCCGGAAGGCCCCCAGCGGGTCGTCCAGGAGCGAGGGCGCCGGCCCAAGGGCGCGTCCGAAGGGCCTCAGCATGGCGCCGTGCATGTCGATGATGTGCTCGACGACATCTCTGGCGTTCCACTCCTCACAAGGGGACTTGTTCTCCCATTGCCCGGCCTCGACGGCGGCGATCTTGCGCTCGAAGGCGTCGGCCCTGACGCGGTAACGGTCGGCAATGGCGTTCATCGTGCTCCCACCTTCACCGGAGCGGCCACGAGCTCGGCCAGCTTCTCGAAGCCTTCGCCGACGCCACGCTCCATTCCTGATTCGAGTACGGCGTCCCGGATCCGCTTCGAGCCGTACCGCACCACCTGGGTCAGCGTGGTGACCCCGTCGTGTTCGACCAACGTCAGAGTCGCCAAGGCCTGACCTTCCGCTGCCTCGCAGTCCTCGTTCGTCTCGAGGGAGATGAGCCGTCCAGGACGGTCGATCTCCTGGTAGACGCCCTGCAGCAGCATCTCCATCCCGCCGTGGCGCAGCCGGTAGCGCCATCCGCCGCCGACCCGCAGGTCGATCTCGCATTCGACGACCTCGCAGTCACGGGGACCGAACCAACGGCGTACCAGCTCGGGTTTCGTCCACGCGTCGAACACCAACGCCCTCGGTGCGTCGAAGGACCTCGTCATGACGATCTCGTGATCGCCGGATTTCGTCACGCTGAGAGTTCGTCCCATCGTGCTGTTCCTTTCCGGTCGTGCGGTGGTCAGTCGGTCTCGCCCCGGCGTTCCGAGTGCTGGATCTCCCCTTCCAGAACGAGATCCAGCTCCGTGAAGGCCTCGTCCCAGTAGCGACGGTAGCCGCCGAGCCATTCATTCGCGTTCTTCAACGGCTGGGCCACCAGCCGGCAGGGGCGGCGCTGAGCGTCGCGCCCCCTCGCCACCAGTCCCGCCCGCTCCAGCACCTTCAGATGTTTGGAGATGGCGGGCTGGCTCATCGCGAACGGCTCGGCCAGTTCCGTCACCGTGGCCTCCCCGCACGCGAGCCGGGCGAGGATCGCGCGGCGGGTGGGGTCGGCGAGCGCCGCGAAGGTGACATCGAGCAGATCTTGTGCCACGGTCGCCCGCCTTCCGTTTCGGCTGTTCTAGCCGTTCTCACGAGTTTCGACTTCTCACGATCGTTCGTTTCGGTGGCCGCTGGATAACCTTGCGGTTCCATAACCATGTGGTAATCTACGGTGGAGCAGATCGAACTGTCAAGTCCGGACATCCGCTTGACGAGGGAGAACACGGAAGAGGAAGGAGGTGGGGCCGAAGGTCCGACAGTCGCGCTCACGCACCAAAGGGCACGCAAGCGCGTACGAAAGGGCAAGTCGGGTTACCGTCGATACCGGCATGGACGACGAACGAAACGAGCCGATGAACTCCGGGCGACCGAAGACGACGAAGCGATGGACGACCGTCATCCTGGGAGCCGCGACCGTTCTGCTCACCAGCGTGCAGTGCGGTACGGCGAACGACGAGGCCGGATCCGCGCGGCCGGCGGGGACGGCACCTCCGCCCCGCAGCAGCGTCGCCTCAGCCCCACCCAGCTCCAGCAAGCCTTCACCCTCGCCGTCACCGAGGGCGGAGCAGGCGCCCGTTCCAGGCTGTGAAGCCGTCATCGCCGGGATGAGGCCCCGGCAGCGGCTGGCCCAGCTGGTGGTGGTCGGCGTGAACGCCGGTGACCCGCAGGCGGCGGTGAAGCTGGTACGCGATCAGCAGATCGGCGGGATCTTCCTCGGTGGCAACGAGACCGCCCTCTTGCGGAACCGCGCGTTGGACGAGGTCCAGCGTGCGGCGAAGGTCCCGGTATCGGTGGCGATCGACGAAGAAGGCGGCCGCGTCCAGCGGATCGACGCCCTCGACGGCGACATGCCGAGCGCACGGAAGATGGCCTCGACCCTGTCACCGGCGCAGGTGCGAGCGAAGGCGGCCGAGCGAGGTCGGCAGATGCTGGCCCGTGGCGTCACCGTCGATTACGCGCCCGACGCCGATATCACCGACCAGCCGGACCGCGACATCGTCGGCGACCGGTCGTTCGGCGCGAACCCGGAAGTCGCGCGCAAGTACATCCTGGCGTTCGCACAGGGTTTGCGGGACGCCGGAGTGCAGCCGGTACTGAAGCATTTCCCCGGGCACGGGCACGCCAGCGGGGATTCCCACAAGGGACTGGTGCGGACGCCACCGCTGGCCTCGTTGCGGAAGGTCGACCTGGTTCCGTACCGAGACATCGGCGAGTACGGCGAAGTCGGCGTCATGGTCGGACATCTGGACGTGCCCGACCTGACCGGCGGTACTCCGTCGACCCTGTCGGCGGCGGCGTACCGGCTGCTGCGGAAGGACTACGCGTTCGACGGTCCGGTGATCACCGACGATCTCGGGGCGATGAAGGCGATCACGTCGCAGTACCCGCTGCAAACGGCTGTGCTCAAGGCATTGCAGGCGGGGGCGGATCAGGCGTTGTGGTCCTCTGGTGGCAACGTCGGCACGGTGCTCTCCACGTTGGAGCAAGCGCTGGCGTCCGGCGATCTCCCGGCCGCGCGGGTCGACGAGGCCTTGACCCGCGTGCTCACGGCGAAACGCGCCTGCGGCTGACCGACCGCGGCCCAGGCCGGTCGGCCAGGCGGGCCGCCCGGCAGGGTGACGTGAAAAGCGGTCCGAAAACTCAATGAACACAATGCTGACCAGGCCCGCGTCAGGAGTGACCCTGATCACCGCCCTGCCGCCCGATCAAGGAGGATCGCGTGCCTGGTCCCACGAAATACCTGCGCCGTCTCACGCTGATGGCCACCGCCGCTGCCGGACTGAGCCTGCTCGCCGCTCCGCCGGCGTCGGCCACGCCGGCGCCGGTCGACCATCCGGTGCCGACGACCGGCTGCCGGCTGCCGTCCCCGGTCCCCGCCGGGGCGACGACGCTGCGGACGTTGACGTCCGGCGGCCTGGTCCGCGAGTACACGGTGCACGTGCCGGCGCAGTACCGGTCTTCACGGCCGTACCCGCTGGTGTTGTCGTTCCATGGACACAAACGGACGTCGAAGTATCAGGAGGAGTTGTCCGGGTTTTCCTCGTACGACGCGATTTCCGTCTACCCGCAAGGACTTCCCGGTACGGACGGGGAGTCGGCGTGGACCGGCGCGCCGTACTCGGCGGCCGCGGACGACGTGCTCTTCACGAGTGATCTACTGAACACCCTCCAACGTGAACTGTGCGTCGACTCCCGCCGGATCTACGCGACAGGCAAGTCGAACGGCGGCGGGTTCGTCGGCGTCCTCGCTTGCCGGATGCCGGGCCGGATCGCGGCGTTCGCCCCGGTCGCCGGTGCGTTCTACCCGCAAGGCGGCGAGTGCCACCCGTCGCGCCCCGCGCCGATTCTCGACTTCCACGGCACGGCCGACGCGACGATCCCTTACACCGGGAACCCCGCCAAAGGCCTGCCGCCGTTGCCGAATTGGCTCGCGGCGTGGGCGGACCGGAACGGCTGCTTCCCGCGGCCGATCCAGTACTCGCCGAAAGCCGACGTCACCGTTCAGCGATGGCTCGGTTGCTCGCTCCAGCACTACCGGGTCGAAGGTGCCGGGCACGTCTGGCCGAGCACCACACCGAACAACGACTCCGCCACTCCGACCGTCATCGACGCGACCCCGGTCATCTGGAAGTTCCTGCTCGCCCACCGTCTGCGTTAAGAACTCGTCGATTTCCTTGCCGGAACCCGCCGCCCAGAGCTACCGTCGAACCTGACTGGATGACCGGATGGGCAAATCTGGTCACGAAGTCAGATCTTGGGAGCGCACGTGGCAGAACGTCCGGACCGCACCGCCGGTCGCGCCGATCGCATCCTCGACGCGGCCGGCGTCCTGCTGTCGCGGCTGGGCTATCGCAAGGTGACCATCGAGGACATCGCGAGTCAGGCGGGCATCGGGAAGGGCACGATCTACCTGCACTGGCCCACCAAGGAAACCCTCTTCCACGCGCTGCTCCTGCGTGAATCCCTCCTTGCCGCCGAGAACCTTCTCGAAGGGCTGGAAGAAGACCCGGCGGAAGTCGTCCCGCATCGGTTCCAGCGGGCCGCTTTCCTGTACACCCAGCGAAACCCGTTGCTCGGCGCGCTCATCACCGGCAACACCGAACTGCTGGGCCGGTTGAAGAAACATCCCTTGCAGGATCAGGACACGGTCGTGACCGAGCGGTACCTGAAGATGATGACCGACCGGGGCCTGCTGCGCGACGACATCCCGAACCTGCTGTTTTCCCTGCGTGCTTCGGCGCTGGGGTTCTACCTGATGGACAGCTTCACCGGCGACGGCGCCGACCTCACCATCGAAGAGAAGGCCGACGCTCTCGCGCACATCATCCGGACGGCGTTCGAGCCGCCGGAGCCACCGTCCACCGCGAATCTGGCCGCCACCGCGGCCGAAGTGATCCAGGCGTTCCAGGATCTGATCTCGTCCTATCGCGCCTGGATCTACCGGAAGGACGGCCCCGAGGAGCCCGCTTGATCCGCGCTCCTCCACCACGAGAAGAAGGGGGCAAGCCATGACCACGATCGCCGAAACCTGGGGCGTCCACGAAGCCCAGTTCTGGCTTCGGGACGAATTCCCGGCCGATCCGGTCCGTTTCGACGCCGAGACGGGCATGTGGAACGTCTACGGCCACGCCGAGGCGTTGAAGACCCTGAGTGATCCCAAGGTGTTCTCTTCCGACACCACCCGGCTGATCCCCAAGGAGATCTCGCCGGACAAGGACCTGTTCGTCGAAGGCAACCTGCTCCAGATGGATCCTCCGGATCACAAGAAACTGCGCACGCTGGTGAGCCACGCCTTCACGCCGAAGGTCGTGGCGGATCTCGAACCGCGCATCGCCACACTGACGAACGAACTCCTCGACGCGGTCGACGGCGCGGACTCGATGGAACTGGTGACCCATCTGGCCTATCCGCTGCCGGTGATCGTCATCGCCGAACTGCTCGGCATCCCGGCGAACGATCGCGACCTGTTCAAGGAATGGGTCGACACGTTGCTGCGGAACAGCCAGCAACGGTCGTTGATCAAGCAGACCGAAGAGGACAAGAAGGCCGCGGAGGAAACGTCCGCGCAGGTGAAGAACCTGGTGAACTACCTTTCCGAGCACGTCGACGATCGACGGCGGAATCCGCGCGAGGACCTGCTGACCAAACTCGTCGAAGCCGAGGTCGACGGCACGAAACTCACGCAGAACGAAGTCGTCAACTTCGCGAACGTGCTGCTGCTCGCCGGGCACATCACCACCACGATGCTGCTCGGGAACACGGTGCTGTGCCTGGATTCCCATCCGGACGAGTACCGGCGTGTCCGTGAGGACCGAACGTTGCTGCCCGCCACCATCGAGGAATCCCTGCGGTTCCTCAGCCCGTTCGCACTCGTCGCCCGAGCCACGACGACCGAAGTCGACTTGGGTGGCCAGACGATCCCGGCGGACAGCATGCTCGGTATCTGGGTCGCGGCGGCGAACCGGGATCCGCGCACCTTCACGGATCCGGGCGTCTTCGATCCGGCGCGGGCGCACAACCCGCATCTGGCCTTCGGACGCGGGATCCATTTCTGCATCGGCGCCCCGCTCGCCAGGCTCGAAGGCAAGACGGCGCTCAACATCCTGCTGGACCGTTTCCCGGATCTGCGCACCGACCCGGCCGTTCCGCCGTCGTTCATCCCCAGCCCGCACATGACCGGGGTGAACGAGCTCCGGCTGCTGTTGAAGCCCTAGAGGTCGGCGAACCGGGACGCGAGCGGGACCACCATGCGCGGAATCCGCTTCCCGGGTGTGTACCGCAGTTCGGTGATGTTGCCGTTCGGCACGACGTAGGTGTCGGCGAAGGTGCGGAATCCGCGCATGGCCGCGCTGTCCGGGGTGGTGGTCCCGGTCAGCAGTGACCACATGACCGCGCGGATGAAGAGCCCGTGCGTGAAGACGGCGATCGGCCCTGGTTCCCGTTCTCCCAGCCGTGCCAGGAATTCCTGGGTCCGGCCGAAGAGGGCCGCGAACGATTCCGCGCCGTTCACCGCGTGGTGCGGATCGGCACGGGACCAGTAGGCCTCCGTGTACGGCTTGCGGGTGGCGGTGGTGGTGACCTGTCCATGGAGTTCGCCGAGGAAGGTGAACTCCTGGACAGGCCACTCCTCACGTTCCGCCTGGGGGAACCGCTCCATCGTCGGCTCGGCGGTCTGCCGCGCCCGTAAGAACGGCGACGTCACGATCAAACGAGGCGGTTCGGCCAGCGAATCCGCGATTTCGACGGCCTGCCGCCTGCCGAGTTCGGTCAACGCCGAAGCACCCGGTTCGCCGCCGGGAAGCCCGGCGTTGGATTCGCTTTCGCCATGTCTGATCAGCCACACCCGTGCCACGATCGCCTCCTAGACCCCGTGTGCCATCGACGATCGCACCGAGTGGGACCGACCGCGACTTCCAGGATGCCCGATCACCGCGAAAGTGGCGGGATCTTCACCGGCCGAACTGTCCCGGTGAGCGTCCCTCGCCCGCCGGACCGCGGTACGCCTGCGCGATGTCGAGCCAATGGTCCGCCAGCGCGCCCTCGGCCCGGACGTCGAGGTCGTCGCGGTGACGGCGCCGCGTGACCAGCAGACAGAAGTCCTCCGCGCTCCCGGTGACGCGCTGCCGGGAGTCCTCGGGCCCGAACGTCCACAGCTGCCCGGACGGCGCGGTGATCTCGAACCGGAACTCCTGCTCCGGCGGGGTCAGGCCCCGGGCCTCGTAGCCGAAGTCCCGCACCCGGACGGCGAAACCGACGAGATACGCGAGCCGGTCCGTCCGCTCCGGCCGCACTCCCAGCGCGTCCGCGATGTCCTGGCCGTGGGCGAACAGCTCCATCATCCCGGCGCAGGCGAGGATGGCCGGCGGCAGCGGGTTGACCAGCCACGGGACGACCTGGTCCGCCGGGACCGCGGCGAGCGCCTTGATCCCGGCGTCGCGTTCGGCACGCCAGCGGCTGAGCACGACCTCGTTGGGGTCTCCGAGGTAGTCGTCGAGGGCCGCGTTGACCGCGGCGTCGAAACCGCGCGCCATCGAACTCTTCATGACTTCGGCGAACCTCTGCGGCTCGCTCGCGGACAACCCGGCGATCTTGAAGATGAAGGAGAGATGCGCGATCTGGTGTTTGACCGACCAGCCCGCCGCGGGTGTCGGCAGCTCCCACCCCGTGTCGTCCAGGCCGGCCACCAGGGCATCGACCTGTTCGCCCTCCGTGGTGAGGTCCCTGATCACGTACCGGAAGTCAGTCACCGTGCCGTCCTCTCGCCGTTTCCACCCTTTCGAATGATGCGGACGCGCCGGGCCGTCGTCTTCTCTTCGTGAGCCCCGTCGAATTCGGACTTGATTCTGGAGCCGGGTCCAAGTTCTACCCTCAGATCATGCGAACCGAAGCGGCGAAGGCGCTGACGGCGTTGACCATGTCCCAGGTGACCTCTCGCGCCGGAGTCCGGCCGGACACCGTGCGCTACTACGAGCGCATCGGTCTTCTGCCCGCGCCCGCGCGGACGACCGGGGCACACCGGCGCTACGACGAGGACGTCATCGACAGGCTGCGGTTCATCCGCGGCACCCAGCGGCTCGGGCTGACGCTGACGGAGATCGGTGACCTGCTGAGCGTGCGCGACACCGGGGTGTGCCCGTGCGAACCCGCCGAAACCATGCTGGAACGCCATCTCGCCGAAATCGAAGCGGAGATGGCGCGCCTCGGCGAGCTGCGCGCCGAGCTCACTTCCCTGCTGTCCGGGATGTCCGGCGACGAATGCGCCGATCCGCTTCCCGGCGCCTGGTGCCCGCCCGAATGCGGACCCGAGGGAGGAGGTGGATGACCATGCGGAACGACGACTGGTGCGATTGCGACTGCTGCGGCAGCGGCTGCTGCTGACCCGCTCCGGCGGGACCGGCCGGGCTTGACGTCACCCGGCCGGCCATCCGAGGTCAGTCCTGCGGCAGAAGCACGGTCTTCCCGATCCGGTCCTTGCTGACTTCGGCCGAATAGGCCATCAGCCCGCCCGCCTGCGCGTCCCGGAACAGCCGCTGGATCGGCGAAGTGCGCAGGAAGCCCGAACCTCCGCCCGCTTTCAGCGCGACTTGGGCGACGTCGCGGGCGATGTCGTTCGCGAGCACCTTCGCCGTCATGGTCGCGGGCAAAAACTCCGGCGAGTTCCGATCCGCCAGCCACGCCATGTTCCGGGCGTACATGAGCGACGCTTCGAGACGGGCGTGAACGTCCGCGACTTCGAACTGCAGCCATTGCATTCCGGCGAGCGGCTCCCCGGTCGCGGGGATGACGCGGCTCCGGGCGTGCGAGATCAGCGCTTGCTCCGCCGCGTCGGCGATCCCCAGTGACAGGAAGGCGAGACCGGCCGCGATGTGGTTCGGCCGCTGCACGGTCGGTGGCGGGCACCGGCGGTCCTCCCGCAGGACGGTGCCTTCGAACGAGACGAGCTGGCTTCGGCTGGCGCGCAATCCCATCGTGTCCCAGATGGGCACGAAGGTCATCGTGTCGTCCGGCGCCACGCCGAAGAACGTGGGCACGCCGCCGACGAGCGCGTTGACCAGGAAGTGGTCGGCGACCTCGCAACCGGAGACGAATCGCTTGGCGCCGGTGAGCCGGTACCCGCCGTCGACGGGCTCGGCGACCTGTTGCGGCATCAGGAACATGTTGCCGCTGCTCGGTTCCGACAGCGCGTTGGCGAAGCGCTTGCCGCCGATCAGCTCGTCGGCGTAGAAGCGACCCACATCGGGGGCGGACAACTGGGCGAGCCCGACGGCGGCGCCGATGTGCATCACCCAGATACACGCCGTCGAAGAACAGGCCGCGCTGAGGATCCGGACGATCTCGCCGTAGGTCCGATAACTGAGGTCCTCGCCGCCGAACTCCGCGGGCAAGGTCGCCCCGTCGAGTCCGGTCGCGTGCAAGGCACGGAGGTTGTCGATGGGAAGCTCGGCCGTTTCGTCGAACTCGGCGGCGCTCGCGGCGAAGTCCTTCGCCAGTTCGGTGACGGTTTCGATCCAGTGATGTTCGTCGGCGGGTGGGTCGAACGGATGGACGGGCTCGGTCATGACCGCATCATGCCGGAAACGGGAAGGCCTCCCCGCCACCCCGAGAATGGCGAAGGAGGCCTTTCACGGTCCGACCGTCACACTCCGGTGCAGGCGGCCATCGCGAATTCGCCGGAAGCGGTCTTGGTGGAAACCACCGCGCCGTCGACGGTGATCTTGCAGGTGACGGATCCACCGGTCTCGCCGGTCGTGACGGTGAGCGTCCCGCCCTTGTAGACGCCCTTGTTCTCGACTTCCTTGTTCCACGGCAGCGCCGGGACGGTCTCCGTGACGGGGTTGAGGACCTCGCCGTAGATGACCTCGACGTTGGTGGCGTCGCCGGTGACCTCGTAGGACACCTTCGCGGTGCGGTTGATTTCGTTGTTGACCTCGTCGACCGCCGCGTTGAACACGAAGATCCACACCACGCAGACCACGAGACCGAGCGCGGACAAGGCGATACCGGTGATGGAGAGCCCCTTGTTGGAGGCTTTCCCGTTCTTGACGCGGATCAGCCCGATGATCGAGAAGATCAGGCCGAGGATCACCAGCGGCCAGGCGATGACGCCGACGAACGGGATCGGGGAGAAGACCAGCCCCACCAGGCCGAGGACGAAGCCCGTGACGCCGATGCCGTTGCGGGGCGGCATCGGGCTGGCGGGGGCTTGCGGGGCCGGCGTGTAGGGGGTTTGCTGGGTCACGGGGGATTTTCCTTTCCAAAGGGATGAACGAGGCGGCATACAACCAGCGATCGCGAGGTGTCCGCGTCGTCCTCGGCGCGCGAACCCGGTACGACGAAAGTCGTAATCCACGCGCCGTGAAGGACCGCTTCCGCTGATGCCTCCGGCCAAGCGGGTTTGCGTACGCTCAGCGCATGGCAAGGCGTGTGCTCGGTGTGGTGCTCACCGTCGTGGCGGTCGCGGCGTGCGTGATCAGCAGCATTTTCGTCTTCAGCGCCCAGGGTTACCTTCCGGCGACGCAATCCTTCGACCCGACGTGGTGGTCCACGCTCGGTTTCTTCACCGGGATCACGGCCGCGGTCATGCTCTGCTGGCGGCACAAATGGCCGGAACTCGTCCTCGGTATCGCCTTGGTGCCGCCGCTCTGTTTCCGGTCCGACGCGCTGGCCGCGTTGGTCGCCCTCGCCGCCTTGGCCGCGCGCCGCCGCGACCGCGTCCTGTGGAGCGGGTCCGTCCTGGTCTACGTCGCCACCGCGTGGGCGTTGTTCGGCGACGCCAACCGCCATCCCGACGTGACCGTCGCGGGGCAGATCGTCGGCAAGCAGTTCTCCGCCGTGCAGCTGATGGGGACGTTGACGGTCGCCGTCGTGATGACGGCCGTGCCGCTCACCGTCGGAGTCGTCCGCGGGATGCAGGACACGCTCGCGATCCGTGAGGCCAAGGAAGAAGAACTCCGCGCCGAAATGACCCGCCGCGCGGAACGCACCCGGATCGCGCGCGAGATGCACGACGTCCTCGGGCACCGGCTCTCGCTGCTGTCCTTGCAAGCCGGTGCGCTCGAAGTCAGCAAGGGACCCGCGACGACGGAAGCGGCGAAGACCGTCCGCACGACCGCGCGCCAGTCGCTCGAAGATCTGCGGCAGGTCATCGGGGTCCTCCGCGATGGCCAGGGTTTCGGCGAAACCAGCGAGAACGGAATCCATCCGGAGCCGCCGCAGCCGACGCTGGCGGACATCCCCGAACTCGTCGCCAATGCCCGCCGGGCCGGTTTGGGGGTCAACGTGACGATCCTGCTCGACGACGCGGGCGGCGCGCCGGCCTTGCTCGGCACGACTGCGTACCGGATCGTGCAGGAGTCGATGACCAACATCCTGAAACACGCTCCGGGCGCGACGGCCGAGGTTTCGGTTCGCGGCGGGCCCGGGAACGGGCTCACCGTCGAGGTCGTCAATCCGCTGCCCGCGATCGCCCCGGCGGGAAAGCCGCCGGGCACGGGCGCCGGACTGACCGGGATCGGTGAGCGTGTCACGCTGATCGGCGGGAACGTCAGCGCGGGCCCCACCGAAGAGCGCACATTCGCCGTCCGGGCTTGGCTACCGTGGGGACACCACTAACCTGTCCGGGTGAACCAGCGCCCACTGCGAGTGCTGCTCGTCGACGACGACCCGCTCGTGCGAACCGGTTTGTCGATGATCCTGTCCAGCACGGGCGACATCGAAGTCGTCGCGGAAGCCGGCGACGGGGACGAAGCCGTGCCGAAGGTGTCCATGCACGCGCCCGACGTCGTGCTGATGGACATCAGGATGCGGCGGATGAACGGCCTCGCCGCGACCGCCGCGGTCACCGCGCTGCCCAACCCGCCGAAGGTTCTCGTGCTCACCACCTACGACCTCGACGAGTACGTCTTCGACGCGCTCGGCGCGGGCGCCAGCGGATTCCTGCTGAAAGAGGGCTCGCCGCAGGAGATCATCGACGCGGTGCGCGTGGTCGCGGCGGGTGAGGCGATGCTCTCGCCGAGGACGACGCGGAAACTCATCGGGCATTTCGTCGCGACCAGGACGAGCCCGCGCCGTCATCGGGCGCGAGCCGGGCTGGGCACCCTGACCGAACGCGAGCGGCAGATCGTCACCGCCGTCGCTCAAGGCGGGACCAACGCCGAAATCGGCGTGGAACTGCACTTGAGCGAGGCGACGGTGAAGACCCACATCACCCGGATCTTCGCGAAACTCGACGCGACCAACCGGGTCCAGCTGACGATCTTCGCTTACGAAGCCGGGCTCGTCGCTCCCTGACCTTCCGTCGCGAGCAGCCCGGCGGCGACGGTCCCCCAGAGCACCACGGCGCCTCCGAAGCCGGGCACGAGCTGCCAGGCCGCGGCCCAGCCCGCGATCGCGAGCACGGCGGCCAGCACGGCGACAGCGCACAACAAGGCGCTCAGCACCAGGAAACGCCGTGAGCCGAACAATTTCGCGAACGGCAGGAAGTGCAGGCCGACCACGAAGAGCACCCAGGCGGGCACGGCTTCGGGAACTTCGAAAACCGCCGAGAGCACCCTGGCCCCGGCGAAGATCCCCACCAGCATGAGCAGCACGGCGATCCCGTAGTGCTTGCCGAACGGGCTTTCCTCCCGGCCACCGCCCGCGGGCAGCCCGGCGCCCCGGCGGGCGGTCACGACCAGCCAGCCCACCAAGCCCAGCACCGCGACGATGCCCACGACGACCAGCGGCGTCGATCCGTCGCCGACGGAGGAGGCGCCGAAGAACCACCATCCGGCACCGAATCCCACACCGATCGCGGAACTGATCAGCAAGGTGATCAGATGCCCTTTGGTGAACGGCGCGTCCGTCATCACGCGAGCCCGGCGAGGATGGCGGCGGCCTCCTGCGGGTGCACGAGGAACCGGACGTGGCTGCTCGTCAGCGACCGCACGTCCGTCGGATTGCCCGGGGTGAGCGCGTCCGCCTCCTTGATGAAACGGTCCTGCAGCGCGAGCGGCATCGACCGGTCTTCGGTGAGCCTGATGTAGGTGCGCGGGATCCGGCCCCAAGTGGCGGCGTCGGCGAGTTCGGTCCCGGCGTCGAGGCTCTCGTCCGGTTCGAGCGTGTTGAGGTAGGCGAAGAATTCCTGGTCGGTGCCGTCCTCGATCATCGCGGTCTTCAAGGCAGCCAGCAGCGCGGGATCGGCGGTGCGCCAGTTCATCCGGAGCGCGCCGAGTTCGGCCGGATTCGCGACGACGACCCCGCCGACGTCGTTGAGCGCGCTGCTCGCGTACTCGGGCCCCTGCATGTACTCGCCCACCGTCGCGTCGACGCAGCACCACGCGGAGATGTAGACGATCCGGTCGATCAGCTCCGGGACGGCGTTCGCGACGCCCGTGAGCGGGAGCCCACCGCGGCTGTGCCCGACCAGGATGACGGGACCGTGCTCGGCGACCTTGCGCACGACGTCCACCACCTGCTCGACGGCCTCGGCCAAGGTGGCGCCCGCCTGGCTCGACGGCGCCGTGGCCAGCGCCTCGAGGTCTTGCGGCGCCTGGTAAGCGGCGTGGAAACCGGCGGCGAAACCGTGTCCGGGAAGGTCGACGGCCAGCGTGCGGTGGCCGAGCAGGGCGAGCTCGCGTTGCAGCGGTCCCCAGGTGAACGAGGCGCTGTTGGAACCGTGGAGCAGGACGTAAGTGGGATTCACGTTCGTATCCTGACATCCCGGCTTTGCTCGCCTGACGGCTCAGTCCGCGATGAGCACCTGGCCTGCCCCGTCGAACCGGTAACCGACCCCGCGCACCGTCGCGATCGGTGTCAGCACGGGTTCCAGTTTGCCGCGGATCTTGCGGACGTGGACGTCCACGGTCCGGACGTTGCCGCCGGACAGACCCCACACCCGCTCCATCAGCGTGATGCGGTCGAAGACGCGGTCCGGATTCCGGCTCAGGAACAGCAGGAGGTCGAACTCGAGCCTGGTGAAGTCCAGTACCTCGCCGCGCAGCAGCACTCGCCGCGAATCCGGCTCGATCCGCAGCGGCGGGCCGGACTCACTGGATCGCCGCCGTCCGGCGAGTTCGACGACCTGGCCGGTTTGGACGGTGCGTGCCGTCAGCGTCACGCCGACAGTGTCCTCAAAGGACTCAAGCAGGCGCGCGGCGATCGTGGCGGCGTGCTCGGAGTCGGTGCTCACCCGCAACGCCAGGGTCAGCTCGACGGTCGGCTCGAAGCTCGCTGCGACCGACTGCGTCATCTCACACCACCCGGACCGGATGCCGGACGACGGCGTCGAACAGGTAGCCCTGGGTGTTGTGCGGGGTGACCTCGGGCTGGGTGACGCCGGTGATGTCCGTGGCTCGCGCCCGCAGCGTGTGGACACCGGGAACACCGGCGCGCCAAGGGATCTCCCAGCGCTGCCACCCTCGATCCGCCGCCGCGCCCACGAACTTCGCCTGCCGCCAACCGCCTCCGGTATCGACGTCGACCCGCCTGATCCGGCCGTTGCCCGACCACGAGCGGCCGCGCAGCACCTGCCTGTCACCGGCCGCGAACTCGGCGTTCCAGGGCAATTCGAACGCGCTCTTGACCACCTGCCGGGTCACGAGCGTGCCCTCCGCCGGATAGTCCGGCCCGAGCAGCCGGTAGTACTGCGTGTTCCACGGGGACACCAGCGGCGTTTCGGAGACTTCGATGCGTCCCAGCCATTTGATCGACGAGATCCCGGCCCAGGAGGGTACGACGAGCCGCACCGGATGGCCGTGGTCCGGCGGGAGCGGGTGCCCGTTCATCTCGTAGGCCAGCAGAACGTCCTGCAGCGCCTTCGCGACCGGTAGCGGACGGCGCACCTTTCCCAGGTTGACCCCGCCGGTGACGTAATCGGCGTCCAGCCCCTCCGGCAGCACGTCCACCGCGTGCCGCGTCAGGCCCGCCTTGGCCAGCACCGTGGAAAGCCGGACACCACGCCAGCGCGCGACGCCGATCGCGCCGAGCTTCCACGCCGTGCCGGACACCGTTTGCCCTTGCTGGCTGGTGAAGTAGCTCCGTCCATTGCCCGCGCATTCGATGGCGGAGGTGATCGTCTCCGACGGCAACCGGAGCAGATCCCGGTAGCCGAACTCGACGGGCCCACCACGCAGCCCGCTCCCGAAGAGCCTCAGCCGCCAGGCGCCGACATCGATCGTCGGAGTGGCGGTGTGGTTTCGCACGAAGAATCGCTCGACCGGGGTCAGATAGCCCTGGCCGCTCAGCGCCTCCCAGCGCGTCTCCGCGTTGGTGCCGTAGACCTCGAAGATCTCCGGCGGCAGCGGTTTCACGATCGGTGTGGCCGCCGACGCCGTCCCGGCCGGAAGCGCGCCGAACGCCGTCAGCGCGAGCGAGCCACCGGCCGTCAGCCGGAGCATCCCGCGCCGCGACAGCGCCTTCCCCGCCCGCCATTGCTCGATCCGAGTGCGGTCGTAGGTGGCTTCGTCGGTCAGGCCGGTTCCGGTCATGTGGGTCATTGTCGGCAGCGGCCGACCGCGCGGACCAGCATGTCCACAGAGCGGAACACTTCATGCCGGGGACGCCGTTCGTGCCCCGGACGGGGATCGAACCCGCACTGTGTCGATTTTAAGTCGACTGCCTCTGCCAGTTGGGCTACCGGGGCACGGGTCAGCCTAGGCGATGCCACAACCGAGGCGATGACCTAGTTCGCCTTGTCGGCTTGGCGATACTTCAGCCAGCTGTTCCCGACGAGGTCCCAGATCGCCTGGTACTGGTCGAATCTCTCGCGCAACACGGCCTGATCGAGCTCTTCGGGCGGCGTCGAAGCGATGTAGTAGGTCAGCTCGTCACGCAGCCGGTAGAACTTGTACTGGCCTTCTTCCATCAGCACCCACAGCGAACGCCACGCGAAGAACGGTTCGAGCACGTTCACCACGGTGACGACGGCGACCAGCGCGAACGCCGTCCCCGTCCACGGATTCAGATTCTGCAATCCGAGGATGATCGTCGAGGTCGCGGACAGCAGCAGCGCCAGAACCCGCAGGATCACCGACCTCGTCCGGAACCGGCGTTTGCGGATCCGCGCGTACTTCGTCCCCTGTTCGATCCGCTCCACGAGGTCGTGGGCGAGTTCGAGCGGGGTCAGCCCCGGCCGGGGCTGGGCGGATTGGATGGGCGGCTTCAACTTCCGGAATGCCTGCACCGGCACACCTTAAACGCCGTGAAGGCCTCCTTCCCTACGTTCAAGGTAGGGAAGGAGGCCTTCACGGAACTACGAAATCAGGACTTCGACAGCCGGTCGAACTCTTCGCGCGGGTTGTTGATCTGGCCGAGCGAGATGACCTCGCGCCGGAACAGGCCACCGAGCATCCAGTCGAACAGGATGCGGATCTTGCGGTTCCACGTCGGCATCGCCTTGAGGTGGTACGCGCGGTGGAAGAGCCAGGCCGGGAAGCCCTTGATCTTCAGGTTCAGCGCGTCGGCGACACCCTTGTGCAGGCCGAGGCTGGCCACCGCACCCAGGTTCTTGTGGTAGTAGTCCTTCGGCTTGCCGCCGCGGATCACCTTGATGATGTTCTTCGACAGCAGACGCGCCTGGCGCACGGCGTGCTGCGCGTTCGGCGGGCAGGTAGCGGTCGGATCCTGCTCGGTACGCGAGAGGTCCGGCACGGCGGCGTTGTCACCGGCGGTCCAGACGTCGGGGTGCCCGACGACCTGCATCGCGGCGGTGGCCTCGACCCGGCCGCGCTTGTCCAGCGGCAGGTCCGAGCTGGCGAGCACCGGGTTCGCCTTCACGCCGGCGGTCCAGATGATCGTGTCGGTGTCGAATTCGGTGCCGTCCGAGAGCACGACGTGGCCGTTCTCGAACGACTTCGCCGCTGTCGACAAATAGACTTCGATGCCGCGCTTCTCGAGCTGCTCGACGGTGTACACACCGAGCGTCTCGCGCACCTCGGGGAGGATCCGCCCGGCGGCCTCGACGAGCACCCAGCGGATGTCCTCGACCTTGAGGTTCGGGTAGTAGTTCTCCACCGCGAACCGGGTCATGTCCTCGAGTTCGGCGAGCGCTTCGATACCGGCGAACCCGCCACCGACGACGGTGAACGTCAGCAGGCGCTTGCGCTGCTCGGGATCGAGCGTGCTGGCGGCCTCGTCCAGCTTCGTCATGACGTGGTTGCGCAGGTAGATCGCCTCGCCGATGGTCTTGAAGGCGATACCTTCTTCGACCAGGCCCGGGATCGGCAGGATGCGCGCGACGGCGCCGAGCGCGACCACGAGGACGTCGTAGTTCAGCTGCTCGACGTGCCCGTCGGCGGCCTCGACCGTCACGGCTTTGCGCTCGTGCTCGATCTTCGTCACGCGCGCGGTGAGCACGTGGCAGCGCTTGAGCACGCGCCTCAGCGGCACGACCACGTGCCGCGGTTCGATCGCACCGGCCGCCGCCTCGGGCAGGAAGGGGGCATAGGTCATGTGCGGCTGCGGATCAACGACCGTCACGGACGCTTCGTTGGCCCGGAGCATCTTCTGGAGCCCGTACGCCGTGTAGAGCCCGACGTACCCACCACCAAGGACGAGGATCCGTGTCGGTTCCGACTTAACACCAGCCATATTCCTATAGTCGCACCCATCTGCTGAGATCGCTCGCAGACCCCATCCGGCTGTGACCAGCGTCGCCACGGTTTCCGCACCGATTCAGTTCAGGCCGGCCGCCGAGGTCGCGGAGGCCAGGACGTCGCACACCATGTCAAGCGTCAGGCGGCCGGTCTGGACATTGCGCTGCGACACGTGGTAACAGCCGAAAAGGCGCAGGTCGCCGAGTTCCACTTCCACCCCGTGACCGAACTTCGGGCGTGGCGCGGGCACCGGCCAGCCCGCCTCCGCGAGCACCGGCAGCAACGCCTGCCAGCCGAACGCGCCGAGCACCACGACGGCCTTCAGCGTCGGTTTCAGCAACGTGAGTTCGGCCGCGAGCCACGATCGGCAGGTCTCCCGTTCCTCAGGTGTGGGCTTGTTGGCGGGTGGCGCGCATCTCACCGGGGAGACCATCCGGGTGCCGCGCAGCTCGAGCCCGTCACCTATATGGGTCGACGTCGGCTGCGACGCCACCCCGACCCGGTGAAGCGCCTTGAAGAGAACGTCACCGGACGGGTCGCCGGTGAACAGGCGGCCGGTCCGGTTCGCGCCGTGCGCCGAGGGAGCCAGCCCGACGATGGCCAGTGAGGCGTCCGGCGGGCCGAAGCCGGGCACCGGCCGGGCCCAGTAGGTCTCGCCGGCGAACGCCGCCCGTTTGACCACGGCGATCTCCTCACGCCAGGCGACCAGCCGCGGGCAGGCACGGCAGTCCACGACCTCGGCGTCGAGTTCGGCGAGCGAACGGAACCTCATAACGCTTCTTTCAGGGTGTCTCGGGCGAGGCGGTCGGCGTGCCGGGTCGTCTCCGGCTGACGGAACGACGGTGCCAGCCGCAGCACCTGGCGGCACGCGTTCTCCAGCGAGATCTTGTGACCGACGGAGACGTAAACGGGCTTCACGCCGTTCTGAGTGCGCAGGACCGCGCCGACGACCTCGCCCCCGTCCAGCAGGGGTGCCCGCGAGCCACGGATGCCGCCCGGTTCGTCGTGCTCGCCGACGAACCTGGTCTTGCCGACCCCGATGGACGGCAGACCGGTCACGACGCCGACGTGGCAGGCGAGCCCGAACCGGCGCGGGTGCGCCAGGCCGTGCCCGTCGCAGACCAGCAGATCCGGGACGTGATCGAGCGCGCGGAGGGCGTCGAGCAGCGGAGGAAGCTCGCGAAACGCGAAAAGGCCCGGTTCGTACGGGAACGAAACCCGGGAAACGACCGATCGCTTTTCCACGACGCGGAATCCGGAGGTTTCGAGGGTGACGGCGGCCGCGGCGATCAGGCCGCTGCCCTCGTCGTACGCGACGTCCAGCCCGGTCACCGTGACGATCTCTTGTGGACAGCGATCTTCGAGATCGACCAGGCCACGCAGGGTTTCCTGGATCTCGATCGCCTGCCCCGGCGTGCTCGGGCGATCATGCGCCGTGACGATGTCCACTCCTACAGACTGCCAGTAAGTTGGAGGCATGCCGGACACGAATCCCGATTCGAAGGCCACCGATGAGAAGGACACCCCGTCGGTGGAAACCAAGGTCGAGCCGACCGACGACCTGGTCACCACGAAGCACACGCTGACACTGAAGCGCAAGAAGCTCGCCTACACGGCCCAGACCGGGCGGATCGTGCTGCGGAAGGAGGTCATCACCGACGGCAAATCCGAAGGCCACAAGGCCAAGGCCGAGGTGTTCCTGACCTCCTACACGCTCGACGACGCGGAGCCCGGCTCGCGCCCGGTCACGTTCGCGTTCAACGGCGGGCCCGGCTCGGCGAGTGTCTGGCTGCACATGGGCCTGCTCGGCCCGCGCCGCGTGCTTTCGGGCGATGTCGACGACCCGGTCGCGCCGCCCTACGGGCTGACCGACAACCAGGAAACCCTGCTGGCGCACAGCGACCTGGTGTTCATCGACCCGGTGTCGACCGGCTATTCCCGCGCCGTGGACGGCGAGGCGGCCAAGGAGTACCACGGGTACACCGCCGACATCGAGTCGATCGGCGAGGTCATCCGGCTGTGGGTCTCGCGCAAACAGCGCTGGCTGTCGCCGAAGTTCCTGGCAGGCGAGTCGTACGGCACGCTCCGCGCGGCCGGGCTGGCGTCGCATCTGCAGGAACGCCACGGGATGTACTTCAACGGGCTCCTGCTGATCTCGTCCGTGCTGGATCTGGGCACGCTGCGGTTCACTGAGGGCAACGACCTGCCGTACTCGCTCTACGTGCCGACGTACGCGGCGATCGCGCACTACCACGGGCTCCACGGCGACCGGCCGCTCGACGACGTCCTCGCCGACGCCGAGGACTTCGCGGCCAAGGAACTCCCCTGGGCCCTCGCTCGTGGTGCCCGTCTGTCCACACAGGACCGCGCGGAAGCGGTGGCGACGCTCGCTTCACTGACCGGGCTCAGCGAGTCCTATGTGGACCGGGTCAACCTGCGGATCGAGCACGTCCGGTACTTCACCGAACTGCTGCGGGACAAGGGCCTGGTCGTCGGCCGGATGGACGGCCGGTTCACCACCTGGGAGCCCGACGGCGGCCGCGAGCACATGAGCGACGATCCGTCGATCTCGCGGATCATCGGCGCCTACACGGGCGGGCTCAACCACTACGTGCGGGCCGAACTCGGCTACGAGAACGACCTGCCGTACGAGATCCTCTCGACGGACGTCTTCAAGGCCTGGTCGTACTCGGACTTCGAGGGTCGCTCCGTGTCCTCTGTGGACTCGCTCGCTTCGGCCATGCGGGCGAACCCGCACCTTCGGGTGCACGTCGCCTTCGGTCACTACGATGGCGCGACGCCGTACTTCGCTTCGGAGCACGTGTTGGCGCGACTGCAGATTCCCGAGGAACTGCGGGAGAACATCGACACGGCGTACTACCCGGCCGGGCACATGATGTACGTGCACGAGGAGTCGCGGGTGCGGCAGGCGAAGGACCTGGCTAAGTTCATCAAGGCCGCTTCGGGAAAGTAGCCACCCTCGGCCGCGTCGCTGACCACAGATGCCATGAAAGGTCCTTTCCTTGCAAAATTTGCAAGGAAAGGACCTTTCATGGCAGTGCGGGATCGAATTTTGTCGGGCCTGCCGGTCACTGTGTCGGCATGTACCTATCACGAGCTCCACAAACGGACTCATACCTACGTCAACACAGTCGACACGGCGTCATCCGCGTGGCGACCCTGGAGCAACTCGGGGTCACGCAAAGCACGTCGTATCGAAGATGTCAGCCTGGTGGACGGTGGACTCACCTGCTACCAGGCATCGTCCTTCTCTCGAAAGAGCAGCCAAGCGCGCGGCAACGAGTAGAAGCCGCGCTGATGCTCACTGACTCCAGGGGAATCATCACCGGCTTCGAGGCCGCACGACGATACGGACTACGGCAGTCCGGCCCTCATGGGACCGTCCATGTACTCATTCCACAACAGCGCAAGGTGCGAAGCGTCAAGTTCGCGATCATCGAACGAACGATCGCGATGCCGGAACGCCGCGTGATCGAAGGGGTACCGCTGGCGGCACCGGCTCGAGCCGTCTTGGATGGCGTAAGGCGCATCCGAGATCTCGACCCGGTTCGCGCTCTGCTCATCGAAGCCATCGAGACAGGCCTCTGCACAGTGGACGAGTTGAGCGCCGAGCTCGAATCCGGCAGCAGGCGAGGAACAGCTCTCCCTCGCGCCGTGCTCCGAGAGCTCGCCGCCGATGTCAAGTCCGTCCCTGAAGCGGCATCGCTCGCGATCTGGAAGAAAGCGGGACTGCCGCCTGCCGAGCGGAACGTCAAGATCTACGACGCCTTCGGCAACTACATCGGCAAGCCGGATTCATGGTGCGACGAGCTCGGCATGGCATGGGAAGTCGATTCGTATGCCTTCCACTTCGGCAGGGACGTCTACCGGAAGACCCTCCACCGCAACAATCGCTATGCGGCTGCGGGGATCATCGTCGTCCAGACCTTGCCGTCTCGGATTCGCGACGAACCGGAGAAGGTAATCGCCGAACTCCGTGCCGCGGCCGACGCAGCGGCGCGACGCCCGAGACCTGATGTCACTGTGGTCCGCACCGATCGAGCCGCCTAACGATCCACCCCCGCACATGCTATGAAAGGTCCTTTCCTTGCAAATTTTGCAAGGAAAGGACCTTTCATAGCACTCTAGGGACCGAAGATCAGCCGCGCAGGAACTCCGAACCGCGCGTCACAGCCGACCAGGCGTCAACGGCACCATGACCGTAGAAGCCGTTGAACGAGGCGTCACCGGTGCAGGTCGCGGTGAACGACGCGTCCCGGCCTTCCTTCAGGTAGTCGACGGTCCGCGGCGTCGGGCAGGCGATGTCCGAAGCCGTGCCCTCGAGCACCCGCTGGACGGCGTCCGGGTTCATCCCGAAGTCGCGCGAACCCTTGCCGTACTGCGAAACGATCAGCGCCGCGACACCGGTCGCGTGCGGCGACGCCATCGACGTTCCCTGCAGCCACTGGTAGTAGCCGACGCGGCCATCGGCGGCGGTCGCCTTCTTGACACCGGCGGTGACACCGTCGGGCGTGACGTTCCCGTCCGCGTCGATCATGCCTTCGGCGACACCGACGTTGCGCGGGTAGGTCGAGAGGATCTGGTTCTCGACCGTACGGAACCACGGAGTGCCGTAGTAGTCACGGAAGTAACCACCGGGCGCGGACACCGAGATCTGCTCGGTCCCGTAGTTCGAGTAGTCCGCCTTCGCCTGCGACGGGCCGAAGGACGAGACGCCGATCGTGTGCGGGCCTTCGATGGGCAGCGAGAGGCAGCTCGCGTTGTCGATCTGCCGCGGGTGCGTGCTGTTCGACGGGTAGCCCGGGCTCGACGCGTCCGGCTGCGGGTTGGCGAGGTCGCTGTGCTGGTTGCCCAGCGAGACGACCTGCGTGACGCCCTTGCGGTGCGCGTAGTTCAGCGCGCGGGTCGTCGCCTCGATGATGGTGCGCTGCTCGGCCTGCTGCTCGGGCGTGTCCGCGGGGTTCGCGGTGCAGTTGTACAGCCAGGGGTCCGTGAAGAAGCTCATGTTCACGACGTCCACACCGGCGTCGCCGGCGTAGGTGATCGCGTCCACGGTCGGCTGCAGGAAGAAGAAGCCCGAGTCCTGCCCGGCGCGGAGGTTCACCAGCGTCACGTTCGGGGCGACGCCCGAGACACCGAAACCGTTCGCGGCGGCGCCGATGGTGCCGGCGACGTGCGTGCCGTGGCCGTTGTCGTCGTGGTCCACCGGGTCGACACAGCCGCGGAATTCACACGGTCCGTCGACGACGCCGCCGTTCACGTCGGAGACGATGTCCTTCGTGAAGTTCCGCGACGCGGCGCGGTCGAAGTTCGGCGCGATGTCCGGGTGGCTGCCGTCGACACCGGTGTCGATGACGCCGACCTTCACCCGCTTGTCCCCCGGCTGCTTGGTACGCGAAAGGTCCGACCGGACGGATTTGAGTCCCCAGAGCTGATCGTCGAGCGGGTCCATGCCGACGGTCTTCGCTTCGACCGGCTTCTTGGCCGAGGCGGCGCCGCGGCCCTCCTTCTCGACGACACCCGGCTTGACCTTCGCCTTGCCCTGCTTCGGCGCGGTGCCGATCGCCTTCGCCTTGGCGGCACCGAAAACCGCGCGGTCCGCGGAGACCCGCTCGGCGAAACCGTTGGCCGGCGCGGTCGCGGTGATCAGGCCGACCGCGGCGTTGCTCGTCACGACGGTGCCCCCGGCGGCGCGGATCGCCCTTTCCACCGAGGCCACGCTCTGGCCTTCACGGGCCAGGACGGAGAATTCGGTCGCCGCGCCGGAAAGCTGCGGCTGCGCGGAAGCCGTCGGCGCGGCCACGATTGCACCGAACAGCGGTACCGCGAGCGCGATCACGAGAGATCTTGGCTTTTTCACTTCCTGCCTCCTGAAGAATGCTATTCGTGCAAACTACGTCAGCTGTCCATCACGTATCAACGAAGTCCCTACGAAAGTCAGGGGACGACGGTTTTCTCCTCCGCGAAATGACAGGCGGACAAATGTCCACCGGACCGGGTGATCAATTCGGGTTCCTGATCCGCGCAAATGTCCTGCGCCTTCCAGCATCGCGTGCGGAACCGGCAGCCGGACGGCGGATCCAGCGGGCTCGGCACGTCGCCTTCCAGGCGGATCACCTGCCGCTGCCCGCGTAACGCCGGATCCGCGACCGGCACCGCGGACAGCAGCGCCTGCGTATACGGATGCGACGGATGTTCGTAGATCTCCTCTTCCGTCCCCATTTCCACGATCTTGCCGAGATACATCACCGCGACTCGCGTGGAAAGGTGACGGACAACGGACAGATCGTGTGCGATGAACACATAGGAAAGGCCGAATTCCTTCTGCAGTTCACCAAGCAGGTTCATCACCTGCGCCTGGATCGAAACGTCCAGCGCGGAAACGGGTTCGTCGCAGATGATGACCTTCGGGCGCAACGCCAGCGCCCGCGCGATCCCGATGCGCTGACGCTGGCCGCCGGAGAATTGGTGCGGATAGCGGTTGATGTGCTCGGGGTTCAACCCGACGACGTCGAGCAGCTCCCGCACCTTCGCCGCCCGCGACCCCTTCGGCGCCACCTCGGTGTGGATTTCGAAGGGTTCGCCGATGATGTCGCCGACCGTCATCCTCGGGTTCAGCGAAGTGTACGGATCCTGCAGCACGATCTGGATCTCGCGCCGCAGCCTCCGCAGTTCCGCTCCCCGCAACGCGAAGATGTCGCGGCCTTCGAAGGTCGCGAGCCCGCCCGTGGGTTCCTCCAGCCGCATGAGGACCTGGGCCAGCGTGGACTTGCCACAGCCGGACTCCCCCACGACGCCGAGCGTTTCCCCCGGCATCAGGTCGAAGGAGACCCCATCGACGGCCTTCACGTGCCCGATGGTGCGTTTGAAGAGGATCCCCGCCCGCACCGGGAAGTACTTCACCAGGTTCTCGACCCGCAGAATGGGCTCAGACACGGCCGCTCACCACCTCGTCGGCGAAGTGGCAGGCGCTGACCCGGCCGAAACCGAGATTCTGCAGGGCGGGCCGTTCGGTCTCGCACCGGCTTTCCGCCCGTGGGCAGCGCGGATGGAACGGGCAGCCGGGCGGTACGTTCAGCAGGCTCGGCGGCAGGCCCTTGATGGTCTCCAGCGTCTGTCCTTTGAGGTCGAGCCGCGGCAGCGAGGCCATCAGCGCCTCGGTGTAGGGATGCCCCGGCGAGCGGAACAACTCGGTGACGTCGGCCTGTTCGACGATCCGGCCCGCGTACATCACGGCGATCCGGTCGGCGACCTCGGCGACCACCGCCAGGTCGTGGGTGATCAGGATCAGCCCCATCCGCCGTTCGGCCTGGATCTCCGCCAGCAGGTCCATGATCTGGGCCTGCACGGTGACGTCGAGCGCGGTCGTCGGTTCGTCCGCGATCAGCAGATCCGGGTCGAGCGCGAGCGACATGGCGATCATCGCGCGCTGCCGCATCCCACCCGAGAACTGGTGCGGGTACTCGCGGACCCGGCGGGCGGCCGCCGGGATGCGCACGATGTCGAGCAGCTCGATCGCCCGTTTGCGCGCGTCCTTTTTGGACATACCGAGCCGCACCCGCAGCTGTTCCTCGATCTGGAAGCCCACGGTGAACACGGGATTCAACGCCGACAGCGCGTCCTGGAAGATCATCGCGATCTCCCCGCCCCGCACTTCACGCCGCCGCTCTTCGGTGGCGGTGAGCAGATCCTCGCCGCGGTAACGGACCGCGCCGCCGGTGACGACGGCGGGCGGGCTGTCGAGAATGCCCATCACCGTCTGTGCCGTGACACTTTTACCGGAGCCCGATTCTCCCAGCACGGCAAGGGTTTCCCCGGCGTGCACGGAGTAGTCGACCCCGTTGAGCACGGTCGCGACCCCGTCGGAGGTACGGAATTCGACGTGGAGGTCTTCCACTTCCAGCAGCAATTCGTCGGTCACGGCCGATCACCGGGCCTTCGGGTCGAGCGCGTCGCGGATCCCGTCACCGAGCATGACGAAAGCGAGCACGGTGATGGTCACGAACCCGGCGGGGAACAACAGCATGTGCGGATTCACCCGGAAGTAGTCCCGCGCGTCGCTGATCATCACGCCCCACGAGACGACCGGCGGCCGCACGCCGACACCGAGATACGCCAGTGTCGCTTCCGCGCCGATGAACGCGCCGAGCGCGATGGTCCCGTAGACCAGCACCGGCGCGACCGTGTTGGGCAGCAGATGCCGGAACACGATGCGCGGCGTGCTCGCGCCGAGACCGCGCGCGGCCTTGACGTAGTCGAGCTGTTTGGCCACCAGCGTCGCCGACCGCATGATGCGCATCGCCACCGGCCAGCTCAGCGCGGCGATCGAGACGACCACCTGCACGATGATGGTGACCACGCCGGGATTCGAGCCGGGCGCGTTGAACGTGGTCAGGATGACGATCGCGCCGAGCACGAACGGCAGCGCCGCGAAGATGTCGCCCACCCGCGAGAACAGGCTGTCGACGAGACGGCCGTAGTACCCGGCGACGATCCCGACCACCGAGCCGATCAGGATCGTCAGGATCGTCGCGAAGACACCGACCAGCAGCGACGCCCGCGCGCCGTGGATGGTCCGCGCGTAGACGTCGTAACCCTGGTTGTCGTAACCGAACCAGGCGTCCGCGGACGGTCCTTCGTTGGCGTGGAGCAGATCGCTGAACCCGGCGGGCCGGGAACTGAACAGGTCCGGCGCGATCGCAATGAGCACGACGAGCGCGATGATGACGGCGGAGATGATGAACGACGGCCGCTTGCGCAGCATCCGCCAGGCGTCGCCGCCGAGACTGCGCGGTTTGTGCGCCACCGCGGAATCGTCGGCGACACCGGCGCTCGCGACGTCCACAGAGGACACCCCGCCGGCCACATTGGGGTCAGTCATAACGGATCCTCGGGTCGAGAACGGCGTAGAGCAGGTCGACGATGAGACTCACCAGCAGGTAGACCATCACCAGCAGGACGACGACGCCGGTGACGGTGGCGCCCTCCCGGTTCTGGATACCGCGGAAGATGAGCCCGCCGATGCCGTTGATGTTGAACACGCCTTCGGTGACGATGGCCCCGCCCATGAGCGCGCCGATGTCGGTGCCGATGAAGGTCAGCACCGGGATCACCGAGTTCCGGAGCAGGTGCACACCGACGACCCGGCTGCGCGGCTGTCCTTTCGCGACGGCCGTGCGGACGTAGTCGGCGTGCCGGTTCTCCGCGATGCTCGTTCTGGTCAGCCGGGCTATGTAGGCCATGGAAAGGCTGCCGAGCGCGATTCCGGGCACGATCAGTTCGCCGATCGTGGCGTCCTCGGACACGCTCGCGTCGATGATGCCCAGTTCCGAACCGAGGACGATCTGCAGCACGATCGCGGTCACGAACACCGGGATCGAGATCAGGAACGTGGTGGACATCAGCACGAGGTTGTCGAGGAAACCCTTGCCGCGCAGGCCGGTCAGGATGCCGGCGGACAGGCCGATGATCGCTTCGATGGCCACCGCGATGAGGGCGAGCCGGACGGTCACCGGATAGGCGTTGCCGATCAGCTCGCCGACCGAGACACCGTTGAAGGTCTCGCCCCAGTCGCCGGTGAACAGGTTGCCGAGGTATTTGAAGTACTGGACGAAGATCGAATCGTCGAGGTTGAACTTCGCCGTCATCATCTCGATGTAGGCGGGCGGGCAGGCGACCTGGCCGCATTTGCCGGCGAACGGATCACCGGGCACCGCCCACACGAGGGCGTAGATGAGGAACGTCGTGCCGAAGAAGACCGGGATGAGTTGAAGTAGTCGTCGAAGGATGTACTGGGGCATGGGCGTGCCGTCCTGGGGATCGCGTGGTGGGAGCCGTGGGTCCGGCCGGCCGGGAGCGGCGCGCTCCCGGCCGGCACGACCACGCGATTACTTCGCCGCGACCTCGATGGACGAGTAGTCCGCGAGACGACCGAAGTCGAGCTTCGCGACCTTGAGCCGGTTCGACTTGCCGCCGACACCCTTCTCTTCCCACACGGGGATCTGCGGCAGATCCTTCGCGATCAGGTCCTCGGCCTGCTGGTACAGCTTGATCGCGGCCGCCTTGTCGGCGGTCTGGTCCGCCTGGGTCAGCAGCGCGTCGACGGCCGGGTTGTTGTACGTGGAGTCGTTCGACGAACCGGTGCTCTTGTAGCGCGGGTTCAGGTAGTTCTCGATCGACGGGTAGTCGGCGGACCAGTCGGAGCGGCCCATGCCGGTCAGCTGGCGGTTGTTGACGATGCTGCGCCACTGCCCGAAGTCGGTCGCCGGCACGAAGTCGCATTCGACGCCGAGCGCGTTCTTGATGCTGTTGCACGCCGCGACCAGCGGCTCCTTGCGGCCACCGTCGGCGTTCGAGGCGATGGTCAGCTTGCCGGTGAACCCGGACTTCGCGAAGAACTCCTTGGCCTTCACCGGATCGAACTTGCAGAACTCACCGCAGACACCGGGCCGGTAGCCCTCGATACCGCGCGACACGTAGCCGTCGGCGGGCGCGTAGGTGTCGTTCATGACGGTCTTGACGATCTGCTCGCGGTCGATGGCCAGCGAGATCGCCTTGCGCAGGTCGAGGTTGTTGTAACCCGGGACGTAGTACGGAAGGGCGAGCGCGCTGATGCCGAGCAGCTTCCCTTCGACCAGACGCTCACCGAGGTCGGTCTTGTACTTGCCGCCGGCCTTCGCCGCGGGCGGGAGCGCCTCCATGAAGTCGAGGCGGTTGCTCAGCAGATCCTGGTACGCGGTCTCCTGGCTGGTGTAGATGCGGACTTCCAGGTCCTTGAACTTGACCTTGTCCTCGCCCTGGTACTCGTCGTACCGCGTGAGCTTCATGTTCTGGTTGGGCGTGCGCGAAACGAACTTCAGCGGGCCGTTGCCGATTGGGGCCTTGGCGAACGCCTCCGGGTCGGCGAAGAACTTGTCCGGCAGCGGCGCGAAGGCGAGGTAACCGATCTTGGTGGCGAACACCGAGAACGGGCCCTTGAGGGTGACCTGGAACTCGTAGTCGTTCACGACCTTGAGCCCGGACATCTCCTTGACGGCCGGTTCCTTGGCGCTGATCTCGTCGTAGCCCTGGATCTGCTCGAAGAACGACGCGTTCTGCATGCCGTTCTTGCCGTTCGCGCTGTAGTTCCAGGCGTCGACGAAGTTCTTGGCCTTGACCTCGGTCCCGTCGTGGAACTTCCAGCCCTTTTTGATCTTGATGTCGAAGACCTTGGAATCGGTCGTGTTGATCGATTCGGCCATCAGGTTGTACGGCTCGGCGGTGTCGGATTTGTAGCCGACCAGCGCCGAGAAGACCGGCTTGAGGGCCTTGGACCCGCCGAGCTCGTTGGTGTTGGCGGGAATCAGCGAGTTCTCCGGCTCGGTGCCGTAGACCGAAACCGACGCGTTGGCGTCGGTGGCGCCGGATCCCTTGTTCTCACCGGACCCACCACCCCCACAGGCCGTCAGCAGCAGGGCCGCCGTGGCCACCACCGCCGTCGCTCCCCAGAACCCGCGTGAAGCCCGCATGTCCCCTCCAACTCTCGTCGTCGGATTGTCGGCGGGCACTGGTCGCGCCCTACCGCCCAGAAGGTGAGACGACGCTATGGGACAGGTGAAGGCGATCACAGTGCGTTGGTGTTGCAAATGTGTGACGGTCTCCCGGACCACCCGGTTAGAGCACAACGTTGGTAGGAACGGCGCTGCGCCGAATGGCCCAATCCTGGCTGGAGGTCACCACTTGATCACCTAAAGAAATGGCTTCACGTAAGAGAAAACCCGGCTGTCAAGCCAAGGACAGCGCGATCCCGTCGAGGATGTCGTGCTCGGAGATCACCAGCTCGCCGGGACCACCGCGCGTGGCGAACTGCTCCGCCAGCACCTGCACGATCACCGAGCCGCCGCCGATCACGTCGACCCGGCCCGGGTGGATCACCGGGTTCGCGGCGCGGGTGGCGTGGTCGGCCGTGAGAAGCGACTGCGCGACCCGGTCGATGTCGGCGTGGGAGAGCTTCGAAAGGTGCGTGCGCTCGGAGTCGTACTCCGACAGGCCCTGCGCCACGGCGGTCAGGGTCGTGACCGTCCCGGCGACGCCGATCCACGTCTTGGCGGTGGACACGTCCACGACGTCGAAGGCCTCGGTGAGCACCTTCGCGGCCAGCTCGCGGGCTTCGGCGATTTCGGCCGCGGTCGGCGGGTCCGACTTCAGCGCGCGTTCGGTGATCCGCACACAGCCGATGTCGACCGACTTGGCCGCGATGACCTCGGCCTGACGGCCGTCCCAGGTGCCGACCACGAGTTCGGTCGAACCGCCGCCGACGTCGACCACCACGAAGGGACCGTCGTCGGGATCCTGCTCGCCGACGGCGCCGGTGAAGGACAGGCGCGCCTCTTCGTCGCCGCTGATGACCTCGGCCTCGGTGCCGAGCACCTCGCGCGTCATCGCGAAGAACTCGTCGCGGTTGCTCGCGTCACGGGTCGCGGACGTCGCGACCATGCGGACCTTCTCGACACCCTTGCGGCGCGCGGCGATCGTGTAATCGGCCAGCGCCTTGCGGGTGCGCTCGAGCGCCTCGGGCGCCAGTTTGCCGGTGGCGTCCACACCCTGGCCGAGGCGGACGATCCGCATCTCACGGTGCAGGTCGCGCAGGTCGACCGTCCCGTCGTGGCGGGGGGTCAGCTCGGCGACGAGCAGGCGGATGGAGTTGGTCCCACAGTCGATCGCGGCAACACGAGGCATGCCCCGAGCTTAGACAACGCCGATCAAGTGGGGTTGACGGCTTTGCTCGTCGACGACACCGTGGTCGTGGTCGTCGTCGGCGAGGAACAGGTCGGCGGCGAAGTCGGCGTCGATGTCGTGGTCGTCGGACTCGTGCTCGTGTTCGAGGTCGACGACGACTGCGTCTCCGTCACGGTGACCGTCGGGCAAGCCGGCAGCTTCGGGGTCGTCGACGACGATTTCGACGACGAACCCGAATTGCTCGGCGGCAGCGAGGTCGACGGCGGCGGCGTCGCCGAACCGGGTGGTGTCGACGGCACCGGAGGCGGCGGCACCGACACGGGCGGCGGAGCGGCACCGGCGTTCGGCGCGCCGATGGGCACCTTGCTGTCCGGCGTCGGCAGCACCCCCGTGCGGTAGGCCTCGGCCCAGATCAGCACGGTGTTCACGTAGGTGTCCGAGTTGTTGTAGCGGAACACGGCCGCGCGCAACTGATCCGGTTTCGACAGATCGAGGCCGCCGGAGCACAGGTACCGGCCCGTGCCCAGCGCCGCGTCGAAGATGTTGTTCGGATTGGATTCGCCGTCGCCGTTGCCGTCGGAGGCGTAGCGGGCCCAGGTCGACGGGATGAACTGCGTCGGGCCGACGGCGCGATCCCAGACCGTGTCACCGTCGAATTTGCCGCCGTCGGTGTCCGGGATGGCCGCGAACGGGCCGGCGCCGTTGAGCTGCGGGCCGAGGATCGGTTCGAGAGTGTTGCCCTTCGCGTCGACGTAACCGCCGCGCGCGTGGTTGGACTCGATGCGGCCGATACTCGCGATCAGCGCCCAGTCGATGTGGCAGCCGGGCTGTTCGGCGATGAGGATGTCGGCGGCGTTGCGGTACGCGGCGAGCGCGGTGACCGGGATGCCGAGCGGTCCGTTGGGAAGTTCGTCCGCGGGGAGCGGGAGCGGGGTCGGCGCGTTCGGCAGGCTGCCGTCGACACCGATCTGCTGGACCAGCGGGTTCTTGGGGTCGTAGCCGCCGACGAGGGCGACGTTGTCGGTATGGACCGTGCTCGCGGTCGCGGCCCAGCTGCCGGTACCGACGACCGCGGCGCCGGCCGGGACGATGGCGAGGACACCTCCGGTCACCGCGGCGATCGTGCGGTGCCGGAGACAGAGTCTCCGGACATGACCGGAGACCGCGCCTGGCACCTGCCTCACGCGCATACCCCTGAACCCCTCCCGACGGATCACGACTCGGCGATCCGGTACGTCCACCCCGGCAAACCCACGACTGGTACACAGCCTGCCGCATGCGGTGACCGGTTTCACCCCATTGAGGACGACCAGTTGGCCGGCATCGGGTGAATTAACCCGCCTGGAGGAACTATCTGTACACCAGCGGCCGGTGTTACCCCTGGCAGTCGCCCGATGGCCATCCGTTCGCCTTCAGCAACGCGAGGGTTTCGTCGCCGAACGGGTTCACGCCGGGGCCGACGGCTAGCGTGTGCGCGAGGTGGACGTGCAGGCATTTGACGCGGCCGGGCATCCCGCCCGCGCTGACCTCGTGCCCGAGCGAGTCGATGGCGTCGCGTTCGGCGAGGTAGCTCTCGTGGGTCCGCTGGTAGGCGGCGGCCAGCTCGGGGTCCTCCGCGAGCCGGTCGGTCATCTCCTTCATCAGCCCGGACGCTTCGAGCGTGCCGACCATCGACGTCAGCTTCGGGCAGGTCAAGTAGTAGAGCGTGGGGAACGGCGTGCCGTCGTCGAGGCGGGGGCTGGTCTGCACGACCGACGGGTGGCCGCTCGGGCAGCGCGCGGCGACGGCGCGCAGCGCACGGGGTGCCCGGCCGAGCTGTTCCGCGATGATCTCGCGGTCGGCGTCGGTCACAGGCTCGAAGGAAGACTTTTCCGTGCTGTTCACACCCATAAGGCTAAAGGGAGCGCTTCAGCCGCCCGCGACCTGATCCCACAGCTTCTCGTACCAGGAGCCCGCGGGCACCGGCTGCTGACCTTGCGGCTGTCCCTGCTCGGGGGCCTTGTCCTCCGGGAGCTGCACGATGTACGGCGTCTCGCCGGGTTTCACGAAACCGAACCGCTTGCGGGCCTCGGCCTCGATCTGCGCGGGATCGCTCAGCTCGGCCTTGCGGCCTTCCAGCTGGGTGACACTGCGCTGCAGTTCGGACTGCAGCTGCTGCTGTTCGTTCACCTCGGACTTCTGGCTGAGGTACGTGCGCAGCGGGACGGCGATGGTGAACGCGAGCGCGCACACCACGATCGCCACCACCGCGGCCCGGCGGGTGGTGGACATGCCGAGCACCTTCGCGGCACCCGATGCCCGTTTCGCCGCCAGGCTGCGGCGCAGCCGGGTTCGGGCGCGGACCTCCGTCGTCGTCGTGCGACGGGCACGCTCCGGCCGGCGGCCCCTGCTGGAGCCACCACCGCTCGCGCGCCCGCTACGACGGGTCGTCCGCGCCCTCCCCCGGTCCGCCATCGTTCGTTATCCCTCGGCGCTGAACCGCGGGAACGCGAGGTCGCCGGCATAGCGAGCCGCGTCGGCGAGGGTCTCCTCGATGCGGAGCAGCTGGTTGTACTTGGCGATCCGCTCGCCGCGCGCCGGGGCGCCGGTCTTGATCTGGCCGACACCGGTCGCGACGGCGAGGTCGGCGATGAAGGTGTCCTCGGTCTCGCCGGACCGGTGGCTCATCATCGACTTGTAGCCGTAGGAGGTGGCCAGCGAGATCGCGTCGAGGGTCTCCGACAGGGTGCCGATCTGGTTGACCTTCACCAGCAGCGCGTTGGCGGCGCGGCGGGTGATGCCCTCCTCGAGGCGGTCCGGGTTGGTGACGAACAGGTCGTCGCCGACCAGCTGGACCTTCTCGCCGATCTCGGTGGTCAGCTGGACCCAGCCGTCCCAGTCGTCCTCGCTCAGCGGGTCCTCGATGGACACGAGCGGGTAGTCGCGGACGAGCTCGCCGTAGTAGGCGGACATCTGCTCGGCGCTCTTCTTCGCGCCTTCGAACGTGTACGCGCCGTCGGAGAAGAACTCCGTCGCGGCGACGTCGAGCGCGAGCGCGACGTCGCGGCCCGGGGCGTACCCGGCCTTCTCGATCGCCTGAAGGATCAGGTCGAGCGCTTCGCGGTTGTTCTTCAGGCTGGGCGCGAAGCCGCCTTCGTCACCGAGGCCGGTCGCCAGGCCGCGGCCCTTCAGGACCGACTTCAGCGAGTGGTAGACCTCGGTGCCCCAGCGCAGGGCCTCGCGGAACGACTCGGCGCCGATCGGCGCGATCATGAATTCCTGGATGTCGACATCGGTGTCGGCGTGCGCGCCACCGTTGAGGATGTTCAGCATCGGCACCGGCAGCACGTGCGCGTTCGGCCCGCCGAGGTAGCGGAAGAGCTCCAGCTCGGCCGACTCCGCGGCGGCCTTCGCGACGGCGAGCGAAACACCGAGGATGGCGTTCGCGCCGAGGCGGGACTTCGCCGGCGTGCCGTCGAGGTCGACCAGCTTCTGGTCGACGATGCGCTGGTCGACGGCGTCGGTGCCGACCAGGTCCGGGCCGATCTCGTCCAGGACGGCCGCGACCGCGCGCTCGACACCCTTGCCGTTGTACCGGCCGGTGTCGCCGTCACGCAGCTCGACGGCTTCGTGTTCGCCGGTGGACGCACCCGAGGGGACCGCGGCCCGCGCCAGCGTGCCGTCGTCGAGAGCCACCTCCACTTCGACCGTCGGGTTGCCTCGCGAGTCCAGAATCTCGCGAGCGCCTACCTGCTCGATGAGCGCCACGCCATGCTCCTCATGTGGGTTGTGCCTGCGGTGACCGGGCCCAGCCTAGCCGTCACCGCAGTTCACCCGTTGGAGGCACGCGCCACATCGCGCCTGACCAGACCTTCCGACCTTCCTCCCCACCGCCACCCTCAACGGAGGAGCGTCGCTCCGCAGTACCTACTCCATGGCCGGTTCGTCCGCCCGGACTTCCTTCCAGCCCGACGGGAGCTCGACCGTGTCGGAGAACTGCTGCCAGAAGGTCCAGCTGTTGCCGCCGATGTCGGAGACGGTGAACACGCGGGCGCCATACGGCTGGTCCTGGGGCGCGTCGATGTCGGCGTCGTCGCCCAGCGCGGCGCGAACCCGCTCGTACTGCGCGTCGGCGTCGGCGACGTAGACGATGTTCAGCTGCCCGACCGGGCCGTCGACGCCCTTGGCCTGCCAGTACTCGGGGCCGACACCGGCCAGCTGGATCTTGGCCGGACCGGCGCACAACGTGGCCTGGAACACCTCTCCGGAGCCGTCGGCGAAGCGCACTTCCTCGGTGAACCCGAACACTCTGACCAGCCACGCGACCGCCTCGGTGGCGTCGGCGTAGTAGAGGTACGGCGCGAGCCCGAGGTACCCGGGCTCGTTTTCGGGCCTATCCGCTTCGGTACTGCTCATGGCAGGACAGTCCACCATGACCGTTTCAGCAGTCGAGATCGGCCCTGCCCAGGCGTATCGTGGAGCGGACCATGATGGATGCCGAACCCGCCCCAGAACCCGGCCCGGACCCGTCCGGTGAGTCACGGTTCCGCGCCTTCCGTCAGGCGGAGGCGCTGGTCGAAAGCCGCAGGCCGCTCGACGCGCTCAAGGCACTCGAGCCCTTACTGGAACACGAAACCGACAAACCGAGTGTTCAGTTGCTGGCGGGCCGCGCGTACTTCCACTCCGCACAGTTGCGGCGGGCCGAGCGTGCCTTCACCCGGGTGCTGGAGCTGGATCCCACCGATCATTACGCGCGGTTCGTACTCGGACGGACCCTCCAGCGCCTCGGCCGGTTGACCGAGGCGCTCGCGCAGATGCGGATAGCGTCGGCGATGCATCCGATCCCGGAGTATCTGGAAGCGATCAGCGAGGTCAGCGCGCGGATCGCGTTGCGCGACTGAGCCGCCGGGGAGCAAGGGACCTTTGCTCTCATTTCGACCTGGCCCGCAGATGCGCCCGTTCGCCCTGCTTGCCGAACAGCACCAGCAGCTCCACCGGCCCCGGACCGGCGCTGCCGAACCAGTGCGGCACCCGCGTGTCGAACTCCGCGGCCTCGCCGGGGCCCATCGTGAAATCGCGATCGCCGAGCAGCGCCCGCAACCGTCCACTGAGGACGTACATCCATTCGTAGCCCTCGTGGGTGCGCTGCACGGGCTCGATGTCCTCGACCGGGATCAGCAGTTTGAACGCCTGCGGCTGGCCGGGCTGCGCGGTCAGCGCCCACGCGGTGAACCGGCCGAACTTCTGCGCCTTCATCCGGACCCGCGGATCGGCGGGTTCGGGTTCGCCGACCAGTTCGTCGAGCGGGACCTGATGCGCCGCCGACAGCGTGAGCAACAGCTCCAGCGTGGCCTTCCGCGTGCCCGATTCGAGCCGCGAGAGCGTGCTGGCGGAGATCCCCGTCGCCTCCGAAAGTGCGGAGAGGGTGGTGCCGCGTTCCTTGCGAAGGGCCTTGAGCTTCGGGCCGACCTCGGCGAGCCGCCGTTCGATGTCCTCCATGCCTTCAGTTTGCCAAATCGGCAATGAACTTTGCCAACTTTCGCGGAGATCCGGATGCTCGGGACCATGAACGAAAAATTCGACGTGGTGATCATCGGTGGTGGCGTCGCGGGGCTCAGCGCGGCTTTGGTGCTGGGCAGGGCGCGACGCGACGTGGTCGTGATCGACGGCGGCACCCCGCGCAACGCGCCCGCCGCGCACGCACACGGTTTCCTGACCAGGGACGGCATCCCGCCCAAAGAACTACTGGAGATAGGCCGTGACGAAGTCCGCGCGTACGGCGTCGAGATCATCGAAGACGTCGTCCACCGGCTGCGGCACGACAAGGCGGTGGAACTGGCGAGCGGGCGGGTCGTCGGCGGACGGCGGATCGTGGTGGCCACCGGGCTGGCCGACGAACTGCCGGACGTCCCCGGCGTCGCGGAGCGCTTCGGCGCCGACGTGCTGCACTGCCCGTACTGCCACGGCTGGGAAGTGCGCGATCAGCGGTTCGGCGTGCTCGCCACGTCCGAAAAGGCGGTCCACCAGGCGCTGATCGTCTGGCAATGGAGCAAGGACCTGACCTTCTTCACGCATACACAGCAGCTCTCGGCCGAAGACCGGGCGAAACTGACCGGGCTGGGCATCCGGATCGTCGACGGGAAGGTGTCCGAGCTCGCCGTCGAAAACGACCGGTTGACCGGCGTCCGGCTCGTCGACGGCGAATTCGTCGAACGCGACGTCGTGTTCGTCGGCCCGAAGTTCGCCCCGCACGACCGGCTGCTCGCCCAGGTCGGCTGCGCCCGTACCGAAAGCGGCTCGATCGCGGTGGACGCGCAGGGCCGCACGAACGTCGACGGTGTCTGGGCGGCGGGGAACGTCGTCGATCCGATGGCGCAGCTCGTCGTCGCGGCGGGCGACGCCTACCGGATGGCGACGGCGCTCAACTTCGATCTGGTGCTCGAAGATCAGGGCGCGACGCTGGCGTCCGCGTAGGTGTCGGCCGCGCTGAAGACTTCCTGGACGTAGGGCACCGCGGGGTTGAACACCCGCATCGACTTCCACCAGCCGTCCGGGGTGGCGACGTCGTCGCCGGCGGCGCAGAGGTAGCGGGCGGTGGCGAAGGCGGCGTCGTCGAGGTCCTTCGGATCCGGCTGCTTGCCGTCGCTCCTGGCCCGGGCGGAGTGCTTGGCCCAGATCTCGGGCGCGAGCGTGATCGGGCCGGGCCTGCCCTGCGCCGTCTCGACGTGGGAGATGCCGGCGAGGGTCGCCCACGAGAGATGACAGCCCGGCTTCTGCCGCCGCAGCCACATCTCGGCCCGGCCGTAGGCGGACAGATCGGCGACGGAGAGCCGGGTCTTCGCGGCCACGCGCTTCGCCCAAGTCTCCAATTCGGCCGCGTCGGAAACGGTGGGCCGGTCGGGCGGTGCGGCGAGCCCGGCCCGCGGCGTCGCCGCCCCGGGCTGCGGCTTCTGGTCGGGAACGGCGAGCGCGGGCTGAGGCTGAGGTGCCGGAGGCGGTTCCTCACCGGCAGGCCGGTTCACCCCGACCGTCATGATCAGCACCACGCCCGTGAGCACGAGCCCGCCCGCGAAGGCGAGCCTGGGGACGTACGGCGGCAGAGGGCGCGCTGGATGCTCCGGGGCGTCGGTGCTCTGGGCGGTTTCGGCCACCCGGACAGGTTACTTCGCCACACTTCCGGGCGATGACCCATTCGGCTTACGAAGCCAACTGACGGTAAAGCGAATCGGTAACCGGTCCTCGGCGGCCGATTCGTTATCTGAAGCACCGAGTTCACGCTGACCTGGGAATGCTTCAAAACACTCCGTCCGATCAAGGTCTCTTCAAGCGTTTCGTCCAGTTCTGGACCGTGTCACTCCCCCTGGACTTTCAGGGAAGCCTTACCTAAAACCAGGAGGTTCAGTCGGCACGACCAGGGAGAACGACGTGTGGTTCGCGAGTGCGCTCATCGGCCTGCGTGAAGGCCTCGAAGCGGCCCTCGTCGTCAGCATCCTCGTCGCGTTCCTGGTCAAGACCGAACGACGGCACGCGCTGCGCTGGGTCTGGCTCGGGGTCGGCGTCGCGGTCGCGCTGTCGGTCGGGGTCGGCGCGATCCTCACCTACTCCACCGCCCAGCTGACCTTCGAACAGCAGGAGCTGCTCGGCGGCACGCTGTCGATCGTCGCGGTCGGTTTCGTGACGGCGATGATCTTCTGGATGCGCAAGGCGTCGAGGACGATCGCCGCTGAACTGCGCGGGAAACTCGACGAAGCGCTCGACGTCGGCCCGGTCGCGGTGCTCGTCCTGTCGTTCTTCGCCGTCGGCCGCGAAGGCCTGGAGACGGCGGTGTTCTTCTATTCCACCGTGCAGACCGCGCAGGGCGGCACGACCGAACCGTTGATCGGTTTCAGCGCGGGAATCCTCGTCGCGGTCGTGCTGGCGTACCTGATCTACCGCGGCGCCGTCCGGTTCGACCTCGGCAAGTTCTTCACGATCACCGGTGTCCTGCTGGTGTTCGTCGCGGCGGGCGTCCTCGGTTACGGCCTGCACGACCTGCAGGAGGCCGCCTTCCTGCCCGGGCTGACCACGCTCGCGTTCGACGCCTCGGCCGTCCTGCCGGAGGACAGCTGGTACGGCGCGCTGCTCAAGGGGATCTTCAACTACTCGCAGCAGACGACGGTCCTGCAGGCCGTCGCCTGGGTCGCCTACGTGGCGATCGTGCTGCCGCTGTTCCTCAGGCCCAAGAAGAAGGCCACGGCACCCGCCGCGGCCGCGATCAAGGAGTGACCCTCGTGTCTCGTCGATTCCCGCTCGTCGCGCTCGCCGGCGTCGGCGCCATCGTGCTCACCGCCTGCGGTGGCGGCGAGGAAGCGCCCACCGCGGCCGGCGGCCCGATCAAGGTCGAAGCCTCCGACTCGGCCTGTGCCGTCTCGGTGACCACCGCGAACGCGGGCAACGTGACCTTCGAGATCACCAACAAGGGCACCAAGGTCACCGAGTTCTACCTCTACGCCGAGGGCGACCGGATCATGGGCGAGGTCGAGAACATCGCGCCGGGGCTGAACCGGCGGCTCATCGTCGAGGTCGCCGAAGCGGGCAAGTACCAGACCGCGTGCAAACCCGGTATGACCGGCACCGGCATCCGCGGCGACTTCACCGTCACCGGCGGCGGCGCGAAGCAGAACGACCCGAACTCGCAGAAGGCGCAGGCGGTCAAGAGCTACGCGGAGTACGTCGCGAACAACACCAAGGCGCTCGACGAGGAGACCGCCAAGTTCGTCGCGCTGGTGAAGGCGGGCAAGGTCGACGAGGCGAAGGCCGCGTACGCCCGCACGCGCGTCTACTTCGAGCGGGTCGAGCCGGTGGCCGAGAAGTTCGGCGACCTCGACCCGAAGATCGACGCGCGCGAGGCCGACCTCGAACCGGGCCAGAAGTTCACCGGGTTCCACCGGCTGGAGAAGGATCTCTGGGTGACCGGCCTGCAGGCCGACTCGCCGCAGATCGCCGATCAGCTCGTCGCCGACGTCAAGGAGCTGGTGACCAAGTCGGCGTCGATCGAACTGAACGCGCTCGACCTGGCCAACGGCGCCAAGGAACTGCTCGACGAGATCGCCACCGGCAAGATCACCGGTGAGGAGGAGGCGTTCTCGCACACCGACCTTTCGGACTTCCAAGGCAACCTCGACGGGTCGAAGGCCGCGATCGCCTCGCTGCGCCCGCTGCTGCAGGCGAAGGACCCGGCCTTGGTGTCCACTTTGGACAAGGAGTTCGGCAACGTGCAGGCACTGCTGGACAAGCAGCGTGAAGGCGACGGCTTCAAGCTGTACACCACGCTGAGCCAGGACCAGGTCAAGGAATTCGCGTCGGCGGTGGACGCGCTGAGCGAACCGCTGAGCAAGGTCGCCGAGGTCGCGGCGCAATGACCGGCGCGGAGCACACCCCGGTCACCCGCCGGAAGCTGTTCGGTATGGCGGGGGCGGGCGCCGCCCTGGTCGGGACCGGGGCGGCGGCGGGCTTCGGCGCGAACCAGCTCCTCGGTGGGGACAGCCCGGCGCAGGCGGCGCAGAGCGTCGTCGAGTTCCACGGCGAGCACCAGGCCGGGATCGTGACTCCCGTGCAGGAGAACCTGCATTTCGTCGCGCTGGACGTGACGACGAAGGATCGCGAAAAGCTGGTCAAGCTGCTGCGCACGTGGACGGACGCGGCGCGGCGGATGACCGCGGGCCAAGAGGTCGGGACGGGAGGCGCCGTCGGCGGCGCCCCCGCCGCCCCGCCGAGCGACACCGGCGAGGCACTCGATCTGGCGGCGTCCTCGCTGACGCTGACGATCGGCTTCGGCCCCTCACTGTTCGACGGCCGGTTCGGGCTCGCCGCGAAACGGCCCGCCGCGTTGATCGATCTCCCCCTGTTCCCGCAGGACAAACTCGATCCCGCGCGTAGCGGTGGCGACATCTGCATCCAGGCTTGCGCGGACGATCCGCAGGTGGCGGTGCACGCCATCCGGAACCTGGTGCGGCTCGGCTTCGGTGTCACCGCGGTGCGCTGGTCGCAGCTCGGCTTCGGCCGCAGCTCGTCGACGTCGCGGGCACAGTCCACGCCGCGGAACCTCTTCGGGTTCAAGGACGGGACACGCAACATCAAGGCCGAGGAGACCGACGTCCTGCGCGACCAGGTGTGGGTGACGGCCGAAGACGGGCAGCCGTGGATGGCCGGCGGGTCGTACCTGGTGGCAAGGCGGATCCGCATGCACATCGAGACCTGGGACCGGGAGTCGCTGAAGGGCCAGGAAGGGATCGTCGGCCGGTCGAAGGGCGCGGGTGCGCCGCTGGGCCAGGCCGCCGAATTCGACACCCCCGATTTCCAGGTCGGCGGTGCCGGCGGCGAGAAGCTGATCCCGGAGGACTCCCACGTCCGGCTGGCCTCGCACGAAAACCTGAACGGGGCACGGATCCTGCGGCGCGGCTACAACTTCGTCGACGGTTCCGACGGTGTCGGGCATCTCGAAGCCGGGCTGTTCTTCCTCGCCTTCAACCGGGACACGCGCAAGCAGTTCGTGCCGATGCAGCAGGCACTGTCGTCGAAGGACGCGATGATGGAGTACCTGCAGCACACTGGATCCGCTCATTTCGCCGTGCCGCCGGGTGTGCGCGAAGGCGGTTTCTGGGGCGAGGGCCTGTTCTCTTGACTTCCAGTTAAGTGGAGGTCGCACACTGGGCTCATGTTCAGTGAAGCGGAACTCGACTACCTCGCCACCCAAGGTCTCGGACGGCTCGCGACGGCGCAGCCGGACGGCACACTGCAGGTCAGCCCCGTCGGCTACGCCTACAACACCGAGACCAAGACGATCGACATCACCGGCTACGAACTGGCGAAGAGCAAGAAGTTCCGGAACGTGGCCGCGAACGGGCAGGCCGCGTTCGTGGTGGACGACATGCCTTCACAGGACCCGCCGCGGATCCGCTGCCTCGAGATCCGCGGCCGGGCCGAGGCGCTCACCGGCGCCCGCACGGCCGACGGGCATTTCGACGGCGCGGTGATCCGGATCCACCCGTCTCGGATCATCAGCCTCGGTGTCGACGACCCGGACCACGACCCGCTCGATCTCGTTCCGCACAACCGGAACGTCTGAGCCCTTCGGATGTCATGAAAGGGCCGTTCCTGACGAAGAACGTCAGGAACGGCCCTTTCATGACACTTCAGCGGCGGTTACCGAAGACGGCGTAGCTCCCCAGGCCCGCCACAGCGAACACCACCGCGGTCCACATAGCGGCGGCCACCCCGGCGGGCTGGAAGAGCCAAGTCACCACCGAGTGCACGGTCTCCTCGCTCGACGTGGTGGCCCAGACCACGAACGACACGATGAACACCAGAAGCGGCAACGTCCACCCGAAGGCCCCGCCGAACAGCACCGCGGCGATCCCGGCGAGACCGAGCAACCCGCTCGCGTTCCGCACGATGACCTCCACCGGGACCCGCTCCGCCTCCCACAGCCGCGGCAGCAGCGCGGCACCGGCGCCGAGGCCGCCGATCAGCAGGAGATGCAGGACGCGGCGAGGCGCCCAGCGGATCGCGGCGGTCCGGTCGAGATCGGTGTCCTGCCCGCTGAGGCCGATGGCGGTCACCGCGATCGCCACCAGGAGCGCCAGGGAGACGGGGATCTCCGACCAGCGGTCCCGCGCGAGGAACCAGATCACGGCCATGCTCACCGCCAGCCCCGCGAAGGACGCGGGCATGGCGCGCGAGCGCGCGTACAGCACCGCCCACCTCATCGGGCGCCGCCGAGGAGAACGTCGAGCTGGTTGCCTTGGCAGGTCAAGCCGGCCTGCCGCTGCGCGACGATCCGCTCTCGCTGCACATCGGGCGGCAGAGCACGGAAGGCCTCCCACTTCCGCACGACCTCGTTCTTCGTGTCGTCGCTCAGCCAGGAGGCCCCGGTCACCTTCCATTCACCGAGGAACCAGCTCGCCGAGATGGACCGTGCGGCGAGTTCGTCCAAAAAGGACTTGTTGACGCCTTGCAGGCTGTAGCAGGTCGGCGTCCCGGAGCCGGCGACCAGTGTCCGCGTCATGTCGTCCGAATTCAGGACCGAACGGATGGACCAGTCCACCAGATCCACGTAGACGGTGCCGGCGGCACGCGGCGGCACCTCGTCGTAGCCCAGCCGCCGGTCCAGCGCCGCGACCTTGACCGGCGCGTCCGGCAAGGTTCCCAGCAACCGCAACGCTTCCTTGCCCGGCGCGGCGAGGCGTGGCAGTTCGGCTTCGAGCATGCGGGGAACGCAGACCGGGCCGTCGCAGACCATCTCCGTCGCGGCCGGGTCGGAGACCTCGGCTTCGGCCGTGCTGCCGGGAAGAACGGGCAAGGCGATCACGACCGCCGCCAAGACGGGGACGGCGGCGAGCCACTTCGCCCGCTTGGAGCGGGCGGCCAGCAGGAGGAAGCCGGTCGCGGCCAGCCCGGCGAGCCAGACCCCCTGCCCGAGATCCATCCAGCCCGCTGTGGTCTTGAACGGATCCCTGACGACGTCCATCGCGGGAGACAGCAAGGAGACGCGGAACGGCACGATCCCGGCCAGCACGCTGCCCTCCGCCCCGGCGAACTGGAACAAGAGCACGGCCACGAAGGCGGCGACGGCCACCGCGGGTGCGGTCAGCGGATGCGGCAGCAACCGGCCGATCCCGAGCCCGAACCAGGCGCCCGCGAGCATCGCGAGCACCCCGACCACGACGATCGGCAGCCAGCCGAAGGTGAAGAACCCGCCGTTGAAAGCGGCTTGAACACCACCGACGACGAAGATCAGCAGGAAGCCCAACGCCAGGAGACCACCCAGCGCGCCGGCGAGTTTCGCGGCCCGCTGCCAACCGGGACGCGGCATGGTGGTCATGAGTTCGACCGTGCCGGACCGGCTGTCGCGCATGCCTTGGATGACCCCGGCGCCGATCGCGATCGGCCACAGGAACACCAGCAGGAACCGGCTCCACTCCGCGGCGTGCGTCCAGTGCTCGTCCCAGGCGAGCGGCGGCTTCGTCCACGGACCGCTGAACGAGTAGAGGAAGCCGAACGCGACGACGAGGATCGCGAGCGTGGCCCAAGGGGCGATGGAACGGCGGGCTTCGGTCCGCAGGACGCGAGTGTTCACCAGTTCCCCTTCCCCGGCTCGTGCCCCAGCAGCGCCGAGTAGCCGCGCTCGATCGGGCTGTCGCCGACGTGCTCCTCGCTCCCGGCGGCGGCCAGTTCGTCCGGAGTGCCCTGGAAGACCAGCTTCCCGTTTTCGAACAGGACGACGTCGGTGCACGCCGTCGCGACGTCCTCGACGAGGTGGGTCGAGACGACGACGCAGGCGTCCCGGCCCAGTTCCTGCATGAGCTCACGGAAGCGCACTCGTTGCGCCGGATCGAGTCCGGCGGTCGGCTCGTCCAGCAGGAGGATGTCCGGATCGTTGACGATCGCCTGCGCGATCCCGACCCGCCGCACCATTCCGCCGGACAGCGTCTTCATCCGGTCGTCGGCCCGATCGGCGAGGCCGACGCGTTCGATCGACCGTTGCACCGCGCCTGGGATGTCCTCTCCTGCCATTTCCTTGAGCCAGGCGATGTATTCGACGAACTCACGGACGGTGAATCGCTTGTAGAAACCGAAATTCTGCGGCAGATAGCCGATACGGCGGCGCAGGCGGCGCTGATCGGTGAACCCCCCGACGGATTCACCGAGCAGCGCCAGCCCGCCTTCCGCCGGCCGGAGCACCGTCGCCAGTGCCCGGATCAGCGTGGTCTTCCCGGCCCCGTTCGGGCCGAGCAGACCGTGCACCCCCGTGCCGAGATCCAGGTCGAGCCCGTTCACGGCGAACTTGCGTTTGCCGACCCGGACCTTCAGTCCCTCCGCCTTGATCTGCCACGCGTAGGTCGTCGGCGCGACCTCCGCGGCCCCGACAGCACGCATCATGTTCTCCCCTTCGTTCAACGTTCGGATCCGGTGAGCAGGCCGAAGACGCTCCGCCGGAGCACCACCACGACCGCGGTCACCGCGAAGATCGCGCCCCACACCGGGAGCAGCCGGGGTTCGAGCGCGGTGGCACGCCCTTGTGAAGCCACCGCGGGCGCCAGGATCACCGCCACCCAGACCCCGGCGAGGACATAGGCCGCCCGCACCACCCCGATCAGCCCGCCGAGCGCGAGCGTCCCGGTGGTGAAGGCCAGGCTCGGCAGGAGCCCGAGCCCGAATCCGCCGCCGCCGAGCCAGCTCGAAAGGGCCTGGATCGGCAAGACGACGGCGAGGACCGCCGTCGTCCGGCGGAGCAGCAGGTAGAGCCCGGCCCTCGGCGTCGAAGTGACGAGTTCGTACGCGGGGTCGAGCCCCTTCGCCCACGACACCGCCACCCCGAGCACCGGCAGGACCGGCGAGAACAGCTGGACGAACGAGTAACCCTTGCTCCCGGTGAACCCGACCCCGTCCAGCAGGACACCGATCGCCGGGATCAGGAGGATCATCACCAGCCAAGGCAGCATCACCGGCGTCACCCAGGTGTGCAGCCGCCCGGCCCACCGCCTCCGCATCGGGCTCGGCCCCGCTTCGGCGAGTTTCGGCCCCAGCCCGGCCCAGACGTCGTCCACCAGCGCAGACACCGACGGCAGGCTGAGGGCGGACAACCGCCCCCGGCATTCCGCGCACGATTCGAGATGGGCCTCGACCGCCCAGACCTCGTCACCGGCCAAGCCGTCGTCGCCGAGGACGTAACCGGCGAGGAGCTGTTCGGACACGTGTTCCTTGTTCACGACAGCGCCTCCCGCATCGCGATCCGAGCCCGCCTGGCGCGGGTTTTGACGGTTCCTTCCGGCACGCCGAGCAGCACCGCGGTCTCACGGACGGTCAGCCCGTCGAGCACCATGGCCTGCAGGACCTGTCGGAGTTCGGGAGCGAGCCGTCGCAGCGCGTCACCGACGTGGTCCCCGACCGCACCGGCCAGAGCCTCGTCTTCGGCCGCGGGTGCAACGGCCGTTTCCGCGACCGGCAGCGGCTGCGCGAACTTCGCCCGGCGGCGGAAGGCGTCGACCAGCCGCCTCGCGGCGATCGTCCAGAGCCAGCCGACGGCGCTTCCGCCGACGGCCGCACCGGCGAACGCGCCGGCCGCGCGCCAGACCGCGAGGTAGGTCTCCTGCATCACCTCGGCGACGATCTGTTCGTCGGCGCAGCGACGGCGCAGGCGCACGGCCAGCCACGGCGACGTGCGGCGGTAGAGCTCCTCGAACGCCGCACGGTCGCCTTTGGCGGTGCGGCGGACGAGCTGCTCTTCGTCCGGTTCCGTTCCCTTCACATCCGGCAAGACGCCGAGATCACCGAACCGGTTCTCACCCGATTGTGTTCTGCGTCACAACGCCTCCGGCCCCTCGGCCGATCACGAGGCCTCCGGAGGTGATGTCGCGAAAGCCACTTTCGGGACATCAGGCGTCTCGAAAGTGGCTTTCGCGACACCCGCCGGCGTCCTACCGCGGCAAGCTTCAGGAACTCGGCCAGAACTTGCGCCAGCCGTCGGCCTCCAGCGTCGTCGGTTCCAGACCGGCGTCCCGCGCGGCCTGTTCGGCGTCCCGGATGTCGCGCGCGAACCGCTTCGCGACGGCGCGGAGCTCACCTTCGGGGTCGATCCCCGCCCGGCGCGCGGTCGCGGCCACCCGGAACAGCTGGGCCGCAGCCTCGGCGCCGTCGGGGAACAGGTCGAGCGGGATCCCGGCCCGGCCGCTGCGCTGGCCGAGCTTCCCGGCGAGCGCCACCGCGGGCTGCCCGAGGGCGACGCCGTCCACAATGGACTGACGGCTCTTCTCGGCCTGCTTCAGTTCTTCCCATTTGAGGTTCTGATCGCTGACGGTCTCGACCCGCGGTGCGTCGGCGAAGACATGCGGATGACGTCCGACCAGTTTCGCGACCAGGTCGGACGCGACCTCGTCGATCCCGAACGGATCAGCCGCGTCCTCGATGGCGACGCGCGCGTGGAAGAGCACCTGGAGCAGGACGTCGCCGAGCTCCTCGCGCAAGGCGACCCTGTCGCCCTCCTCGATCGCGTCGAGCAGCTCGTAGGTCTCCTCGACCAGGTACTGGCGCAGCGATTCGTGGGTCTGGACGGCGTCCCACGGACATCCGCCCGGCGAACGCAGGCGGTCCATCACCTCGGCGGCCTCGACCAGCGGCGGAACGGGTGCTTCGATCACCCGCGCACCCGCCCTGATCAGCGCCGCGGCCTTGGCTTCCCGGCGCGAACCCGCGATGAGCACGAGGTCGCGCACCTGCGTGTCACCGAGCGCGGGCACCCCGAAAACGTCGGGATCGACATCGGAAGCCGCGTACACGGCGGCGCTGCTTCGCAGGATCGGGAGTGCCGCGGCGGGCAGTGTCGCCCCGCGGGCGATCACGACGACGGCAGTGGTCACGGGTTTTGCGGCGCGGCACCGTGCACAGGCAGCACGATGCCCTTCTTCGAAGCTTCGTTGGGCGCGAGGTCCATGCCGACAACATCCCACACGCCATAGCGCGGGTTCACCTTGAGGTCGACCTGGTCGAGGTACGGCTGGAGGAGCCGGATACCCACTCCTGCCAGCTGCTGAGCGGTCGGCTGCGTGGCCTGGTCCGACGCGACGGGCTTGTCCGCGGCCCGCTCGCGCATCACGACGACGACCCAAAGCGGCTGCTGCGGTGTCGGCTGGAAGGCGGCGACGGTGTTGGGTTCGAGACCGAACAGGACGGTGGCCGCGGTCGCGGGCGACTGCATCGCCGGCAGCTTCTGGCCGGTGCCCGCCTGCGTGTCGGCGGTCTGCTGGTCCTGCGCGATCAGCTCGGCGGCCGCGTTCGGCGACGCGGCGAACTTCTTGGCCTTCTCGATCGCCTGCTCGCGCAGCTTGTCCGCGTCGGAACCGGTGGCGTCGGTCGAGGAGACCGAGCTGAAATCGAACGTGACGGTGAGCTTGTCGAGGTACTTCATCGCGAGCTGGGTCTGCAGCGCCGCGTCGACCAGGGCGTCGCGGTGGTCCCGCACCCGCGCCACGAGCTGCTGGACGCTCAGCGCGGGATCGTTCTGCGGGTTGGCCTCCATCGGCTTGGCCAGCGGGTCGTTCTGCAGCGCGTTCACGACGAGGGACTCGTCGACCCGGACGCCTTCCCGCTGAGCGGCGCGCTCGGTGAGGTCGTGCAGGATCTCCTGCCGGACGATCTCGCGGCCGACGAGGTCGAGCTTGTGCTCGGCGGCGAGCTGCTGCCCGTACGGGTGTTCACGGACGGCCTTGTCGATCAGCTGCTGCACGCGATCCACCGAAACGGTTTTGCCGTCGATGATCACCGCGGCACCGACCTGCCCGGGACCGGCGTTGCATCCGGCGAGAAGGAGAGAACCGGCAAGAACCCCGACCAGCGCGCGACGGCGCCCCATGATCCGCATCACAGGGCCTACCCTCTCACACCGGCCCCGGCGAGAGAACCAGGTCATAAGTCGCGATTCGGCTTCTTGCGAGCCGAAGCCGGATCACGCGTGATGGGAGCCGGAACACGCGTGTTCAGGGGCGGAAGACCCAGAACGCGAGAGTTCCGCCTCCAAGCACGTGTGTTCCGGCTCCAAGCACGTGAGTTCGCTTGTCTCGCACGCCGCTTACGCGACGGGTGCCGGCGACTTCATCAGATTCGTCAGCAGCTTCGCGCACCAGTCCAGCAATTCCTCGTCGCGCAGCGCCGGGGCGCCCATGCGACCACCGGCCGGGCCCTCCGTCGGCTTCGGCACGGAGACCGTGTTCGTCACCGCCTTGTAGAGAGCCTTGGGGTACAAGCGCTTCAGCCGCACCATCTGCGAATCCGCCAGCGGCAGCGGCGCGAACCGGATCGACGTGCCCTGGACGGCGACCTCGGTGACGCCCGCCGCGCGGCAGGTGTGCCGGAACGCGGCGACCGCGAGCAGCCTCCGCACCGGGGCGGGCGGCTGACCGTAGCGGTCGATCAGTTCCTCGCGCACGGCGTCGAGCCCGGCCTGGTCGGGGGCGGCCGCGATCTTGCGGTACGCCTCCAGCCGCAGCCGCTCACCCGGCACGTAGTCGTGCGGGATGTGCGCGTCCACCGGGAGATCGACGCGGACTTCGGCGAGCTCCTCCTCTTCGGAGGTTTCCGCGCCCGCGTGCCGGCGGAACGCGTCGACCGCTTCACCGACGAGCCGCACGTACAGATCGAAACCGACTCCCGCGATGTGTCCTGACTGCTCCGCGCCGAGGATGTTGCCCGCGCCGCGGATCTCCAGGTCCTTCATCGCGACGGCCATACCCGCGCCCAGTTCGGTGTTCTGCGCGATGGTCGCGAGCCGGTCGTGCGCCGTCTCGGTGAGCGGCGCCTCCGGCGGGTACAGGAAGTACGCGTACCCGCGCTCGCGCCCACGCCCGACCCGGCCGCGCAACTGGTGCAGCTGCGCGAGCCCCAGCAGGTCACCGCGTTCCACCAGCAGCGTGTTGGCGTTCGAGATGTCCAGCCCGGTCTCGACGATCGTGGTGCAGACGAGCACGTCGTACTCGTTCTCCCAGAAACCCTGGATGATCTTCTCGAGTTTCTCCTCGTTCATCTGCCCGTGCGCGGTGACGACACGCGCCTCCGGCACCAGCTCGCGAATACGCTTCGCGGCCTTCTCGATCGAGGAAACCCTGTTGTGCACGTAGAAGACCTGGCCGTCACGCAGCAGCTCGCGCCGGATCGCGGCACCGACCTGCTTGTCGTCGTACGCGCCGACGTAGGTCAGGATCGGGTGCCTGTCCTCGGGCGGGGTCAGGATCGTGGACATCTCGCGGATGCCGGCGAGCGACATCTCCAGCGTCCGCGGGATCGGTGTCGCCGACATGGTCAGCACGTCGACGTGGGTCCGCAGCGCCTTGATGTGCTCCTTGTGCTCGACGCCGAACCGCTGCTCCTCGTCGACGATCACCAGGCCGAGATCCTTGTACCGGATCCCGGTCTGCAGCAGGCGGTGCGTGCCGATCACGATGTCGACGTCGCCCGCGGCCAGCTGCTCCAGGATGGCGTCGGACTCGGCCTTGTTCGTGAACCGCGAGAGCCCCTTGATCTTCACCGGGAACGAACTCATCCGTTCGGTGAAGGTGTTGAGGTGCTGCTGCGCGAGCAGCGTCGTCGGCACCAGCACCGCGACCTGCTTGCCGTCCTGGACGGCCTTGAACGCCGCGCGCACCGCGATCTCGGTCTTGCCGTAGCCCACGTCGCCGCAGATGACGCGGTCCATCGGGACGCCGCGTTCCATATCCGACTTGACTTCGTCGATCGCGGCGAGCTGGTCGTTGGTCTCGGTGAACGGGAAGGCGTCCTCGAGTTCGCCCTGCCACGGGGTGTCCTGCGCGAACGCGTGCCCCGGCGCGGCCTGCCGCGCGGCGTAGAGCTGCACGAGTTCGGCGGCGATCTCCTTGACCGCCTTCTTCGCCTTGGCCTTGGTGTTCTTCCAGTCCGATCCGCCGAGCTTGTTCAGCGTGGGCAGCTCGCCACCGACGTAGCGGGAGACCTCGTCGAGCTGGTCGGTCGGGACGAACAGCCGGTCCCCCGGATGCCCGCGTTTGGAGGAGGCGTACTCCAGCAGCAGATACTCGCGGGTCGCTCCGGCGACGGTGCGCTGCACCATTTCGACGAACCGGCCGATGCCGTGCTGATCGTGCACGACGTAGTCGCCCGCTTTGAGGGCGAGCGGGTCGACGGCGTTGCGGCGCCGCGACGGCATCTTGGTGCTGAAGTCCTTTGTGGACGTTCCGGCACCCGAGCCGCGACCGGTGAGGTCCGATTCGGACAGCACCACGAGAGCGCGCTCCAGCGAGACGAAACCGTCCGACAGACCGCCGCACGTCACCGTCACGACGCCGGCCGTCAGCGGACCGGTGATGCCTTCGGCGAGCGACGCGGGGACATCTCCCGCCGACAGCTGCTCGACGGCGCGGGCCGCGGTGCCGTGCCCGGCGACGACGAGCACGGCCGTCCCGCCCGCCGCCGTGTGGGCGCGCAGATCGGTCGTCGCGCGCTCGACCTCGCCGCGGTAGTTCGGCGCGGCCTCGATCGAGACGCGGTAGACGTCGGGATCGTCGCTGGCCAGCTGCGTCAGCGTCCACCAAGGGCGCTTCGTCTCTTGAGCGTGCTTCGCGATCTCCGCGAGGTCCCGGTACGCGGACGCGCCGAGGTCGATCGGCGCCTGACCGCCCGCGGCGGCCGTGGTCCAGGACGCTTCGAGGAACTCCTGCCCGGTGCGGACCAGATCGGCCGCGCGGGCGCGGATCTTCTCCGGATCGGCCAGCAGGACGTGCGTGCCCTGGGGCATCGCGTCGGTCAGCAGGTCCAGCTCGCCCTCGCACAGCACGGGGATGAGCGCCTCCATGCCCTCGACGGGGATTCCGCCGGAGAGCTTGGTGAGCATCTCGGTGAGCTGCGCGTCCGCCTCGTACGTCGTCGCGAGCTCGGCGGCCTTCGCGCGGACCGGCTCGGTGAGCAGCAGCTCACGGCACGGCGGCGCGCTGACGTGCTGGATCTCCCCGGGCAACGACCGCTGGTCCGACACCGCGAACGCGCGGATCTCGCTGACCTCGTCGCCCCAGAACTCGACTCGCACCGGATGCTGCGCCGTCGGCCCGAACAGGTCGAGGATGCCGCCGCGCACGGCGAACTCGCCGCGCTTCTCGACCATGTCCACCCGCGTGTACGCGAGCTCGACCAGCCGCTCCAAGAGCCCTTCGAAGCTCTGCTCCTCGCCGACGACCAGGTCGATCGGCGCGAGCGAACCGAGCCCGGGCGCCATCGGCTGGATCAGGCTGCGGACGGTCGCGACGACGACGCGCAGACCGTCCGAGCCCGTCTTGAGCCGGTGCAGTACCTCCAGCCGCCGCCCGACGGTGTCCGCCCGCGGGGACAGCCGCTCGTGCGGCAGCGTCTCCCAGGACGGGAAGTCGACGACGGCGCCTTCGCCGAGGAACGACTTCAGGGAAGCGGTCAATTCGTCCGCCTCGCGGCCGGTGGCGGTCACCGCGAGCACGGGGCGGCCGGCGCCCTCGTCCGCGGCGAGGGCACCGGCGACCAGCTGGCGGGTGGCGATCGCGCCCTGGAGTTCGAGCACCGGGGCACCGGCCCGCTCGACGACCCCGCGAAGGGCCGGATCGGGAAGGATGGAATGAAGGAGTCCGGACAATGGAGCGTTTGTCACCGTCCCAGCCTACGTGGGGGCACCGACAGTCCGCCGCGCGATTACCGGGGCAGGGCGTCGAACACCTTCGGGAGCTGCTCGTCGAACTCGGCCGGTTCCTGCGTCGCGATACGGATCAGCATGTGTTCGGCACCAGCGTCCTGGTACTCGCGCAACCGGTCGGCGACCTGCTCCGGGCTGCCCGCGACCAGCATTTGGATCTTCTCGACGAAATCCAGCGGGACACCGTAGTTCCGCTGTGCGTAGTCCTCCAGCCGCTCGCGTGCCCTGATCGGGTCATCCTCGATGAGCACTGTCGCGAACAACGCCGGTGTCACGGGGCGTACGGCCGTTTCGCGGATCTTCGCGAGGCCGTCGGTGTAGTCCGCGACGTCGGGCGGGTACGGCAACCAGCCGTCGTAGAGCCGCCCCGCACGCTTCAGCGCGCCCGGGGTGAAGGCGGCCAGCCACACCGGCGGGCCACCGGGACGGTGCGGTTCCGGGTACTCCGGCAGGGCGTCGTAGTGCAGCACTTCGCCGTGGAACGGGCCGCTCTTCCCGCTCCAGACGTGCCGCCACAACGCGACGATGTCGTCGAGGCGGGCGCGGCGGCGTTCCCACGGGACCCGGGTGAACGCGAACTCGGGTTCGCTGCGACCCGCGAATCCGGCACCGACGCCGAGCGTGACGCGGCCTTGGCTGAGCAGGTCGAGCGAGAGGATCGCGTTCGCGGAAAGAAGCGGATCCCGCAACGCCGGCAGCAGCGCGGCGGTGCCGAGGGTGACCCGCTCGGTTCTGGCGGCGAACGCGCCGAGCAACGTCAAGGAATCGATGGGCGCCTTCGCGAGAGTGTCGCCGACCCAGACCGAATCGAAGCCGAGGCGTTCGGCTTCGACCGCGACGGCGACCATTTCCGGCGCGGTGCGCCCGGCGTCGAGGGTGGACCGATAACTGGGGACGACCAGACCGAATTTCATGCCGGAAGCATCTCCGCGGCGGGGAATCGTCTCAATTCCTTCGAGGGAATGGCGACGCCGACGACGTCTCGGCCAAGATGACGCCATGGTTTCCGGATTCGGCCCCGCGCTCCGGGGCTGGCGCGAACGACGGCGGCTTTCCCAGCTGGAGCTGGCGATCCGGGCCGGGACCACGCAACGGCACGTGAGTTTCCTGGAAGGCGGCCGGTCGATCCCCGGCCGCGGCCTGGTGCTGCGCGTCGCCGAATCGCTCGAACTGCCCCTGCGTGAACGCAACGGCCTCCTGCTCGCGGCCGGGTTCGCGCCCGGTTTCCCCGAAACCGAATTGGACGATCCGAGCCTGCGGCCGGTCCTCGACGGTATGCGGCGGCTGCTCGACGGGCACCGTCCGTATCCGGCCATCGTGGTCGACCGCTACGGCGTGCTCGTCGCCCGCAACGACGCGCTCGACCTGCTGTTCGAGGACGTGGCGCCGGAACTGCTGGAGGAACCGGTCAACACCTTGCGGCTCGCGTTGCACCCGAAGGGGATGGCGCCGAGGGTGCGCAACCTCGCGGACTGGGCCCGGCACATCCTGGAACGGTTGACCCAAGAGATCGCCCACGCGCCCGACGAGCGGCTCACCACGCTGCTCGCCGAACTCGAAGGTTACGTTCCGGCTCCCGGTCCGCCCGGGCCCGATCACCTCGGTTTCGCGGTGCCGATGCGCCTGTCCACTTCCGTGGGCGAGCTGCGGCTGATCACGGCCATCACGACGTTCGCGACCGCCGCCGATGTCACGGTTTCGGAATTGAAACTGGAGACGTTCCTCCCCGCCGACGCCGAGACGGCGGCGATCCTCACCCGCTGACCCAAGCGCCCGCGTGGCCCAAGAACAGATCGGCGCACGCCCACACGACGGCCGCGCAGACACTGCCGGGCACGAACCGCCGGTACGGCATCTCGGCGGCTCCCGCGATACGCGGCACCACGGTCCGCACCCCGGCCAGGCAGCGGCCGGCGATCACGGCCGGGACGCCGTACCGGGCGACGGCCCGCTCCACGCGCTCCCACCGATCCCGGCCGAACCGCCGCCCGAATCGCGTGGTCCGCAGCCGCGGGCCCAGCCGCCGCCCCTCCAGGAAGGCGATCTGGTCGCCGGCCACGGCGGCGCCGATCGCGACCGTCAACGCCAGTGGCAGGTCGAGCGTGCCCCGTCCGGCGAGGAACCCCATCAGCAGCAGGCTGGACAACGTCGGCAGCACGATTCCCGGCAGCAGCGCGGTCTCCAGGAAGATCAGGGCGCCGCAGACGAGGTAGACCAGCGCGGGCGGCGACTCAAGAAGCGGCCGCAGCAGGCTGTCCACGCCGCCTCCCCGCTTTCTGTGGCAGTGCCGCGCGATACACGAAGGCGGGCGGCAGGTTCGGCCAGACCAACGGGGTCCGGCCGGTCACCGCGAACCGGTCCCGCAGCGCGGCGGCGAACCGGCGGCCGGGCGTCGTCCAGGCCGCGTGCGCGTAGGCGAACGTCGTGAACCGTCCATGCGGCGCGAGGATCTCCGTGACCTGGTCGAGGATCCGCAGCTGCCGTTCACCGGGCATGACCGTCCACGGCAGCCCGGAGACCACGACGTCGGCGGCCTCGTCCACATACGAAAGCAAGTTTTCGGCGGACCCCTCGACGACCTCGACGTCCCCGTGCCGGGACCGCAGTTCCCGCGCCAGCCGCGGATTGATCTCGACCGCGATCAGCCGCGCGCCCGGTGGCAGGCGGCGGACGACGGCGCCGGTGAACACACCGGTCCCGGGGCCGAGTTCGACGACGAGCCTGGCGCTTTCCAGGCCGAGGCCCGCGGTCATGGCCTCCGCGAGTTTCGGGGAGCTGGCCGCGACGGCCCCGGTCAGGACGGGATGGCGGAGGAATTCCCTGGTGATCGACATGTTCCCGACGCTAGGAACGGGTTTCGTCGCTCCGCGTCGGCTTCGTCGGCCGATTCCGTCCTCCCGTGGGAGGACCCCGGGAGTACCCGAGGACGACGCGCTCCCGTGCCGGGCGGGGTTACGTTCGAACGGTGCAAAGGCTGCTCGACCGGCTCCGCGCCCACCCGTGGGTGACCGACCTTCCCCTGTACGCGTGGTTCGTCTTCCTCGCGCCGACAGGATCGTCGTCGGCCCCCAAGGCCGTCCTGCTGGTGCCGTACCTCTTCCTCGTCCCGCTGCTTTGGCGGCGGCGTCACCCCGAGATCGTCGCGGTGCTGATCGTCGCGGGGGTGACCGCGCAGTACACGACGGAGCTCTGGGCCTACGACCGCGGCCGGGGCGAACTGGCCATGGCCGTCGCGCTCTACACGCTGGTCCGCGCGGGGAACCGCCGGTTCGCCGCGCTGATCGCCGGCACGATCGTCATCCTCGACGTCACGTGGGGTCTCGCCTGGGGCGTCACCACCGAACAGGGCTCCTGGCTCGCCATCGGCGCGACGATCCCGCTGCACGTCGCCGCTTGGGCGCTCGGCGAGTTCTTCCGTGCGCGGCAACGGCTTTCGGCGGAGGAAGCGACGAAGGCGGAACTGGCCGCGTCCGAACAGGAGGCCCGCGCCCGGGCCGCCGTCGCCGAGGAACGCACCCGCATCGCCCGCGAACTGCACGACGTCCTCGCGCACAGCGTGAGCGTCATCGTGATCAACGCCGAGGGCGCGAAACTCATGCGCGACAAGGATCCCGAGGTCGTCGACCGGACACTCGACACGATCGGCAAGGCGGGCCGCGACGCGCTCGCCGAGCTGCGCCGTCTGCTGGAAGTCCTCCATGCCGGCGAAGCCGCCCGAAGCCCGCAGCCGACCGTCGCGGAACTTCGCGACCTGGTCGCGCAGGTCAGCGCGAGCGGATGGGACGTGGATCTCCAGGTCACCGGGGACGCCGAGGGGTTGCCGCCGAGCGCCGCGCTGCAGGCGTACCGCATCGTCCAGGAGTCGCTGACCAACATGATCAAACACGCGCCGAGGGACGCGAGCGGCCAGGTCGAGATCGATTTCGGCCAGGGCGGCCACCGCCGGAACGTCCGGATCGAGGTGACGAACACCGGCGGGAGCGAACCCGTCGCGCCGCGGCTCCCGTCGTCCGGCCGGGGGATCGCCGGCATGACCCAGCGCGTCGAGATGTTCCACGGCACCCTCGACACCGGACCGACCCGCGACGGTGGCTACCGGGTCGCCGCGAATCTGGTGGTGGAGGCGGGATGACGGCGGTGAAGGTGCTGATCTGCGACGACCAGGAACTGGTCCGGGTCGGGATGGGGATGATCGTCACCAGCCAGGACGACCTGACCGTCGCGGGCGAAGCCACCAACGGCGCCGAAGCGGTCGAGGCCGCCGAGAAGCTGCGGCCGGATCTGGTCCTGATGGACGTCCGGATGCCCGTGCTCGACGGCGTCGCGGCGACCGAGCGGATCTGCCGGTCCCTTCCGGACACCCGGGTCCTGATGATCACCACGTTCGACCTCGACGAGTACGCGTATGCCGCGTTGCGTGCCGGTGCCAGTGGTTTCCTCGTCAAGGACGCGCCCGCCGACGAGATCCTCGTGGCGATCCGAGGTGTCCTCCGCGGCGACTCGATGGTCTCCCCCTCGGTGACGAAACGGCTGCTCGATCGCTACCTGGCCGACGAACGGGACGCCGGTGAGAGCGCGCGGCTCGAAACGCTGACCGAACGCGAGAAGGACGTCCTCTCGCTCATCGCGCGCGGCCTGACGAACTCCGAAATCGCCGCGAAGCTCTACATCGGGGAGACGACCGTGAAGACCCACGTCGGCCGGATCCTCGCGAAGCTCTCGCTGCGCGACCGTGTGCACGCGGTCGTGTTCGCCTACGAAAGCGGTTTGGTTCGCGCGGGCGGTTGAGCACGGTGGCATGCTGATGTCATGCGCACTTCCGCCGTCGTCGCGTTCGCTTCCCTGTCCTTGCTGGTCACGGCCTGTTCCGGGGCGTCGAGCGAGACGGTGCAGAGCGCGCCGCCGGTCACCTCGAAGCCCGCGGTGTCGAAGCTGAAGGTCGAGCAGGTGACGGCCGGGCTCGAACACGGCTGGGACGTCGGTTTCCTGCCGGACGGGAAGATCCTCGTCACCCAGCGCCCCGGGAAGCTGGCCCTGATCGAAGGCGGCGCGAAGCGTGACGTCGCCGCGGACTTCTCCGATGTCCACGTACGCGGCGAAGGTGGGCTGATGGGGATGGTGATCAGCAAGGACTTCGCGACGTCACGCGAGTTCATCACCTGCCAAACCCACAAGGAAGGCGACAAGGCCGTCGACATCCGGCTGGTCACCTGGCGGCTTTCGGACGACGGCGCGAGCGCCACGAAGGTCAAGGACCTGCTGACCGGGCTGCCGGTGAACCCCAGCGGCAGGCATTCCGGCTGCCGTCCCGCGTTCGGCGCGGACGGCGCGCTCCTCGTCGGCACCGGCGACACCGCCCGCCCGCAGCACCCGCAGGACCGGACGAGCCTCGGCGGCAAGGTGCTTCGCGTCGACGCGAAGACCGGGAATGCGTTGCCGGACAACCCGTTCGCGAAATCCGCGAACCCGAACGAACAGCGTGTGTTCACCTACGGGCACCGCAACGTCCAGGGCGTCACGGCCCGCCCGGGCACCGGGCAGGTGTTCACCGCGGAGCACGGGCCGAGCATCGACGACGAGGTCAACCTGGAGACCGCGGGCGGGAACTACGGCTGGGACCCGTCCAAGGGCGGCACCGAGACCGGCTACGACGAAAGCGTCCCGATGACGGACAAGCAGCGCTTCCCGGACGCCGTCAGTCCTTTGTGGACGACCGGCGAGATCACCGAGGCGATCTGCGGCGCCGAGTTCCTCACCGGCTCGCAGTGGGGAGCGCTCGAAGGTTCGCTCGCCGTGACGGCGCTGAAGGGACAGAAACTCCTGCTGTTCCGCCTCGACGACACCGGCAAGGTCACCGAAGTGACGCTGCCGCCGGAGTTCGACGACAAGTTCGGCAGGCTGCGCGCCGTCCGCAGCGGTCCGGACGGCGCCCTCTACATCACCACTTCGGAAGGCCAGGACGACAAACTGCTGAAGGTCACGCCCAGCGCTTAACGGCCGAGGTGAGCTCCGCCGTTGACGTGGACGATCTGCCCGGTGACGTGCCGCGCCTCCGGGCTCGCCAGGAAGGCGACCACTTCGGCGACGTCCGCGGGCTCGCCGGCGCGTTTGGTCAGCGTGTTGCCGATCAGCCACGCCCGGCGCTCGTCAGACAGCTTGCCCTGGAAGAATTCGGTGTCGCCGACCAGTCCGGGCGCGACGATGTTCGCGGTGATCCCCCGCGGCCCGAATTCCCTTGCCACGTCGACGTTCCACGCCTCCAGCGCGGCTTTGGCGGCACCGTAGGAACCCGCGCCGGTGCGCGCGGCGATCGAGCCGATGGTGACGATCCGCGCCCCGTCGGCGAACCTTTCCCGCAAGGCACGGGTGACCAGCACGGCGGTGAAGACGTTCGCGTCGAGATTGGCCTGCCAGTTCGCGGCGAACGACTTCAGGTCTTCGGCCTGCCCGGTGCGGAAGTCGGTGTTCCCGCCCGCGTTGTTGACCAGGACGTCGACGCGCTCCGGCAATTCGGCCAGCGCCCGTTCCACCGCCTCCGGATCGGCCGCGTCGAACGGGACCGGGTTCGCGCCGAGCAACGTGGCGGCCTCGGTGAGGACCTGCTCGCGACGGCCGGTGATCGTCACCCGATCACCTCGCGCGGCGAAGGCCGCCGCGACCGCGTAGCCGATTCCCGTTCCGCCGCCGGTGACCACTACTTCCCTGCTCTGCCCCATGTCTCCAGCATAGGGACCACTAGGCTTCCCCTCATGACGAAGATCGACCCGGCGACGACGGCGCTCGTCCTGATCGACCTCCAGACCCGGATCGTCGCGCTGGAGACCGTTCCGATCGAAGGCACCGAAGTGGTGTCGAACGCCGTCCTGCTGCGAGACGCCTTCAGCGCGGCCGGCTCACCGATCGTCCACGTGCGGGCGCACCGGCCGGACGTCGACGAGCAGCCGCCCGGCAGCGAACTGGTCGCCGAACTGACACCCCGCGAAGGCGAGCACCTGATCACCAAGAACACGATCGGCGCGTTCTACCGCACCGGACTCGACGAACTCCTGCGCGGGCTCGGCGTGAAGACGCTGGTGCTCGCCGGGATCGCCACCGAGTACGGCGTCGAATCGACGCTGCGGGCCGCGATCGACCACGGCTACGAGACCATCGCCGTTTCGGACGCGATGGCGGGTATCACCGCGATCTCCCACGAATCGGCGATCACGAAGGTGTTCCCGCGGCTGGGCGAAGTGCTCACGACCGCCGAAACCGCCGCGGCGCTGGGCTGAACCATGATCGACAAAATCGCTTTGCTGTACTTCCAGGACGGCCGTGTCCTCGGCGCCCGCTCGCGCGGGAAATCGGTGTTCTACCTGCCCGGCGGCAAACGGGAACCCGGTGAAACGGACGCGGAGACACTGGTACGCGAAATCCGCGAGGAACTGAACGTCGAGATCGATCCGGCGACGATCGAACCCGCCGGATCGTTCGAGGCTCAAGCCGACGGGCACGCGTCAGGACTCGTGGTCCGGACGACCTGCTACCTCGCCGAATTCAGCGGAACACCCACGGCCAGCAGCGAAATCGAGGAAATCGCGTGGCTGGGCCATGCGGACAGGGACCGGCTCTCCGCGGTGGGCAAGATCATCTTCGACCACCTGCGGGAGACCGGCCTCCTGCGCTGACGCCTACTTCAGTTCGTCGAGGCACACCACGCGTTCGCGCGGGATCAGACCACCCGCACCCGACGCCCACGTGAGCTTCATGTCGGTCCCCGGCACGGAGGAGCACGTCGTGGTCCCGATGGAGACCTCAGGTTCCCTTTCGATGGCGAGCACCTTGAAATGCGCTCCCGCGCAGTCCACCTTTTCGAGCTTCTTCGCCGCGAAGAGGTCCCCGGCGAAGCAATCCCCGACGGCCGGCAGCCGTGGGCCCGGATTCTTGAGGTTTTCCAGGCAGAGCAGCACGCCGTCGTCAGCCGACTGCCTACCCTGGAAGTAGTACAGGTCAGCGTTGAGGTAGCCGTCGCATTCGGAGCCACCCGAAAGCAGTATCCCGCCTTCCGACTTTCCGCCCTGTTTCCCGACGACCTTGAAGTTCGCTTCCGGCGTCCCGCACTCGACGTTCCTGATACTGTCCGCGTTGTCGACGTTGCCCTTGAGACAGGCGCCGACCTCGGTACGCGACGCCGTCAACGGATTTTCGGCGAAGATCCCGAGCAGGACGATGGCACCGAAGACTCCCATGATGATGACCGGCTTCAGCCACGGTCTCTTCTTCTGCGGCGCCATCTGCCCGACGGCAAGCGCGGAAAAGTTCTCCACGGTGTTCCCCCAGTTTGACGATCTCTTTGGGGGACCTAGCGCTCATCGGCCGGGAAACGTTACTACCGCGCGACGCTCTCAGTGCAGTCGCAACTTGGGCTTGTGCTCCAAATTGGACAGACCGTTCCACGCCAGGTTGACCAGATGCGCGGCGACCTCGTCGCGCTTCGGTTTCCGGGCGTCGAGCCACCACTGCCCGGTGAGCGCCACCATCCCGACGAGCGCCTGCGCGTACAGCGCGGCCAGCTTCTCGTCGTAGCCCCTGGCGGCGAACTGCTGCGCGAGGATGTGCTCGACCTGGCTGGCGATGTCGTTCAGCACCGTCGAGAACGTGCCCGTCGAACTCGCGACCGGCGAATCCCGCACCAGGATGCGGAAGCCGTCGTGCGAGTCTTCGACGTAGGAGAGCAACGCGATCGCCGCCTGCTCCAGCATCACCCTCGGGTGTCCACCGTGGAGGGTGGAGACCATCCGGTCGAGCAGCAGCTGCGTCTCGCGGTCGACGACGACGGCGTAGATGCCTTCTTTTCCGCCGAAGTGCTCGTAAACCACCGGTTTGGAGACGTTCGCGCGGTGCGCGATCTCCTCGATGGACGTTCCTTCGAAACCCTTCTCCGCGAACAGGGCCCTGGCGACGTTGAGCAGCTGCTGCCTGCGCTCGCTCCCCGTCATCCGCACCCGGGCCACCGGAGCGACAGGACGCGCCCCGGTGACCGCTTCACGTTTGGTCCGCCTTCTCCCCGCCATCGCAGAAGACTAACGCGACCTCGCTATTTGCTTTCAGCGGCGATGCGTGCGAGGCGTTGCGGGGTCGGCCAGCGCACGTCGTAGGCCCAGCCGAACTTCTCGAAGATCCAAATCAGACGCGCGGAAAGGTCGATCTGGCCACGCTGCACACCGTGCCGCGCCGAGGTCGGGTCGGCGTGGTGCAGGTTGTGCCACGACTCGCCGAAGGAGAAGATCGCCAGCGGCCAGAAGTTGGCCGATTTGTCGCGGGCGGCGAACGGGCGCTCGCCGATCATGTGACAGACCGAGTTGACCGACCAGGTCACGTGGTGCAGCACGCAGACCCGCACCAGCCCGGCCCAGAAGAACGCGGTCACCGCACCCCAGAACGACCAGGTGATCAGTCCGCCCAGGATCGCGGGCAGCACCAGGGTGAGCAGGCTCCACAGCCAGAACAGGTCGTCGACCTTCTTGATGGCCGGATCCTTCACCAGGTCCGGCGCGAACCGCTCCGCGTTGGTCTGATCGCGGTCGAACAGCCAGCCCATGTGCGCGTGCCAGAACCCCTTGGCGATGGCGACGGGTGTCGTCCCGAACAGCCACGGCGAATGCGGGTCGCCGTCGCGATCGGAGAAGGCGTGATGGCGCCGGTGGTCGGCGACCCAGGTGATCACGGGGCCCTGGACGGCCATACTGCCGGCGATCGCCATCGCGACGCGCAGCCACGGCTTGGCCTTGAACGAGCCGTGCGTGAAGTAGCGGTGATAGGAGACGGTGATCCCGAGGCCGCTGATCGCGTAGAAGACCACGAACAGGCCGACGTCGACCCAGGTCAGTCCCCAGCCCCAGGCGAACGGGACGGCCGCGAGCAGCGCGGCGAGCGGGAAGATGACCCCGAGGTAGACCGAGAGCTGCACGCCACTCGATCGATGTCCTTCGATTACCGGCTTGGGGCCCTTCGCGGGCTTCTGGGAACGGTCCAGGGTAGCCGTCATGCAGTCACTTCTTTTCTATGCGCAACCCTCAGGGCTTCCCTAAGGGTGACCTTACCTACGATGCCGTAAGTTACGGTACAGGAGGTTTCGTCCCCTGTGGAGTGCCCGCGACGGTGAGGCCACCCCCGGGCGCACGTGGACGTCCCCGACATGGCTATCCTGACCAGGATCGATCCGCCGTAGTGTAATCGGCAGCACTTCAGATTTTGGTTCTGACAGTTCAGGTTCGAATCCTGGCGGCGGAGCAGACGAACAGATGACCAGCGGCGTTTTCAACGGTGGGGGTGTGTGCGGCTGACCGAGGACGCGACGACCAGTGGCAGGCGGCCGGCGCTTGCGGAGATGTCCGACGCCTGGCTTTACGGTCGCGCGCGCGAACTCGGGGCGGCCATCCAGCGCGTCAGCTTCGCCGAACAGCTGGACATCGTCACCAGCCTCGACGAACTCCTCGACGAGACGCAGCGCCGCGGCGAACCCCTGCTGGTCGCCCAGCTGCTCCGGTACTCCGCGATGGCCAGGCTGGTCACCCGCGGTCTCGCCGCCGAAGCCGAACCCAGGCTCGACGAGATGCTCGCGCACACCCGGCGGCACGGTCTCGCGCTGATGCGGGCCGACGCGCACGCCATGCGCGGCCGAAGGCTGGTGATCGCCAAACAGGAGGACGCCGCCCTCACCGAGATCGCCAGGGCGCTGGCCATCCTCGACGATTCCGCGGTCCCGGACCGCCAGGTCGGCAGGCGCAACTGGGACCGGATGCTGTCCACGACCCTGGTCGACTGCTGGCTGGTCCTGAACCAGCTGGGCGTCTACGAGGCGGCCGAGGAGGCCATCGCCCGCGCCGCGCAGGCGATCCGCGACAGCGCCAGCCCGCACGAGATCGCGCTCCAGCTGATCAACCGGGTCAAGATGCTGCTGGGCTGGGGCCTGCGCCTCGAACGCATCGAGCGTTACGACGAGGGGGCGGACAAGTTCCGCACCGCGGCGTCGATGGCCCAGGCCGCCGAGGGCCCGTTCACCGAATCGCTGTTTCCGCGCAAGGCCGGGGTGCCCGCGATCGACCAGGTCGGCGTGCTCGCCGCCGCGGCCGCGCTGGCGTCGCCCGATTCGTCGCATATCGAGCGGCTGACCTCGCTGCTGCATCCGGAACTGGTGTTCCCGCACGAACGCGAGATCATCGCCATCGCACTGGCCCGCTGCCTGGACAACGACGGCCGCCGCGAGGACGCGCTGCAGGTGCTCAAAGAGGTCCGCGAGGACAACGAAGAGGGCTCGCTGCCGTCGATGCGGTTGAACCTCGCCCGCGAGCTGGCCAGGCTCGACACCACGCCGGACTACGCGTCCGGGGCGAGCCAGTCGCTGATCGACTACGCGACCATCCTGGAAACGGAGATGTGGTCGCTGCGCGAATCGCAGATCGCCACGCTCAACGCGCGGCGGGAGCACGAGCGGCTCTCCGCCGAGCACGGCGCCATCACCCAGCAGGCGCTGCAGGACCCGCTCACCGGGTTGCCGAACCGGCGCGCGCTCGACGAAAAGCTGCGTTCGCTGGCGTCGTCCGCCGACGCCCAGCCGCTCGCGGTGGCGCTGGTCGACCTCGACGGATTCAAGGACGTGAACGACAAGCAGTCGCACGCCGAAGGTGACAACGTGCTCCGTGTCATCGCGAGCACGCTGCGCGACGCCCTGCGCGGCGACGACGTCGTCGCCCGCTACGGCGGAGACGAGTTCATCGTGCTTCTACCTGGGGCTCCGGCCTCCGCGGCGAAACAGGCGCTGGGTCGTTCTGTGAATGCCGTCGCATCTCTGCCGCACCATCTTTCGCACGGCGTCACCCTCTCTGTCGGCCTTGTCTCGCTCCGCCCGCAGGAACGGGCCGAACAGGTCCTCGCACGCGCCGATGCGGCCATGTACCAGGCGAAACGCGGCGGCGGGAACCAGGTTTCGTCGGTGAATTCGATGGCCATCGATCCGGTGACCGGATGGCCCGGCGAGGATGCTCCGACCGACCCCGCGTGGGACGCCGAGCAGCCCACGTAGGATCAATGCCCGACAACCACCGTTGGTGAAATGTTGGGAGTGCCGTGACCGGCCCGCTGAGCACGTTGATCCTCGCCGCGGGTGAGGGCACCCGCATGCGCTCGTCCACCCCGAAGGTGCTGCACCCGATCGCCGGCCGCCCGTTGGTCGAGCACGCGGTGCGGGCCGCCGCGGGACTGAACCCGGAGCACCTGGTCGTGGTCATCGGCCACGGTCGCGACTCGGTCGGCGCCCGGCTGGCGAACGTCGGCGAGGCGCTCGGCCGCGAGGTCGTCACGGCCGTCCAGGAAGAGCAGAAGGGCACCGGGCACGCCGTCTCGTGCGCGCTCTCGGCGCTGCCCGCGGGGCTGACCGGCACCGTCGTCGTCAGCTACGGCGACGTGCCGCTGCTCGACACCGAAACGCTCGCTTCCCTGGTCGCGGAGCACACCTCCACCGGAAACGCGGTCACCGTGCTGACCGCGGTCGTCGAGAACCCGACCGGCTACGGCCGGATCATCCGCGACGAGAACGGCGTCGTCACCTCGATCGTCGAGCAGAAGGACGCCACCCCCGAACAGCACGAAATCGCCGAAATCAATTCCGGCGTCTACGCCTTCGACGCCTCGGTCCTGGTCGACGGGCTTTCGAAGCTTTCGACCGACAACGCCCAGGGCGAGCTCTACCTCACCGACGTCCTCGGCATCGCCCGCGGCGACGGCAAGGGCGTCGGCGCGCTGGTCATCGACGACCCGTGGGTGACCGAAGGCGTCAACGACCGCGTCCAGCTCTCCGTCCTCGGCGCCGAGCTGAACCGCCGGATCGTCCGCGGCTGGCAGCGGGCGGGTGTCACCGTCGTCGACCCGGCGAGCACTTGGATCGACGCGGGCGTGACCTTGTCGCGCGACGTCGTCATCGAACCCGGCGTCCAGCTGAAGGGCTCGACGTCGATCGGCGAGGGCTCGCAGATCGGGCCGGACAGCACCCTGGAGAACGTCTCCGTCGGCGCGGGCGCGTCGGTGGTGCGGACGCACGGTTCCGATTCGGAACTGGGCGACGGCGTGAAAGTCGGCCCGTTCACCTATCTGCGTCCCGGCTCCAAACTGGGGATCAAGGGCAAACTCGGCGCTTTCGTCGAGACGAAGAACGCCGACATCGGCGCCGGCACGAAGGTCCCGCACCTGACCTACGTCGGCGACGCGACCATCGGCGAGAACAGCAACATCGGGTGTTCCAGCGTCTTCGTCAACTACGACGGCGTGAACAAGCATCACACCACGATCGGCTCCCATGTGCGGCTCGGCGCGGACAACACGTTCGTCGCCCCGGTGACCATCGGCGATGGCGCTTACAGTGGGGCAGGCACCGTGATCAGGCAAGACGTGCCCCCGGGCGCGCTCGCCGTGTCCACCGGGCCGCAGCGCAACATCGAAGACTGGGTGTCCCGGCGCAGGCCGGGCACACCCGCGGCGGAAGCAGCTTCCGCCGCGAAGCAGGACACCACCGCCGTGTCCGATTCAGATAAGGGAAACGACGGGGAGTCGCCAGCATGAGCTCGAAGTCCGGAACACCGAAGAAGAACCTGATGCTGTTCTCCGGGCGCGCGCACCCGGAGCTCGCGGAAGAGGTGGCCAAGCACCTCAACGTGTCGGTCGTCCCGCAGACCGCGCACAACTTCGCCAACGGGGAGATCTTCGTCCGGTTCAACGAATCGGTGCGCGGGACCGACGCGTTCGTGATCCAGAGCCACCCGGCGCCCATCAACGAATGGGTGATGGAGCAGCTGATCATGGTGGACGCCCTCAAGCGCGCGAGCGCCAAGCGGATCACCGTGATCATGCCGTTCTACCCGTACGCGCGGCAGGACAAGAAGCACAAGGGCCGCGAGCCGATCTCCGCGCGCCTGATCGCGGACCTGTTCAAGACCGCCGGCGCCGACCGGATCATGACGGTCGACCTGCACACCGCGCAGATCCAGGGCTTCTTCGACGGTCCCGTCGACCACCTGCTCGCGCAGAACGTGCTGGCCGCGCACATCAACAAGACCTACCAGGACGAGAACATCACCGTCGTCTCGCCGGACTCGGGCCGGGTGCGGCTCGCCGAGAAGTGGGCGGCGCAGCTGGGTGACCGGCCGATCGCCTTCATCCACAAGACCCGCGACCCGGACAAGCCGAACCAGGCCGTCGCCAACCGCGTCGTCGGGAAGGTCCGCGGTCAGCTGTGCGTGCTGATCGACGACATGATCGACACCGGCGGCACGATCGTGAAGGCCACCGAGGCCCTGCTCGACGAAGGCGCGGCCGACGTCGTCATCGCCTCGACCCACGGCATCCTGTCCGACCCCGCCACCGAGCGGCTGTCGAACTGCAAGGCGCGCGAGGTGATCGTCACCAACACGCTGCCGATCCCGGAGGAGAAGCGGTTCCCCGGGCTGACCGTGCTGTCCATCGCGCCGCTGCTGGCGCAGGCGATCCAGCAGGTCTTCGAGGACGGGTCGGTCACGTCCCTCTTCGACGGCAACGCCTGATCCCCGACGAAGCAAGGGACCTTTGCTCTCACTCTCTTTCGGAGAGTGGTAGCAAAGGTCCCTTGCTTCGTTTTCGGCTCCTCGCGAAACGGCGCGCGCCCGGCCTCCCCTCGTGGCTAGGTTTCCGGCATGGGGAAATTCAAGTTCGGCGTGAACCTGTGGGGCGCCGAGAGCCGCGAAAACTGGGTCGCGAAGTGCCGCCGCGTCGAGGCCCTCGGATACGACGTCATCTCCGTGCCGGATCACCTAGGCCCAGGACGGAACTCGCCTTTCCCTGCGCTGACCATGGCCGCCGCCGTGACTCAACGGCCCCGCGTCGGCACTCTCGTCTCCAACGTGCCCTTCTACAACTTCGCGCTCTTCGCGCGCGACGTCGTCACGACGGTGAAGATGACCGGCGATCGGCTGGACCTGGGTCTCGGCTCCGGTCACATGAAATCGGAATTCGACGATGCCGGCCTGCCGTGGATCCCGGCCAAGGAACGTATCGAGTACCTCACCAAGGGCCTTGACCACCTGCGTGAACACTTCGCCGCCGAAGGGATCACGCCCCCTCCGCTGCTCCTCGCGGGCAACAGCGACGGCGTGCTCTCCCTCGCTGCCCGCGAAGCCGACATCGCCGGCTTCGCGGGCCTTCGTCAAGCACCGGGAAAGCCGCCGGGAACCTTCCGGCTCGACGACGCCGAACGCATGGACGAGCGCGTCGCCTTCTTCCGCTCACACACGAACGGCCGGGATCCCGAACTGAACATGCTCGTCCAGCGGGTCGTGGTCACGGACAACCGGCGCGCTGCCGCCGAGTCCTGGCGCGAAGAGCTGAAGGACCAGGACAGCCTCGACGTCGACGCGGTGCTCGAAACGCCCCAATTGCTGTTCGGGACCACCGACGAGATGGTCCGGCAGCTCCAAGAGCGTCGTGAGCGGTACGGCTTCTCCTACATCACGGTGTTCGAGCCGATGCTGGAAACGTTCGCGCCGGTCGTCAAGGAACTGTCCGGTCAGTAAGCGACGCAGAAACGCTGGCGGCGGCGCTCCGGCTTGTCGATCTCGTCGACGAACGCGATCGCGTAGTCGGCGCCGCTGATCTTCGATCCACCGTTCTCGTCGGTCAGGAGCACGTCGCCGCCGAGCCGGAACTCGCCGGTCCGCTCACCCTCGGCCCACGCGCCGAACTCCGCGGCCGGGCTGACGTAGAACCAGTCGACGTCCTCGGGAAGCTTCCGGAACGCCTCCAGCACCTCGGCGTGCGCACCGGCCTCGCCCTTGTACTCGTCCGGGAACTCGGGGGTGTCGATCAGGCGCGGTCCGCCCTCGGCCACCTTCAGGCTGCCGGCCCCACCGACGACGCCGATCCGCGCACCGTTGTCCTTCGCGGCCTGGGCGATCGAGGGCACCGCGTCGAGCAGACCGCTCTGCCCGTGAACCGCGATGACCAGGACGTCCGCGCCCTTGGCGACGTCGGCCAGGAAGGCCTCGTCGTAGAGCGAGCCCGCCTTGGTCCCCTCACCCTCGGCGTTCCTCGACACCGCCAGGACCTCGTGGCCGCGGCCGCGTGCCTCCGCGGTGATCTTTCCGCCCGCGTACCCGGTTCCTCCGAACACAACCAACTTCGCCATCGCGTTTCTCCCTTTTCATCGGCGACCACGCCGATGCTAAGAACGCAAGATCGGCTACTTCAACGTATGCAACGCACCCCGGGGTGAGTGTGCAGGTCAGCCACCCAGCGCGGCGAACTCGGACTTGAGCTTTTCGCGGACGGCATTGACGTCGACCGCCGCCCGGACCTCGCCGCGTGCCGAAGGCTTCGCCTGCACCTGGTAGCTGGCGTTCCGATTCGGCAGCTTGAACTTGACCTCACAGGTCATGCTCGTCGTGGCGCCGGGTGCCGCGTCGGCGTTCGCTGTGCAGCTCTGCGCGCCGAGGGACTGCGCGGTGAAATCGACGGTCAGCGTCAAATGCACGGGCGTCCCGCTCACGCCACCGATGACGGTGTTGGCGACATCGATGGTCGCCCGGCAGTTTCCGACGAAATCCGTGCAGTCCAGCTTGTCGTTGACGACGCTGACACTCACCTGGGCGAGCGCGTCGAACGGCTGCCCGATTCCTCCGATCGCGCCGTCCAGATCGGCCTGGAGCTTTTTGAGCGCGTCCCCGGCGAGCGGTTCGACCAGCATCTCGGCACCGAGTGTTTTACCGCCCGCCGCGGCGACGAGGGAAGGCGCGAAACTGACCACGCGGTGCGGCGCGGCGGTGGTCACGCGCAGTGCTCCGAGCCCGCTCCCGACGTCGTAGACCTCGGTCCCGTCGGGCAACTTCGACCGGACCGGATCGGTCAGCGGGTCCATCGCCGACACCGCGGTCCTCAGTGTCGACGCGGCCTTGCGCGGGCTGAGCACCTCGACGGCGTTCACCGGCAGATCCGAGCCGTCCGTACGGACCCAGTTGGTGCCGTACTGCTCGCTGTTGCCGAGCCCGTGCGCCTTCCAGTACTCCGGCGTCGCCGAGAGGTACAGCTGTTTGTCGGCGGAGATGATCTGGATCGGCTGACCGTCGACCGGGAGGGCCCCCTGCGCGCTGCCGTTACGAGTGATCCGGAACTGCAATTCGGCGGGTTTACCCGAAGCGTCCTTGATTGTCGACTTGTAGACGACGGCGGGTGCTTGCTCAAGCGCCTTCAACGCGCTCTCGACGGCGCCGCGCTGTTCGGCGCGCCTGTCCACCCGCTGCTGTTCTGCGGGCGAGATCCCCGCCGCCCCGTCGATGGCGACGTCGCAACCCGCCAGGAGGCAGCACAAGGCGGCGATCGCGCCGATCCTCGACCGTCGTGCCGCCATTCCGCCCCCTTTGTCTCGAGTGCGAGGAGATCACACCTTAGAAAAGGGGTCGCGCACCACCGCATCCGCGGGTTCCCGAAGCAGCTGTCACCGACTTGTCACCTGAACGAGCCACCCGGCGGGACCCCGGCACGACCGCTTGGTCTACACTTTCCCGGTCTCGGCGAGGCGGGTTCCGTGAGCACCTGGTGCCCGACGTGATCGACGCGGCGGCTTGAGTGGCCACACGCGGTCGAGCACGCCTGTGGAATTCGCCGCCGAACACCGGAACCGCCCGAACCATCCCCACCTCAGCATGCTTTCGCTGAACATGTTGGTGAATTGAAGGAGTGCTACACCGTGTCCGAGGTAACCCTGTCCGTCGAGCCCCGCACCGAATTCGGCAAGGGTGCCGCGCGTCGCACGCGTCGCGCCGGCAAGATCCCCGCGGTGCTGTACGGGCACGGCTCGGAGCCGCGCCACTACGCCCTTCCCGCCCTTGAGTTCGCCCGCGTCGTGCGTGAGAACGGCAGCAACGCCGTCATCACCCTCGAGCTCGAGGGCAAGAGCGAACTGGCGCTGACGAAGACCATCGTCGTCCACCCGCTGAAGAACTACATCGAGCACGTCGACCTGCTGGTCGTCATCCGCGGCGAGAAGGTCACCGTCGACATCCCCGTCGTCGTCACCGGCACCCCCGGCCCGGGCACCCTGGTCACCACCGACCTCGACGCCATCCAGATCGAGGTCGAGGCGCTGCACATCCCCGAGCAGGTCGAGGTCTCGGTCGAGGGCGTCGTCGCGGGTACCCAGATCAACGCATCGGACGTCATCCTGCCAAAGGGCGCCTCGCTGGTCACCGACCCCGACGCCCTGGTCGTCGCCGTGAACGAGGCGCCGTCCGAGTCCGCGCTCGAGGGCGAAGAGGCCGAGGCTGCGGAGACCCCCGCTGAGGACGCCGAATAAAGTCACCGGTGTGACCGAAGCAGTACTTCCCGGGGCCGGCGAGCAGATCCTGCTCGCCGGCCTCGGCAATCCCGGCCCCCAATACGCGGGCAACAGGCACAACGTCGGCTTCATGGTGCTCGACGAACTTGCCGGCCGCGTCGGCGGCAAGTTCAAAGCGCACAAAAGCGGCGCCGAAATCCTCGAAGGCAGGCTGGCCGGCCAGCGAGTGGTTCTGGCCAAGCCGCGTTCGTACATGAACCTCTCGGGCGGCCCGGTCGTGGGCGCGGCCCGTTTCTACAAGATCCCCCCGGCCGGTGTCGTGGTCGTCCACGACGAGCTGGACGTCGACTTCGGCGCGCTCAAGATGAAGCTGGGCGGCGGCGACAACGGCCACAACGGTCTCCGCTCGATCACCAAGTCCCTGGGCACGAAGGATTACTACCGTGTCCGTTTCGGCGTCGGCAGGCCTCCGGGGCGGCAGGATCCGGCCGATTTCGTGCTGAAAGACTTCTCGACGGTCGAACGCAAAGAGCTCGCTTTCGAGATCGATCGTTGCGCCGACGCCGTTGAAGCGCTTATCAGCGCTGGTCTCGCGGCGGCCCAGAACACCTTCCACGCTGGGTGAATCCGCTCACATGGCGGTGCGTTACAGCTCGTCACTCGAAGGCGTTTCACCACGCCCCTGATCGAGTCGTGGAATAGGGCGGACTCTTCCGGGGAACTCTCAAACCCGTTAGGACGGAATGCGGAGATCGCATTCCCCACCGAAACCGGAGAGAGTTTCATGTCGTTTACGGCCGAAGACATCACCGGCGCCACTTTCCCCAACGCCCCGATCGGGCGGCGCGGATACGCCAAACACGAGGTCGACGCGTTCCTGGAACGGATCGCCGACACGATCTCGGACCGGGACGACCTGACGGCCGCCGAGGTCCACCACGTCATGTTCTCGCGTCCGTTGATCGGGAAGCGCGGCTACGACGAACGCGAAGTCGACGATTTCCTCGACAAGGTCGAGGGACAACTCGCCCACCGCACCGGCCAGCACGCACTCCACGTGCCCGGCGCCCGCGAAGAGGACGAAGCCACCGCCGAACGCGCCGTCCCGGACCGCGGTCCCATCGAGACCCTCCGGGAGCGCTAGTGCCCGTCACCGCGTTCGAGGCCAGGACCCGGCAGTTCGACAGGGCGCCGATCGGTGCGCGTGGCTACCACGAACCCGCGGTCGACGCCTTCCTCGAACGGGTAGCGGCGACTCTCGACGGCGACGACGACCTGTCGGTTTCGGACGTCCACAACGTGGCGTTCGCCAAAGCGCCACTCTCGAAACGAGGCTACGACCCGGCAGCCGTCGACGCGTTCCTGCGAGACGTCGAGGGGACGCTGGCCGGGTTGTCCCAGTCCTCCGGCTACTACATAGTACCTGCCCTGGAACACACCCATAACCGCAAGCCACTGTGGCGACGCCGCTGACCAACGGGAGGTGCCGCGAAAGGGCCGGGCCGCGATACCCGCGGACCCGGCCCTTTCGTTTCAGCTGGTCGCCGCGTTCTTGGCGATCTTGTCCGCGAACTGGACGGCGGTCGCGGCCCGCTTCACCTTGCCCGAAGGCGTCTTCGGCAAGCTCCCCGCAGGGAGCACCACAACGGCGAAGGGCCGCATGTCGACGGCGCCGCGCACCTTGGCCGCGACCTCCTTCGCCAGCGCCTTCTCCGTCTCCGGGTCCCCGGCGAGTTTCGATTCGACGACGACCGCGAACCGTTCACGTCGGCTGCCGGCGTCGAGCCGCACGGCCACGGCGTTCCCCGCGCGCACCCCTTCGACCGAGGTCGCCGCCCGTTCGATGTCGGTCGGATACAGGTTCCGGCCGCCCATGATGATGACGTCCTTGCGACGGCCGCAGATCACGATCATGCCGTCGACCAGGTAACCGAGGTCGCCGGTGAGCAGCCAGCCGTCCTCGTCCTGCGTCGCGAGCGGACCTTCCATGGTCAGGTACCCCGGCGTCACGGCTTCGCCGCGCAGTCGGATCTCCCCGACCTCGCGTTCCCCGAGCACGGTTCCCTTGTCGTCGACGATCTCGGCCTCGAGCCCGTCGAGCGGCGGCCCGAGCACGGCGAAGGACCGGACCTCGTCGGTCCCGCGGCGCGAGTCGCTCTCGGGGACCGGCACCGCGCGGTTGTCCGTCTCGAGCGCGTCGGCTTCGACGACGTCCAGCGTCAAGCCGGTGAACAACGGCGCGAACGAAACCGCGAGAGTCGCCTCGGCCATGCCGTACGCCGGGAAGACGCATTCGGCGGGCATTTTGAAGCGCGCCCCGGCATCGACGAACGTCTGCACGGCCGTTTCGTCGATCGGCTCGGCGCCGTTCAACGCGATCCGAAGCTTCGAGAGGTCGTACTCGTTGTCATCCTCGACGCGGGCCATCCGCCTGCCCACGATCGCGTACGCGAAGTTCGGCGCGGCCGTGGTCGTGCCGTTGTACTTGCTGATCAGCCGCGGCCAGATCAACGGTCCCGACAGGAACTCGAGCGGCGTGATCTTGACGAGCTCGACACCGAACGTCATCGGGACCGTCAGGAAGCCGACCATCCCCATGTCGTGGAAGGTGGGCAGCCACGAGACCATCACGTCGACGTCGAAATCGAACTCGGCCCGATCGACCATCGCCTTGACGTTCGAATACAGGTTTCCGTAGGTGATCTGAACGGCCTTCGGGTCGGCCGTCGACCCGCTGGTCAGCTGCAGGAGCGCCGTATCCGATTCGGCCGTCGGCACGGGCTCCGCCAACGGTTCCGCTTCGAGCAGCTCGGTGATGACCTGGAAGGCGATGCCGTGCTCGGTGAGCACCGGCGCCAGCTGGTCGAACGGCTCGCCGAGCAGAACCAGGCCGGAACCGATCATCCGCAGCACACGAACGGTGTCCTCGGCCCATTCCGCGAGGTCGGTGCGCTGCGTCGGCTGGTGCAGCATCGTCACGCTGCCTCCGGCGAGCCAAACCGCCTGAACCGTCGGCGCGATCAGCGACGGCGCCGCCGCCAGGACCGCGACCGCTTTACCGGGCTCCAGCCCGGCCGCCACCAGACCCCCGGCGACCCGCTTGGCCTGCTCGTGAATCTCGGCCCAGGTCCGCCGAACCGGCTCCTTGGGCTCCCCGGTGACCATTCCCCGCTGCTGACCTCGCCCCGCCGCGGTGGCGACGAGCGTGTCCACGAACCGACTCATGCGCGTCACACTACTGTCCGCGCTGGAAGACCCGCGCGCCGTCGTGTGAACTCATTCGATCGCTTCGGAGGTCTCAAGCCACTGAGCTTCGACCTCCTCTTTCTCCGTTTCGACAGCCTTCAGTTCGGTGTTCAGCTCGATGAGCTTCGTAGGATCGGTCGCCGCGGCGAGCAGCGCCGCATGCAGCTTCTCTTCCTTCGCGTGCAGCTGGTCGAGCTTGCGTTCGAGACGGGACAGCTCCTTCTGCGCCGCACGCTGCTCCGCGGCGCTCTTCTTGGGCGCGGAGGCCTGAGCGTTGCCCGCCTTCCGGTCACTGCCCGCCTTTTCGAGGCTCTTGGCGCGCCGGTCCAGGTACTCCTCGATCCCGCCCGGCAAGTGGGTCACCTGCCCGTCCCCGAACAGGGCCACGATCGTGTCGCAGACGCGTTCCACCAGGTACCGGTCGTGCGAGACGACGACGAGGCTGCCCGGCCAGGAATCCAGCAGGTCCTCGAGCTGCTGCAAGGTGTCGATGTCGAGATCGTTCGTCGGCTCGTCGAGCAACAACACGTTGGGCTCGGCCATCAGAAGCCGGCACAGCTGCAGGCGGCGCCGTTCGCCACCGGAAAGGTCTTCGACCGGCGTCCACTGCCTCGCCGCGGGGAACCCCAGCTTTTCGGCGAGCTGCGAAGCGGTGAGCTCCTGCTTGCCGAACACGACCCGGCCGGACACCTCTTCGATCGCCTGCAGCACGCGCAGATCACCCGGCAGGTCGTCGAGCTCCTGCCGCAGGTGGGCGAGGCTGACTGTCTTGCCCTGGATGCGTCGCCCCGTCTCGGGCTCCTTGTCGCCGCCGAGCAGCTTGAGGAGCGTCGTCTTGCCCGACCCGTTGACGCCGACCAGACCGACCCGATCGCCGGGGCCGATCCGCCAGGTGACGTGATCGAGCAGGGTGCGGTCGCCGACGGTCAACGTGGCTTCCTCGATCTCCAGCACGGTCTTGCCCAGCCGCCGACGCGCGAACGCCTGCAACTCGACCGAATCACGCGGCTCCGGCACATCGGAGATCAGCGCCTCAGCCGCCTCTACGCGGTAACGCGGCTTCGAGGTCCTGGCCTGAGGGCCGCGACGCAGCCACGCGAGCTCTTTACGCGCCAGGTTCTGCCGCTTCTCCTCGGCGGTCGCCGCCAGCCTCGCCCGTTCGGCCCGCGCGAAGATCCAGTCCGCATACCCGCCTTCGTACTGCTCGACGCGGCCGTTGGTGACCTCCCAGGTCAGGCTCGCGACCGTGTCGAGGAACCACCGATCGTGCGTGACGACCACGACCGCGATCTTGCGGTTCAGCAGATGATCCGCGAGCCAGCGCACGCCTTCGACGTCCAGGTGGTTGGTCGGCTCGTCGAGGACCACGAGGTCCAGTTCGCCGGTGAGAGCGGCCGCCAGCGCCACCCGGCGGCGTTCGCCACCGGACAGGTTCGCGGTTTCCTTCTCGACGCCTAGAGCGGTGATCCCCAGACCGTCCATAATGGACCGGACACGCGCGTCAGCGGCCCACTCGTGCTCCGCGCCGTAGCGTTCCAGCACGACATCGCCGACAGTGCTGCCGGCGGGCAGCTCGGTCCGCTGGGTGACCACGGCCATCCGCAAGCCACGGACCTGACTGACCCGTCCTGTATCCGGCTCGCTGATCCCCGCGAGAACCTCCAGCAGCGTCGTCTTCCCGCCCCCGTTGAGACCGACGACACCGATACGCTGCCCCTCCGCCACACCGAGCGAAACACCGTCGAGCAGCGGGCGCACCCCGAAGGACTTGCTCACCGACTCCAGGTTGACCAAGTTGGCCATGCCTCAGCCGATCCTTTCCGAAAAGCTTGCACCACAACGAATTAGTCGATGTCCATTTCGGACACCCTCACGCGTGCACCCGCGGCGGTGACGGCCGCGGCGCGTCGTCGCCGCCGACCAGCCGCGCTCCGGGCACCGGCCCGTGCGCGACGCGTACCGTGCGGCAGACACCCGCGCCGGACAGCTCCGCGGCGACCTCGACGGCCGACTGGGCATCCGCGCACAGAAAGGCACAGGTCGGTCCGGAGCCGGAGACGGTGCCGGCGAGCGCGCCCGCGTTGACCCCCGCCCGCAAGGTACGACGCAGCCCCGGCCGCAACGAGACGGCGGCCGCCTGAAGGTCATTACCCAGAAGCAGCGCCAGCTGCCGCGGGTCACCGGACGCCAGCGCCTCGACCACCGGAGTGTGCGAACCGATCCGCGGCGGGCTGCCCTCTTCACGCAACTTGTCCAGCTCGCCGAACACCCTCGGCGTCGAAAGACCACGCTGGTCGAAGGCCAGGACCCAATGGAAGGTATGCCGCGACAAGACCGGCACCAGCTGCTCACCTCGGCCGGTGCCCAACGCGGTCCCGCCATAGAGCGCGAACGGGACATCACTGCCGAGCTTCGCGGCGATACCCGCCAGTTCGTCTCGGGAGATGTCGAGCTTCCAAAGCGACGCGAGCCCCACCAGGGTCGCGGCCGCGTCGGCGCTGCCACCGGCCATCCCGCCCGCCACCGGGATGCCTTTGCGCAGCACGACCCTGACCTTGGACTCGCCGTCCGCCTTGCCGACGTGTGCCGCCAGCGCCTGCGCCGCCTTCCAAGCGAGATTGTTGGCCCCTGTCGGTACGGTGCCTTCGCCTTCACCGTAGACCTCGACACCGGGATCCTCGGTGACCGCGACGGTCACCTCGTCGGTCAAGGAAAGCGCCTGGAACACGGTCACCAGCTCGTGGTAACCGTCCGGGCGTACGTCACCGACCGACAGGTGCAGGTTGACCTTGGCGGGAACCCTGACGGTTACTGGGGGCGGTACGACGGCGAGCACCCGTCAAGCCTACGTGGCCGTTCCACTTGCGCTGTCACCAGGAGAAAAGAGAACAGGACGAGTCGGACACGAACGGGCCGCCCCGGACGGATTTCGTCCTGGGCGGCCCGTTCGTGGAGGAATCAGGCAGCGACACCCTGCGGTCCGCGGACCGGGTGGGTCACGTGGCCGCCGCGTTCGGCGATCCAGGCAAGCGCGGCGTCCGCACGCTCACCGCGGACACCGAGACGGAACCGGCCCACCGGCGTGTCGCCGATCCGGGTCAGGCCGCCGCCGATGGTGGCGAGTTCGACGTCGAAGCGACCGGCGGCCTCCGGGAGCAACGCACCGACCGAGGCGAAGCCGACCAGCACGACGTCCACCGCGCGGTCGTACTTCGAGGCCTGCGCACGCCCGGTCTCGATCGCGGGAAGCAGCGCCTGCGCGGTACGGCTGTTCGGGTCGGAGACCAGGTCGAGCACGGTCCCGCGTTCGATGATCGCCCCGGCTTCCAGAACCGCGACGTCGTCGCAGACACGGCGAACCACGCCGGCGTCGGGAGTGGTGAGCAGCACGGTGACTCCGAGCTCGGCACGGGCCCGGTCGAGCACGGTGAGGACCGCGCCGGACTCCTCGGCCTGCACGCCGGCGGTCGGGTCGTCGGCCAGGAGCACGGACGGCCCGGCGGCCAGCGCCTTGGCGATGGCCACTCGGCGCAGTTGCCCTTCGGACAGGTCGCCCGGCCGCTGCCCCGCCCGGGGGGTGAGCCCGACCAGGTCGAGCAGGTTACCGACCCGGTTGCGCCGCTGCGGCCCGTCGAGACCGAGCTGTTCGAGCGGCGAAGCGATGTTGCCGGCGATGGTGCGCTCGGCGAGCAATTCCGGTTTGGTGCTCACGACGCCCACCTGCCGCCGGATCTCGCGCAGACGGCGTCCGTCGAGGGTCCCGGTATTGAGGCCGTCGAGGCGGACGACGCCGCGGTCGGGACGCTCCTGAAGACCGATGCACCGAGCGAGGGTCGACTTGCCGGAGCCGGCTGGGCCGACGACTCCGAACAGCGAGCCCGCTTGGATGTCCACGCTCACGTCACGCAGCGCGACGACGGGATTTCCGTTGAGGGGAAAGGATTTGGACAGGTTTTCGACAGTGATCACGAGAGGCTCCATGCGAATGGGGCGCTGCTTCTTTCGAGCGCGCCGACCGTCACCGAGTGACCGTCCGGAAACGGACGGTTTTCAGAGGTAAGGGAGAAAGACTCAGGCAGTAACGGTGGAGCGTCGACACGCACTTACCGTGCGGCGACCTTCATCGACGACACGTCGCCTGGTCAGCAGGAGCGGGTGGGTGACCCTGTTCATTAGGCACAGCCTCCATCGGTCCTGGCTGTAGCACCTGCCCTGTGGAGGGTGGTTGCTGCGACTTCGGCGAGCCAGGTCTCTCAGTCGCTCGGGATGGCTCACTGAGTAAAACCGATCCCACTGGATGAAAGCAAGCACGTAGGCGCAGATCACACGTCTGGTCGCGTCCATCATACAGGATCGGCCGTCCAGATAATGGAACACAGTCAGGCGTCTTCGACTTGCGCCAGGCGCGCTACCTGCTAAGACAACGCCGCTCATACAGATCGAGAAGGCTTACGCACGTGCCGACCTGACGCGGCTGACGTTCACGCGGTGCCGGTCACATCCGAGGCAGGCGATCAACCGGCGGCCGCGGCGATCCGCGCGAACTGGTGGACATCCAGCTGTTCACCGCGGGTCTTGGGGTCGATTCCCGCCTTCTCGAGCAGCTCCCCCGCGCGTTCGGCGGAACCGGCCCATGACGCCAACGCGGCACGCAAAGTCTTCCGCCGCTGGGAGAAGGCGGCGTCGACCACCGCGAACAATCGCTCCCGGTCCACGGACGACACCACCTCGCCCCGTTCGAAAGCGACCAGCGCGGAGTCCACGTTCGGAACGGGCCAGAACACCGCGCGAGGCACCGCGGCGATCTTGCGCGCCTTTCCGTACCAAGCGAGCTTGACGCTGGGGACGCCATAAGTCCGGCTCCCCGGGCCGGCCGCCATCCGGTCAGCGACCTCGGTCTGGACCATCACGAGACCGCTGGTCAGCGACGGCAGTTCGGCAAGCAGGTGAAGCACGACCGGAACCGCGACGTTGTACGGCAGGTTCGCGACGAGGGCCGTCGGACGCGCGGGCAGGTCGTCGGACGTGATCCGCAACGCGTCCGCGCCGACGACCGTCAGTCGTTCGGCCCCGCCCCGTTCGGCCCCGCCCCGTTCGGCCGCGGTATCCGGCAAACGCCCAGCCAGCACGGGGTCGATTTCGACCGCGACGACCTCGGCGCCGGTTGCGAGCAGTCCGAGGGTCAACGAGCCGAGGCCCGGCCCGACCTCCAGCACGACGTCGCCTTCGCCGACCCCCGAGAGGTCGACGATGCGTCGCACCGTATTGGGATCGTGCACGAAGTTCTGGCCGAGCTTCTTGGTCGGCCGTACGTCCAGCTCGGCCGCCAGCGCCCTGATCTCCGCAGGACCGAGCAGTTCAGTCACCCGACGATCGTAACCAGCCCCGGTGGGCCACGATTGGCCGGTGGACGACGTCGTACTCGAAGGCGAGAAAGTCCGGCTGCGCGACTGGAGGCCGAGCGACCTCCGACCGCTTCGCGACCTACTCGATCCCACGCGGCCTTGGCACGAAACGAACGGGCCCTATTTCGGCACCCCGACCGCGGCGGCGGCCGACTCGACGGCACGCGAACTCACCACGCCCAAGACCGAGCCCGTCGATCCTCGCACCAGCCTCGCCGTATGCGATCTGAAGGACGGCAGGTTGATCGGCAGGGTCAGCTGGTACTGGGAAAGCAGGCAGACCGACTGGCGGCGGATGGGGTTGGCGATCTACGACGAGCGGTACTGGGGCGGCGGGTACGGCACCGAGGCCTTGCGCCTGTGGACGACCTATTTGTTCGCTCGCACCGACACGCTCCGCCTGGACTTCGCCACATTCTCGGGGAACCCAGGAATGATCGCCGTCGGGCAGCGGCTGGGATTCGTGGAGGAAGGCCGGTTCCGGCGCGCGCGACGCTGGGCCGGAGGCGTGCATGACGCCGTCGTCTATGGGGTGCTCCGCGAGGAGTGGGACCGGTTGAGCGCGGAGCCGTGATCCCGCCGCCACCATCCGTATGGCGTTTTCGAACCGACACGTATCCCACTCCCGTGTGATCGGCGCAGGTCAGCGCAGGCGGAGCGTAATGATCATCCACCCGATCGATACCGTGCATTCGTTCGAATCTGCCTCGACAATCGAGGGATGACCAGCAAAAACAATCCCAAGGCCTTCCCGCTCAACCTGCCGGAAGGTGACGCCGAACTGCTCCTCGACGAGTTGCAGACACGGCTACGCGAAGGGCGACGTCTGTTCGCCGAAGTCGGCCAGATCCTGGCCGAGATCGAGTCACGTGGGGTCCGAGACCTCTACGGATACAACTCGATCGCCGCCTTCTACGAGCATGTGGCTCGAGTGCCTCGAGCAGAGGCTCAGAGAGTGACCGGCAGAGCGCTCGCGCTCAATTCAAGACGGGCGCGCGACGGCACGACGATCGACCCCGTCGCGACGTTGACCGGTGAATCGGCCAGCACCGGCGCGTTGGCCGAGGCCGGTATCGACCGGATCGTCACCGTCATGAAGAGGCTGCCGGACCACCTCGACGCGGACGAGCGGCTTGAGGCCGAAAAGGGCCTGGTCGAACTCGCGGGCGTCGCAAGACCGCGCGACGTCACGATGGCGGGCACCGACCTGCTCGCGCGACATGATCCGGATGGGAAGCCCAAAGACGATCCCGAGCCGAAACGTCAGCGAAGCGAATTCTGGTTGCGCCAGAAACGGACCGGCCGCTGGGACATGCGCGGGAACCTCGACCCCGAGACGGGCGCCCGCCTGAACGCGCTCCTGGTGCCGCGTGCGTATCCGGCTCCCGGCGACGTAGCCGACGACCGTGCGCCGGCGGAGAGACGCGGCGACGCGTTCACGGAGATCGTCGATCTCGCGGAGGCCGGCCCGGACATCCCCGCGCCCCGGCAGACCGCGGAGCGGGCCACTGAGGAGCCTCAGTCCGCACAGCCCAGCGAGGAACCCGCGAGCCGCCCTAAGCCCGCCCAGATGCCGCCACAGGGCCGCCAGAGCCCCTACCGCGGCAGCGGCGAGGGCGTTCAAGAGTCCGCCGCGGCTGAACGATCCCGGAATGTCGCCCACCTACGTCCCCCTCGGTGGTGGGCACGACTGTCGAGACCTAGATCCGGGAACGCGACACAGCCTCAGAAGCCTTTAACGGCCTGAAGGCCACCTTGCGGGCGAACCCACATGGTGACCTTCAGGAAAGGAGGATGATCTGGCGTCAGGCCTTCTTGCCGCAGTGCGGCCAAGCGCCGTAGCCACCACGCGCGTCGCGGACCTTCTCGGCGACAGCGATCTGCTGGGCCTTGCTGGCCTGGTGCGGGTACGCGGCGTACTGCTCGCCACCGTAGGCGTCCCAGGTGCTCTTGTTGAACTGCAGGCCACCGTAGTAGCCGTTGCCGGTGTTGGCGGCCCAGTTGCCGGTCGACTCGCACTGCGCGATGCGGTCCCAGGCTCCGGCGTCTCCGATGACCGGATCGGCGGGCTTCTTGGTTCCGACCTTGACGATCTTGGGCTTGGCCTCGGTGATGACCTCTTCCGAGACCTTCTCGCGGCCGACCTCTTTGCCGTTGCGCTTGGTGACCTTGTAGGTCACGGTCTTCTGGCCCGGGGTGCCCGGGTCCTCGACCTTGGTCTTGCCCTTTTCGAGCTCCGGGTCGTCGACCTTCTGCTCGGGCGGAGCAATTTCCTCGTTCTGCTTGACCATGGTGACGCCGGTCCGGCTGATGTGGACCTCGGCACCGTCGACCAGCTTGACGTCGAGACCGCCGACGGCCTCGTCGTCCGGGCCGAGGGTCATCCGGAGCTCACCGAGGAATTCCTGGGTGGTCACCGAGTTGGTCTGAACCTTGCGCGGTTCGTTCGCGCCGTCGTAGACCGTGACGTTCTTGAGGGTCTTGACCTCGACGGTGGCGCCCTCGAGCGGCAGCTCACCGTTCTGCGGGAGCGAAGTCCAAGTGCCGGCCTTGGCGAGGTCGGCGCGACCGAGCTGGTTCAACGCTTCGCCGAGGTTGGTCGCGCGGACCCAGGACTCCTGCTGCGGCGCGCCGTCGACGATCAGGTTCAGCTTGCGGCCGCGCTCAAGCTTGATGACGCCGCCATCGCCCACCTCGGCCTGAGGCGAGGGCGAGAGCGAGTCGTGCGCGCCGACCGAAAGACCGGCGTCTTCGAGGACCTCGCCGACGGTGTCGCCGAAGCTGTGGACGGTCTGCTGCTTGCCGTCGACGTCGAGCGTGACACTCTTGTTCATCGCCATCGCGGCCGCGCCGCCACCACCGAGGGTGAGCAGCACCGCCATGACGGTCCCCTTGAGGAACCGCTTCTTCCAGACGCGGGTCGAGTTCGCGATGACCTCGTCCTTGGTCGCGACCTTCATCGGCGCGCCCGCGGTGCGGTCCTCGGCCATCTCGTCCGGAATGACGATCGGCGGAAGCATCGTGGTCTCGGCGCTGATCAGGCGGATCAGCTCGTCGACGTCGACGTCGATCTCGGCCATCAGGGCGTCGGCGTCAGGGCCGAGCGCTGCCAGGACGTCCTGGTGCGTGATGCGCGGATCGTCGGAGTAGTCGAGCTCGCCGTAGTGGGTGTCGCGGTCGAGCACGGCGACCGAGCCGGCGGAAGCGAAGGTGTTCGTCTCTGCGCCGAGGCGCGAGCCATCCTGCCTACTGCTACCAGTCACTGGGTCGTTCCCTTTCCCAAGACGTCGAGGAGCTCGACAACCGCTCCACTACGTCCTTCGTCTCGATGCGCTCTTCGGCACACCTCTAGAAGTCCGACACCCGCAGCCAGCGCCATCGTCACGGTTCCAGGCCGTACCGCTCCTGGTTCCGCTTCCCCGACGTGCACTGACGTGACTGTGGGCGTAACAGCCGGAAACCGCATGAGCGGGTACCGACCGGCACGATCACGGGACAGTAACGAACCTCGCCGGGTTGCGCAAACACCGCCCGGAGTGTCGTGACGTTGGTCACTCATCAGAGTGGACCATTGCTGATCACTAATGTCGCAATCCGTTCAACCGGCGGTGACTGTCGGCAAACGGAAGACCCGCTCAGCGGTCTTTCGCACCGATTCGGCCACCTCGTGCACCGCCTCGCCCCTGAGGGTGGCGAGGTGCCGAACCGTGTAGGCGGCGCAGTAGGGCTCGTTCGGCCGCCCGCGGAATGGATGCGGGGTCAGGAAGGGAGCGTCCGTTTCGACGAGGTACTGGTCCGCCGGAACGATCCGCGCCGCCTCGTGGAGACCCCGGGCGTTGCGGAAGCTGACCGTCCCGGCGAAGGACAGCACGTATCCCGCGTCGACACACCGGCGAGCGATGTGCTCGTCCCCCGAGAAACAGTGGAAGACGACCTGCTCGGGCGCTCCCTCTTCCTCGAGGATCCGGAGAACGTCGTCGTGGGCGTCTCGATCATGGATCATCAGCGGCTTGCCGATGCGCTTGGCGAGATCGATGTGCCACCGGAAAGCGTCCTGCTGTGCGTCGTGAGGCGAATAGTCCCAGTAGTAGTCGAGGCCGGTCTCGCCGACCGCGACCACTCTGGACTCTTTCGCGAGACTCTCCACTTCGGATTTCTCGGCTTCGGAGAATTCCTTGGTGCGCGTGGGATGGATCGCGACGGCGGCCCAAACCCGCGGGTCCCAAGTGGACGCTTGCGCGGCCCACCGAGCGGCCGAGAGATCGTCCGCGACGGTGATCACCCGCGACACGCCGGCGCGCTCGGCGCGGTCGACCATGGCTGTCACATCAGCCGCGGTGACCGCGCCGCACGCGTCGAGGTGGGTGTGCGCGTCCACCACCGAAACCGGCAACCTGTCCGGGATCGGCGGCGGTTCCTTCTTCTCCGCACCCATCAGTTGCTCATTTCGAGATCGGCGCCCATTCGGGACCGGTCTCGCCGAGCTCCGGGTCCAGCTTGGCGAACAGCGGGGTCGGCTTCTCCAGAGGCTTGCCCACCTCGATGGGCACGGACTTCCAGCGCGCCTGCTCGGCCTTGTAGTCCCCGGTGATGATGGGGTTGATCCGGCCGGGGATGTCGAGGTCCTCGACTTCCTGAAGCTCGGGCTGGGCCGCCCAGACACCGGTGCCGCCGAGTGCCTCGTGCACCTTCTGCGCCGAGTGGGGCAGGAAGGGGGTCAGCAGCGTGTTGGCGTCGGAGACGACCTGCAGGGCGGTGTGCAGAACACTGTCGCGCCGCGCGGGGTCGTCCTTGAGCTTCCACGGCTCCTGGTCCGAGAGGTACCGGTTGGCCGCGGTGACGACGCGCATGGCCTCGCTCGCTGCCGCCTTGAACCGGGACCGCTGCAGGTGGGCGCCGGCGGTGTCGAACGCCTTGCGAGAGAGCTCCTTGAGCTCCTCGTCGGCGGCTGTGGGGGCGTCGGGACGAGGGATGGCTCCGACGTTCTTGTGCGCCATCGAGATGGACCTGTTGACGAGGTTGCCCCACTCGTTGGCCAGCTCGAAGTTGGTCCGGCGGACGAATTCGTCCCAGGTGAAGTCGGTGTCCTGGGTCTCGGGGCCCGCGACGGAGATGAAGTACCGCAGCGTGTCCGGGCCGAAGTCGCGCAGGAAGTCGTGCACGTAGATGACCGTGCCGCGCGAGGTCGAGAACTTCGAGCCGCTCATCGTGAGGAACTCGCTGGAAACGATCTCGTCGGGCAGGTGCAGCTTGCCGTACTTGCCAGGCACGCCGCCTCGGTCGCCCTCGCCGTTGTGGCCGAAGAGCAGGGCGGGCCAGATCTGAGCATGGAAGGTGATGTTGTCCTTGCCCATGAAGTAGTAGGAGCGGGCCTCCGGGTTGCTCCACCACTCCTGCCAGGCGTCCGGGTTGCCGGTCCGGCGCGCCCACTCCACGCTCGCCGAGAAGTAGCCGATGACCGCGTCGAACCAGACGTAGAAGCGCTTCATCGGCTGGTCGCGCCAACCGTCCAGTGGGATCTTCACGCCCCAGTCGAGATCACGGGTGATCGGCCGCGGACGCATGTCGTCGATCAGGTTCTTGGTGAAGTTGAGGACGTTCGGACGCCAGTCGGTCTTGCTGGACAGCCATTTGCCCAGGGTCTCGACGAACGCGGAGAGGTCGAGGAAATAGTGCTCGGTCTCGACGAACTTCGGCGTTTCACCGTTGATCCGGGACTTCGGGTTGATCAGCTCGGCCGCGTCGAGCTGGTTGCCGCAGTTGTCGCATTGGTCACCGCGCGCGCCGTCGTAGCCGCAGATCGGGCAGGTGCCCTCGATGTAGCGGTCGGGCAGGGTACGGCCGGTCGAGGGACTGATCGCGCCCCGGGTCGTCTTGGGGACGACGTAACCGTTGCGGTGCAGCGCGAGGAAGATCTGCTGCGTGACCTCGGCGTGGTTACCCGTGGTGGTGCGAGTGAACAGGTCGTAGGTGAGGCCGAGCCCTTGCAGGTCCTGGCCGATCTGGCGGGTGTACTTGTCGGCCGTCTGTTGGGAGGTCATGCCTTCTTTGTCGGCCTGGACGGTGATCGGGGTGCCGTGTTCGTCGGTACCGGACACCATGAGCACCCGGTTGCCGGCCATTCGCTGGTAGCGGGAGAAGACGTCGGACGGGACGCCGAATCCGGACACGTGGCCGATGTGGCGGGGGCCGTTGGCGTAGGGCCAGGCCACCGCAGTCAACACTGGGGTGCTCATGCTTGTTTAGCCTACGGACGTCGTCTAAGGCATTGTTGTCCGGGAGAGGATCGGAGGCCTCGGTGTCCGCCACGCGTCTGCTGGTGCTGGGTGTCGTGCGCATGTACGGCAAGGCGCACGGCTACCAGGTCCGGCGCGAGCTTCTCTCGTGGGCGGCCGACAAGTGGGGCAACGTCCAGCCGGGTTCGATCTATCACGCGCTGAAGAAGATGACCACCGAAGGCCTTCTGGAACAGGTCGAGGATGTCGAAGCGGGCGGCGGGCCCGACAGGATCGCGTACAGGCTGACCGAAGACGGGGAGACCGAGTTCCTCGTGCAACTCGGCAGGGCGCTGTCGAGCGACGACGCCACGGGGTACTCCCTGTCCGCGGCCGTCACGTTCATGCCGACGCTGCCCCGCGCGCAGGTGCTGGCCTTGCTGAAACAGCAGTTGGCGAACATGGAAGCGCACGCCCAATCGACCCATTACGCCCGCGAACACGCCGTCGATCTGGGGAAACCTCCCCACGTGAGCGAGCTGTACCGCCTGTGGAGCGTGCACGCGGAAGCGAACGTGAGCTGGATGAGGGATCTGATCGGCCGCCTGGAAGCCGGCGAGTACGTGATGGCGGGCGAAGGCGCGGACGACGAAGCCGTGTTCGGCACACCACCCAAGTAATCAAATTTGACTACGGAACGACTCCTAGGGCACAGTGCGTCCAGCCACTAGTCAAACTTGACTAGCTGAGCACCGAAAGGAGTAGACATGATCAAGGCACGCGGCCTTGAGCGGCGGTTCCGCCGGAAAGGCCGCAATGGGGGCGAGGTCCACGCCGTCAAGGGCGTCGATCTCGACGTGTCGGCCGGGGAACTGGTCGGCTTCCTCGGACCGAACGGTGCGGGGAAGACCACGACCCTGCGCATGCTGACGACACTGCTCAAACCGACCGCCGGTGAGGCGACGGTCGGCGGCTGCGACCTGCTCGCCGACCCACTGGGGGTGCGCCGGCGAATCGGCTACGTCGCACAGGGCGGCGGCACCGCGCCGGCGAGCAAGGTCGTCGAGGAGATCGAGTTCCAGGGCAGGCTGTACCGGATGAGCAAGGAGGACGCGCTCGCTCGTGGGGCCGTTCTCGCCGAGCAGCTGGACCTGGCCGGGCTCGACCAGCGGACGACCGCGACGCTGTCGGGTGGACAGCGCCGCCGGCTCGACATCGCGCTCGGGCTGATCCACTCGCCCGGTCTCGTCTTCCTCGACGAACCGTCGACGGGACTCGACCCGCAGAGCCGGGCGAACCTGTGGGACCACATCCGCAGGCTGCGCGACGAGCAGGGAGTCACGGTCTTCCTGACCACGCACTACCTCGACGAGGCCGACGCACTCTCGGACCGGCTGATCGTCATCGACGACGGGAAGATCGTCGCCGAAGGCACGCCGGACTCCTTGAAGGCGAGGGTTTCCGGCGACAGCGTCGTCATCGGCGTCTCACCGGAGTCGGCGGAGGAGACCGCGGAGGTCGCGGGCCGCCTCGAAGGGGCTCACGAAATGACGGTCACCGACGGCACCGTGCGTTTCCGGGTGCCGCGCGGGGACACCGCGATGCCCGAACTGCTGCGAGCGCTCGACGCACGTGGCATCGCGATGACGTCCATGCAGGTGCACCGGCCGACGCTCGACGACGTGTTCCTGACCCTGACGGGCCGGAGCCTGCGCGACGCCGAAGAGGGCGCGCCGACCGACTCCGCCGAGGAGAAGGAGACCACGCATGTTGCATGACACCTGGTTGATCTTCCGCCGTGACATGCTCGCGGCGTTGCGCAACCCGACGTGGCTCGCCATCGGCATCATGCAGCCGCTCCTCTATCTGTTCTTCTTCGGGCCGCTTCTGGTGAAGGCGCTCAACGCGCAGGGCCTGTCCGATGTGGACGGATGGATGATCTTCACCCCGGCGATCATCGCGCAGCTCGCGTTGTTCGGCAGTTCGTTCGTCGGGTTCGGGCTCCTCGCGGAATACCGGTCGGGCGTGGTCGAACGCCTGCGGGTCACCCCGGTGAGCCGGGTGGCCTTGTTGCTGGGCAAGGTGCTCGCCAACGCGTTGCAGACCATCGTCCAGGCCTTGATCATCATCGCGCTGGCGTATCTGGTCTTCGACCTGAACGCTCCGTTCAGCGGTGTGGTGCTCAGCCTGGTGATCGTCTTCCTTCTGTCGGTCACGTTGGCGTCGTGCTCGTACGCGTTGGCGCTGACCCTCAAGAGCGAAGACGCCTTCCCGGCTTTGCTCAACGCGGTTCTCATGCCGCTGCTGCTGCTTTCCGGAATCCTGATCCCGATCACCGCGGGCTCGGCGCCGGATTGGCTGTACACGATTTCCCGCATCAATCCGTTCCGGCACGTGGTGGATGTCGAGCGGAACAGTTTCCGCGGCGACTTCTCGATGGACGCGCTGTTCACCGGGAGCGTCGTGGTGCTGGTCATGGCCGTTCTGGCCATCTGGTGGGGCTCGCGGACGTTCCAACGCGAAAACGCCTGAGACACGCTGTACCGAAAGGTCACCTTGCGGCCGCTCCGCGGACGTAAGGTGACCTTTCGGCCGTACTGGGGCGAAATTCGAGGCGGGTGGGTTTGATAGATCCGGAAGGCGAGCACGGCGTCACCTTGTCCCACCGTGAGACGGTGACGGACTGGGCGGCGGTGCGCGGCGCCGACATCCGGTTCGCGTCGGTCACCGTCACCGAGAACACCAACTGGCGGGACGCCGCGGCGGAACGCAATCTGACCGGCGCGCAACACGCCGGCATCCACACCGGCGCGCGGCACTACGCACGTCCTGGTGCCGTCCATGACCAAGCCGAGCATTTCGTGCGGACGGCGAGCGCGCTCGGCGCCTTCGCGCCCGGTTCGCTCGCGCCCGCGCTCGAAGTGGAGGCACCCAGCGTCGACGATCGGTTCATCAAGGCGTGGATCAAACACGTCAGGCACGCGGCGCGCGTCGAACGCGTCCTGGTGTACGCGGGGCTCGACTGCTGGACGAACCGGTTGCGACCGGACAAATGGGCGGACAGCGAAGTGGTGTTGTGGCTGGTCAGGCACAACGAAATCCCGGGAAGACCGGGCTGGTTCCACTCGCGGCTGGGATTGCATCAGCACGGTTTCGGCGCCGGGTTGCCCGGTGTGGACGGACCGATCGCGCAGGATGCCGTGGTCTATCCCTTCAAACTGACCGACGTGCTCTTGTAGTTTCCGCTGCGTGACGAGGGATGCGCACGACGTCACCATGTGGTCGCGGATCTCACTTTCCGGCAGAGGCGGGTTGCTTTTCCGACCGCTCGAACGGCGACAATGTCGCGTGCGGTTGATGTGCCGGAAGCTGCGGACCGACGTCGGGCCCGAACGGGCACTGGCGGTCCTCGGCGCACGTGCCGAGAAGCTCGGGCTAGCACCGCCCGCCGCGCTTTGCGGCGAGTGGTTTTCCTCGCGCGCGGTCATCGCGCTGAACGCTTCGCTGGCTCCGGTCCATGACGTGGCCGAAGCGTTCTCGATCCCCACTCGGATGCCTGACGTTCGTGACGCGGTGCCCGGTGCGGTCGGGGGCGGCTGGTTCGGTTACCTGAGTTACGACCTGACCGATCCCTCGGGCCGTTCCGGATCGCTTCCCCCGGCCGCGTGGGGCTGGGTCGACCGGGTTCTCCGGCTGGACGCCGACGGAACTTGGTGGTTCGAAGCCCTGATTCCCGACGGCGATCCGGATCCGGTCGACGAAGTGTCCGCGGTGGAATCCGCGCTCGCCCAGGTTCCCGAGGTGACGACCTGGAGTTCCGGACCGTTGTCGCGGCCACTTCCTTCGGAGCACTACGACGCCGTCAAGGCGTGTGTGCACGCGATCGAAGCCGGCGAGCTTTTCCAGGCGAACATCTGCGCCCGCTTCGGCGGAAGGTTCACCGGCGATCCGATCGCGTTGTTCGCCGAAGGAGTACATCGCCTGGGAGCCCGCCGGGCGGCGTTCCTCGCCGGGTCCTGGGGTTCGGTCGTCTCGTTCTCCCCTGAGCTTTTCCTTGCCAGGCATGGGCGAAGCGTCCGGTCGACGCCGATCAAGGGAACCCTGCCGCGGCGGAACGCCGCTGACGAACACCTCGCGCGGCGGCTTCGGGAATCCACCAAGGACGTCGCCGAGAACGTGATGATCACCGATCTCGTCCGCAACGATCTCGGCCGGGTGTGCGCCACCGGCAGTGTGCGTGTCCCCGAGCTGCTCGCGGTCCGGCCCGCGCCGGGGGTCTGGCATCTGGAGTCCACTGTGGAGGGATCGCTCGCCGACGGGATCGACGACGCGGCACTGCTCGCGGCCACGTTCCCGCCGGGTTCGGTGACGGGCGCGCCGAAGATCCGCGCGCTGGACCTGATCGCCGAACTGGAGCCCACCGCCCGCGGCGTCTACACCGGCGCGATTGGCCTCGCTTCGCCGATCGCAGGTCTGGAACTGAACGTCGCGATCAGAACCTTCGAAATCCATGGAGACACGATCGCGCTCGGAGTCGGCGGCGGGATCACCGCCGACTCCGACAGCGACGCGGAATGGCAGGAATGCCTGCACAAGTCCGCTCCGCTGGAGCGTCTGCTCGGCTGAGCTACTTGGCGGGGTCCAGCAAGAGCTTGCCCATCGTGCCGCGCGAGCGCAGGGCCTCGTGGGCGGCGCGCGCGTCGGACAGCGCGTACTCGCCCCCGGCGACAGCGCGGACCTTGCCGGCGAGGGCCAGCTCGAAAAGCTCGTCAAGCGCGCGGCCGAAGACGTTGCCGGGGAGTTTGAACGCGTGCGGCAGCCACATCCCGGCCACGGCGGTGCTGTGCCCGAGGAGGTTGCGGGCTTCGATCGGCTTCGGGTTCTCGCGGCTGGCCATGCCGTAGAACGCGAGACGGCCGAACGGCGCGAGGGCCGCGATGCTCTGGTCCGTGACCGTACCGCCGGTCATGTCGAGCACGATGTCGACGCGTTTGCCGCCGTTCGCCTCGCGGAGCGCTTCGGTCATGTTCTCGGCCCGCGAATCGATGGCGACGTCGGCGCCCAGTTCGAGGGCGAGGGCGCGCTTTTCGTCACTGCTGGCGGTCGCGATGACCCGGCTCGCTCCCCAGGCTTTCGCCAGCTGCACGGCGATGGAGCCGACCCCGCCCGCGGCCGCGTGCACGACGACGGTTTCGCCGGGTTCGAGGTGGGCGCTCTTGCGGAGCAGAAGCGAGGCCGTGGTGCCCTGGACGATGAAGGAGAGCGCGGTCAGGTCGTCGACGCCGTCGGGAACGTCGTAGCTGGTGACATCGTCGGCCACGGCGCGCTCGGCATAGCCGCCACCGCCGTTGAGCAGCGCGACGACCCGTTTGCCGTCGGCGGTGCGGCCGACGACCTCGCCACCCGGGACGAGCGGGAGCTTGCTCGGCGCGAGGTACGAGTTCTCGGCCTGATGCGTGTCGGCGTAGTTGATGCCGATCCGGTCGACCTCGACCAGCCGCTGACCTGGGCCGGGGACGGGATCGGGAAGGTCGACGAGGTTGAGCACCTCGGGTCCGCCGAACTCGGTCACCTGTACTGCGCGCATCCGCATCCTCCTCGTCGAGATGAGACATTCTTGCATATGTCTCATGTATGAGACACCGCGTGATATGTTTCACGCATCGAAACCGCACTCGAACGCCAGCTGACCTCGCCACGCCCGGACGCCCTGCGCGCGTTCACGATCGCGCGCGCCCGCTTTCTGGAGGGGCGCCGGGTGGACATGGGCGAACTGGCGAGCGAACTCGGGATCAGCCGGGCGACGTTGCACCGCTGGGTCGGCGGCCGGGATCAACTGCTCGGCGAAATCCTTTGGTCGATGACCGTGGAGGTCTTCGAGGCGCGGTCTTCCGGCAAGCTCGGGCGCGGCGCGGAAGGGATCGCGGAACTCGTCGGCACCTTCGTCCGGACCGTGAACGGCTCGAAACCGTTCCGGGAGTTCCTGCGCAACGAGCCCGAGCGGGCGTTGCGGATCCTGACGACGAAGGCCAGCGTGGTGCAGAGCCGCGCGATCGGGAAGATGCGCGAGTTCCTGGACGAAGAGGTCGAGGCCGGGCGGCTCACTCCCCCGCTGCCGGTCGAAGACCTGGCTTACCTGCTGGTGCGGATCGGCGAATCCTTCATCTACACCGATGTCATCACCGGCGACGAACCCGATGCCGGGAAGGCGCACGCCGCCGTGACGGCCTTGCTGTCCTAGCGCTTGCGGGAAGCGAGAACAGCGTCGTAGAGCTCCTTCTTCGACACCCCGGCCGCTTCGGCGACCTCGGCGGCGGCGGACTTGAGGCGTTCACCCGCTGAGACACGCGACGAGACCTCGGAGACCAGGTCCTCGACACTCACCGAACGCGGCGGCGCACCCGCCAGAACGACGGTGATCTCGCCCTTGACCCCCTCGGCGGCCCAAGCGGCCAAATCCGGCAGATTGCCGCGTTTGACCTCTTCGTAGGTTTTGGTCAGTTCGCGGCAGACGGCGGCACGACGCTCGGGGCCGAGGACGTCGGCGGCGTCGGCGAGCGTGCTCGCGAGGCGATGCGGAGATTCGAAGAACACTGCCGTACGGGGCTCGTCCTTCAACGAACCGAGCCATTTCGCCCGTTCACCGGGCTTGCGCGGAGCGAAACCTTCGAAACAGAAACGGTCACAGGGCAGGCCGGAAAGCGCGAGCGCCGTGGTCACGGCTGACGGACCGGGCAGGCAGGTCACCGGCACGTCCGCCTCGACACAAGCCGCCACCAGGCGGAATCCGGGATCCGAGACGCTCGGCATCCCCGCGTCGGTCACCAGGAGCACCGTCTCGCCCGCTTGCAGCGATTCGAGCAGTTTCGGCAGACGGGCGGTCTCGACGTCCTCGTAGAAGCTGACGACGCGTCCGACCGGCGAAACGTCGAGGGCCGCGGTGAGGGAGCGCAGCCGCCGCGTGTCTTCGGCGGCGATCACGTCGGCCGACGCGAGGGCTTCGGACAGGCGCGGCGAAGCGTCACGGACGTCTCCGAGCGGGGTGGCTGCCAGCACGAGGCGTCCTTCGGTCATTCCCGAAGGTTAACCGGTTCGCAGATCCGGACACCGAGTTCACTCTTCCGCCCGTAGGATCATGCCCCGTGACCGCACTGCTGACCCGCGACAACGAGAGCGTGCGGCCGGATCCGGTCGACGCGCTCAGGCCACCGAACGACCGGGAGGCCACCCTCCTCGGCCGCGGCATGCCGACGGACCGCCTGCGCGGCTGGATCGTCACGCTGGTGCTGACGCTCATCGGCGGCATCGTCCGGATCCAGAACCTGGGGACGCCCACGGACAAGGGCACCCCCGTCTTCGACGAGAAGCACTACGTCCCGCAGGCGTGGCAGATGCTGCGCAACGGCGGCTACGAGGACAACTACGGCTACGAGCTGATCGTCCACCCGCCGCTGGCGAAGCATCTCATCGCGATCGGCGAGTGGTTGTTCGGCTACAACGCCTGGGGCTGGCGGATCATGCCGGCGCTGGCGGGCACGCTGATCGTGTTCCTCACCATCCGGATCGCCCGGCGGCTCACGCGGTCGACGCTGCTCGGCGCGGTCGCCGGGATCCTGGTGATCAGCGACGGCGTCCTGCACCTGCAGTCACGCATGGGCATGCTCGACATCTTCATCGCGCTGTTCGTCCTCGCCGCGTTCGCCTGTGTGCTGTGCGACCGCGACCAGGTGCGGCGACGGCTCGCCGTGGCCGTCCGCGAAGGCTGGATCGACGAATCCCGGTTCGGCCCGAAGCTGGGTTTCCGCTGGTGGCGGTTCGCCGGCGGCCTGATGATCGGGCTGACCTTCGGCGTCAAATGGTCGGCGCTCTACTACATCGCCGCGTTCGGCCTGCTCACCGTCTTCTTCGACGTCGCCGCGCGCCGGGCCGCCGGGGTTCAGCGGCCTTGGGTCGGCACGCTGCGCCGCGACGTGCTGCCCGCGCTGTGGGCGATCGTCGTCATCCCGATCCTGGTGTACTTCGCCTGCTACTGGGCCTGGTTCGCGAGCGAGACCGCGACCGACCGCAACTACGTGGCGATCAAGGACGTCGATCCCGGTTTCTGGGCCTGGATGCCGCCCGCGTTGCGGTCGCTCGGCGACTATTCGATGAACGTGCTCGACTTCCACGCGAACCTGGTGACACCCAAGGACAAACCGCATCCGTGGGAGTCGAAGCCATGGACCTGGCCGATGGGGCTACGGCCGATGCTGTACGCGTACGCGGGCGGCACCGACGCGACCGGCTGCGGCGAGTCGACCTGTGTGCGGGCGACGATGCTGATCGGGACGCCGGCGATGTGGTGGCTGGCGCTGCCGATGCTCGGCTGGAGCGTGTGGCGCTCGGTCTTCCGCGCGGACTGGCGCTACGCCGCCGTGCTCGTCGGCTACCTCGCCGGATACCTGCCGTGGTTCACCAACCTCGACCGCCAGATGTACTACTTCTACGCGACGCCGCTGGCGCCGTTCCTGGCACTCGGGTTGACGCTGATCCTCGGGCAGATCCTCGGCAGCGCGAAACGCGGCTTCGAGCGGCGGGGCACCGGTCTGCTCGTCGTCGCCCTCTACGTGGGGCTCGTCGTGGCCAACTTCGCCTGGTTGTGGCCGATCCTGAACGGCAACGCGATCACGAACGAACACTGGAACGCCGAATTGTGGCTTCCGTCCTGGAAGTGACCACGGCCCGGCCCGCAACCTCGTGATTTTCCCGATTCAAGTGTGACACTTGCCCCCGAGTTGTTACTCTTCGCTGGTCAACAGCAGCTCTACAGGGGGCATCATGACGATCCGACCGCTCGGAGCGGCCTGCGCGGCCGCGGCGTTGTTCTTGATCGCGGGGTGCGAAGAGCAGACGCCGGGAACGGCGTCGCCGCAGACCTCGGCCGTTCCGAGCACTTCCGAAGCGCCTGCCACCAGCACGACACAAGCCAGCGCTTCGAGGCCTTCGGCGACCGCGGCGACCGTCTCCGAGGCCACCACACCCGCCGCCGGCGGCGCCGTGGCGCACACCCCGGACGGCGCCGCGAGCGTGATGGAGGAGTACCACCACGCTCTGGGCGACAAGGACCTCGAAACCGTCTGCCGGATCACCGGGCCGGCGTTCGACGGCGGGATGAAGGAATGCCGTCAGCTCACCCCGATGCAGTTCGGGATGCTCTCGGCCGACGACGTGAAGAAGCTGAAGGCCACCCGCGTGGACCGGGCGAAGCTGCAGAGCAAGGGGGCGGACAAGGTCGTCGTCCCGCCGGGCGCGATCGCGCCGCAGATCGCGATGATGGCGGCTCAGCCCAAGACGTTCACCATGGCCTGGCGAGGCGGGACCTGGGTCATCGTCGACTGAAGGAGAGCAAGGGACCTTTGCTACCACTTATCTCGATGTCGAGACAAGTGGTAGCAAAGGTCCCTTGCTCCCTTTTCGCAGGTCAGCGCGGGTGACGCTGAGGCTGCGGCTGCTGGTGGGGCTGCGGTTGCTGCTGCGGAGGGCGACGCGTCACGATCTGCGTCACCGGGCCGTCCGGCGACTTCCCGGCCCGGGCCAGCCAGCCTTCGACGTCGCGCCGCACGGCGGTGAGCGTCGGACGGCGGCGTGGCTCCTGGTCGAGCGACGCGATGAGGATCCGGGCGTGTGCGCTGCGGTTGGGCAGCTTCGACACCGGTTCGGCGCGGGCGGCGGCCATCAGCGCGGCCATCGGGGTCTCCCGGGTGCCGCGCGGCGGCTGACCCGAGAGCGCGTAGCTGACCGTCGCGGCGAGCTGCCAGGCGTCCGACGCCGGGCTGGCCGGCGAGCCCATCGCCTGCTCGGGGGCGACGAAGTCCGGCGTGCCGATCATCATCCCGGTCGCGGTCATCTTCGAGTCGCCCTGACTACGGGCGATGCCGAAGTCGATCAGGTGGGCGAGCCCGTTGCGGTCGAGGATGATGTTCGACGGCTTCAGATCCCGGTGCAGCACACCCTTCTCGTGCGCCGCCGCGAGCGCGCCGGCCATGGTCGACCAGAGCCGTCCGGCGGCGATGTCGTCGAGCGGGCCCTGCGAGTCGACGATCTCGGCCAGCGAGCGCCCTTCGAGGTACTCCATCACCAGCGCGAGCCCGTCGGGTTCCTCGACGAGGTCGTACACCTTGACGCAGTTGGGGTGGTTCACCACGGCCAGCGCACGGGCCTCGCGCTGCATCCGTTCCTCGGTGTCGCGGTCCGGCGCGTGCGCGATCTTCAGCGCGACCGTGCGGTTGAGCTGCGTGTCGACCGCTTCCCAGACGGTGCCGAAACCACCGTGACCGAGCCGCCGGACGCGCTTGTAGCGGCTGCCGCCGGAGTTACGGGAACCCGGCGGAGGCGGGATCGGGCCCGGGGCCGCGGCCAGCGCGGGTGGTTCGGGCGCCTGCGCCAGCGCGGTCGCCGGGTACTGCTTGGCGGGAGGGGGCGGCAGCTGCGGCTGCGGTTTCGGGGCGGGCGGCTCCGGGCGGTACGGCTCGACCTTCTGCCGGGGCTGCGGGTCCGGCCGGTTGATCACCGACCACGGCGGCGGGCCGACCAGCGCGACCGGGATCAGCCCCAGCACGCTGAACGGCAGGAACCCGAGCCAGAAGTGCACGGCGGTGTTCGCGCCCATGCCGACGCTCGCCAGCACCATCAGCACGAACGGGATCCAGAAGAACCGCGAAGGCCACTTCGGTCCCCGGCGGAACGCGGTGCGCGCCTGCAGCATCACGAACAGCAGCGACAGCGCGGGCAGCCCGACCAGCAGGATCAGGTAGAAGACGTATCCCAGCTGCATCCCGTTCGGGTAGAACAGGACCTCGTACACGTTCTGGCCGCGGCCGAGGTACGCGCTCTGCGCGCCGATCAGCGGGTTGTACTCGGTGTTGAACGTCGACAGATCACTGCCGGAGAAGCCGGATTGGCCGCCCGACTTCGTCGAGGCGGCTTCCTGGTACACCTGCGAGAGGCCGGTGGCCAGCAGCCACGGCAGCAGGAAGACGGCGACCACGCCGATCCCGCCGAACACGGACAGGGTCACCACGTCGTAGCGATTGCCGGTGCCTTTGCGGATGATCGCGACGATCATCGCTCCCAGTGCGGGCAGCAGCGCGACCAGCGCTCCCGCGGTGCTCGTCGCCCACACCCAGTCCCCAGGCCAGATCCCTGGCCCGAACAGGCTGTGCGCGAACGAAAGCAGCGCGCTCGCTAGTCCCATGGACCCTGCTCCCCTCGCTCGTCGAGGCCGTTTCCGGCGGTTTTCCCCCTAGTCCAGCTTAGGACGCTCCATGCCCTCACAGGGTTGCCGGGTTGTCGCGGGCGTCTCTCCGCCGTTACCACCAGGCATCGGCCGGTCCGGAAGTCCATGATGGTCCCCGTACCCGAACGCGAAGGAGCATTCGATGCACGCCGAGTCGTACCAGCGGAGCCTCGAAGACCCGGAGGGTTTCTGGCTCGAAGCCGCGCAGGCGATCGACTGGACCCGCACGCCGACGCAGGCACTCGACGCGTCGAAAGCGCCCTTCTACCGCTGGTTCCCGGACGGGGAGCTGAACACGGCGTTCAACGCGCTCGACCGGCACGTGCGGGACGGCCGCGGTGAGCAGACCGCGCTGATCTGGGATTCGCCCGTAACCGATTCGGTTCGCCGGTTCACCTACGCGGAACTGCTGGACGAAGTCGCGCGCTTCGCCGGCGCGCTCGCCTCCCTCGGTGTCGGGAAGGGCGACCGCGTCATCGTGTACATGCCGATGGTCCCCGAAGCGGCCGTCACGATGCTCGCGTGCGCCCGGCTCGGCGCGGTGCATTCGGTCGTTTTCGGCGGCTTCGCGCCTAAGGAACTCGCGGCGCGGATCGAAGACGCGAAACCCAAGGTCATCGTCGCGGCGTCGTGCGGGATCGAGCCGACGCGGATCGTCGAATACAAACCGATCATCGACGAGGCGCTCGCGGGCACCGCGCACCAGCCGGACAAGGTCGTGGTGCTGCAGCGGGACCGTGCCCGCGCCGTACTGGGTGAGCGCGACGCCGACTGGGCCGAGCTGGTCGCGAAGGCCTCCCCCGCCGATCCGGTGCCGGTCGCGGCCACCGACCCGCTGTACATCCTCTACACCTCCGGCACCACGGGGAAGCCGAAGGGCGTCGTGCGCGACACCGGCGGGCACGCGGTCGCGCTCGCCTGGTCGATGAGCGCGATCTACGACATCCGGCCCGGCGACGTGTGGTGGACGGCGTCCGACGTCGGCTGGGTCGTCGGCCATTCCTACATCGTCTACGCGCCGCTTCTGATCGGGGCGACGACGGTCATGTACGAGGGCAAACCGGTCGGCACCCCGGACGCGGGCGCGTTCTGGCGCGTCATTTCCGATCACGGGGTGAAGGCGTTGTTCACCGCGCCGACCGCGCTGCGGGCGATCAAGAAAGTCGATCCGGACGGCGTCGAAATCGGAAAATACCAGCTCAGCGGATTCAAGACGTTGTTCATGGCGGGGGAACGACTCGATCCGGAGACCTATCACTGGGCGCACGACAAGCTCGGCGTACCGGTGATCGACCACTGGTGGCAGACCGAGACCGGCTGGCCGATCGCGGCGAATCCGCGCGGGCTGGAACCGATGCCGGTCAAACCCGGTTCCGCGACGAAACCGGTGCCGGGCTGGGACGTGCGGATCCTGGATCAAGCGGGCGATCCGCTCCCCGCCGGGCGCGAAGGCGCCATCGCCATCAAGCTGCCGCTCCCACCGGGATCGCTGCCGACGTTGTGGCAGGACGACGAGCGGTATCACGAGGCGTATCTTTCGCGGTACGAAGGCCACTACCTGACGGGTGACTCCGGGTACGTCGACGAAGACGGCTATCTGTTCGTCATGGGCCGCACCGACGACGTCATCAACGTCGCGGGTCACCGGCTTTCGACCGGTTCCATGGAGGCCGTGCTGGCGTCGCATCCCGCCGTCGCCGAATGCGCCGTGATCGGGGTCCGTGATCAGCTCAAGGGGCAGCTTCCGCGCGGTTTCGTGGTGCTGAAATCGGGCGCCGACATCGACGCCGAAACGCTCAAGGCCGAATTGGTCGCGCTGGTGCGGCGCGACATCGGCCCGGTCGCCGCGTTCCGTGACGTGTCCATTGTGGACGCGCTACCGAAGACGCGGTCCGGGAAGATCCTGCGCAAGACCATGCGCGGCATCGCCGACGGCCGTGACGAGCAGGTGCCGTCGACGATCGAGGACGCGAGCGTTCTCGATGCCCTGAAAGCGGTTCTGCGCGGCGAGTGACCGATGATCGGTACGGCGTACTGGTCCGATCGGGTGTTGTCGGCTTTGCCCTATTGGTCTATACCTTCTCAGGGAAGAGAGTCTCCAGTTATCCGACCGGAGGTGCTCCATGAGTAAACGCCTGTCCAGAACCGTGCTCGGCGTGGCCGTCCTGAGCCTGGTGACGCTCGGACTGCCCGCCACGGCGAGCGCGGGACAGCACGCGAAGGCCGAACGGACCGTCACCGACGTCGTCCCCGCGCCGGTCGACGCGAAACCCGACCCCCGCGCGAACTTCCGCCTCGGCCCCGCGACCGTCATCCGCACCGACCGCGAAGGCAAGCAGGTCGCCGAATACCTGGCGGGCCTGCTCCGGCCCGCCACCGGTTACCGGCTGCCCGTCGTCAGCGGCCACCGCGGCGGCGGCCCGGCGATCTCGCTCGAAACCGGTCACGCGAGCGACCGCGTCGGCAGCGAGGGTTACCAGCTCAAGGTGTCGCCCTCCGGCGTGACCTTGAAGGCGAACACCGACGAGGGCCTGTTCCTCGGCGTGCAGACGCTGCGTCAGTTGCTTCCGTCGGCGATCGAGGCGAAGACCGTCCAGAAGCGGTCGTGGGTGGTCTCGGGCGGCACGGTGCTCGACTATCCGCGCTTCGGCTACCGCAGCGCGATGCTCGACGTCGCCCGGCACTTCTTCACGCCGGACCAGGTCAAGCTGTACATCGACCAGATCGCGCAGTACAAGATCAACAACCTCCACCTGCACCTGAGCGACGACCAGGGCTGGCGGATCGAGATCAAGAGCTGGCCGAAGCTGGCGACCGTGGGCGGCCGGACGGCCGTCGGCGGCGCTCCCGGCGGTTACTACACGCAGGAGCAGTACAAGGACCTGGTGCGCTACGCGGCTTCGCGGCACATCACGATCGTTCCCGAGATCGACATGCCGGGACACACCAACGCGGCCCAGTATTCCTACGCCGAACTGAACTGCGACGGCAAGCCGATACCGCCGCGCACGGATATCGAGGTCGGCTACAGCTCGCTGTGCATCGGCAAGGACATCACCTACAAGTTCGTGGACGACGTCATCCGCGAGCTGTCGGCGATCACCCCTGGTAAGTACATCGACATCGGTGGCGACGAAGCGCACTCGACCACCCCGGCCGACTACCAGACCTTCGCCACGAAGGTGCACCCGATCGTCGCGAAGTACGGCAAGACGATCACGGGCTGGCACGACATCGCCAAGACGAATCCGCCGGTTTCGGCCGTCCCGCAGTTCTGGGGCACGACCGGGACGGACGCGAACGTCGCCGCCGCGGCGGCACGCGGCAACAAGATCCTGATGTCGCCCGCGAACAAGGCGTACCTGGACATGAAGTACCACCCGCAGACGCCGCTCGGGCTGAGCTGGGCCGGCCTGATCGAGGTCAAGACCGGGTACGACTGGGATCCGGCCACGTACCTGGAGGGCGTGACGGAGAAGAACGTGATCGGGGTCGAGGCGCCGCTGTGGTCGGAAACGCTGATCACCAGTGATCACATCGAGTTCATGGCGTTCCCGCGGCTGCCGGGTTACGCCGAGATCGGGTGGTCGCCGAAGGATTCCCGCACTTGGGACGCCTATCGGCTCCGGCTGGCGAAGCAGAGCCCGCGATGGGTTCAGCAGGGCATCGACTTCTACCGGTCCACGCAGGTCGACTGGAAGTAGCGTGCGATGAAAGGTCCTTTCCTTGCGAAATTTGCGAGGAAAGGACCTTTCATGGCACGGCCGCGGCGTCGAGGCGGGCGGCGATGGCGGCCCGAGCCAGCGCGTAGGGCTCGGTACCGCCGAACATCACCGAATCGGCGTTCGCGGCCCGCCCCAGCGCGTGCAGCTCGAAGGCCAGCCGGTTCACGTCGACGGACTCACGCAGGTGCCCGGCCTTCCGCGCCTCGACGACGGTGGACCGGATGAACTGGGCGAAGGCCCGGCTCGCGTTCGCGACCGCGTCGTGCACCCGGCCGGTCCGCGCGTCGTACTCGGCGCCGGTGTTGAAGAAGAAACAGCCGCCCGGGAACACGCGGCGTTCCGAGTAGTCGAGCCAGTTCGCGCACAAGGCGCGCAGCCGCGCGATCCCCTGCTCGACCTCGAGCGTCGGCTCGACGACGTTCTCCGCGAAGATCGCGCTCGCCGTCTCGACCGCCGCGAGCTGCAGTTCCTCCTTGGAACCGAACAGGGCGAACACCCCGGATTTGCTCAAGTCCAATTCGGTGGCGAGCCTGCCGAGGGACAACCCGTCGAGCCCCTCGACGGACGCGATGTCCACGGTGCGCCGAAGCACGATCCGCCTCGTCGCGTCACCGCGGGCCACCCGGCCGTCAACCGGCATTCCGTTCCTCTCGCCGCCTCTTCGCCGATGCCAGGCCGTCACGGTACTGCCGGGAAAGCGACGGCGCCGCGAGCACCCGGTCCAGCAGGGCCCAGTACGCGTCCCGCCGCTCGTCGTCGAGCTGGGCGACGTTGGTGAACGACGCGACGTACACCTCGGCGATCGTCGGGCTCATCGGATCGCGTTCTTCGAGCGTCATCCGTCCCGACGTGGGCACCACGCCCGTCCGCAGCACCCGCAGGTACCAGCCGCTGCGACCGGAATCGATCATCGCCGGGATGACGTCCTTGCGCCCCGTCTTCATCGCGAGTTTGAAGCACGGCGTCCTCGGCTGCGAGACCTGGACCAGCGTGTCTCCCCAGGCCCAGACATCGCCGACCCGGACGTCGTACTCGTCGGCGCCCGTCACCGAGGCGTTCTCCCCGAAATCACCCGCGGACACCGGGAAACCCTGCTCCGCCCAGGCGGCGTAGTGCGTCGCCGGGTAGACGTAGACCGCCTTGTCGACGCCGCCGTGGACGGTGCGGTCGGCCTGGTCGTCGCCGGCCAGATTGATCTCGTCCAATTCCAGGAACGGCGTCTCCACCCGCGATTTCGCGATGGCGCTGTACACCGGGACGTCGCGCTTCGTCCCCAGTACCGACGGACGCCCGACGAAGACCTCGTTCACTTCGAGAGTGTTCACCTCTAGAAGATAGCACGATCGTTCGTATACATTGCCGCCATGGATCTCATCGCACTCACCACCCGGGCCCATCGGGCCACCGGAGCCACGATCGCCGGAATCGGCGCGGACGACTGGGACCGCTCGACCCCCTGCGCCGAGTGGACCGTCCGTGACATCGTGAAACACCTGATCGAGGGCCACGATTCCCGCACCGCGCAGGCGACGGGCCACCCGATGAAGAGCCGGCCGTCGGCCGACGACGACCTCGCTGGCTCCTACGAAGCGAGTTCCGCCGAGTTCCTCGCGGCCTTCGACGGCGAAGCGCTGGAGAAGACTTTCGATTTCGGGAGCTTCGGCCCGCTCCCCGGGAAGAACGCGCTGGCCGTGCTGTTCGTCGACACGCTCACCCACGACTGGGACCTCAACACCGCCCTGGGCCGCGAACACCGCTGGGACGACGAGCTCGCCGAGGCCGCGTTGAAAGTGGCGAGCCGCTATCCCGACGTCACGGCGGTCCGCGGGCCCGGCGGCGCCTTCGACCACGCTGTCGAGGCACCGCCGGACGCCGGACCGGGCGCACGGCTCATCGCGTTGCTCGGCCGTTCAGCTCAGCCGATTCCTCGTCGCTGAACAACCGGGACCGGACCAGGAAACGGACCCCTTCGGGCGCCTCCAAGGAGAATCCGCTCCCCCTGCCGGGGACGACGTCGATGGTCAGATGCGTGTGCTTCCAGTACTCGAACTGGGGGCCCGACATCCACACCGGAACATCGTCGATGCCTTCGACGCTCAGGTCACCAAGGTGGACATCGGACGCCCCGGTGCGGAATTCGCCCGCCGGGTAACACATCGGGGCGCTCCCGTCGCAGCATCCGCCGGACTGATGGAACATCACCGGCCCGTGGAGCGACACCAGCCGCCGCAGCAGATCCGCGGCGGCCGGTGTCAAACCGACCCGCTCGACCATCAGAAGAACCCGAGCGCACTGTCCGAATAGGACACCAGCATGTTCTTCGTCTGCTGGTAGTGGTCCAGCATCATCTTGTGGTTCTCGCGCCCGATCCCGGATGCCTTGTAGCCGCCGAAGGCCGCGTGCGCCGGGTACGCGTGGTAGTTGTTGACCCACACCCGGCCCGCCTGGATGTCGCGGCCGGCGCGATAGGCGGTGTTGCCGTCGCGCGACCAGACACCGGCGCCGAGGCCGTACAGCGTGTCGTTGGCGATCTTCAGCGCGTCGGCGTAGTCGTCGAACCTGGCCACCGAAACGACCGGGCCGAAGATCTCCTCCTGGAAGATCCGCATCTTGTTGTCGCCCTCGAAGACCGTCGGCTGCACGTAGTACCCGCCGGACAATTCGCCGCCGAGGTCGCTGCGCTCGCCGCCGGTGAGGATCTTCGCGCCTTCCTTCTGACCGATGTCGATGTAGGAAAGGATCTTCTCCAGCTGGTCGTTCGAGGCCTGCGCGCCGATCTGCGTCTCGGTGTCGAGCGGGTGCCCCTGCTTGATCTTCTTGACCCGCTCGACGGCGTCGCCGAGGAACCGGTCGTAGATGCCGGACTGGATCAGCGCCCGCGACGGGCAGGTGCAGACTTCGCCCTGGTTCAGCGCGAAGAGCGCGAAGCCTTCCTGCGCCTTGTCGTAGAACGCGTCGTTGGCGGCGGCGACGTCGTCGAAGAAGATGTTCGGGCTCTTCCCGCCGAGTTCGACGGTGACCGGGATGATGTTCTCGCTGGCGTACTGCAGGATCAACCGTCCGGTGGTGGTCTCGCCGGTGAACGCGACCTTCCGCACGCGGTTGCTCGACGCGAGCGGCTTGCCGGCCTCGACGCCGAAACCGTTGACGATGTTCAGCACGCCCGGCGGGATCAGGTCGCCGATGAGCGACATCAGCAGGTGGATCGACGCCGGGGTCTGCTCGGCGGGTTTCAGCACGATCGCGTTGCCCGCGGCCAGCGCGGGCGCGAGCTTCCAGACCGCCATCAGCAGCGGGAAGTTCCACGGGATGATCTGGCCGACGACACCGAGCGGCTCGTGGAAGTGATACGCGACGGTGTTGTCGTCGATCTGGGAGATGCCGCCCTCCTGGGCGCGCAGGGCGCCGGCGAAGTAGCGGAAGTGGTCGATGGCCAGCGGGATGTCGGCGGCCAGGGTCTCGCGGACCGGTTTGCCGTTCTCCCACGACTCGGCGACGGCGATCGCTTCGAGGTTCTGTTCCATCCGGTCGGCGATCCGGAGCAGCACGTTCGCGCGCTCGTCCACCGACGTCCGGCCCCAGGCCGCGGCCGCACCTTCGGCGGCGTCGAGCGCGCGGTCGATGTCGGCGGCGGTGCCGCGGGCGACCTCGGTGAACACCTGTCCGGTCACCGGGGTCGGGTTCTCGAAGTACTGACCGCTCGCGGGCGGTACGTACTCGCCTCCGATGTAGTGGTCGTAGCGCGACTCGTAGCTGACGACGCTGCCTTCGGTGTTCGGTGCCGCGTACTTGGCCATCTTTCCTGCCTCATCGCTAGGGGTGGCGGATGACGGCGAAGCTAGGGCGGGTGAGGTTGCACGCACGTTGCAACGAAGTGAGCGCGGTCACCTATTCTCGGAAACGTGGCAGAGCGGCCCGGTGGAGAGTCGTCGCCGCGTGACCCTCAGGCGTACGCGCGGCTGCTGAAGGACGTCCACGACGCCATCCTCTCCGGGGTTCCCGCGCCGCGTTCCCCCAGGTCGATCGTGTCCGCTTCGTGGAATCGCTCGCTCGCCGCGCACGTCGATCCGGACACCGGCGTCGCCCCGCTCGTCTACGACTCCGGCGAGGTGAACGGGCTGCGCGACGAGCATCCGCTGGCCCCGGTCCTGCCGATCCTGCGGCAGACGCTGGTGAGCATCGCCGACGACGCCGAGCACATGATGATCGTGACCGACGCGGCCGGGCACATCCTGTGGCGGGAGGGCGCCGCGGGCGTGTTGCGGCGCGCGGACGGCGTGATGCTCGCCGAAGGCACGCGCTGGAGCGAAGACGTCATCGGGACGAACGCGATGGGCACCACGCTCGCCACCGGGGAGCCGGTGCAGATCTACTCGGCCGAGCATCTGGTGCGGACCTATCACGGCTGGACCTGCGCGGCGGCGCCCGTCCGCGATCCGGAGACCGGCGCGCTGCTCGGGTCGATCGACGTCAGCGGTCCGCTGCGGACGGTCCATCCCGCGATGCTCGCGCTGGTCACGGCGGCCGCCCAGCTCGCCGAAGGCCAGCTGCGGGCCCGGCTCGCGATGCGCGACGAGCGGCTGCGGGCCGCGAACATGACCCATCTGGAAGCGTTGCGTGGCGCGCCGGGAGCCCTGCTCTCGGCGAAGGGCCGCGTGCTGGCGGCCGAATCCTGCGGCGACCTTCCCTCCACTGTGGACGTCCGGCCCGGCGGCGGCGCGGTCACCCTGCCCGACGGGCGGCTGGGCACGGTGGAGCCGTTGAGCGAGGGCTACCTGCTGCGCCTGCGGAACCGGGGCGCGTCGCGGCGGCCGCGGCTCGCGCTGGAGTTCCTCACCGACGGGCCACCGTCGACCACAGTGGACGGTCGCGAGGTGCCGTTCACCCTGCGGCACGCGGAGATCCTCACCTTGCTGGCACTGAACCCGGGCGGCCTCTCGGCGGAGCGGCTGGCCCTGCTGCTCTACGGCGAGAGCGGCAATCCGGTGACCGTGCGCGCGGAGATCCACCGGCTCCGGACACAGCTCGGCTCGGACATCGTGCAGACGCGGCCGTACCGGCTTTCCGCCGAGGTGGACGCCGACTTCCTACGCGTTCGCGCGGCGCTCAAACGAGGCGACGTCGCGGCCGCGGCGGACGCCTTCCGCGGTCCGCTGCTCGCCGAATCGGAGTCGCCCGCCGTACGCGAAGAGCGCGAGGCCGTCACAGCGTCGGTCCGGCGGGTCGTCCTCGGCAGCGGGGACGCGTCGGCGTTGTGGTCGTACTGGGAGACCCCGTGCGGGGCCGACGACCTGGAGATCGTCGACGTGCTGTGCCGGGTGCTCCCGGACGGCGATCCGCGGCGCGCCGTCGCCTTCACCCATCGGAACCGTCTCGACCGCTGAGTAGACAGCGTCTACATCGGTTTGATAGACAGTGTCTACAAGGTGAACTCGCGGTTACGGAGATCTGGATGGGCTACCAACGTTTCGTCGCGCTCGGCGACAGCTGCGCCGAAGGGCTGGCCGATCCGCATCCGTCGGGCGGTTTCTACCGCGGCTGGGCCGACTTCGTCGCGCACCGGCTCGCCGAGGACGAGCCCGGTTTCCGTTACGCCAATCTCGCGGTCCGCGGGCGCAGGCTCGACCAGATCCACGCCGAGCAGACCCTGGCGGCGACCAGGCTCCAGCCGGATCTGATCGCGTTGTTCGGCGGCGGCAACGACGTGATGAGCCGCGGCTGGGACGCGCGCACGGTCGCCCGCCGCGTCGACACCGCCATCCGCGCCTGCACCGAGATCGCGCCGCGGGTCGTCACCTTCACCCTCAGCGACATCTCCCACCGCATGCCGATGGGCCACCGCATGCGCCCGCGCATCGTCGCGCTGAACGACGCCGTCCGCGAGGCGTCCGTCAGCTACGGCGCGACGCTGGTCGACCTCTGGCCGGACGACGCGGCGCACGATTCCCGCTACTTCGGCCCGGATCGGCTGCACCTGTCCGAGCAGGGCCACCGGCGCCTGGCCGCACACGTTCTCGGCAAGCTCGACGTCACCCACGACCCGGCCTGGCTCGCCCCGCTGCCCGGTTCGGCCGGACGGCCCGGCCTGCGCGCGGATCTGCGCTGGCTGACCAGGGAGGTCCTCCCCGTCGCGGTCAGCCGGTTCCGCAACCGGCTCATCGGCCGCCAGCCGGGTGACGGCTTCCTGCCGAAACGCCCCGACCTGCTGCCCGTTCTCGAGGAGACCCGGTCGTGGGCGCCCGAACCCGCCTGATCGACACCGCGGCGACCCTGCTGGCCGAAGAAGGCGTCGGCGCCGTGACATTGCGCGGAATCGCCAAGGCCGCGGGCGTCTCGCACGGCGCGCCGCTGCGGCATTTCACCGGCCGCGCGGCGCTGCTTTCGGCGGTCGCCACCCGCGGCTACATCGAACTGCTCGAACGCGGCGCCGACCTGCCGGCCGGGACACCCCGCGAACGGCTCATCGCGGCCTGCCACGGCTACCTCGATTTCGCGCTGGCCAATCCGGCGATGTTCGAGCTGATGTTCCGCCGCGATCTCATCGATCCGGACGATCCCGAGCTCACGCGGGTGAGCAGCGCGGTGTTCGACTTCTTCGCCGCGTTGGTCGAGGACGTGCAGGAAGGCGGCTGGCATCCCGCGACCGATCCGCGGCTGCTCGCGTCGTCGCTGTGGGCGTCACTGCACGGTCTCGCCCAGTTGTGGCTCTGGGGCGGGCTGGCGGGCGCGAGCTTCGCGCCGTCACCGGAGCGGGCGCTGGCCGTCACATTGGACGCCTATCTGGGCTGAGGCTCGGCGAAGAGGCGGCCTGTTCCGGATATCCCCTCCCGAAGGCCCTCTTACCCGGAGCGGGTCATCCTCTTCGCCGAGTTCGGGAATGGAATATCCATCCTGTTCCGACGTTATCCGGACCGATCACCGAGCGGAATCCCCGCGAGTCGGAAGCCGGGGTAAACCTTGGCGGTATAGGGCGCGATGAATACCACGCTGGTTGCAGGAATTGGGCGCCCTCTCGCCGCGACGGTAACTTGCGGAAGTGCCGTCCCTCTTCTCCCTCCTCCGCGCACGGCCGCTGCTCACCGACTGCCTGATCACCGCGGCGGCGGCCACTCTTCTCGCCTTGGGCGCGGCACCCCGCGGCGGTTCGTTCGGCGACCCGGCCGGGGCGGGCGTCGTCCTCGCGGTGCTCATCGCCCTCCCGCTGATCGTGCGCCGCCGTCATCCGATCGCGGTCCTGTTCGCCTCGGTCTCGCTCATGACCGTCTATACCGCCTTGGGTTACCAGGCCACACTGGGCGAACCCTCGGCGTTCATCGCGGCGTACACGGTGTGGGCGCGGTATCCGCCTGCCAGGACGGTGGAACGCGCCGTCCGCGCGGAACGGGAGATCCGCCTCGAAGCGGAGCAGGCCGTCGTCGAGGAGCGCATCCGCATCGCCCACGAGTTGCACGACGTCGTGTCCCACCACATTTCGCTGATCGCGGTGCAGGCGAACCTGGCGCGCTACGTCTTCGAATCCTCCCCGGGCACCGCGCGCACCGCGCTGGACACCATCACCGGGACCACGACCGAAGCGCTCGACGAACTGCGGCGCCTGCTCGGCGTGCTGCGCCCGCCCCAGCGCGAAACCCACGAATACCGACCCCAGCCCGGCCTCGCCGACCTTCCCGCATTGGTCACCCGCGTACGTGAAGCCGGCCTCACGGTGAAGACGCGGACCATCGGCGAACCGCGACGACTTCCGCCGGGGCAGCAGCTGTGCACCTACCGAATCGCGCAGGAAGCGCTTACCAACGTGCTGAAACACGCGAATGAGGCGATCGTGGAACTCGCCCTCGAATACGGCGAGGACGCACTGGTGCTGAGTGTCCGCAATTCCGCGTCCGAAGGGACACCACCACCGAATCCGGCGGGACATGGCCTCATCGGAATGCGTGAACGGGCGAGAATGTACGGTGGTTCGATCGAAATGGGACCGGCCGGATCCGGTGGTTTCGCGATCGAACTGACCCTTCCCTATCTGCCGCAGGAGCGAGCCCGGTGACCAGTGTGCTGGTGGTCGACGACCAGGATCTCGTCCGGGCGGGATTCGTCGCCCTGCTCGAAGCCGTTCCCGGCGTCCGGGTCGCGGGCGAGGCGCGAGACGGGCTCGAAGCCGTCGAGAAGGCTCGTGAACTGCGTCCCGACGTGATCCTGATGGACATCCGGCTTCCCGAACTCGACGGCGTGAAGGCGACCGAGCGGATCCTCGCGGACACCGGGGCGGAAAAGCCGAACGTGCTCATGCTGACGGTGTTCGACCTCGACGAATACGTCTACACGGCGTTGCGCGCGGGCGCGGCGGGTTTCCTCCTCAAGGACAGCCCGCCGGAGACCCTGATCGCCGGGATCCACGCCGTCGCGCGCGGCGACATGCTGTTCGGCCCGACCATCACGCGGCGGCTGGTGGAGGCCTTCACCCAGGGCCCGCCGGAGAAGCCGACGGCTCCGCCCGCGCTGGCCGGGCTGACCGAACGCGAAATCGAGGTGCTGCGTTTCGTCGGCACCGGCATGCCGAACGCCGACATCGCCCGGAGCCTGCTGGTCAGCGAGGCCACGGTGAAAACGCATCTGAACCGTTTGATGACCAAGCTCCGGATCTCCAGCCGGGCCCAAGCCGTGGTGGTGGCCTACGAAACGGGGCTCGTGCGGCCCCGCGGTTCCTGAATCACCCGCTCGAAATCCTTCCCCAGCACGGCTTTCGCGGCGTACCAGCCGCCCATCCCGTGCACACCGGGGCCCGGTGCCGTCGCGGCCGAACACAGGAAGACACCGCCGAGCGGCGTCCGGTGTGTGTTCCACCGGACGGCCGGCCGTCCGAGCACCTGCCGCAGATTCACCGCGCCGGCCGCGACGTCGCCACCGGGATAGTTCGCGTTGTAGGCCTCCAGTTCCGGCGCGGTGACGCAACGGCTCGCCAGGATCGTGTCGGAGAAGCCGGGCGCGAACCGGTCGATGCGCCGCCGGACGAGCTCGGTGACGTCTCGCGGATCCCCATGCGGCACATGGCAATACGCCCACACCGGCCGCTTGCCCGGCAGCCCGCGGGACGGGTCGATCGCCATCGGATCCGACACGAGCACGAAACGGTCGTCCGGATCTTCTCCGCGCACGATGGCGTTTTCACCGGCGTACACCTCGTCTCGCGTGCCTCCGAGATGGACGGTGCCCGCTTTGCCGACCTCCGGCGCCGCCCACGGAACCGGTTCGGACACCAGGAAGTCGACCTTCGCCGCGCCGGGTCCGTAGCGGTAGGCCTCGAGCGCCTTCCGGTAGCGCGGCGGCAACAGCCCGCCGGCGATGTCGAGGAAACCGCGCGGGGCGATGTCGAGGATCACCGTGCGCGACTTCGCCAGTCGCCGCAGATCGGTGATCCTGCTTCCGGTGTGGATCCGTCCGCCGCGGGCGCGGAGATCGGCGGCGAGCGCCTCGGTGATCGTCCGGCTTCCGCCGCGGGCGATCGGCCAGCCCGTCGAGTGCGCGAGGTGGCTGAGCAGCAGTGTCGCACCGGCCGCGGCGAGTGAGGGCTGGCGGCTCATCACGTGCGCGGAAACCCCGGCGAGCAGCGCGGGCGCTTCCGGGCCGGCGAACAAGCGGCGTTCCGAACCGGACGCGAGCAGCGCGATCCTGGCCGGGAGGAGGGCCGCGGCGCGCGGGTCGCGAGGCGGATGGCGAAGGTCTCCGAGCAGGAGATCGGCCAGTTCGCGGCTGCGTGCGGCCAGCGGGCCCAGCAGACGGCGCCACCGGGGGCCGTCCACGCCGAGGGCGTCACAGGTCCGGTCTAGATCTTCGTACGCGAGACCGGCCCGGTCACCACCGAGGGGATGCGCGTACGCGATTTCCGGCCGCAGAAGGTCGACACCGTGCTCGGCGAGGCCGAACCAGCGGAAGAACGGAGACGCCGCGGCCAGCGGATGTCCGGTGGCGCAGATGTCGTGCCGGACCTCGTCGTCGAACAGCGAAGCCGTGCGCGTCCCACCGCCGATCTCTTCGGCCGCTTCGTGCACTTCGACCGTCAGCCCTGCCCTGACCAGCAGGACCGCCGCCGCGAGCCCGTTCGGTCCGGAACCGACCACCGACACGTCGACCGGCATACCGCCCCCTCACCGGGATCCGGACCTCTCGTCCGAATATTGTCGGACCTCTCTCCTAGATTGATCCGCTCCAACCCAATCAGGAAGGAGGACCATGCCCGACCATGACACGCTGCTCGCGCGCGTCCGGAAACTCCTCGCGAAGGCGGAGGACCCGGCGGTCACCGAGGCCGAAGCCGAGTCGTACAACACCAAGGCCGCCGAACTGATCGCCCGGTACGGCATCGATCAGGCCTTGCTGGCCGCCTCCGGGGCGACCGCCGACGAGATCACCCAGATCAAGATCCCGATCGACAACCCGTACAGCCGGGACAAGGCGGGGCTGCTCACGAACATCGCGCATCCGCTGCGCTGCCGGGCCCTGCTGCACCGGCTCGGCCAATCGGTCACCGCGGTGACGGTGTTCGGTTTCCGTTCCGATCTGGAGCGGACGGAACTGCTGTACACGAGCCTGCTGCTGCAGGCGACCACCCAGCTGACCAGGGTCCGCCCGGAGAACCGGGTGTTCGCGGGCGAATCGCTGGCCGCGTACCGGCGGACGTGGCTGCACGGATTCTCCGGCGCGGTCTACGAACGGCTCCGCAACAGCGAGGACACCGCGGCCAGGACCCATACGGCCACCGCCGGTCACCGCTCGGCCGAACTGGTGATCCAGGATCGGACGGCGATGGTCAAACGGGCGTACGACGAGCAATACGGCGACCTGCGTTCGGCTCCGCCGAGGCGGCTGTCCGGCAGTGGCTATCTCGACGGCCACTCCGCGGGCGAGCGCGCCAACCTCAACACCACCGGAATCACCGGACGGCGCCGCGCGCTGCCCGTACGCTGATCAGTACCGCCTCCGCTTCACCCGCCTGAACTTCGCGTCTTCGGGCAGCGACCGAGCGCTCCCCTCGACAGGGATCTCGCTCGGTTCCGGAGGCCGCACATTGTGCACATGCGCCTCTTCGCAGGCACCGTGAAGATCGAAGTTCCGCCGAGCGACCGTAAGTGACAGGGCACCGTTAGGCCCGCCTCGGACGACGTCAGTGTCGTGGTCGTCCTGCCCGTCGTCTTCCCAGAAGCAGACCGAGCAGATCTCGAACGCGCCGCGCTCGCCCAGCGTGAGATAGCCGCAGCAAGGACAGGCGTACGCGCCATTCCCTCTCGTCATACCGGAAAACTACCTCGTGAGAATCGCGTGTCCTCGGGTCTACTGAGGACATGATCGTGATCGAAGACCTGGCCACCAGGCCCGAACTGCGCGAGCCCGCGCTCGGCCTCGGCGGCGTCGGCGGCGAATTCCTCCAGCACGGTCTGGCCGGGCTGCTGGCGAAGTCGTCCCACCTGGCCGCCCGCTGGCCGGAATACTTCCTCGTGCTGCTGGAAGACGGCGTTCCCGTGGCGAGAACCGCCGCCGTCCCGGTCGGTTTCCCGACCGCCGAGCGCCCGGAACTGCCGGACCACGGCTGGGACGCCGCCCTGATCTGGGCCGCGGAAGACCTGCTGAGCTCCCGTGAGACGAATACGTTGATCGCACTCGAAGTGATGGTCGCGCCAGGCCGCCGTGGCGGTGGCCTGGCCACAAAAGCGTTGGAAGCGTTGAAAAAGCGCGCTTCGGAAACCGGAATGCGCAAACTCGTCGTGCCGGTCCGCCCGGCCGGGAAGGAGAACGAACCAGGACTGTCCTTTGAGGACTACATCGCCCGCCGACGCGCGGACGGGCTGCCGGAGGATCCGTGGCTGCGCACGCATGAACGGCTCGGCGCCCGGTTCCGGAAAGTGGCGCCGTTCGCGATGGCGGTCACCGGCACCTTCGCCCAGTGGAAGGCCTGGACCGGCGTCGAACTCCAGGACGGTCTCACGGCCGTGCCGGGCGGGATCGCGCCGGTGCTCGCCTCCGCGGCGCTGGACGTCGGCGTCTACACGGAGCCGAACGTCTGGCTCGAGCACCTGGTAGACGAAGCCAGCACCTGCTAGATTTCTTTGGCATGTGCAGGAGCTCGGCATGACCGCCACCGGACCGCCCGGCGACGAGCTGCTGCGGCTGCTGGGGGCGCTGGCGAATCCGCACCGGCTGCGGATCGTCGCGGCACTGCGTGCGGAGCGCGCGTATGTCAGCCAGCTGGCGCGGGAGCTCGGCATCAGCCGGGCGTTGCTGCAGCTCCACCTGCGCAAACTGGAGGCGGCCGGGCTCGTGTCGGCCGCACTGGAGCTGTCGGAGGACGGGAAGGCGATGAAGTTCTACGAGGTGAAACCGTTCCTGGTCGAGCTGAGCCCGGACACCATCGCCGCCGCGGCGCCGACGCTGAGCACACCGGCACCGGGTGACGAGGGGGAACGATCGTGAACTGGCATCAATGGCAGGAGGTCGCCGGGCTGATCGGCATCTTCGTGTTCCTCACCGTGGTGATCACGGTGGTCGTGTGGCAGTTCGGCGCGACCATCCGGGCCAGAGGCGCGCTCGCGCGCGAGCAGGAATACCGCAGGCTCGCCGAGAAAGCCGTCCAGGCGCAGGAAGAGACCGAACGCAAACTGACCGAACTCGACGGACGTCTCGCGGATCTCCGGAAGAGCGTGGGCACGGTCGAGCGGATCCTCAAGGAGGTCGACTGACCACCGGTGAAAGACCCTGGGCCGCCGAGCGGCAACTCGACGGCCCAGGAAAGAAGAAGCAAAAACCTCGCCCGAGGCATCTCACTCCTTCACGTAAAGGACTGTAGTTCATGCTGCCCGAAAAGATCGCCACCTGGTCCATGCGGCACCGCGCGGTCACCCTCGCCGGCTGGGTCGCCCTCGTGGCCGTCGCCCTGCTGTCGGGAATGCTGCTGGACGGCGAAAGCCGCCGGAGCACCGATCCCGGCGAATCCGGTCGCGCCCAGACCGCTTTGAACGCCCAAAACACCTTCGACCCGTTCCGCGAAAACGTCCTCGTCGAGGCGAAGGAACCAGGCTCGCCGCCGTTCGCCGCGAACGAAGAACTCCGGCGGGCGACCGATGACCTGGTCATCACGCTTACCAGGAGCGGCTCGGTCACCGACGTCCGCTCGCCACTGGCCGACGCCGAACGGATCTCGGCCGACAGCGCGTCCGGGCTCGTCGGGCTTTCGATCGCGGGCGGCGAGAAGGACATCCGCCCGAACTTCGAGACCGCGACGGCGCGAGTGGCCGAGGTCGCCGCCCGGCATCCGTCGGTCCGGTTGAGCCAGTCCGGAGATCTGAGCCTGTCGACCGTGGTCGACAAGGGCATCCGCGAGGACGTCAAACGCTCGGAACTCCTCTCCCTGCCACTGACGCTGGTGATCCTGCTGATCGTCTTCGGGGCGCTGGTCGCCGCGTCGGTCCCGCTGCTGCTGGCGGGCACGAGCGTCGCGGCGACGTTCGGTCTCCTGTCCGTCGTCGACGACTTCACCCCGATCAACAGCGCGACGACGGTGATCACCCTGCTCATCGGGATGGCGGTCGGCGTCGACTACTCGCTGTTCTTCCTCAGGCGGCAACGGGAAGAGCGCGCACGCGGGCACTCGATCGACGCCGCGACCCGGATCGCGGCACGGACGTCCGGGCACGTCGTGGTCGTCTCCGGGCTCACGGTCGTCCTGTGCGTGAGTGGGTTGGTGTTCACCGGGCTCGACAATTTCACCGGTCTCGCGATCAGCACGGCCTTTGTGGTCGGCCTCGCCGTCCTCGGTTCGGTCACCGTGTTGCCCGCGCTGCTCTCGTTGCTGGGCGACAAGGTCGATCGCGGCCGGATTCCCTGGCTGGGCGCGCGGCGCACCACGGCGGAGAAGTCGCGGTTCTGGTCCGCGACCGCCCGCGTGGTCACCCGGCGGCCGGCGCTGTGGGGCGGGCTGGGAGCCGCGTTGCTGATCCTGCTCACGCTGCCCGCGATCGGCATGCGCCTGCAAGATCCGACTCCGGCGGAGAGCCTGCCGCGGTCGCTGGCCGCGATCGACGCCGCAGTCCGCACCCAGGCGGCCTTCCCTGGCGTGGTCTACCCCGCCACGGTGGTGCTGACGGCCGAGAACGGTGGCCCGGTCGACAGCCCGGCCCTGCGGTCGGCGATCACCGATCTCGACCGGCGGATCAGGGAAACCTCCGGCGTGCTGAACAAACCCATCGCCGTCGCGGGCGTCGACGAGGCCGTGGTCGTCCGGGTCCCGCTTTCCGGCGCCGGCCGCGACGCGGAATCCGATACGGCGCTCGCCAAGCTGCGTACCGAAGTACTCCCCGAGACGATCGGGAAGGTGGACGGCGTCGAGTACGCGGTGTCCGGCCGGACGGCGAATGCCCGCGATTTCGCGGACCGGGTCGTCGAGCGGATGCCGCTGGTCTTCGGGTTCGTCCTGCTGGCGGCGTTCGTGTTGCTGCTGTTGGCTTTCCGGTCGGTACCGGTGGCGCTCGTGTCGATCGTGCTGAACCTGCTGTCGATCGGCGCGGCCTACGGCGTGCTCACCTGGATCTTCCAGGACGGCCATTTCGCTTCCCTGCTGGGATTCACCCCCTACGGCGGGGTCGTCGGCTGGCTGCCGATGTTCATGTTCGTCCTGCTGCTCGGGCTGAGCATGGACTACCACATCTTCATCCTCAGCCGGATCCGTGAACGCCGGGCGGAAGGCACGGTCGCCGCGATCGTCCGCGGTACCGGCACGAGCGCCGGCGTGGTCAGCGGCGCGGCGGTGATCATGGTCGGCGTGTTCAGCGTCTTCATCACGTTGAGCGCGATCGAGTACAAGATGATGGGCGTGGGGATGGCGGTCGCCGTCCTGATCGACGCCACGCTGGTCCGCGGCGTGCTGTTGCCCGCTTTCCTGGCGTCGCTGGGAGAACGGGCGTGGCGGCGCGACCGTAAATCCGTGGCTCCCGAACGCGTCCCGGAACTATCGTCGCCGAATGCCTGACGCGCTCTTCGCCCATGCCCGGCTCGCACCGATCTACGACGCCTTCGACGGCGCTCGCGACGACCTGGACCACTATCTCGGCATCATCGGCGAACTCGGGGCGAAGAGAGTGCTCGACGTCGGCTGCGGTACCGGTTGCCTGGCCGTTCTCTTGGCCGCGCGCGGAATCGAGGTCGTCGGTGTCGATCCCGCGAAGGCGTCGCTTGACGTCGCGAAGGCCAAAAACCCGGAAGGGAAGATCACCTGGATCCACGGTGACGCACAAGCGGCGGGCGACGTAGGAGCCGATCTCGCGGTGATGACCGGCAACGTGGCCCAGGTCTTCCTGACCGACGATGAATGGAGCCGAACCCTCGAAGGCATCCATGCCGCGCTGGTACCGGGCGGTCATCTGGTCTTCGAGATCCGGCGCCCCGGACGCCGGGTGTGGGAGGACTGGGCGGCCGACACGGCACACGACACCATCGACGTCCCCGGCGTCGGCGAGGTCGAGCAGTGGCGCGAGGTCACCGAAGTGAACCTCCCGTTCGTGTCGTTCCGGTACAGCTACCGGTTCCCGGACGGCGAGGTCGTCACCTCGGACTCGACGTTGTGGTTCCGCGAACGCGAAGACCTGGAGTCCTTGCTGGCGGAACACGGTTTTCGCGTCCTGGACGTCCGGGACGCCCCCGACCGTCCAGGACGCGAGTACGTGTTCATCGCCCAGCGGCGCTAGAGGACTTCGCCGTCCGCGATGGTTTTCGGCCCGCTGATCTTCACATCGCCCCGGACGACGACGTCCTTCCCGAAGGTGACGTCGCCGTCCACCGCGAGGCTCGTGCACTCCTTGAGCGAAGGCGCGACGGGGATACGCGCGTCGAAGTCCGGAAGGAGCTTGTAGAACTCCTTGCTCAGCGAAACGACCGGCGGGGTGGTGGTGAACTCCGGGACCATCTCCCCGCCGTCGTCGAGCACGTACGCGTCGGACCGGACGACCAGCAGATCGTCGGTGGTCTTGACCGGCGCGAACCGGGTCCGCGGGATCTCGATGGCCCGCGCGCCCTCGACCGAACCGATCGCCGCGCCCATCGCCGTTTCGAGCTGGATCACCGGCGTGCTGGCCGCGTCGGCGGGATCGACGGTCTTCCGGTTCACGATCAGCGGCAACAGCGGCGCGGCGGGGTCGGCGTCCTGCAGTGCCTTCAGCCGTTCCAGATCGAACCAGATGTTGTTGGTGTTGAAGAAACGCCATTTGGCGACGTCGCCGAACGAGTCGTCCCCGTCGGGGACCTGCGCGGATTCACGCAGGACGATCCGGCCCGCACGCCGCGCGAGGTGCCCGCCCTTGCGGTCGGCCGCGGTGCCGAGCACCGTCTCCATCGCGAACGGGATGTCCTCCTTCGCCAGCCACGCCGCGATCCGGGCGTCCGGGAGCGCGCCGAGGTTGTCGGAGTTGGACACGAAGCACCAGCGGATTCCCTCCGCCAGCAGGGTTTCGAGCATTCCGCTCACCGCGAGCGCGACGTAGATGTCGCCGTGCCCCGGCGGGCACCATTCGAGCTCCGGGTTCGCGGGCCAGGCGGCGGGCCGCCCGTCGGCGGTAATCTTCGGTTCGCGCCCCTGCAGGAAGTCGGCCGGGATGGCGTCGTCGGCGAGATCGGGATACTTCTTCAACAACTCCAGCGAAGGTTCGCGGGTGCCCGCCGAATTCATCAGGATCAGCGGAAGCCGCGCGTTGTACTTCTCCCGCGTCGAAAGCACCTGCATGGCGATGACGTCGAGGAACGTCTTCCCCGGTTTGATCTCCAGCAGCGATTTCGGGCCGGTGAGACCCATGCTCGTGCCGAGCCCGCCGTTGAGCTTCAGAACGGCGGTGCGGTCCAGCACCCGGCGCGCTTCTTCGGCGTCCGGCTCCGGCAGATCCACGAGCCTGCTGATGTCATCGAGAGGTTCGAGTTCGTTTCCCGGCAATTCACCGGCGCCGGGTTCGGTCAGCTGCTCGAGACGCCGTCGGAGGGCCGCCAGCTCCATGGCGTGGGCGCCCGCGGAACGCATTTTCGACAGCGTTTCGGCGAAATGATCGGACAGGTGCGCGTCAGAGCTCATTGTGCCCTTTCTGAACCACTGCGTCGGGGCGTCAGTCTATTACCGGGCGCGGCGCCAGGCCGTGCTCCGGGGTCAGTACCCCGGTCATGCGGACGTCATGCGGTTCCGCCGGCAACTCGCGCACGAGTTCGGCGTCCCGGACGACGGCGATCAGTGCCGCGCCGGGCGCGGCGAAGGAGAGCGACCGGTCGTAGTACCCGGCGCCGCGGCCGAGCCGGACACCCGCGTCGTCGACGGCGAGCGCCGGGATCAGCACCAGATCGGCCGTCCCCAGCGTGTCGGGACCGAGGCGGCGCCCGGTCGGCTCCAGCAACCCCCGCAGCCGTCCCGGCCCGAGGCTCGACGGGTCCTCGTAGGCGGCCCACTCCAGCGGGCCCGGCGCGTCGGGGACGATCGGCAGCAGAACCCGTTTGCCCTGGTCCAGAAGTTGATCAAGCAGTGACGTCGAACCCGGTTCGGTACCGAACGGAACATAGGCGCACACGACCTCACCGGGCAGCCGAGCGGCGGCCGCGGCGAGCGCCATGGCCTCCCGCGCATGCTCTTCCGACACCTGCGAACGCCGTTCGGCGGTTATCCGGGAACGCCACTCCGTTTTGCTCAGGTGTTCATTGCCGGGCTCGACCACGTGGTCAGGTTAGGCTTCACGCCTATGACAGGCGCAGCGACCACCCCGGCGGCACGGACCACGAGGAGCTTGCCCGATCGGGCGATTTCCGCGGCTTCGGACCGCATCACTCCTGGTAACGGTGGTGAACTTCAGTTCACCGACGGGCCTTCAACGCGTGCCTGGTCGAACGAACGGATCGAGATCCCCCAGTCATGACGGAACCCATCGCCGAAGCGGCCGAGACCGAAGACGCGGGACAGTTCCGTTCCGTCGAGGATCAGATCTCCCTGACCCTGGACGCGGCGGTACGCCCACGTCCGGTCCGGGTCGCCATCTCCGAGGCCCAGGGCCTCCTGTGCGCCGAAGAAGTCGTCGCCGAACACGCGCTGCCCGGTTTCGACCAGGCCGCCGTCGACGGCTACGCGGTGCGAAGCGTCGACGTCCGCTCCGCGGGCCAGGAGCCGGTGCAGTTGCCGGTGGTCGGCGAGATCGCCGCCGGTTCCCGCCAGCCGCGGCGGTTGCAGCCGGGGCAGGCCGTGCGGGTCGACACCGGCGCGCCGCTGCCCACGCTCGCCGACGCCGTCGTCCCGACCGCCTACACCGACGGTCACCAGGCCAAGGTCACCGTGCACCGGTCGGTGCCGTCGGCCGGTTACGTGCGCCGGACCGGCGAGGACGTGCAGATCGGCGACGTCGCCGTCCGCAAGGGCGACACCATCGGCTCGGCCCAGGTCGGCCTGCTCGCCGCGGTCGGCCGCGCGAAGGTCCTGGTCTACCCGCGGCCCCGGGTTTCGATCGTTTCCGTCGGCGACGAACTGGTCGACATCGACCGCACCCCGTCGGTCGGACAGGTTTACGACGTCAACTCCTACGCGCTGTCCGCGGCCGCGCGGGACGCGGGCGCCGAGGTGAGCCGCGTCGGCATCGTCCCCGGCGATCCGAAACGCCTGCGAGAGGTCGTCGAAGGCCGGCTGCTGATGTCGGAGATCGTCGTCGTCGCGGGTGGCGCCGGCGGGAGCGCGGGCGATGAGGTACACGCCGCGCTGTCCGATCTCGGCCACATCGACATGACCCGCGTCGGCATGCACCCGGGCTCCGTGCAGGGTTTCGGCAGGCTCGGTCCCGACTCGGTGCCGACGTTCCTGATCCCCGGCAACCCGATGAGCGCGCTGGTCGTGTTCGAGGTGCTGGTCCGCCCGCTGATCCGCGCCGCGCGCGGCACCCGCAACCCGCACCGCCGGATCGTCGGCGCGCGGCTGCTCTCCCCGATCACCTCGACCAAGGGCCGGAAAGGGTTCCTGCGCGGGCAACTGCTGCGTGACGAGGGCAACGGTGAGTACCTGGTGCAGCCGCTCGGCACCTCCGGCGCGCATCTGCTCGCGTCGCTGGCCGAGGCGAACTGCCTGATCAACATCGACGAAGACCTCACCGAGGTCGCCGCGGGCGAACAGGTCAAGGTGACCTTCCTGGCCCAGCGGGCGTAATGGGCGCACCGATTTCCGGCGTCGCGTATCCGATCGAAAGCAGGCATCCGGGCTGGCCCGCGAAGCTGGGCCCGCTCCGGGTGCCCGCCGGGATCCTCGCCGTCCGGCCGGTCCGTCTCCGCGACGCCGGCGAGTGGAGCCGCGTCCGGCTGCGCGATCGCGAGCACCTGGAAATGTGGGAACCGACCGGCGTCGGGCCCTGGCCGGATCGCAACGCGTATTGGTCATGGCCGTCCCAATGGCTGGCACTGCGCGGCCTGGCCAGGCGCGGTCAATGTCTCCCGTTCACCATCACGGTGGATGGACGCTTCGCCGGACAGATCACTGTGGGTAACGTCATCCGGGCGTCGCTCCGATCCGCCTGGATCGGCTACTGGGTGTCATCGGACATCGTCCGCGGCGGTGTCGCGACCGGCGCCGTCGCCCTCGTCACCGACCACGTCTTCGACTTCGGCGGACTGCACCGCCTCGAGGCGACCGTCCGCCCCGAAAACACTCCCAGCCTGCGGGTTCTCGCCAAAACGGGCTACCGCCAAGAGGGACTTTTCGAGCGTTATCTCGATGTCGCGGGTGGCTGGCGGGACCATTTCTGCTACGCCGTCACCAAGGAGGAGACCGGTGACGGACTGGTCTCAAGGCTCGTCTCGAAGGGCCTCGCGGAGCGCGTTTGACCCCGTTACGGGGCCGTTCCAGTGACCGCGTTACCACATGCTGTGAGATTCACCTAATTTGGTGATGCATTTTCCGTGATCGAAACCGGCGAGTCTGCGCGGCGTGTGTGACTGTTGTGGCTAGCGTGACTACAGCAGTGGATCGGGGGAGGTGACGGGAGATGCCCAGTTCGGTGATCATCGTCGCGCTCGCAGCGGCATGGCTCGTCGTTCTCGTGCCCATGGTCGCCCGCAAGCGCCAGCAGGTCGCACGGACGACGGACTCGGCCTTGGCGGCGCGAGTCGTGCGGAGCGGGAGCACACGCCACGAGGGACCGGAGGAGTTCGCGATGGCGGAAAACACGGAACCATCGGTAGAAGACGACCTGGCCGAACTCGAGGCGGAGCTCGACGCCGACCTCGAGGACGAGGAGCCGGAAGCCGAACCGCTTCCCCAGCCCTCGCACACGGCCCGCCCGGAAAGAGAACGCCAAGGCGCGGGCTACCGTCCCGGCCGGGGCGGTTTCGACCCGGAGGCGGCGGACATCGCCGCCCGCGCCAAGTACGCGTTCCGGCAGCGGGTCGTCATCGCACTCCTGGTGCTGGTGGTCACCACCGCGGCCGTCGCCGGCTTCCTGACCCCGACGGTCTGGTGGGCCAACGGTGTCGTCGACGCCGTCCTCATCGGCTACCTGGCGTACTTGCGCCGCCAGGTCCGCATCGAGAACGACATCCGGCAGCGCCGCCTCGCCCGCTTCAACAACACCCGCGCCGCGCGCCGCCCGGCGGTCGACGACGAAGACCACGACGCGCACGAGTCCCGTGAGGACATCGAGGTCGTCGCCACCGAACGCCCGGCCGTCGTGGAACGCAAACCGTCCCCCATGTCCCGCCTCCGGCGCCAAGCCGTCGTCGTCGACCTCGACGACGAGGACCCGGCCTTCCACGAGCTCGACGAGCCCGGGACCAGGCCTTTCCGCCGGGCCGCCGGAGAGTGACCCCCGCGTTTCGGGGCTCCATGGGCCACTGATAGGCTCATGGAGCTCCAAACGAGGGGCAAGCTTCACCAGGGGCTGTAGCGCAGTTGGTAGCGCGTCTCGTTCGCATCGAGAAGGTCAGGGGTTCGATTCCCCTCAGCTCCACAGTTCGAAAGACCCGCACTTTCTGAAAGTGCGGGTCTTTTGCGTTTCACAGCCGCCCGCTTTTCTTGCCGATTTCGTCACGAAACATACCGGAATCAACGAATACGAAAGAGCGGATTCGCGCGGGTACCGACCAGGCTTACTGTCTCCCTTTCGTGGCCTACCCGCCACTAGGATGATCACCAGTCGCACAGCGCATCTGGAGGGACGTCGCCCGTGGCCGGTCGGTTCGGCGTTCTCCTTCGTGACGCCCGCCGCCGGGCAGGTCTGACTCAGGAGGGCTTGGCCGCCCGCGCGGGGGTCGGGGCGCGGACCATCCGCCGTCTCGAAACCGGAGGGGGCACCGACCCGCGCGTCGGCACCGTGACGTTGCTCGCCGACGCACTCGGCATCACCCCGCAGGAACGCGCCGACCTCCTCGCCGCCGCCGACGGGAGGCAGCCGGACGAGCCCGTCGAAGCGCCGCCCGAGGACACCGTCGAAACACCGGTGGTTCCGGCCCCTTCCCTCGTCATCGTGCCCGAAGAGGTGACCGAAGCGGCGGACCATCTGGCCACGATCATCGCCACCCGGCTCCGGCGCGAGGAAGAACTGCGTCGCGTGCACGATCCGTTCCCCCTGCCCGTGCGGTGGCGGATCGCGGCCGACCTCGCCGACCACTGGGACAACATCTGCCGCGTTCCGCACGGGGTGACCGCCGCGCCGCTCGACCTGTCCGGCGAGATCGGCGACATCGCGGACATCTACCGCGGCATCCCGTCACGGAAACTGGTGATGCTGGGCCGCGCGGGAGCGGGCAAGACCGTGCTGACGCTGCGTTTCGCGCTCGACGCGCTGGCCGTTCGGAATCGCGGCGGCGTCGTGCCGGTCATCTTCACCATCGGTTCGTGGGACCCGACCACGACACCGTTGCGCACCTGGCTCGTCGAAACCCTTCAGCGCGACCATCCCGGGCTCTCCGCCGAGGCTCCCGGCGGCTCGACGTTGGCGGCCGTGCTGGTCGACACCGGATACATCTTGCCCGTCCTCGACGGCTTCGACGAGATCGCCGAAGGTCTGCACCGGCCGGCGCTCGAAGCGCTCAACTCCCTGTCCGGTCCGCTGTTCCTGACCAGTCGTTTCGACGAGTACGAGCGTGCGGTCACCAACGTCCACACGCTGACGTCGGCCGCCGTCGTCGAGCTGACCGACCTCGGCGTCGACGACCTCGCCGGTTACCTGCCCCGAACGGCGCGACGCGTCACTCCCGGCGGAACGGCCACGGCGTGGGATCCGGTCTTGGCCGCGTTGCGCGACCCCGAAGCGCCGGCTGCGAACCTGGCCACGGTCCTGAAAACCCCGCTCATGGTCGGGCTCGCCCGTACGGTTTACAGCGACTCGCGCGACCGCGATCCGGCAAGTCTGCTGGACACCGACCGCTTCCCGACGGCGCAGGCGCTCGAGGAGCATCTGCTCGACACCTTCGTCCCCACCGTCTGGGAGGCCGGCGACGTCCGGCAGCGCTGGGATCTCGAACAGGTCCGCCACTGGCTGGGCTTCCTCGCCGACGATCTCGACCGGAGGGAAACCGGCGACCTCGAATGGTGGCGGATGGGTGGCTCGCTGACCCGTTGGTCGCGTGTCCTCCTGGTCACGGCCTCCACTTGGCTGACCACGGCGCTCGTCATCTGGTTCGTGTTGAGCCCGCTCAATTCCCTCAGTTCCGGCCTGCCGTTCCGGTGGCCCGTCGTCCTCGTCGACGGGCTGGCCAGCGGGGCCGTGATCGCCGTTCCGTTCGGTCTGCTGTATTCGTTCCTGGTGGTCCGCAAGGCCGGGTCCCTCGAACCGACGCGTGTGCGGGTGCGGCTGTTCGACCGGCGGGCACGCCGGCCCCGTCTCCGGCGAAGGATCGCGGTCAGGTTCGCGGCGGGTGTGGCGGGCGGCGTGCTGGCGGCCGTCGCCGTCACCCTTGTCGGCGTCTTCGTGAGGGCGCTGTCGCCGGATCTCGTCGTCATCGACGATCTCGGCCATCTCCTCCGCCTGGTCCTGGTCGACGTCACCGTTTTCGGGCTCGCCTTCGGCCCTGTCTGCGGCGGGCTGCTGGCACTCCTCACTCTTCTCCAGGTACCCGCCAATCTGACCACCGCCACCAGCCCCGCCGATCTGCTCGCGGCGAACCGCTCGACCGTGCTGCGCGTCGTCGGCTTGTTCGCGCCGGTGCTCGCGATCGCGATCGGCCTCGGCAGTTTCGGAGCCGCGGCAGCGCTGGAGAGCATCACGGGCCCGTCCTTTCACCTCGTGCGCTCGTTCAGGGTCAGTGCTCTGCTCGGCCTCACCGCGGGGCTCGTCACGGCCTTCGCGTACGTGATCACCTTCACCGCGTGGGGCCAGTGGCTGGTCTTCACCCGCTTGCGGCTCCCCCTGCTCCGCAAGCTGCCGTGGGCCGTCACCGCGTTCCTGGACGACGCGTACCGGCGAGGGGTCCTGCGCCAGTCCGGCGCGGTCTACCAGTTCCGGCACGCCCGGTTGCAGCAGCACCTCGCGAAGGCCTACCGCGCCCAGCTCTAGGGCCTTTTCGCAGCTCAGCCCCACCGGCCGTAAATGGCCGCCGCTCGACCTTCCGGCTCCGGCACACCCGCCGCCAGCATGGGTCGCATCGACAAGCGGTCAGTGGGAGGGGGAACCGGGGTGAGCACCGAGACCGCGCCGGAGGGCGAGGTGAACTGGGAGGCTTACAGCCACGAAGAGCTGCACGGGATGCTGTGGCAGGACGCCGACGTCACGGACGTCAGCACGATCGCCGCGGACTGGTCCGGGCACCGGGCGGCCTTGGTCAACCACGCCGAGGTGCTGCGCGAACAGCACGCCGCGCTGCTGGACGGCTGGCGTGGCAGTGGCGCGGAGGAGGCGGCCCGGCGGCTTCTCGTGCTCGCCGACCGGGTGGAGAAGATCGCGGAGCTCGCCCACGCCGGCGAGCGGGCCGCGCAACAGGCGGCCGACGCGCTGGCGTGGGCCAGGGCCACGATGCCCGCCCCGGCGGACGACCCGGCCGTACCGATGACGAGCATGTTCGTGGACTGGACCTTCGGCGGGGCCGGTTTCAGCTTCTACGCCGACACCGGCACGGCCGATCTGCGGAAGCAGCGCGCCGTCCAGACCATGCGGACCTACGAGTCGAGCCTGACGAATTCGAGCAGGCTGATCGGGCAGGCACAGGGCACGATCCCGGCCGCCTCGACCATGCCGGGCGGTGGCGACACCACGGTGAGCGCCTCGGCCTCCTCGCCGGAGCGCACCATCCCGAGCGGGTCTTCGTGGCAGCGCCTCACCGGGTCCGGCGGGCTCGGACAAGTCCCTGCCGTCAATGCCGGCGCCTTCGTGAACCCGCTCGCGAACGGCGTGCGAGTGGGGGCGGCGGCGTTGCCGGTCGGTCCCGGCGCGATGGCGGCGCAGGCGACCGCCGAACCAGCCGCGACGCGCACAGGCGCCGTGGGGCAGCCGGCTCCGGTCGGCTCTGGCACGCATGGCCGATCCGACGAGAACGACCACACGAACCAGCTGCCGACGATCGACCACGCGCTGTTCCCTCTCGCGGAACCCGCCAGCGAGGCGGTCATCGGCCTTCCCCGGCAGGAGTGGCGATGAGCGCGGGACGCGGCATCGAAGTCGAGCTGGAACTGCTCGACGCGCGCATCACGACGCTGGCCGATCTCGGCGATCTCACCGCCGATCTGGTGGCCACCGCGAGCAGGCTCGCGGAACGGCTGCCGATGCTGGGAACCGCGCCGCCCGCGGCGTACCTGGCGAACCGCCTGCGGGAAGCCGCGGGAGGCTCCGGACTCGCGGGCGAGGTCAAGGCCGCGGAACGCGAAGTCCGGGAATACCAGCAGATGCTGGCGTCCGCCAAACGCAAGTACCAAGAGCGGGAACAGCGCTCCGGCGACGAGCTCAGGGGGCAGGCCTCGTGACGCCGTTCGACGAACACGGCAGCCGCTTCGAACTCGCGGAGCTGGATCTGCTCGCCACCTTCGCCGGAGTACCGCTGCCGTTCCCGTTGCGGATTCCGTCGTTCGGCCGGATCGCGGGCGAACGCGAGGTATCGCTCAGCGCCGCGGGTGGTTCGCTGGCCGAGCGTGGCCTCGCCACGGCGGACGGACCCGCCGGCCTGGCCGAGGCTCTGGTCGCCGCGCTGCGCGGGTACCACGGCTCGGTCGATCTGGTGCTGGCCCACAAGGGAAGCTTGACGGGGTTCGCGGCGATGATCCACGAAGACCGGGCGGTCCTGTGTGGACAGACGCTCGGTGGTACGCCGAGCCCGGTGACCGTCATGAGGATCGCGTACGACGCGGTGGCCGACACGCTCTCCGGGCTCCTTCCCGAGGTGCCTGCCGCACCGACCCTGCCGATCACCTTGTCTCCGGGGGCCGCCGGGGACGACCCGGCCGCCGAAGCGCTCGCCACCGTGCTGCCTTCGCTGACGGGACGCGGCCAGCTCGGTGTCGTGCGCCGCTCGGGCTCCGAGAAGCGGCCACTCGAACTCTCCTGGCTGGACGGTCCTTCGGGGAGAGTCCGGATCGACCATGACGACCACGGCTGGGTGAGCGTCAATCCGTTGCGGCACAACGAACTCGTTCACGCACTACGCGAGGCGGCGGCATTGGCCAGCCAGTGACGACGCGTTCCATCGAACAAGGAAGGGGAACACCATGGAGCCGGCACAATGGCTCGCCGACTACCGAGACCGGCTCGAACGCGCCGCGGACGGCGCGCGCCAGGCTCGGGAGAGTCTCGAACAGGCGGGGGCGACGGCACGCTCACCTCGGGGTGAGGTCACCGTTTCGGTCAACGCGGCGGGGGTGCTCGAGGGTGTCGCGTTGACGCCCGCCGCGCGCAGACTCGAAGCCGACGCGCTCGCCGTGTTGATCGTGACCACCGCACGTGAGGCCCAGCGTCTCGCCGGCGAACGGATGGCCGACGTGATGGCCGGGTATCTCGGCGACGGCCCGGCACTCACCCGGCTCACCCGGCACCTCTCGCCGGAGGTCGTGCGATGACCGCGGAACGGTCCTACACCGTCGATCCCGACCAGTTACGCCGGCACGCGGGCCGGCTCGCCGCGCATGCCGACCAGTTGTCGTCACTCGGCACGGCGCTGCCCGGCGAAATGCCGCCGACGGCGCTCGGACCGTTCGTGCAGTGCTTCACCGCGGGCATCGGCGCCGCGATGAGCCGGACGAGGGACGCGTTCGCCCGCACCGCGTCGGTCATGGACGACGTCGGCGATGGCATGCGGAGGGCGGCCGGGATGTATCAGAGCACGGACGAAGAACACGCCGCCCGCCTGAACCGGGACGGAGGCGCACGATGACGACGGCGGTGGAGGTCAGCACCGCGCTCGCGAACCTGCGTATCGCGCGGGATTCCGTCGGCGGCAAGGAATGGCTGTCCGCGGAGCTCCGCGGCGAACCGGCCGTCTCACTCGACATGCTCGGCTCGACGGCGAGCCCGCTGTCCGCGCTGAGCAGCGCCGGGTGCGACTTCCTGACGCCGATGATCTCGTTCCTCGAAGAGCCGCTCGGGCAGCTCCGCGGCGAGCCGGGGTCGGTTTCGGCTCCCTCCGCCGAGCACGACCGGGTCTCGCGGGGCGCGAACTCCGTCGCCGAGGACTACGGCTCCACGACGGAGAACGAGACGAGCGAATGGTCCGGGGACGCCAAGCGGGATTACACCGCGACGGCGACGAAGCTGGTCGACGGGATCAAGACGGTCGCGGAGGCCGCGGCGACCAACGCGAAGGCGATCGTCGCGGCCGGTGAGGTGGTGGCGCAGGCCGTCGACATCGTCACCCGCCTGATCACCGAGGCCATCGGGAAGATCGTGCCGATCATGACGAGGGCCATCGCGGCGGCGCCCGCGACGTTCGGGGCCAGCATCGCCGAGGCGATCCCGGAGTGTGTGGCGATCGCCGTCGAACACGGCGGCCGGATCGCGGCGAAACTCGGCGAACTGCTCGTCAGCGGCGAAAACCTCGTGAAATTGCTCGAAGGCGTCGCCGGTGTGCTCGACGTCGTCGAGAAAGGCCTCACCGCGATCGGTGATGCCTCGGCGAACTCCGAAAAAGACTGAGGGAGAAGAGAATGGGAACGAAGACCCAGCGGATCGCCGGTGTCGCACTGGCCGTCGCGCTCGCCGTGCCGGTCGCGCCCGCGGTGGCGGCCGAGACCGGCGATCACGCCGCCGTACAGACCATGCTCGACCGCTTCCAGCGGAAGGCGGGCCCCGGCGCGGCCGTCCACGCCGGCGACGGCCAAGGCTCGTGGACCCTGTCGAGCGGCTCGGCCACCACCCCCGGGCAGCGGCCCATCACGGCCGGCGACCATTTCCGGGTCGCCAGCCAGACCAAGACCTTCACTGCGGCCGTCGTGCTCCAGTTGTTCGACGAGGGGCTCGTAGACCTCGACTCTCCGATCGAGCAGTACCTGCCCGGCGTCGTCACCGGGAATTACGACGGCACCGTCATCACCGTGCGGCAGCTGCTCAACCACACGGCGGGATTCCCCCACGACCCCGCCGGCGCGAAGACCAAACCGGACGGCACGTTCGACCTGGCCACGCTCGTGCGGGCCGCGATGGACGACAAACCGGTCTCCGCGCCTGGCGCCTACCATTACTCCAACGTCGGCTACCTGGTGCTCGGCCTGCTGATCGAGAAACTCACCGGGAAATACGTCGGTGACGCGATCACCGAGCGGATCATCGAACCGCTCGGGCTGACCGAAACCTCGTTCCCGCCGCCGGGAAAGCGCACGCTCACCAGTCCGTATCTGCCCGGATACCAGGGTTTCCAGCTCGGTGGCGCCTACTTCTGGGTCGATATGACGACCTCGTTCGAGCTCTCGAAGTGGAGTGCGTCGGCCGCGATCGAATCCACCTTGACGGATCTCGCGAAGTTCGACCGTGCGCTCGTTTCGGGCACGGTCGTCTCGCCGAGGGCCCTCGCGGAGATGCGCACCGTCGTGCCGTGGACGCCGGGTTCTCCCGCCGGGTACGGGCTCGGGCAGTTCAGCATCCAGTTGTCCTGCGGCGGCGTCGCCTGGGGACACGACGGTTCCCTGCCGACCGGGCACGCGTCGCTGACGCTGGCCACCGACGACGGCAGGTTCGCGTCGGTCGTGACCAACACGAACCAGCTCCCGACCGACCCGAGCGCCATCGACGTCGCCAACGCCGCGCTGTGTGAGGGGAGGTAGATCGGCGACCCCGGCATCGCTCAGTCGCTTCGCGGTGCCGGGGTCACCGCCGGGTTTGTACGAATCTTGTACGAGCGTGAACAACCTTCGACCGGGACCGCGAAACCCGACGAAGGCGAGCGCCCATGTCCGAGCAGGTGCCCACGGACCCCGTCCGGTCCCCGTTCTCCCGGCGTTCGCTGCTGCGGGCCGGTGGTGGTCTCGCCGCGACGACGGCGCTGCTCGGTACCGGCGCGGTGTTCGCCGGACCGGCTTCGGCAGCGGTGCCGGCGTCCAAGCGGTTCGACCTCACCAAGCCGTCCTACGATGAGTTCCGCAGCAAGATCCTGCACGAATCGCACCACGTGATGCAGGGCTTCGCCTTCGACAACCAGAACGTGCGCATCTTCATCGTGAACGCCCGCAACGGCGGGACCGGGGACGACCTGTGTGTCACCCAGGTCAACTTCTCCGGTGAGATCCAGGGCTCGATGCATCTGAACAACGCCGGGCACGGGGTGTCGATCGGCGTCGAACCGGTGGGCACCGACTCCTACATCTGGATGGAATGCGACTCGGACGGCTCCACCAGTGCCGGCCGCGGTACGGCCCTGGCCCGGTTCAAGTTCGTCAACGGTGGCACGCCTTCGGTGAAGAAGTTCCTCACCGGCAGCGACACGATCACCTGTGCCACCGATCCGATCAACAAGCGGATCGCGGTACGCCGCAAGGAAAACGGCAAGATGTTCTACAGCGTCTACCCGCTCGCCTCCGCGGCCGCCGGCAACTTCAGCTCGCCGCTGGCGCATTTCGCGCAGCCCGCGCTGTCCACCGTGCCGGTGACGTTCCAGGGTTACACCATCTACGGCCAGTATCTGTACACATTGGACGGTACGGGACACGCGGACCCCGCCGACATCAACTCCTACGTCACCTGCATCGACATGAACACGGGCACCGTGAAGAGCCGGGCATTGACCAAGGCGGGGCAGTCGCTGGTGTTCCGTGAGCCGGAGGGGCTGGGGATCTACCGGAGCCTGGCCGGGGAAACCCGGCTGTACATGGGTTTCGGATCGCGTAGCAGCATGGACAACATCAACCGCTACGCGAACCTGTTCTACAAGAACGTCCTCATCGACTGACGTCTCGCGGCGAACGCGGCCGCCGCCAGGGCGGCCGCGAAAAGCCCGTACGAGGCCAACAATCCGGTGCCCGAGGAACTCAAGGCACCGCCGACAGCCCTGCCTAGCAATTGCCCGACAGTTTCGGCGGTGATGACGGCGGTCGCCAGTTCGGCGGCGGTGAAACCGCTCGCGTCCGCCGTCGTGGCCCTGATGTACAGGCCCGGGTAAGCGAGTCCGACGCCGATTCCGGCGACCGTCCAGGCGACGAGGGCTATGGCGAACGAACCACCGAAGGCCACGGCCGCGGTGCCGAGGGCGGTCAGGCTCAGGCCCACGACGGGAAAGCGTGCCGAGGAGAACTTGGCCGCGACGAGGCTGGTCACCGCCCAGCCGAGCGGGGCGGCGCTCAGCACGATCGCCGCTTGCCCGAGGCTCAGGTGGAAACCGCTCGTCAGGAGCACGGTGATCAGGCTGTCCGCGCCGAAATAGCCGATCGCGAACAGCACCATCGCGCCGAGCGCGGCGGGGGTTCCCGGCCGGAGCCGTGCGGTGCCCGGCGGCAGGATCGCGACCATCCCGGCGGCGGTGATCGCCGCCCCGGCCAGCGCGAGCGGCCAGAAACCCGCACTGAACACGACGATCGCCGCTCCCAGTGGCACCGAAAGCGTCCGCAGCAAGGGCCGTGAAGCGGCATCGGGTGCGTCGCCGCGCGCGGCACGCACGACCAGCAACCGTCCGAAAAGGACGAACGGCACCGGAAGCAACAGGGTCCACCGCCAGCCGACGAGATGTTCCAGGCCGAGGGTCGCGGCCGGGCCGACCAGTGCGGGCACGATCCACATCGCCGACGACGCCGCGATCACGCGGATCCGCAGCCGGTCGTCGAGATGCCGGATCGCCGAGCTGACACCGAAAATCGCCAGGAGGCCGCTGGCGAGCCCGGCGGAGAACTGGCCGAGGGCGAACATCCACGCCGTCCGTGCCGACGCGGCCAGGGTGAGCCCGCCGAGGTAGGCGATCATCCCGACCGCGAGCGTGCCGCGAGGGCCCAGCCGGCCGAGGACCCTGCTAGCCAAGGGAAGCGCGACGAACAACCCCAGCGTCGAACCGGCGATCAGGAGACCGAGGTCGCCCCTCGCGTCGAGATCGCCGGCGACGACGGGCAGCAAGGTGGAGGCGACGAAACCGGTGACGGCGGCCGCGAATTCAAGCGCGACGATGCCGACCGCCAGCCGGATTCCGGTCATGTGTAGAGGTCTCGGTCGTACCGGTTCAGCTGTACCCAGACCCCGTCCGGATCTTGGACGCGCAGCGAGTGACCATAGCCCTCGTCCATCGGCGGGCCCGGTTCGAATCCGGCTGCCCGCAAGCGTTCCGCGACGTCCTCCAGTGGTTCGTCGACTTCGAAGGCCAGCTCACAGCGGCCGCCGTCGTCGCCGGACGACCGGTGGATGGCCAGCATCCCGGCCTCGGCGGGCATCTCAACCCAGCCGCCGGGGCGCGACACCGGCCCGGTCCGCAGACCGAGCACCGCGTAGAACCGCGTCATGGCCTCGACGTCCGCGCTGTAGCGGATCGGCATGATCTTCATCGCTCGCGTTCCTCACTGGTCCGCAGCAGGTATTCCTCCAGCACCCGTTCGACGAACGACGAGAGCGACTCGTCCGCGTCGACGGACGCGTGCTTCACCCGCTTGATGAGGTCGGGCGGCAGATAGACGTTGAATTGCCGTTTCTCGACCTGAGCCATGCTCGCATGCTAGCAAACGAGCACAAGTAGCACCGTGACCAGCGCCAGACCCGCGCCGATCCACGGGATGGCGGCCAGCGAAGCACCCAGGTTCAGCGCCCCGGCGGCGAAGGCGGGAGTGAGACTGATCCCCAACTGGAAGGCCGAGACCGTGGTCGCGCCTGCCAGTGTCGGGGCGGACGCGGCGATCGTGAAGACCCGCCCGTAGAGCGCCGGATTGAGCACGAAGGCCGCGATGCCCAGCAAGAACACCGTCGGCACGACGACCCAGACGGAAGTGGCGAAGAGGGCGAGCATCGCCGAGAAGACCGCGATGCCGACGCCGCCGCCGAGCAGCGCGTGGTGTGGCCGACGGTCGGAGATGCGGCCGCCGATCGACAGTCCGGCGAAGGCGCCGATCCCGAACAGCGCGAGAACCGCGGGGATCCAGACCGCGGGAACGACGTCCGCGAGCATCGCCGCCAGGTAGTTGAAGGACACCATGTACGCGGCGGTGCTCAGGATGGTGATCGCGTAGACACCCCAGAGACGCGGCGTCCGCATGGCGCGCAGTTCCCCCGAAAGGCTGGGTTCCGTCGAAGGCGCGGTGGCGGGCAGGCCGACGGCGCACGCGACCACGCCCACGACGGTCAGCGTCACGACTCCCCAGAAGCCGCCGGTCCAGTCGGTGAGGTTGCTCAGCAGCGTGCCCACCGGTCCCCCGGCCACCATGGCGACGCTGAGCCCGGCGACGACGACGCCGGAGGCGCGGGCGTTGCGGTCGGGGGTCACCAGGCTGATCGCGGTCACGGTGGCGACCGCGAAGAACCCGGCGTAGGCGAGACCGGCGACGAACCTGGTGACCAGGAGGATCCAGTAGTCGTCGGCGAGCAGGCCGACGGCGATGGCCGCGGCGAAGGCGGCCTGCGTGGTCATCAACGCCGTACGCCGAGGCCATTTCAAGCTGAGCACGGCGAACGGCGGGCCACCCAGGACGACACCGAGCGCGAACGCGGTGATGAGCGCGCCCGCGGAGGACAGGGAGACACCGAGATCGGCGGCGACCGCGGGCAGGACCCCGGCCATCAGGAACTCGGCGCTCCCCATCGCGAACAGGCTGAAGGCGAGGAGGTAGACCCCGGCGGGAAGGCGTTTCGTCTCGATCATGACGCCAGCATCGGGAGATTCTGGCTGTTTCGGCAAAGAACTTTGCCGGAATCGGGACGAGCTGCTCTGCTGGCCGCATGGAGAGCCAACCCGCCGTCACCGCGGCGATCGAACTGATCGCGCCCCGGCTGCGCCGCGCCAGGGACAAGAAAGGCACGACGCTGGTGGAGCTCAGCCGCGCCACCGGCATCTCCACCAGCACCCTGTCCCGCCTCGAATCCGGGCAGCGCAAGCCGAGCCTCGAACTGCTGCTGCCGGTGATCGCCGCGCTGGGCCTGCGCGTCGACGAGATCGTCGCCTCACCGAGGGTGCTCGAAGCGCCTTCGGACGGCCGGGCGCTCATCCCGCTCACACGGCACGAGGACGGGCCTCGCGCCTACAAGATGACGATCCCGGCGAGCGACGACGAGCCCCGCACCCGAACCCACACCGGCCGCGAATGGCTTTACGTGCTGCGAGGCAGGCTGCGGCTCGTGCTCGGCGACCAGGACGTCGTACTCGGTCCCGGCGAGGCCGCCGAGTTCGACTGCCGGACGCCGCATTGGTTCGGCGCCACCGGCCGCGGGCGGGTCGAGGTGCTCAGCCTCTTCGGCGAACAGGGCGAGCGGATTCACGTCCGCGCCCGCACCCGATGAACGTCAGACGCGCTGCTGGATACGGATCAGGTTCCCGGACGGGTCGCGGACGGCGCCGTCACGCAGGCCGTACGGCTGGTCGGTGGGCTCCTGGATGATCTCGGCGCCCGCCTCCTGCAGGTGCTTGAAGAGGCCGTCGAGGTCGTCGGAGGAGAACAGGATCCCCGCGTAGGTGCCCTTGGCCATCATCTCGCTGATCACCCGGCGTTCGTCGTCGGTGATGCCCGGGTCGACGGCGGGCGGGTGCAGCACGATCGACACGGGCTGCCCCGGCGGGCCGACGGTGAGCCAGCGCATGCCGTCGTAGCCGACGTCGTTGCGCACCTCGAAGCCGAGGAGGTCGCGGTAAAAGGCCAAAGCGGCTTCGGGGTCGGTCTGGGGAAGGAAGCTTCCGTGAATGGCGATGTCCATGATGGTCACGCTAGGTGAGACCGGTCCTCGCCGCTTCTCGATTCCTGATCGCTCTTCCGCGCCGCCTTGATCGCCTCGACACTGCGATCGACGTCCGCTTCGGTCGTGCTCCAGTTCGACACGGAGATGCGCATCAGGCGCCGTCCGTGCCAGGTGGTCGCGCCCATCCAGCACTCGCCGGACCGTTGGAGGGCTTCGACGACGCGGTCGGTTTCCCCGTCGAAGGCGACGAGCACCTGGTTCAGCACGACGTCGTTCACGACGGTGACGCCCTCGCACGCCTCGAGTTTCCCGGCGAACCTCCTGGCCAGCGCGCAGCATCGTTCGACCATCTCGGCGATGCCCTCGCGGCCGAGCTCGCTGAGCGCTGCCCACGTCGCGAATCCCCGCGCCCGGCGGGAGGACTCCGGCACGAAGTCGCCCGGCGCTCGCACCCCGTCGGCGCCCTGGCCGGTCAGGTACGCGGCGGTGACAGCCATGGCGGCCCTGTGCGACTCGGGGTGGGCGCAGAACGCGTAGCCGCTGTCGTACGGGACGTTGAGCCACTTGTGCCCGTCGACCGCCCAGGAGTCGGCCCCTTCCAGACCCGTGGTCCATCGCCTGAGCGTGGGAGCGGCGGCCGCCCAGAGCCCGAACGCGCCGTCGACGTGGACCCACGCGTCGTGCCGGCGGGCGATCTCCGTCGCGGCGGCGAAGTCGTCGAAAGCGCCGGTGTTCACGTTCCCGGCCTGGAGGCAAACGATTGCGGGCCCGTCGAGCGTCCTTTCGAGATCGGCGATGTCGATGGCACCTTGGCCGTTCGCGCGCACCGGCCGCACCGCGTCGGTGCCCAGGCCCAGCAAGCGGAGCGACCGGTCGATCGACGCGTGTCGCTCCTCTCCGGCGACGACCTGCAGAGGCGGCGCCCCCTGCAGTCCCCGGCGCTCGACGTCCCATCCCGCCCGCGCCAGCAGGTGATGCCGGGCGGCGGCCAGGCCGACCGTGTTCGCTCCCTGTCCGCCGGTCACGAAGCCGAACGAGGCACCGTCCGGGAGACCGAGGACCTCCTTGAGCCATTCGCCCGCCACTTCCTCGACGATCGCGGCGGCGGGCGAGGTGACCTGGTTGAACGCGGGCTGGTCCCATCCGGTCGCCAGCATGTCGGCCGCGGTCGCGGCGTCGAGCGCGCCACCGGTGACGAAACCGAAGTACCTCGGCCCGGTGTTCGCCACCAACGCCGGCTCGACGGCGTCGGCCAGCCGCCGGATCACGTCGGCGGGCGGGGTGGGCTTTTCGGGCAGTTCGCCGAGCTTCTCCCGGACACCCGTCGTGTCGTCCGGAAAGACCGGGGCGTCGGCGACGCTTTCGCGGTATCGGGTGACGCGGGCGGCGACGTCGGCCAGGAGATCTCGCAACTCACTCATCCGACGGCTCTCTTTCGATCGTCGCGAACCACGCGGGAGCGCCCTCTTCGTCGTGGAACCTCGTCCGGACGCGCTCCTCCACGATGGTCTTCACACGCCATCCTGCCCCGAAGGGCTTTGTCAGCGCTTCATGTTTTACCGGGTGGGGCCCGGCGTTCTCGCCGTCGCTGAAGCACAGGATGTAGAGCGTCCCCTTGGTGACCGCTTCGAGGCTCTTGACGTACGCGACGCGCTCGTCCGCGTCGAAAGCGTGGAAGAGCCCGCAATCGAGCACGGTGTCGAACCGCCGCCCGAGCCGCTCCAGGTGAAGCGCGTCCGCCGTCATGAATTCGGCGTCGAGCCCCAGCTCGCTCGCCCTTCGCCGTGCGATGGCGAGGGCCGTCTCGGCGACGTCGACGCCCAGCACCGGAAGCCCTCGCGACGCGAGATGAAGCGCGTTCTCGCCCGACCCGCAGCCCGCGTCGAGCACCGTGCCGGTGAAGCTTCCCGCCGCCCGCACGACCGCGGGCTGGGGTCCGCCGAAATCCCAGGGGGCGGGGCCTTCGAGGTACGAGGCGTCCCAGGGCAGGCCGGTCATCCGCTCGTGACTGGTCGGGTTCCTGCCGCCGAACGGATCCTCTTCCGACATGGTGACCGCCTTTCCCGCACTCCGGCGTCAGCCGCCGGCGACCGCTCTCTTCTGTTTGATCTTGTTCGCGGGAGTCCTGCTCTTCGCGGCGTCCCTTCCCGCGGAACCACCGATCAGCTGGCTCACACGCTGAGGTGTCAGACCCAGCACAGCGGCTATCTCTCGCCCGGACAATCCGGACGCTCCAAGATTCTTCGCCACCTCACGCTGCTTCGCCGCCGCCTCGCGTTGCCGACGTTCCGCGTCTCGCACGTCGGCACGCGCCGACCGGACCTGCTCCGCCAACTCGGCGTCGAGCTGAGGGACGACGTCCACATCGAAGGAGTTCTCGTCATCGAGATCCAGTGCGAACGCGATGTACTCACGGGCGACGGCTTCCGCTTTGGACAAAGTGCCCGCCTGCGTGACACCGACACCGTCGACGTGAAGTTCCCAGCCGCGCTTCCAGCGTTTGGCCAAGACGACGTAGGTGCCGGTCATTGCAGCCACCCCTTCGGTAGGCACGGGAGTTTCTTGATGACGTCGTCCACGACTCCGGGGGAGACGTTCTTGTGGTTGGGCACGATCGCTTGATGCCGACCACACGGGCAAGCCCACTTCTCATGACTCCCGCGAGTCGATCTGTGAGCGCAGCCTTCGTCGAGAAGTGCCCGCCGCACGTCTCGGTACTTCATCGCTTTCACCACCCACGTTAATCTAGCCCCTCTAGATTCGCAATATCCAGACGGGCTAGATGTCTCACCTTCGGCAGATGAGGATCACCCGGAAGGAAGCAGGCCCCGCTCCGTAGCGGCACAGGTGCCGTGACCAGGTCCTCATGTGACCTTGGGAAACCTTGTTTGACCTGCGTCGGAATGCCCCGGTACCGTTAGGCGTTAGCACTCTTGTCGGCTGAGTGCCAATGCACGAAGGAGCAGCAGTGCCCACCTACCAGTACGCCTGCAAGGAATGCGACCACGCTTTCGAGGCCGTGCAGTCGTTCTCCGACGCGAGCCTGACCGTGTGCCCGCAGTGCTCGGGACCGCTTCGCAAGGTCTTCAGCTCGGTCGGCGTGGTCTTCAAGGGCAGCGGTTTCTACCGCAACGATTCGCGCGACTCGAAGGCCAACACGACCGCGGCCCCGGCCAAGACCGAGACGAAGTCCGAGTCGAAGACCGAGTCCAAGTCGGAGACCAAGAGCGCGGCATCCTCCTCCACGGGTACGACGAAAACGGCCGCCGCCGCTTCCTGACGTCCCGAGTTGTCCACAGGCCCCCGGTTATCCACAGCCGGGGGTTTTCGTTCTTTCCAGGGCCCGCGTACCGCCCCTAGCGTCGAGATCATCACCGATCGACGAGGGGGAATCCCGTGCTCCACGCTCTGCCCGTCCTGCGAAGACTTCGCGGCAGGCCAGCGCGGCTGCTGCGCCGCTGGCTTGCCCTGTCCCTGCTGCTCAGCGGCCTGGTCGCGCTCTTCCTTCCCGCGTCTGCCCGCGGTGCTTCCGGCACCGCCACCGTGGTCTCCGCCCGCGACCTCGCGGCCGGGTCGGTACTGCGCGCCGCCGACCTCAAGCTCGTCGATCTCCCGGACGACGTCCGTCCACAGGGCGCCATCGGCCTGCCCGCCACGGTGGAGGGACGGCTGCTCGTCGGTGCCGCGCGGGCGGGTGAACCGCTGACCGACGTCCGCCTGCTGGACGCGGCCATCCCCGGATCGGGTGATCCCGAGAGTTCAACTGTCCCGGTGAGGCTCGCCGACGCCGGCGTCACGGAGCTGCTCAGGCCGGGCCAGCGGGTCGACGTCGTCGCGGCCGCCGAGGCCGGGCGCGAAGCGTCTGTGCTGGCCAGCATGGCTGTCGTGGCGGCCGTGGGGGCTCAGGCGGCCCGCGACCCGACGGCTCCCAGCACCGGGAGCGAGGGACCTTTGGTGCTGCTTTCCCTGCCTTCCGCGATCGCGACACGAGTCGCCGCCATCTCGCTGGAACGGTCCATAACGGTTACCCTCCGCTAGCTCGCGCCTGCCCATGGCGGCGGGCGCCTGCGTCCCCCCGGTATGGAACGGGACGGTCGGCGAACCGTCCCAGGTGAAGAGGAGAGCGTCTTGCTCAAGGGTTTCAAGGACTTCCTGATGCGCGGGAACGTCGTCGACCTCGCGGTCGCGGTGGTCATCGGCGCCGCCTTCACGGCGATCGTCACGGCCTTCACGAACGGCCTGATCAAACCGTTGATCAACGCCATCGGCGGGTCGGACGCCGCCAAGGGGCTGGGGTTCAACATCCTCAGCGCGAACGACTCGACGTTCATGGACTTCGGCGGCGTGATCAACGCGGCGATCAACTTCGTGATCGTGGCCGCCGTCGTCTACTTCGTGATCGTGCTGCCGGTCAAGCACGTCCAGGAGCGGCGCAAGCGCGGCGAGGAGGCGGGCCCGGCGGAGCCGACCGACGTCGAACTGCTCACCGAGATCCGCGACCTGCTCCGCGCGCAGCAGAACCGCCAAAGCTGACCCGGTTCACCGGTCGTGATGAGGCGGCCGGTTCTCCAGGAACCACGAGTCGGAGTCCGGGGTGCGCCGCCCCGGCTCTCGCTCGTCGGAGGTCGTGTCCGGCAGGACGTCGCCGAAGATCTCGTCGACCCGTCGTTTCGCCGCCGCGGCGGAGCGCTTGTCCTCGTCTTCACCTGGCATGACGTCCATTTTCGCACCGGTCGCGAGGTCCGCCGACCGGTGGGACCATCAGCGCATGAGCATTGTCGACAAAGCGAAGGGGCTGGCCGCCCAGGCCATCCACAAAGCGGAAGAGGTCGCGGGCGAAGTCCGCGAGAAGGCCGGGCCGCTGGCCGAGAAGGCGGGCGACGTCGCGGCCAAGGGTGTCTCGGCGGCGTCGGCCGGGGCGAACAAGGTCACCGGTGGCCGGTTCGAGGACAAGATCGGCCACGTCACCGAGAAGGTGGAAGGAGTGTTGCACCAGGACAAAAAGGGCGAGCCCGGGACAGAGCCCGGACCCGCGCCCGAGAACTAGGCCTCTTCGAGCCCGGACAGCTCGTCGATCACGTACGGCACCAGCGACGAGAGCGTCGCCATGCCGTCGCGGACGGCCGCGCGTGAACCCGCGAGGTTGACCACCAGCGTGCTGCCGGAGACGCCGACGAGCCCGCGGGAAATGCCCGCGTCCACCGCGCCGGCGGCGAGGCCGGACGCGCGCAGTGCCTCACCGATGCCCGGGATCGGGCGGTCGAGCACACCGGCCGTCGCGTCGGGCGTGCGGTCGCGCGGGGAGACCCCGGTGCCGCCGACGGTGATCACCAGGTCGGCGCCGCCGATCACCGCGGTGTTGAGCGCGTTGCGGATCGCGGCCGTCTCGGCCTCGACCACGACGACGCCGTCGACGATGAATCCGGCCTCTTCGAGCAGCTCCGTGACCAACGGTCCCGTGTTGTCCTCGTGTTCGCCGTGGGCGACGCGATCGTCCACGATGACCACCAGTGCGCGGCCCAGCCGTTGTGCGCTCCGTTCCATAGGCACACCGTATCCGGTTTCGGCTGATCTTCGCTTCGGCGGTGCCGCGTAGTTGTGACGATTCCCTGACGTGAGCCGGTGATCCGGCGCCGCCGCCGGAAATCGGCCCTAGCGTCGGAGCGGTGCGAACACTGATTACCGGCGGGGCCGGGTTCATCGGCTCCCACATCGCCGATCTGCTGTCCGATCAAGGCCACGAGGTGGTCGTCCTCGACAACCTCCTCGGCACCGCGCACGGTTCGCCGCGCCCGCCCGGGTACACCGGCCGCCACCGGTTCCTGCGTGGCGACGTCACCGACACGGAGCTGGTCGCGGAATTGCTGGACGGCGTCGACGCGGTCTGCCATCAGGCGGCCGTCGTGGGACACGGGGTCGATCCGTCCGACGCGCCGTCGTACGCGCTGAACAACGACTACGGGACCGCTGTGCTGCTCGCGGCGATGCACCGGGCGAAAGTGCGGAAACTGGTGCTCGCCTCGTCGATGGTCGTCTACGGCGAGGGTCGCTACGAGTGCCCCGTCCACGGGATCGTCGCGCCGTCGGCGCGGAAACAGTCCGATGTGGATGCCGGACGCTTCGAGCCCACGTGCGCGGCTTGCGGCGCCGAGCTCGGCTGGCGGCTGGTTCCCGAAAACGCGCCGTTGCAGCCGCGGAGCACCTACGCGGCCACGAAGCTCGCCCAGGAACATCTGGCGGCGGCGTGGGCCCGGCAGACCGGCGGAACGGTCTGGGCTCTGCGCTACCACAACGTCTACGGGCCCCGGATGCCGCAGAACACCCCGTACGCGGGTGTCGCGTCGCTGTTCCGCTCCTCGCTTTTGCGCGGCGAAGCGCCGGTCGTGCTGGAGGACGGCGAACAGCAGCGCGACTTCGTGCACGTCCACGACGTGGCGAGGGCGAACGTCCTGGCGCTCGGCACCGACGGCCCCGAAGGCGACCTGACGCCGCTGAACATCTGTTCCGGGCAACCCCACTCCGTGGGCGAACTCGCCGAGGAGCTCGCGAAGGCCTGTGACGGGCCTGCCCCGAAGATCGCCGGCGGTGCCCGTCCCGCCGACGTCCGGCATGTCGTCGCGGATCCCGCCCGCGCCGAACGGCTGCTCGGCTTCACCGCGCGAACGGGTTTCGCCGAAGGCATCGCCGGTTTCGCCACCGCTGAGCTGCGGGAACCGGTCGGTTCCTGAAACCGGGAACAGACCGGGCCCCCGGCCGGTTGTCGTTCCCGGCAACGGAATCGACTTTTTTGGGGGTTTTGGTGGGCATCACCGTCGGAGACATCGAGATCGAAGCGCTCGGGGACGGCCTGATCCGGCTGCCGCTCGCGTTCTTCCCCGGTCTCGACCCCGAAGCCCACCCGGACGTCTTCGACGAGGACGGCACCGTGCACGTCCCGACCGGCGCGTACCTGATCCGCGGCAACGGCCGCACGATCCTCGTCGACACCGGCCTCGGCCCGCGCGAATTCGCGTTCCCGCCGGGGATGACGCCCGCCAAGGGCGACCCCACGCCGCCGATGGGCACGGGCGGCGACCTCGCGGCCGCACTCGACAAGGCCGGGTGCCCGGTGGACGAGATCGACACCGTCTTCCTCACCCACCTGCACAACGACCACATCGGCTGGATCGCCCCCGAAGGCGACCTGACCTTCCCCTGCGCCCAGGTCGTCTTCGGCCAACTCGACTGGGAAGCGCTGATCGCCCCCGCCGGGACGGGCGAATGGAGCCGCGTCGGGATGGAGACCGCCCGCGGCGCGGGGCTGACCGAGGCGATCAGCGGCGACGGCGTCGAGATCGCGCCCGGGATCGTGGCTCGGCACGCCCCCGGGCACACGCCCGGCCATTACGTCCTCGACATCACCGCGGACGACGAGCGTCTGTTGCTGCTCGGCGACATCCTGCACACTCCCGCGCAGCTGACGGACTCGCGGGTCGGCTTCCTCGGCGACGTCGACCCGGATCTCGCTCTCCGTACCCGGCAACGCTTTCTCGCCGAAGCGGAAGAGACCGGCGCGATCATCGCGCCGGCCCACTTCCCTGACATGGGGTTCCTGCGGCTCTGAGCTACTTGCCGCAGAGCACCTTGTCGGTGAGCAGCTGGTCCGCCTTGTTGTAGGCCTGCCCCAGATCGGCCGCCGAGTCGCCGTAGGTCATGGACAACTCGAAGGTCCGGCTGCCGTCGGCCGTGCTGGCCATCAGCGTGCCGTAGCCGTGGAAACCGCCCATACCCTTGAGGACGGTGCCGCAGCTCGCTTCCTGGACGTACAGCCCGAGGCCGTAACCGCCCTTCGGGTGCGGCTTGCGCATCTCGGCGAGCAGCGGGGCGGGCAGCAGCTTTCCGCCCAGCAGTGCGGAGAAGAACGTGTGGAGGTCCTTCGTGGTCGAGATCAGTTCACCTGCGCTGGACGCCCACGACGGGTTCTGGTTCGTGATGTCGACCGTCTTCCACTGCCCGGGCTTCTCCTCGTAGCGGTAGTAGCCGTGGGCGTGCGGCCCGGGGATGCCCGGCCAGGTCCCGGGCACCACGGTGTCACGCAGTCCGAGCGGCCGCAGGATCCGCCGCTGGATCTCATCGCCGTAGGGGCGGCCGGCGACCTTCTCGATCACCAGCCCGGCCAGGACGTAGTTGATGTTCGTGTAGGTCCAGTCCGTTCCCGGAGCGAACAGCGGCGGCTTGGACAGGCCGAAACGCACCAGCTCCTCCGGCCGGTAGGTGTGGTAGCGGTTGTCCAGGAACTCCTTACCCGTCAAGGGGATTCCCGGCACGATCGTGCCGTCGGGCAGCATCGCGCCGGTGTAGTCGAACAGGCCGCTGGTGTGCTGCAACAACATCCGCACGGTGATCCGCCGGTCGAGGCCGAACTCGGGCAGGTACCCGGCCACCGGCGCGTCCAGGCCGACCTTGCCCTCCCCCACCAGCTGCAGGACGACGGTGGACACGAAGGTCTTGGTGTTGCTGCCGATCCGGAACCGCCCGTTCGTCGGCGGCTTGGCGGCCGAACCCAGCTCGCGCACCCCGGCGCTGCCGGTCCAGTCGCCCCGCGCGTCGTGCACCCGCAGCTGCGCCCCGGCGAACCCGGAGGCCGCGATCTGCTCGGCCAACGCTTGCAGGTCCGGCCGGTCCCGTCCCTTGTCCGCGGCGGCCACGCCGGGCGTGATCCCGGCCAGCAGTGCGGCCGCCACCGCGGTGATCCCGGCCCGTCGGAAGAATCGCTTCGCTGAAGTCGTCATGGCGGCAACGATCGCGGCCCGCGCTGACACCGCGGTGACACACCGCTGACACGGTCAGGGCATGGCGAGCGGAAGCCGGACCTCGAACCGGCAGCCGGGGCCGTCGTTCCGAACGCCGATACGGCCGCGATGGGCTTCGACGAGGCCTTTCGCGATCGCCAGCCCGAGCCCGCCGCCGCTCGCCAGCCCGCCGCGTTCGGGGGTGCGCGCCGTCGTCCCGCGGAACGCGACGTCGAAGACCCGCCCGATCTCGTCGTCGGGGATGCCGCCGCAGCCGTCGGAGACCGCCAGTAGCGCCTCGCCGCCGTCGATGCCGATCTGGACCGCGACCGTCCCGTCCGGCGGCGTGTGCCGCACGGCGTTGGACACCAGGTTGCGCACGATCCGCGCCAGTTCCGGGTCGCTGCCGGAGACGACCGGCCACACTTCGGCGTATTCGATCATCCGCACGCGTTTCTGCTCGGCGAGCGGCGCTTGCGCGGCGACCGCGTCGCTGACGACATCGCGCAGCGGCACCGCGGCCATCGTCAGCTGAAGCGCGCCCGCGGTGATCCGCGAAAGTTCGAACAGGTCGCCGACCATGCCGGACAGTCGCGTGGTCTCCCCGCTGATCCGCCGCGCGTAACCGGTGACCTCGATCGGGTCGGCGACGACGCCGTCCGCGACGGCCTCGGCCATCGCCTGGATACCGGCCAGCGGGCTCCGCAGGTCGTGGCTGATCCACGCGACCAGTTCGCGCCGCGATGCCTCGGCCGCGCGCTCCCGTTCCCGTGCCTCCCGTTCCCACACACTGCGGCGCGCGATCGCGCGGCCGAGCACGAGCGCCGCCGGCACGGTCACGAGCGCGACCAGCAGACAGACCAGGGTCATCGTGGTCAGCGCCGGGGTGAACATGAACCCGCTGATCCCGAGCACCGCGATCAGCGTCGCGAGCACCGGGATCAGCACGAGGATCGTCATCGTGCTGGCCAGCGAACCGTGCCGGAGCAGGTACAGGGCCAGCCCGCCGAGCAGCACCACCGGCAACGCGAACATCAGCGCGAACGGCAGGATGTGCCAGGCGTGCGCCAGCATCTCGCCGAGCGACTCCCCGGAGCCGATCATCGCCGCACCGGGTCGTACCGGTAGCCGACGCCCCACACGGTGGCGACGCGGACGGGTTTCGCCGGATTCTTCTCGATCTTTTCCCGCAGCCGTCTGACGTGGACGGTCACGGTGGACTGGTCACCGAAGTCCCAGCCCCACACCTTCTCCAGCAGATCGGCGCGGGAGAACGCCACCCCGGGATGGGTGAGGAAGAACGCGAGCAGATCGAATTCCCTGCTCGTCAGGGGAAGTTCCACGCCGCCGAGGGCGGCCTGCCGGGCCGACATCTGCAGCGCGAGGTCACCGTCGGTGATGACGCGTGCCGCCGGTTCGGGGCGCGGCATCCGCGCCCGCCGCAGCACCGACGCCACCCGCAACGCGAGTTCCTTGGGGCTGAACGGTTTCGTGACGTAGTCGTCGGCGCCGAGCTGGAGTCCGGCGATGCGGTTCTCCTCCTCGCCGAGCGCGGTCAGCATCACGACCGGCACCTGGCTCACCTGCCGCAGGCGGCGGCACACCTCGAGTCCGTTGAGCCCGGGCATCATGACGTCGAGGACCACCAGATCCGGCCCGGTCGTGGAGAACAGCCGCAGCCCTTCGGCGCCGTCCCCGGCGACGTCGACCTCGAAGCCCGCGACCTCCAGGTACCGCCGGACGACGTCCCGCACGGTCTCGTCGTCGTCGACGACGAGCACCCGGCCCTGTTCTGTCATGCCATCCACCTCACCAGCTCGTCAGCACCAGATGGTTCACCACCAGCGCCGTGGCCGCCGACGCGGCGAGCCACCACCGCCGCCCCTTCGACGGCAGCAGCGCCACCGCGGGCAGCAGCCACACCTCGAACGGTAGCCAGATGCGTTCGACCTCCGCCTTCGACAGGCCGGACAGGTCGGCGAAAGCGATGGTCAGCGCCGCGGCCAGCACGATCAGCGTGACCGGCTCGCGGAACGAGCGTTTCGGCCCGGCCAGGAAGTCCGCGCCCGCTCGTCGTGTCCCGGCGATCACGGCGGGCCCGATCGCGATCAGCACCGCCGCGATATCCGCCCACACCCAGTAGGAATACGGGCGCAGCGTCGCGATCCCCTGGTAGTAGCGCTCCACCACCAGGTGATAGCCGTCGAGCCACCAGAAACCCGTCAGTGCGAACGCCAAGACGACCACGGCAACGCCCGCCGTGGCGACGAGCAGGATCCGCCACTCGCGGGTGAGCACGACGACGGCCAGCACGAGCACGCCCAGCAGCACTAGACCGTACGAAAGAAAGAGCCCGAACCCGAGCAGCAGACCGCCGGGAAGCGCGAGGATCCGCCGTCGCTTGGCCAGCGCCAGCAGCGCGATCCCGGTCGCCGTGACCCCCGCGAAGAGCCCGTCCGCGGACACCCCGATCCAGATCGCGCCCGGAGTGAGCACCGCGAACGGCAGGACCGTCCTCGCGGCGTCCTCCCGGCCCAGCGCGGCGAGCGTCACCGGCACCGCGACCACAGCCAGGCAACCGACGAGCACGACGACCGTCGAAGCCCACGCGCCGCCCTGCAGGCCGAGCCGGTCGAGCCAGACGAAGACCAGCGTCGCGCCCGGCGGATGCCCGGAGACGTGCGTCGTCCACGAGTCCGGCTGGAAGTCGAGGATGCGCGAGGAGAATTCGTTCAGCATCGCCGGGATGTCGGTGATGCCAGGGACCTCGTGCAGGTACTCGTGTTCCGTGGTGAGCCTGCCGGTGAAACCGCGCGCCCAGCCGTCGATCATCGCCAGCGAGAACGTCCACAGCAGCGCGGTCACGTAGCCGAGCGCGAGCAGCGGACGCCATCGCAGCCGCGCGGCGAGCGAGGGACCTTTGGTGACCACGAGGAGCGCGAGCACCACGGCGGCGACCGAACCCGGCCCCACATGCGGCAGCCACAAGCCGAACAGCGGCGGCGCGAACGCGTAGATCACCACGCCGGAACCGGGCCGGTTGTAGTGGAGGCCGACGCCGATCGCGGCGGCGACCACGAGCATCGCCAGCCCCACGGCGATCAGATCGGCCCGGCGGCCGGTACGGGAAGGGGCGGTGACAGTGGACATCACCGGCACCGTAACCGCGTTCCCCGCGCGAAACGACGCGTCGGCGCCGTCCGTCAGAACTCGGTAAGACCTTCCCTCACCCGCCCGGCCGCGACCCGACCAGGAGCAGGCACAGCACCGCCACCGCGGTGACGACCCCGGCGACCAGCAGCATCGGGTCGAGTGACGGGCCGGTGGCCGCCGCCTGCTGAGTGACCGGAGGAGCGGGCGCCGGGGTCTCACTCACGGGCGCCGCACTGCTGCTCGTCGGAGGCGAGCTCGGCGACGGAGCCGAAGACGCCGTCGGCCGGGCCGTGGTCTGTTTCGAAGGTGTGGGAGACGGCTGCTTCGTCGCCGTTTCCGCGGCGAGGACGGTGACCGTCGCGCGCATGTCCGGATGCACCGAACAGTAGTAGGAATACGTGCCCGGCTTGGTGAAGGTGTAGCTCCAGCTCTGCCCCGCCGAAAGCTGCGGACTGCGGAAAGCGACCGGGGCGCTCGTCGTGACGACGTCGTGGGGCGCCTGATCGTGCTGCATCCAGGTGACGGTGTCCCCGGCCCGCACGGTCAGCGCCGCCGGGCCGTAGGCGTAGTCCTGCATCATCACCTGCTGCGTGGCCGCGTCCACCGGGGGCGCCAGGCAGAGGGCTTGCAGGATGAGGAAGGCCGCCGTCAGGACGAGGCCGGCGAGCCGCTTCATCGGACGAACTCGATGGCGATCTCGACGTGGACGCGGCGGACGTACCACGGCGCGCGGCGCGGCCGGGGAAGGATTCCTTTGGCCCACAAGACGATCCCTGTTTCGTCGACCGGACGCAGCTCGCCGGACAGCACGAGCGCGCGGTCGCCGATCCACCCGTCGATCCGCACCTGCCGTCCCTCCACGGCGAACTCGCCGGAGGTGAACGTCACTACGCGAGTGTCGTGCCGGATCAAGTACTTCAACGGCCACGGATAGGTGCGTAGCGAAGGGACGTCCAGCTCGACGAAGAGCGCGGGATCCTCCGAGACGTCCAGGTATCCCGCGGTCGCGGTGAACCTGGCGCGTGCCAAGGGGAAACGCAGGAATCGGAACGACGGCTCGACGACGCAACGATCCGGACGAAGCGTGTGGCCGGTCTCGGCCGGGGCGGGCAGGAGTTCGGTGTCGGACATCGCTCGTCTCCGTACTCGGGAACGTGGATACTGGCGAAGGGCCCGGCCGGCCGCTTACCGGCCGGGCCCCCGGCTAGCAGCTCGCCTGGTTCAGCAACGGCGTGAGCACGGTTTCGAGCCACACCGTATGCGTCTTGATGTACTGGTCGAGGTTCAGCAGATCGGCCACCTGCTGACCGGGCGACGTCTCCAGATGCGCGGATTTGAGATGCGCGACGATCGGTGCGAGCGTGTCGGCGACGACCTTGTCGGCCGATCCGTCCAGCACCGGGGCGAGGACGGTTTCCAGCCACACCGTGTGGGTCTTGATGTACTGGTCGAGATTCAGGATGTCCTGGACCTGCTGTCCCGGCGAGGTCTGCAGGTGCGCCGCCTTGACGTGGTCGATGATCGGCTGCAGCACCCCCTTCGGGACACAGGACCCGCCGCCGGGGGTGGTGGACGGCATCGAGTGCGTCGGGCTCGAAGTCGGCTTCGAGGTCGGCGGGGCACTCGTCGGCGACGACGTCGGCGGAGTACCCGAGCCCTCCACCTTGACCGACGCCTTCATGTCCGGGTGCACCGAGCAGTAGTAGGAGTAGTCCCCGGCCTTGGTGAAGGTGTGACTGAAGGTCTGTCCCTGTTGCAGCGTGGGCGAAGTGAACTTCTCCGGGCCGTCGGTGATGACGACGTTGTGGGGCGCGGTGTCGTGGTTGGTCCAGGTCACCGTGTCGCCGACGGCGACGGAAAGGCTCGCGGGGCTGTACTTGTACCCCATGATCTCGACGGTCTTGGCCGACGCGGTCGCCGCCTTCTCCTTGGCGAGGCCCTGGTACAGCGGAACCGCCAGCGGCCCCTGCTTCGACAGCGCGGCCAGGTCGACGTCGGCGCTCTTGGCGGTGTCCGCCTGCTGCCCGCCGCGCAGGGTGGCGAGGCTGAACAGCGCGACACCCAGGGCGAGGATCGCCACCGCCACCGGCCAGATGCGCCGGGCGGGCACCGGCGGCGGCGCTTCGGCCGTGGGGTTCCCGGTCTCCTGGTTGTCCATTGAGGACACTCCTTTCGGTTGGACGGTCACCGGCCGGGACTGGCCGTGACGAGAAGGCTCGCCGCGACGAGGACCACGATGACGAGCGCGGTCTCGGCGGCGACGGAATGGACGAAGGGGCGGACGGTGGCGGCGTCCCCGCGCAGGACCACCGCGAAATCCAGGCGCCGGGCGACCCAGCTCTTGCTGCCCTGTGCGAGCACGAGGACGACCGCGAGGACGAGCAACTTGATCACGAGCGTGCGCCCGTAGTCCGTTGTGGACAGTCGATCCCAGCCGCCGACCGTCTGCCACGCCAGCACGACACCCGCCACGATGACGGCGAAGACGGAGACCATGGCCAGCCGGGAATAACGCGGCACGACGACGGCGAGGTCGCCGGGGTCACGCCGGGACAGCACGCCGAACAACAGGACGGCCAGTCCCCCGATCCAGGCGCAGATCCCGGCCAGATGCACGAGATCCGCGACCTGGGTGAGCAACGGTCGCCCGCTTTCGACCGCGTGCCCGGTCAACCCCGTCGTGCGCAGAAGCCCGAGTGTCACCACGCCCGCGCCGACCCGCCAGGCGGTCGACGTCGCCGCGTTCCGGCCGCGCTGCATCAGGTCGGCGAGGACGACACCCGCCAGCAGCCACAGCAGCGCCTTCGCGAACCAGACGCGCCCGAATAGGGTGTCGAGTACCTGCCCGAGCAGGTCCCAGTCGAGCAGGTCCGCGGCCGGCCGTTGCGCCGCCCACGCGCCCTGCAGGCCGAGACCGGCGACGGTACCGGCGAAACCGAGCAACCATCCGGTTCCGACGACCTTGCGGGCGCGGCCCTGCCCCGCGCCGTCCGGCCACAGGAACGCGAGGAAGAACAGGCCGCCCGTGAACAGGGTCATGCCGAAGTAGTCCACGCAGCGGGCGAGTACGTACCAGGTCTTGACCATGGCTCACCGAACCGGAACGGGAACGGTTTCGAGGACGACCGTGCCGTCGGCCGCGCGGCAGTACCCGAGCAGCGTCGCGCCGAGCCCGTCCGCTCCCGTCACACCGAGGCCTCCGGTGACGCCGCCGAGCAGGGGAAGCGTGGCGACCGTGTCCAGAACCTGTTGCACCGCACCGGGTTGACATACCGGAAGCTCCTCCGGTGGCGGCGGCGGTGTGGTCGGCGGCTCCGGATGCGGATGCGTCGGCACGGGTTCCGGTGGCGGTGCCGAAGGGCCGGCGTCGACACCGCCACCGGGCCCGGGCGGTGCCACCGGGGCGGGGGCGTCGGTGACCGGAACCGCCGGCAGGGAAGGAATGGGCGCGGGAGGCGGCGGTTTCCCGTCCGGCACCGGCACCGGCACCGGCACCGGCGACGGGACGGGCTGGGCGATCACCGGCGGCGGGTTTTCCGCCGCCGTCCCGGGTTTCAGCCCGAGACCCGACGCGTATCCGACCACGATCACGACCGCGCCGGTGAGGCTCGCCGCGATCAGCTGGTCCCGGCGCGGGACGATAGCTCGCAAAGCCACGAATAGTCCTCTCCTACGAAGGAGAAACGGGGAACGGCTCGATGGGCGAGAAGAAAACCAGCTGCCGCGTTACCTGGCATGATCGTCACATGAAGCCCCGGTAAAGGAACCCGGCCCGATGACTCCGTCCGGCTGTGAATTCCTCCGCCGAATGCCCGGCCCGTGCGGCCGAACGAGTGAAGCCTGTCCGATTTCGAGTGCTTCTTCGTCAGAAGCGGTGAGTTTTCGTTAACACGGTTGTCGCACGAACCCTCTCCACCGCAACGCGTCCGACCATTCCGTCGCCCACCATGGGCGTCCACTCCCGGTCCACCGACGCGATTGCGAGGACCCGACCATGCCGCTTTTCCCGTCATCGGTGCGAAATACCGTGATGGCCGCTTCGGTGCTGTTCATGGCGCTCGCCGGCGCCCAACCCGCGATGGCGCACAGCGTGCTCGTTTCGAGTGATCCGGTGAAGGACGCCTCGCTCGCTTCCGCGCCCGCCGCCGTCACCTTGGTGTTCAACGAACCGCTCGACCGCGGCTTCACCGAATTGGCCGTTCTCGGTCCGGACGGCACGTCGCATTGGGAAGGCGGACCGCCCGTGGTCACCGGAGAGAAGCTCTCCGCACCCCTTCGAGCGCTGGGCTCCGCCGGCGTCTACACGGTGAAGTACCGCGTGGTTTCCGCGGACGGCCACCCCGTGTCGGGTTCCGTCCCGTTCACGCTCACCACGGCGGGCCTCGGGACGGCCTCCGCCCCGAAGATGCGGACCGAGACCGCGGCGGCGGACGACAACGTGCCCGTGTGGCCGTGGATCGCCGGGGCCGCGCTGGTCGCGCTCGCCGGGGCGTTCGTGGCGAGGTGGATCGCGAAACCGTGACGGCCGGGCACCTTAGCCCCGTCCCGGCCGCCCGGCGGGCTGGGCGCGGGATCCGTCAGAACTCGGTAAGAACTTCGCCGACGTCATGATTCGGTAAGCACGGCAAGGGTTTTCGTCCGTCCATCCCGGACTTAACGTGCTTTGCGTGAACGATGACCAGGTTGACGTCGTGCTCCCCTGTCTCGACGAGGCCGGTGCCCTGCCCGGCGTACTGGCGGCGTTGCCCGAGCGGTATCGGGCGATCGTCGTCGACAACGGCTCCACGGACGGTTCCGCCGAGATCGCGGCCGGGCTCGGGGCGAAGGTCGTCCACGAACCCCGGCGCGGCTACGGGGCCGCCGTGCACACCGGGCTGGAAGCGGCGACGGCGGACGTCGTCTGCTTCGCCGATGCCGACGGTTCTCTCGATCTCTCCGAACTGCCGATGCTCGTCCACGGCCTCGCGGACGCGGATCTGGCGGTCGGGCGCCGGGTGCCGACCGGGCCGGGAGTCTGGCCGTGGCACGCCAGAGCCGGAAACGCGCTGATCTCGTCGCTGTTGCGGCACAAGGGATTGCCCGTCCGGGACATCGCGCCGCTGCGGGCGGTCCGACGGCAGGCGCTCCTCGATCTCGACGTCACCGATCGCGCCTTCGGCTATCCGCTCGAACTGCTGATCAAGGCGAAGCGCGCGGGTTGGCGGGTCACCGAGTTCGACGTGTCCTACGGCGAACGCGCCAAGGGCACGAAGTCGAAGGTCTCCGGCTCGCTCCGGGGAACCCTGCGCGCCACGCGGGATTTCGGACGGGTGCTGAGCCGATGACCTTCTGTCTGTTGATCGTCGCCAAGGCGCCCGTGCCCGGTTTCGCGAAAACGCGGCTGTGCCCGCCCGCGACACCGGAACAAGCTGCCGAGATCGCGGCCGTCTCGCTGCTCGACACCCTCGACGCCGCCCTCCAGACTCCCGACGCACGCGTGGTCGTCGCCATGACCGGCGACCTCGGCAAGGCTGCCCGCGGCACGGAAATCGCCGCAGCACTCCGAAAAACCGAAGTGATCCCCCAGCGCGGGCAGGGTTTCGACATGCGTCTTGTCAACGCGCACACTGATGCCCCTCGCCCCGGGGAGGCGGTCCTGCAGATCGGCATGGACACCCCTCAGGTCACTCCGGCGCTCCTGGCCGAAGCGGCGAACAGGTCCGAAGATTCCGTCCTCGGGCCTGCCGAAGACGGTGGCTGGTGGGCACTGGGACTCAAGGATCCGTTACACGCCAAGGCTCTCGCCGGGGTACCGATGTCGCGTGACGACACCGGACGGCAGACCCTGCGCGCACTGGCGGACGTGGGGCTGCACCCCGGGCAGCTACCCAAACTGTCCGATGTGGACACGATCGCGGACGCACGACGTGTCGCCGAGGCGGCACCGCACGGCCGGTTCGCCCGAGCGGTGGCCGAAGTCCGGTGACCGCCTTCGACCGCGGCCTGCTCGGCCACCGCTGCTGGCTGGAGCTGGCGACCGGCGAACGCGTCGACCTGCCGGTGGACCGCTGGACGGCCATCCCCTGCGAAGGCGACGAAGTCCTCCTCGACGCCTGTGACGGCCCGACCCTCGACGTCGGCTGCGGCCCCGGCAGGCTCACCGCCGCGCTGTCCGAACGCGGCGTCGCCTCGCTCGGCGTCGACATCTCCGCCACCGCCGTGCGGCTCACCCACGACCGGGGCGCCGCCGCGCTCCACCGCGACGTCTTCGACCGGCTCCCCGGCGAAGGACGCTGGCGGCATGTCCTGCTCGCCGACGGGAACATCGGCATCGGCGGCGATCCGCACCGCCTCCTGACGCGGATGGCGGAACTGATCACCACCGGCGGGACGGTGCTCGTCGAACTCGACCCGCCCGGCCGCGGCCTCCGCCAGGACCGGGTCCGCCTGCGCCCCGACGACGGCGCCTGGTTCACCTGGGCGTGGGTCGGGGTCGAAGCGATCGCGGACCTCGCCGCCCGTACCGCGTTCCGCGTCGCCTGGTCCACCAGCCACGGCCACCGCTGGTTCGCCTGTCTGGAGAAAGCATGAACACGCCTTCGGAGCGCGTGACGTCCCGGATCGGGCTCGCCCTCGCCGTCACGTTCACCCTGTGCTTCGTCACCGGCCTCATCAGTCATCTCATCCAGCATCCACCGCCGTGGTTCGGCTGGCCGAGCCGTCCGGTCTGGCTGTACCGGGTCACGCAGGGCACGCACATGATCTCCGGGATCGCGTCGATTCCCTTGCTGCTGGCCAAACTCTGGAGCGTCTACCCGAAACTCTTCGAACGCCCGGTGATCCGTTCGCTGCCGCACGCGCTCGAACGTCTGTCGATCCTCGTGCTCTCCGCGGCCGCGTTCTTCGAACTCGTCACCGGCCTGTTCAACGTCGCGCAGAACTATCCGTGGAACTTCTACTTCCCGCAGCTGCACTACGCGGTCGCGTGGGTGGCGATCGGCTCGATCCTGGTGCACATCGCGGTGAAGCTCCCCATTGTCCGCCGCTCGCTCACGACGAAGCCCGAACCCTCGCGGCGCGCCTTCCTCCGCACGACCTGGCTGGCCGCGGGGGTCGCGGTCGTGGCGACCGCCGGAGCGACGGTTCCTCTGCTGCGCACCGTTTCCGGGCTGTCGTGGCGGAGCGGCAAAGGCCCGCAGGGGTTGCCGGTGAACCGGACCGCCGTGGCGGCCGGTGTCCTGGATGCGGCGAAAGACCCGGACTGGCGGCTCTCGGTGGTGACCCCGAGCGGCACGAAAACCTATTCGCTGGAGGAACTCCGCGCGCTGCCGAGGACTTCGGCCGAACTGCCGATCGCGTGCGTCGAGGGCTGGAGCGAGTCCGCCCACTGGAGCGGGGTCTCGCTGCCGGAGTTGTTGCGGCACGCCGGAAGTACGCCGGGGACACCGGTCCGCGTGTTCTCGCTGGAGAAGGCCGGGCCGTACGGGATCAGCGATCTCCCCGGCGAGCACACCGCGGACGAACTCACCCTGCTGGCGCTGGAACTCAACGGCGAGGTGCTCGACGCCGACCACGGCTTCCCGTGCCGGATCATCGCCCCGAACCGGCCCGGTGTCCTGCAGACGAAATGGGTCACCCGCTTGGAGACGCTGTGAAGACGTTGCGGTCGCTGCTGTTCCTGCCCGGTCTCGCCGCGCTCGCGTGGGGCGCGGTGCTGTTCTCCGAGTACGCGTTCCCTCTGCGCCCGGACGTCTTCGGGACGCTCGGCTGGCTCGCCGGCGGTCCTCTTGTCCACGACCTGCTGATCGCGCCGCTGGTCGGCGCCGTGGGTTTCGCGCTGAGCAGGTTCCTCCCGGACCGCTGGAAGACCCCGGTGAAGACGGGCGCGGTGCTCACCGGTGTCCTGACGCTGCTCGCGTTCCCGTTGCTGTGGCGGCCTTTCGGCGGCGCTCGGAATCCGGGCCTGCACGACGCCGACACCGTCACGGGCCTGCTCGTCACCCTGGCGGTCGTCTGGCTCGGCGTGCTCGTGGCCGTGTTCTTCAGGCGGAAGACGCATTAAAAGGGGCCACGCGCGACCGGGATTGGCAGCCGGTCGCACGTGGCCTCCGAGGTCCGGCCCGCTGGGGGTTCGAGCCGGAGCTGGTCTCGGCCGCGCACTGCGGCCGAGCGTCTCTAGTTCGGCGTGACGGGCTGGCCGCCGAGGGTCACCTCGATGACCTTGTCACCGCTGAGGGTGAACTTCACCTTGTCGTTCGGCGCCCTGGTGCGGATCTCGGCGACGAGCGCGTCCGCGTTGGGGATCGACCGGTCGTCCAGCTTCGTCACGACGTCGCCGGATTTGAGGCCCGCCTTCTCCGCGGGGCTGCCCGGCGTGATCTCACCGAGCTGCGCCCCACCGGTCGGCGCCGTCTGCACTCGCGCGCCGATGAAGGTCTGCGTCGCCTGGCCGGTGTTGATGATGTCGTCGGCCGTGCGGCGCGCCTGGTCGATCGGGATCGCGAAACCGATGCCGACGTTGCCGCCGCTCTCGCCGCCCTGGCCCTGCGCGGACTTCGGGCTGTAGATCGCCGAGTTGATGCCGATGACCTGGCCCGCCATGTTCGCGAGCGGGCCGCCCGAGTTGCCGGGGTTGATCGCCGCGTCGGTCTGCACCGCCGACATGACCGTGGTCTGGTCGCCGTTGCCACCGGCGCTCACCGGCCGGTTCAGCGCGCTGACGATGCCCGACGTGACCGTGCCCGTCAGCTCGAACGGCGAACCGATCGCGACCACCGGCTGCCCGACCCGCAGGTCGTCGGACCGGCCGAGCTCCACCGGGGTCAGGCCGCTGACGCCGCTGACCTTCACCACGGCGATATCCGTCGTGGGGTCGCGGCCGACGACGGTCGCCGTGCCCTTCTTGCCGTCCTGGAACACCGCCTGGATCTGCCCGCCACCGGCGGCGACCTCGACGACGTGGTTGTTGGTCAGCACGTAACCGTCGGTGCTGAGCACGAAGCCGGAGCCCTCGCCCGCACCCGAGCGGCCGGAGACCTGCAGCTCGACCACGCTCGGCGACAGCTTCTGCGCCACGGATTCGACCGAACCGGCGGGCAGGTTGCCCGTCTGCTGGGCGGGCTTCGGCGCGTCGAGCGCGTTCACCGCGGAACCGCCGGACCCGTCACCGGTCAGGTAGCCGACCGTGCCGCCCGCGACGCCGCCGACGACGAGCGCGATCGCCGCGACACCGGCGAGCAGCTTGCCCGAGGTGGACTTCTGCGCCTGGCGCTGCTGCGGGACCGCGTAGACGGACGGACCCGGCTGGGTGAACGGCGTCTGCTGGCCGGGGATCTGGTGACCCTGGGTGTACTGGCCCTGGGCCTGGTGTTCCTGGGTCTGAGTCTGCTGGGCCTGGGCTTGAGGCGACCACGGGTTGTACTGCTGCTGCTCCGCGGGGTAGGCCTGCTGCGCTCCGGTGTGCGGAGTGGCATGGCCGCCGAGGCCGGTCGCGTCGGGCTGCTGCGGCGCGGGCTGAGCCGCCCAGTTCGCGCTCTGCTCCGCGTCCGGCCGATCGCCGGCGGGCCGCGCCTTCTCGGCGTCGTTCTCGGTCATGTCTTCACCTTGCGGGATGGTCCTGAGAAGTTCCTGAGCCAAAGCTGTGCATCGCACATGAGTATGGCCCTGTCAGCGGGTGGCGCGCAGCCTGTCCGCGATCTGCTCGGGGGTGGCGTCGTTGATCCACACGGCCATCCCGGACTCCGAACCCGCCAGGTACTTCAGCTTGTCCTTGGACCGCAGGACCGAGAAGACCTCCAGGTACAGCCAGCCGAGTTCGCGGTCACGTTTGGCGGGCGCCTGGTTCCAGGCCGCGATGTAGGGCAGCGGCCGGTCGTAGAGACCGTCGCAGCGGCGGAGGACTTCGAGGTAGACGTCGGCGAAGTCGTCACGTTCGGCGTCGGAAAGCGCGGGGATGTCGGGCACCTGGCGATGCGGCACGATCTGGACCTGCACGGGCCAGCGCGCGGCGGGCGGTACGAACGCCGTCCAGTGCTCGCCCGCGACCACGACCCGCTCCCCGGACGCCCGCTCGGCGGCCAGGACGTCCCCCATCACCGGACGGCCGTGCTCCGCCTCGTAGGCGCGGGCGACCTCCAGCAGGCGCTCGGTCTTCGGCGTGACGAACGGGTAGCCGTAGATCTGACCGTGCGGATGGTGCAGGGTCACGCCGATCTCTTCGCCGCGGTTCTCGAACGGGAAGACCTGCTCGACACCGTCCATCGCGGACAGTTCGGCGGTGCGGTCGGCCCAGGCGTCGACGACCGCGCGGACCTGTTTCGCCGTCAGCCCGGCGAAAGAACCGTCGTGGTCGCTGGTGAAGCAGACGACCTCGCAGCGGCCGACACCCGGCGCGACCGGCACCAGCCCCGCTCCATCCACTGTGGACGAATCACCGAGGACGTTGCGGGCGAAGGAAGGGAACCGGTTCTCGAACACCGCGACGTCGTAGTCCGGCTCCGGGATCTCACTGGGTTTCCCGGGTTTGGTTGGGCACAACGGGCACAGGTCGGCGGGCGGCTTGTAGGTGCGTGTCTGCCGGTGCGCGGCCATCGCGACCCATTCGCCGGTCAGCGGGTCACGCCGGATCTCCGACGCGGCGGCGACCTGGGGCAGGTCACGCGTGTCCTCGGCGGTGCGTTCGGGCGCGCCCGGTGCGTCGAAATAGATGATCTCCCGGCCGTCGGCCAGGTGCCTAACCGTGCGCTTCACGCTTCTTCAGCCTCAGCCGTCTCCGCCGTTTCGGCGATCATCAGCTCACCCGCCTGCTCGGTGAGCGTTTCCCTTGCGTTGTCGGACAAACCGTCGTCCGAGACGACGACGTCGGCCTCTTCGAGCCCGGCGATGGTGGAGATCCCGACGATGCCCCATTTGGTGTGGTCGGCCAGCACGACCAGCTTGCGGCCCGCCTCGACCAGCGCGCGGTCGGTCTCGGATTCGGTGAGGTTCGGCGTGGTGAACCCGGGGCCGTCGGCCATCCCGTGCACGCCGAGGAAGACGACGTCCAGGTGCAGCGACCGCAGGCTCTGCACGGCGACCGGCCCGACCAGCGCGTCCGACGGGGTGCGGACGCCGCCGGTGAGGACGACCGTGCGATCCGGCTGGTTCGCGCCGCGCAGCACGTCGGCGACCTGGATGGAGTTCGTGACGATCGTCAGGCCGGGGACCTCGTCGAGCGCCCTGGCCAGGGTCCAAGTGGTGGTGCCGGCGGAGATACCGATCGCGGTGCCCGGCCGGACCAGCCCGGCGGCGAGGGCGGCGATGGCCTCCTTCTGCGCGCGCTGGCGCACGGATTTGGCCTCGAAACCGGGTTCGTCGGTGCTCTTGCCGACGATGGAGGTGGCGCCGCCGTAGACCTTTTCGACCAGGCCCCGGCTCGCGAGCACGTCGAGGTCGCGGCGCACCGTCATATCGGAAACGCCGAGCCTCACGACGAGATCGCTGACCCGGACCGCCCCGGTCCGGCGCGCCTCCTCGAGGATCACCGCCTGTCGTTGCCGCGCGAGCACGGAGCCTCCGATAGCTACATTGGATCAACTACACAAAATCCTACACGATCAAACATGGCGCGACGAGCCGAGCCGCCTGCCACCATGAGGCCATGGCCAGGCTTCGCGACGTCGTCTTCGACTGCCGGCATCCGGCTTCGCTCGCCCGCTTCTGGGCGGCCGCGCTCGACGGCTACGAAGTCGCACCCTATGACGAAGAGGAGCTTGATCGCCTTCGGTCGCTGGGGTTGTCCGGCCCCGAAGAGGATCCTTCGATCCTGGTCGAAGCGGCATCGGGACCGCGGCTCTTCTTCAACCTGGTGCCGGAATCGAAGGTCGTCAAGAACCGCGTGCATCTGGACCTGACCGGAGACGACATCGAACGGCTTGTCGCGTTGGGCGCGCGCGTACTCGCGCACCCCGAAGACGGACTGGTCGTGCTCGCGGATCCTGAGGGGAACGAGTTCTGCCTCGTTACTCCTCCGCCGTCTCCTTGACGCCTTCGATCGGGACGCCGCGGAAGCTCAGCACGAAAAGCGAGACCGCGCCGAAGAACAGCGCGATGTCGGCGACGTTCCCGACGAACCAGCCGTTGTAGTCGATGAAGTCGACGACGTGACCGCGCGCGAAGCCGGGCTCGCGGAACAGGCGGTCTCCCAGATGGGTCGTCGCGCCGCCGAGCAGCAGCCCAAGCGAAATCGCCCAGCCCGCCGAACGGACCTTGCGGGAGATCCACAGCAGCGCTACCACCGCGGCCGCGGCCAGGATCGCGAAGATCCAGGTGGAGTTCGCGCCCAGCGAGAACGCCGCGCCCGGGTTGTAGAGCAGCCGGAACCGGATGAAGTCGCCGATCACCGGGATCGGCGCGTGGTCGGTGAGGGCGTCGACGGCCCACCATTTGGTCAGCTGGTCCGCGGCCAGCAGCACCGCGGCCACCAGCAGTGTCCACAGCAGACGGCGGGGCGGCAGCTCAGGCTCGTTCTCGGTGCTCATCACCCGTCAGAGTAATGGCGAGCGCGTTGAGCGCGGCGGGGAAGCCCACGTAGACGGCGAGATGGAGGATCGCCTCGACGGCCTCCCGGAGCTCCCCCGCGTCCTTCGCTTCCTGGAGGACGTCGGCCAGCTCCGGCGCCACGCCGCCCTTCGCCGTGTACACCGCGATCCGTTTGAGCCGCCTGGTCGGTTCGTCGTCCTGCGCCAGGTCACCGCCGACGTTCGCCACGGCGTCGCGATGGAACCGAAGCTGCGCCTCCGCGTATCCCAAGGTCTCCAGCGCCGCGACGGTGATCACTTGCCGCTGTGCCGGCGAAAGCCCCGGCCGCTGGTAGACACCGCCGTAGACGAAGGCGACCGCTTCCCTGCCGTAGTCCGTCGCCCCGACGGCGTCGAACAGCTCCAGCACCGCGGGGTTCTCGACGCCGCCGAGAAGCCGGAGCAGTTCGAGGCCCTTGTCGTAGTCACCCATCAGGCCGGGGCTCCCGGGAGCCGCAAGGTCATCAGCGCGCCGCCGGTGGACGCGCGGCCCGCGTAGACGTCACCGCCGTGCCGCTGCGCCGCGTGCTGGACGATCGCGAGGCCGAGCCCGGAACCGGGCAGCGTCCGCGCCTCCGACGAGCGATAGAAGCGGTCGAACACCTTCGGCAGATCCTCGTCGGCGATCCCCGGCCCGGAGTCCTCGACTTCGAGTACCGCCGTGCCGTCGCCGACCGGGTACAGCCGGACCCCGACGGTCGACCCTTCCGGCGAGAACTTCACCGCGTTGTCCAGCAGGTTCAGCACCGCGCGTTCCAGCGCGCTGGTGTCGCCGGTCAGCACCCACGGCTGGAGCGAGACGTCGAACTCGATCTCGCCCGCGCGGCGGCGTGCCCGGTCCAGCGCGCGCTCGACGACGTCGACCATCTCGACCCGCTCGTGCTCGATCCGCGGCTCGTCCTGGCGCGCGAGTTCGACGAGGTCGCCGATCAGCTGGGTCAGCTCGTCGAGCTGGCCGCGGATGTCGGCCTCGATGTCGCTGCGGTCCTCGTCGGACAGCGTCCGCGCACCCGGCCTGCTCGCGGACAGGAGCAGCTCCAGGTTCGTGCGCAACGACGTCAGCGGTGTGCGCAGCTCGTGGCCGGCGTCGGCGACGAGTTGCCGTTGGCGTTCCTGCGATTCGGCGACCGTGCCCAGCATCGTGTTGAAACTCTGGGTGAGGCGGGCGAGTTCGTCGTCGCCGCTGACCGGGATCGGCCGCAGGTCACCCGTGGTGGCGACGCGTTCCGCCGCCGACGTGAGCCGGTCGACCGGCCTCAGTCCCGCTCTCGCGACCGCCGTTCCCGCGGCCGCGGCGACCAGGATCCCGGCGCCGCCGATCAGGAACAGGACCACGGAAAGCTCGTTCAGGGTGCGCTTGGTCGGGCCGAGCGACTGGGCGAGCACCATCGCCTGGCCGGCGCCCTGCGGGAGGGCGACGACCCGGCTGTCGGTCTTCGGGTCGGTGCGCAGGGAGAACGCCTTGTCCCCGGAGGCGACGGCGATCTCGTCGTCGCCGTACGGCGGGCGGCTGCCGGACTGCGGATAGGTCAGCCGGACCTTCTGCCCCACCGTCAGCTGGCCGATCTGCAGGTCCGCGCTGGCCAGGAAGGCGCCGGGGACCTGCTGCAGTTCGGTCTGCACCTGCGGCGAATCGACCGCGGCCTGCGCGCGGGCGAGCAGGTTGTCGTCCACCTGCTGGTAGAGGTTGTCGCGCACGACGAGATACGCGCCGAGGGACACCAGCGCCACCGCGCCCGCCACCGACGCGGCCGCGAGCAGCGTCACCCGGCCGCGGAGCGAGAAGCGCCGCGTGCCCCAGCGGTCGCCGCGCGGATCCTTTTCGGACACGTCGACGACCGGGACCGGCTCGGTCACGGCGGGGTTTCCCTCAGCACGTAGCCCACTCCCCGCACCGTGTGGATCAGCCTCGGTTCGTTCCCAGCCTCGGTCTTTCGGCGCAAATAGCCGACGTAGACCTCCAGCGCGTTGCCCGACGTCGGGAAGTCGTATCCCCATACTTCCTCCAGGATCCGGCTGCGGGTCAGCACGTGCTTCGGGTAGGAGAGGAACAGCTCCAGCAGGGCGAATTCGGTCCTGGTGAGACTGATCTCCCGCCCGGCGCGGCGTACCTCGCGCGTCCCCGGGTCCAAGGTGAGGTCCGCGAACGAGAGGACCTCGGCGTTCTGGCCTGCCTGCGGATCCGGGATCGCCCGGCGCAGAAGCGCGCGAAGGCGCGCGAGCAGCTCTTCGAGCGCGAAGGGCTTCGGCAGGTAGTCGTCGGCCCCGGCATCGAGGCCGGACACTCGGTCGGAAACGGTGTCCCGCGCGGTCAGCACGAGAATCGGCAGGTCGTCACCGGTGCTTCGCAGGCGTCGGGCGACCTCCAGGCCGTCGAGCCGCGGCATCATCACGTCGAGGACCATCGCGTCCGGTCTGTTGGCGATGATCGCTTCCAGGGCCTGCGCGCCGTCCCCGGCCAGTTCCACCTGGTACCCGTTGAACTCAAGGGATCGCCTGAGTGATTCACGGACGGCCCTGTCGTCGTCCACTACGAGGATGCGCATGGCGACAGTCTTACGCAGAGTGCTGAGACTCGCCTAAGAACACACACAGAACCAACAAAGGAAATCCGGCAGTCCAGAAGACGTTTCAGCCGGTCTCGGGCCCCTTTGCAACGGGTGCGTTCCATCTGCGCCACAAAGCGAGCATCCGGACCCCCACGACGGCGGCGGCTGCTACCACCGTCACCAGCCCCGGCGGCAGTCGCAGAGCGTGACCGATCACGACGAGCACGGCTCCCGCGAGCGCCGCGACCGCGTAGATCTCCTTCCGCAGCACGAGCGGGATTTCCCGCAACAGGAGGTCACGCACCGCACCGCCACCGATACCCGTCGTCATGCCGATCAGGCACGCCGCGTAGGGAGTGGCGCCCGCGTTCAACGCGATGGTGGTCCCCGCCGTCGCGAACACCCCGAGCCCGAGCGCGTCGGCGAGGAGCACGGCACGCCGCAGCTTCGCGATCTGCGGATGGAAGACGAACACGATCAGCGCCGTCCCGCCGCAGACCGCGAGATAAGGCCAGGTCCGCAGGGTGGTGGGCGGCGTGATCCCGAGCAGGACGTCGCGGATGACCCCGCCGCCGAGCGCGGTCGTCAACCCGACGACCACGACTCCGAAGACGTCCAACCTGGACCGCACCGCCGCGAGCGCCCCCGAAGCGGCGAACGCGATCAAGCCGAGGAACTCGAGGGCGGTGAGGATCATTACTGGTCGAGCAGGCCACCGCGGTAGGCCAGCAGCGCGGCCTGCACCCGGTTCGCCGCGCCGATCTTGGACAGGACCGCCGAGACGTAGCCCTTGACCGTGGCCTCGGACAGATGCAGGCGGCCGCCGATCTCGGCGTTGGACAGCCCCTGCCCGATCAGCCCGACGACCTCACGCTCCCGCTCGGACAACGACGCGAGCAGCTTGCGCGCCGGCTGCGCGGCCCGCTGCTCGTCCCGATGCGACTGCACCATGCGCGCCGCGACTCCAGGGTCGAGCACCGCGCCACCCCTCGCGAGGTCGCGGACGGCCCTGAGCAGCGCCGCCGGGTCGATGTCCTTGAGGAGGAAGCCGTTGGCCCCGAGCCTGAGCGCGAGACTGACGTAGTCGTCGATGTCGAACGTGGTCAACATGGCCACGGTCGGCGGATCCGGCAGGGCCAAAATCGCCCTCAGCGCGCGAATGCCGTCGTCAGGCGCCCGCATCTTGATGTCGAGCAGCGCGACGTCGGGGTGGTACCTCCGGGCGACCTCGACCGCTGATCTCCCGTCGCTCGCCTCGCCCACGATCTCGATATCGGCAGCGCCCGACATCATGGCACGCAGGCCCGAACGGACCAGTTCCTCGTCGTCGGCGAACATGAGCTTGATCAACGAAGCCCTCCGGCAGCCGGGGGAGCGGCGTCTCGCGTCCCGTTAACGAAGATTACCTACTGTTGTTCAGGGTTTCGAAACCAGACACGTCCGAGTGACCCGCACGGGTCATCTGTGTCGATCTAGCGCTCGATTCAGACCCTGTTTTGCCTGGATCGAGTGTCGCTGCTCCTGGGCGGATCCGCAGGTCGAGTGTCACTGGACGGCCAGTGTCGCTGCCCGGCCTCCGATCTTGGGGCACCTGGCGCGCAACCGCCGTTCGGGGCATTCGGGGCCGGCCGCTTGGTCCGCCCGGGTGTGACTTGCGACCTCGCGCTCGGGCGACTCGCGTCACCCGGTAGGCTGCGCCTGGCAGTACATGCCCTCGTAGCTCAGGGGATAGAGCACCGCTCTCCTAAAGCGGGTGTCGCAGGTTCGAATCCTGCCGGGGGCACACTCAAGTCGAGGCGGGCCACTTCCTGCGATGGAGCCCAGCCGAGGCTCTCGATCACCTCGCCGCAAGACACAACGCGACAAGGTGCCCTCCCTTTTCGACTCGAATTCTACGAAAGTCGTAGACGACACCGAAGAATCATCGGCTTTCCGATTCCCGGCGCACATGAACACGATCGGCCCCGCGACTCGGGCACCAGCACCTTCACGCCGATGCAGACGGCGGCGCACTTCGGGCGCCACTCTCCGATTTCCCACAGCTACGGATGGTCGGGCATGATGTAGTGCACCGACTGCATGGGAGGGCGTCACCATGACGACATCGATCTCAGCACACCTCGCCACGGACGTAGTGGATCTTTCTTCGACTCCACTGCACGAACTCGGTGTCCTGCGAGGATCGATGATCGACGACGCTGTCCAGGAATTGATTTTCCGGGTCCGTAATGGTGAATGCGTCGAGTCCATCCAGGGGCAGCGTGATGGAACCCAGTTCATTCCAGCTGCGAAGTGAGGTTTTCGCTGAGCTTTGTTCGGGGACTGTTTCGCCGGCGAGTCTGGCTGTCCTGAAGGCGGGACAGTACAGCCTGCGCAAGCTGAGGTTGCGCGCGCTGCTGGAAGCCGCGCCCGCCGTCCGCGGCAGGCTCGGCCCGTTCTCGAACATCGAACGCGCGTGGACGGTGCTCGCCGAGTCCGACCGCCATGATCCCGCAGCCGTCGAGCAGGTGTTGATGCTGCCGTCGATCGGCGTATGGCTCAATCGCGCGTTACGACAGACCCTCGGCCGCCCACCCGACAGCACATCGATCCAGCTGGACGTCGGCTGGTTCCACGCGGTCGCGGCCGCGGCGGCGATCCGGTGCGAAGTGAGCTGCACGCTGCCGGTGCCGGTGGTGCATGGCGCGGTGTGCCTGCCGTCGGTCGGCATTTTCCGCTTGCCGACGCAGTTCCCCGTGGGACACGCCGATGTCACGGTCGCACCTTCCGGCGTCAGCGTCACCGCGTGCGGCGGCACCGTGACCACCTCGGACCTCGAACCGTTGGTGCGACACCGATCCACTGCCCGAGGAGCGCTACTCGAGACGACGATCGACGTCCTGGACCCCTATCGGACTTTCGGCGCCCCCGAGCCCGCCGGCCGGCTCGCCGAGGACGAACACGCGAGCTGGACGAAGCAGCTCGACGAGGCGTGGGACCTGCTGACCCGGTGGCACCCCGGCGAGGCCGAAGAGCTGGCGGCCGGGCTGACCACACTGGTCCCGCTGCCGGCGGAACTGGGTGTCTTCGCGGCGTCGTCGTCCTCCGCGTTCGGCGGCATCGCGATGTCCCCCAAGCCTTCGGCGACGGAATGCGCGGAAGCGCTCATACACGAGTTGCAGCATTCCAAGATCAACGCAGTCTTGGATCTGGTCGTGCTGTGCAAGCCGGAGATGAAGTCGGCACTGCTGTACGCACCTTGGCGGGACGAACCCCGACCACTCGCCGCGCTCTTGCACGGGCTATACGCGTTCGTGAGTGTCGTCGAGTTCTGGCGCGTTCAGCGGCCACTCGTGACTCAGGCCGAACGCCGCCAAGCAGACTTCAGAGCGGGCTACCGCGCCGACCAGCTCGGCCGCGTGGTCGACGCCGTGTACGTCCATCCGGGGCTGACGGATCTCGGACGTGAGCTGGTCTCCGGCGTCGCCGCGCGGCTCGTGGCCAGCGCACCCGCGGACCTCCCACCGGACATCGCGGCCTTGATCGACGACCTCACTTCGGACCACTACGCGATCTGGCGGTTGAGGCACGTGCGGCCCGCCGATGACGCGGTCAATCGTCTCGCCGACGACTGGCTCGCCGGTGCGCCGGCCGTCATCGACCACTCCGGCGAGATGGTGCTCCCCCGGCCAGGCAGACCGTTCGCGCGTGCCACGTTGCTGAAAGCACATTCGTTCGAACCGCAGCGATTCGAACGCCTGCCACAGTATGGGCCCGACACCGCGCTCGCCCGCGGCGAACACGACTTGGCCACGAACGGCTACCTGGACCGCATCACCGAAGTACCGACCGATGTCACGGCATGGGCAGGGCTCGCCCTTAGTACACGCTCCTCTTCGTTGCTCCGTATCCCTGAGCTGGTGCGTGCGACCTGGCATCGGTTGAACGCCGACGCCGACGCGGCGCCGAACCCACTCGATCTCGCGGCGTGGTTCGACCGCACCGGACCGCCCGCCGCCCACACTTCCCTCCGGCACCTGGGCACGCCCAGCTGAGGCACCCGTACCGATCAGAGCTGCATGGTGTCGGTGTCGCAGTTGGCTCGAGCCAGTTTCGTCGCTGCGACGGTCGCCGGATGGTCGGGTCCGAGGGTGCGCCGGAAGGACGCCACCGTCTTGCTGTGCAGGAGCTGGGACTCCGACTCCGCACCCAGTCCCGCCAGATCCAGCGCCAGGTTCAGCATCGCCGCAAGGGTCGACGGATGGTCTTCGCCCAGGACCCGGGCCGAACGCTCGATCGTGTCCTCGTCGAGTTCCTTGGCCGCGCTGAAGTCACCCATCGCGGCCAGATCACTGGCCAGGTTGGTCGCGGCCACCAAGGTGAACGGGTGGTCCCGGTCGAAGATCTCACGCAGGCGTTTGAACGCCAGTTCGTCCAGTTCCTTGGCTCGCTCCAGGTCACCGCGGAGCCGGCAGGTCACCGCGAGGTTCGTGGCGGCGATCAGGGCATAAGGATGCATGTCCTTCCTGATCTTGACGAGTACCCGGTAGGCAGTCGTCGCCAATTCCAGTGAGCTGTCGAGCTCACCGAGCACCCTGAGATCGGCGGAGAGCGTCATCATCGCTGTCGCGGTGTCGACGTTCTCGTCGCCGTATCGGGACCTGTACTGCACCAGGCATTCGTCGGCGTGACGGCGGGCATCCTGGTGCCTGCCGCCTTTTCTCAACGAAATCGCCAGGTTGCGGATGGCACCGAGGGTACGTGGATGATCATTGCCGAAGATCTCGCGCTGCCTAACCAGGGTCTTCTCCTGAATCCGCGCCGCGTCGAGATACTTGCCCACTTCACGCTGATCCATCGCCAAAGCATTACGCGATCCGAACGTCTGCGAGTGGTCCGGGCCGAGCACCGCCATCCGCCTTCGCAAAGTGTCCTCGTCCAACGCCAGAGCGCCCTTGAAGTCACCCATGAGGCGAAGACAACCTCCGAGGTTGAACGCGTAGACCAGGGTCGTCGGATCGTCAGGCCCGAGCAGTTCCCTCGCACGGTCGTAGACCTGCTGTTGCATCGCCAACTCTTCGGCGAACTCGCCCTGCGAACGACGATCGGCCGCGACCGTGTCCAGCATGCCGAGCAGGATCTCGTGGTCGTCACCGAAGCTCGCGCGCATCGACTCGAGCGTCTGCCTGTTCAGCTCGAGCGCTTCTTCGATCCGCCCCAGCCTGCGCAGGGCGATACCGCAGCGCCGGGTGATCTCCAGCGTGTCGATCTCTTGTGCGCCGATCGTGCGCTGCCACGAGTTCATGGCCTGCTGGGCCAGGTCTCGTGCGCCCTCGAAGTCACCACTGTTGATCAGGTACCGGACGAGGTTGTGGATGAGCGCCCGGACCCAGCGGTCGTTGCACTCGACCGCCCGCGAAATCGTCGCGTGCGGCAACAGTTCGGCATAACGCCGCCAGTTCTCGGCCGTGTCGGGGTCACCGGGATCGCCGCTGACCAAAAGGAAGTGGACGGCGTGGCGCATGTCGTCCTGTTCCTGGGGCTGCAGCCGGTTCTTCAGGACCGTCTGCACCAGCCGGTGCAGTTGCAGGCTGTTGCTGCGGTGGTCGATCTTGGCCAGCGAATACCTGCTGATCTCCCGGATCGCCCGGTTGAGCTTGATCGGGTCACGCAATGCCTCGCCCAGCACCTTCGGCACGGGAGCGTCCCGGATACCGATGAACAGCTTCCGGGAGATCGGCTCCGGTCCGAAGAACGCGCAGACCTGGAGCAATTGCAGCGACGCCTTGTGTTCGGCGTCCAGTTTGTTCAGCGGCACGTTCCACGCGGCGGCGACGGGGAGCTGGTAGTCGCTCGTGCTTCCGGCGCTGAGCAGCTCGGACCTGTTCTGTTCGAGCAACTCGAGATATTCGGGGACCTGCATACCCGTCTGCGAACGCCACGCCGCCGCCTGTTCGATGGCCAGCGGCAGGTCGCCGAGCGCTGCGGCCAGCCGGTCCGCGTCGCTCTCGTCCAGATCGCCACCACGTAGATGCAGCAGTTCGATGCTCTCCGCCCGGGTGAACAGGTCGACCTCGACCGGCCTGGCGAACCCGCCCCAGTCGGAGTTCCGGGAAGTGACCACGACATGCCCGGAGCCGACCGGGAAGAACTTCCGGACGTCGTCCGGACGGTCGGCGTTGTCGAACACCAGGATCCACCGAGCGTGCGGATGCCCTCGGCGCAGCGCTTCGAGTACGGCGGGCACGGCGGTTTCTGCGGAACCCGCCGCGGGAATGCCCAGGCGCTGGGCCATCTCCACGAAGCTCCGGTTGATCTGCGACTGGTGCTCCGCGGAGATCCACCAGACGAAGTCGTACTCCGCGGCGTGCCGATATATGTATTCGACCACCGTCTGAGACTTGCCGACACCGCCCATTCCATGCAGTGCTTCCGGCAGGACCGCGGCCTTGGCCCCGGGGGCCAGCAGCCTTTCTTTCAGCTGTTCGAGGAGCTCTTCCCGACCGACGAAGTCCGGATTGCGAAGGGGCACTTCGCCCCAGATCTGCGGGGCACTTGCTGTATCATCGGTACGATAATCACTTGCTAATGTGCTGCCAGGGGCGGCGACCACATCGTCTCCTTCGGCCTCCAGGTGAGGCCCTGACTCATGTTGCGGCGTTTCGGTCGGAGACTGGGACTTTGTGGACACCATGGTTCTCCTGACTTTTTCCTCCTCTGCCGGATCACGGTCAGAGAACGGCGACATCTTACTCATGTCCATTTTCTGCTCCAGGCCGAGAGTCCGCCGCAGCTTGCCAGCACGTCGATGATAAGGTCCGCTTAGTGCCCTAAGAACTGCAGCTTGTACGCGCAAGTGCGGGATCGCCTCGACGGTCGGCTCCGGCTCTTCGGTCTCATCCGGCTCCTCCAGTGCGTCCGCGAAGTTTCGCAAAGCAGAATTCTCATGGCCGGCGAAAGCACTCAATACACGAGCGACCTGTGCGGTCTCGGATCGTTGACCACAGGCCAATAGCTCCTCGCGAACGCCGTCGATGAAGTCATAGGAAACCGTCGTACGCCCTGGCTTGATCTCGTTGTCCGGCAGCTTTTTCAGCAGCCCGCCGAGCATTACCTCAGCCAGTTCGGAATTACCCGAGTTCGGCAACAACACCCGCTGGACGATCCTTATGAGCGGCAGGCTGAGCGGGGCCGCCGCGAGTAGCGCGGCCAGCCGGAACGCCTGCACCGACGCCAAGGTGCGGAAGCGCAAGACCCTTTTCTCGGCGGTCAGCGACTCCACCGGCTCGGCAGGCAACGGAATCGTCTCCTGCTTGTGCACGAAGGTCGCGGTCGTCTCCACCCATTCCGAGCCCGGCGCGGTCAGTAGCCGAACCCAGCCCGAGATCCATTCGGAGGTGAGCCCGAGGACCGGAACCGGAACAGCGCGCTCGGCACCGTCGCGATCGAGATCGATGTCGCGTCCCATCGGCATCGAACGCAGTTGATGGTTCGTCGCCCCGGGGAACGGCGCGGAAAGCGCGGTCCGGCGGGTATGCAGTCCGCTCCACGACCAGAGGCGCTGGTCCATGGTCTGCACCAAGGCGACCGGCATGGTCTTACCCCACCTGTACAGCACCTTTCCCAAGGCTCCGCTGTGCCACGCCTTGCCGATCGCATCCGTGAGGACCAGCACGATCCGCCGTCCGGTCGGATCGACGAGCTGATTCCAGTGCGCTTTGAGCCCGGACGACCCCTCCGCTCGCAGGGGGCGTTCGGCCAGTTCCGGCAAGGTGGTGTCGATCAGGTAGGTGCGGATGTCACGGAACGCGCCCTGATGCGCCAGCAGTGAGCGGAATTCCTGGATCGTCTGCTGCCAGATCTCCATCGAAGGTGCCGAGTCGATGACCAGGACCATCTCGTACCGCCGCCAAGGTGCGCCCCGCCATTGCGGGAGCCACATTCCGTCGTCCTGCGCGGCCCGCTCGGCGGTCGCTTCCTCGTCCAGCTCCTGCCGCCATGGGGACGACTGTCGCCGCGACAGTGGACGCAACGCGCGGGCGATCCGGCGGACATCGGACAGTGTGGGGGCCGTGGGCCACGCCTGGCGATGCGTGCCACCGCCGACGGTGTCGACCGGCGCCCCTCGGGCGGTCCTGACCGGTCCTGGTGCCCACTCCTCGGGTGGGGGGACCTTGCGTTTCACCGCCGGCCCCGGTGGTGGCTCCGCGGGCTCCGGGTGTTGCTCCGCCGCGGCCTCGTCCGGTCTCTCGTCCTGTTCCTCCGGTGGCGCATCCGGGGAACGCGGCGCAACCTGGCCGTCGGGTGGTTTCTCGGCCGGCAACGCCGGACGCAACCGGCTCGCCAGCCAGAGCGAATCACGGATTTCACGAAACGTCAGGTCGCGGGCCCGCCGCGGCGTGGAAGGATCCTCCAGCCGGTCGAGATGCTGCAGAACCAAGGACTGAACGGAATTCGCGGCCGGGGACTCCACCGGCTCGTCGCGTGGTGGACCGCTCATCCCGTCTCCGTGGAAAGCGGGTGCCAGATGGCCTGCAACAGATCTGCCCATTCCTCGTCCGGTTCGTAGGCACCGGAGGTGGCCATCCGCACGGCGAGGTGGACGGCGTTGAGCAATTGGTCGGACGCGAGTCCGCCGACCTCTTTGCTGCGTTCGAGAAAGTCGCTGATGAGCCTGCGCGCATCGATCCCCTCCGGCGCCCCGAAATGGGCGGCGATCATGCCACTCAGCTGCTCGAACCCGGGCTGCTCGATGTTGAGCCTGAGGCAGCGGCGCAGGAAGGCGGGCGGGAATTCCCTTTCCCCATTGCTGGTGATGACGATGATCGGAAACTCACGGCAGCGCACGACCCCGCCGTGCACGACCGCGCTGCCGCCACGGTCGGCGGTGAGGACTTCGACGTCAGGCTGTCTGCTGGCGTAACGGACCAGCTCTGTGATCGCGTACTCGCCCTCCTCCAGTGCGTTCAGGAGGTCGTTCGGCAGGTCGATGTCCCCCTTGTCGAGCTCATCGATCAACAGCACCCTTGGTAGGTCATAAGGCAGCAACGCCGTGCCGAGCGGACCGAGGTGGATGTACTCGCCGATGTCCGCCGCGTCACCGTTCATGGCGGCACGCCCGCCCGCTGCCTGGACCCTGCCGATGGCGTCGTAGGCGTAAAGGCCGTCTTTGAGGACCGTACGGCTGGTCACCGGCCACCTCAGGATCGGCCCGAGGCCCAGCTCTCGCGCTATCAGATACGCGAGCGACGACTTACCAGTACCCGGATTGCCCGTGACGATCAGCGGCCTGCGCAGGTAGATCGCCGAGTTGACCATGGCGACCTCGTTGGCATACGGAGTGCGCGGTGTGCTCAGCAGCCGCCCTACCCGGCGCTCCCCCTCACCGCCGTCGTCATCGGGACGCGAGGCCGTGCCCGTGCCCTTGAACAAACGCCATGGTGGCGGTTCCGGCAGGTTGGCGATCGGCTCCCGCGCGACGTCGCCCGTGCCGTGGTACACGCGCCAATCCTGTGATTTCAGGCCGTCCATCAGGCTGGCGCCTCCTCGGGCGCCGCGGGCTGGCTGGGTATGACCACCCGGGACGGATCGTCGTAGACCATCGTCAGCCCGCCGCCGAAGTGTCCGCCTTCCGGACCTTCCTGAAACGCGACGATCCTGGCTCGTCGGGCACGTTCGAGCAGATGGTGCTCGTCATCGGTGTTCTGGAGCAAGTCCTCCACCGAGTCCACGTGCCGTCTGGTGAGTGGCTCGAAACGATGCCAGACGATGACCGGCACCCCCGCCCGGACTCCCACCGCGACCTCGTCACCGCCCGCATGCCTGCCCTGCGGCGGTTCATTGAGCACCAATGCGACCAACTCCGGCTTTCTGTTGAAGTCCGACATCAGCTCGCGCAAACCGTCCACTCCGTTCGAGCGATGCCTGCGGCAGGCCAACGGCGGGATCGCGCCATACGCCGCCGTCTGCGCACGCAGTGCCGCCCAGCGTTTCCGCCAGCCACCGTGGTACTTGACGAAAGCCATTCTTTCCTTCGATCGCACGGCGACCAGATAGCGGCATCCGATGGGCTCGGGGATCAGCGGATCGGTCTCCCAAGCCCATTGATCGACATCGAGGCTGAGGTTCTCGTAGTCGAGCACGAACTCGATCCGCAAATCCGGCTGGTACTGCGCCCAGTCGGCCTCCACCTTCTCGATCAATGCGGCCACATGGTGCTTCAGCGACTCGTGGTGAACGGTGACGTCCTTCCCTCGGATCGGCTTCCATCCCTCGGACAAGTCGAGCTGACGCCAGTGTGACATCCGGTACTGCGCGCCTGTCGGGCCCTCTCGCTGGAGCTGAATCACGAGGTATGCCTCGGGATTCGGTGGCGGCGACGAGAAGCCGACCGTGTCGCGCAAGTTTTGCCGAACGTGCTCGAGTTCCGTTCGTAGCTCGAATCGAGTCGCCTGGTCGTCGGACCACCGGCGCAGCTCGATCGCGAGCTCGGCCCTGACCTTCGTGGCCACGTGCTCGACGAAAAGCAGTGGTTTTGGAATCCCCGACGGATCGGCATTGAGCCGCTCCAAATTACGGAAGACGTCGAGGTAGGTGGTCTGCTCTTCGAGTCTGGGGGCGGTCATCCCCGCCACGCTTTGGTAGATCTGGGCGATCTCCGGCACGACAACGCCGGAAAGCAGTGCGAAGAGACGCTTCCTCTCTTCCGGTGGCCACAACTCCAGGACCGACATCTCGTGAACCGCGAAGCGAACGCGAGCCACGCTCTCGCCGTGCTCGACGCGTTCCAGCACTTCGACCAGTGCTCGCGGACCGTCGGGATGCCGGGCACACATCTCGGCTATGTCCAGCAAATGCCCGATCGGCTGCTGGGAAGAACGTATGTTCGGGCGGATCCGGAGCTCGTCTCCGAGCAACCGCACCAAGACGTCCCGCCCCTCGGCTCCAGCGAGAAAAGGAACCTGGTGCATCGCCTGGACCAGCGGCCATAGCGAGCCATGATCCACCGTGTCGACGAGCCACGGGTCCTGCCGCCCCGTTTCCCCGCCCTCGGCCGCATCATCACCCTTGGGAGGGTGATGATGCGGGACGGGGGATCGGATCCACGCCGTGGTGTCGACTTCTTTCTCCCGAACCGTGACGGCCCGGTAGAGCGACGGTTGCGCGGCGGGTTCGTTCACGACGATCTCGCTGTAGAACGTTCCCGAGACAATGATCGCGATGAGGTCGTCCACTTCTCTGAGCGCCTCGCGGAGCTGATCGGTGTCGACGAGCCGGCAGGCGAAGTTGACCGCATTGCCGACAATGCCGTTTTCAGCCATGCGGGCATCGCCGCCGTGCAATGACATCCGAAGCCTGATTCGCGCCTGCTCAGCACAGACGGCGTTGTAGCGGAGAAGCTCCGCGTTCAGCCGCGAGGGCCACTGGTCCACCAGACAACTGCCGGGCGTGGTGCCGGGGATGAGTATCAGAGCGCCATCGCCGCGGTCCGTGATGGTGCAACCGTCGGGATCGATACTTGACGCGCGGAGCGCGCTTCGCAGCGCGGTGTGCAGACCGTTGTGCGCGGTCGTCCGGTGCAGGTCACTCCGGTCGGGATTACCGAATCGCTCGATGTCGACGACCACGATCAAGTGATATGCGGGAGGCTCGTCCGGCCGCATGCACTGTCACCTCGATCCCCACGTCGACACACCTCCTTACAACCGTAGTGGAGCAGGTGGACGCTCGTCTGCAGGGAAAACTCCGCGGCAAGCACGAAGTTGTAACCGATCGAGTGGCCGCAAGCCAAGCTTGCAGACGCGGTTTCCGCACTAATCGTCCAGCACGGAACAGATTTCCCCGAAGAGGTGCCCTTGCACCTCGAAAAGCGTCAGAATCGAGCAAGGAAGCATCCACACTCCAGGAGCCTTTCGCCGCGCCGGTCGAGCAGGGCGAGATGACTCGATATCCCTTAATCAGCCTCGTGGAAGTCGTCGAGGCGATGCGCCTCGGCCGATGACTCCGTGGCGGCCAGCCAATGCGGATAGGTGACATAGACGAGTTCCGTGTCCTCCTCGGCCACGTAGACGAGCTCCGTTCCCGCACGTAGATAGATCGCCTCGCCGGCCCGAGCCGTCACTGAACCCGAAGGGCCCTCGACGGTGAAAACGCCCGAAGTGATGACGAGGGCCTCGTCGTAGGTCATCTTCCAGGGGTTCTTCTCGCCCTTGGCGTAGCGACCGAAGCCGACGGACATGGCCGCGCCGCTGTCCTGTGCGAGGACGTCGGCCAAGAAGATCTGCTGGTCGAGCCGCTGGAACCAGGTCGAAGCGCCATCGCTCGTGAAGTGTTCGACGGACATCCGGGTCTCCTTAAGTGGAAGTTCTTCCACTTAGTTAACTGGAGAAAGTTCCACTTGTCCACCGGTTAGGCTCACTGGGTGCTTCCCATCGCAGGGGCCGGGACTCCAGAGCGGGCGGACGCGGCTCGCAACCGGCAGAAGATCGTCCGCGCGGCGGCCAAGCTCGTTGCGGCCAAAGGGATCGACGGGCTCGCGTTGGACGAGGTCGCGGCGGAGGCGGGCGTCGGGATCGGGACGGTGTATCGCCGGTTCCCGGACAAGGGCGCGTTGGCGCAGGCGCTGCTCGACGAGAACGAGCGCGAGTTCCAGGAGGCGTTCATCAGCGGGTCGCCGCCACTCGGGCCGGGGGCACCCGCGCCCCAAAGGCTGAGGGCGTTCCTGGAAGCGTACGTCGACAGGCTTGAGACGCATGGCGAGCTGCTCATGGTCGCGGAGACGGAGACGCCGATGGCGCGGTTCGTGACCGGCGCGTACCGGCTGCACCACAGTCACCTGGTCGCGCTGATGAGCGAGATCGATCCAAAGACCGACGCACACTTCAGGGCTGATGCGCTCCTCGCGCCCCTGGCGGCGGCCCAGTACGTCTACCAGCGGCAAAGCATGACGCCGGAGCAGATCAAAAAGGGCCTAGTAGATCTCTACCGGACCGACGCGTAAGACGCCGTCATCCAGCGGCACGCAGCGCTTCCCGCCACGGCCCCGCAGAGCGGCGAAAGTTCCGCGAGGGTAGACGACGTCCATCCAGGCGCACGGATTCGCGGGCCGGTGGACCTCGAAGCGCACAGGGCCGTCACCGGAGTCCAGAGTCACGACCGAGCCCCGCGGCAGAGCGTCCACGTCGAAGCCCGAGAGCACGATGTTCCGCCGGGCCAGCAGCGGATCGCCAGGGACAGCAGAAGAGAAGAGCGTGACCGCGGCGGAACGATGCGCGGGATGGTTGAAGTACCGGTCCCCCACCAGCCCCAGTCCCGCGCGGCACCTCGACATGGTCGCGCGAGACCGGGGACGGATCAGGACGCGCCCCCAAGGCGGGACGGCCCTCGTACGCATGCACGGAGGAGACGTGCAGCGCGACGATCAGCGCTCCCCGAGCTGCCATTCCGGCCGCACGTAGTGGCAGGTGTAGCCGTTCGGGATGCGCTCCAGGTAGTCCTGGTGTTCCGGCTCGGCTTCCCAGAAGTCACCGGCCTGGGTCACCTCGGTGACCACCTTGCCCGGCCATTTCCCGGAGGCGTCGACGTCGGCGATCGTCTGTTCGGCGACCTGCTTCTGCTTGTCGTCGGTGTAGAAGATCGCCGATCGGTAGCTGGTGCCGATGTCGTTGCCCTGGCGGTTGAGGGTCGTCGGGTTGTGGATCTGGAAGAAGAACTCCAGGATCTGCCGGTACGTCAGCTGCGCCGGGTCGAAGACGATCTCGATGCCTTCGGCGTGGGAGCCGTGGTTGCGGTAGGTCGCGTTCGGCACGTCGCCGCCGGTGTAGCCGACCCTGGTGGAGACGACCCCGGGGTGCCGGCGGAACAGGTCCTGCATGCCCCAGAAGCAGCCGCCCGCGAGAACAGCCTTTTCCGTCACTGTAGATCTCCTTCGGTCGTTGACACCCAGTACAACGTGTCGAACCGCCTCTGTCATCCCCGTCCAAGTGTGACGGAACGCTTACGTCCGACGGACGAGCGCCGAGAGGGTGGCCGGAGTACGCCCGGGTGCGTCGACCATGGCGGCGATGAGCCGCTGCACCGATGGCCTGCTGAGCTCTTGAGGCGCACAGTCGTGGGCACGGTTCAACGCGTCCGTGGCGCGCTCGACATCGCCGTGGTCCTTCCAGGCTCGCGCACCGTCCAGGAACGCTCGTGCGCGACGCTCGGCACTCGGTAGTCGCCGTGGATCGACGGAGTCGAAATAGGTCAGCGCTCGGGCGGTGTCACCGAGAGTGGTGTGCACACCGATGCGGTAGACGGCGACGGTGGTCGCACTGAATTGCGCGTTGCCCATTCCGCTTCCAGTGGCTTTCAACCGCCGTGCGGCATCTTCCGCTTCTTCGATGAGCGCGACCGCCTGAGCGGTGTTCCCGTTCTGCGCCGCCGAGTAGCTCGCGGTGCACAAGAGCGAGCCATAGGACGCGAGTTGCCGAACCGGCGGACTGCCTTGATCGGCTCCCAGGTCGAGAGCGGTCCTGGTGAGCATGGTGATGGCACCGTTCAGACCGGCGTCTCTGTCGATCTTCTCGGGAGCGCTGAGCGCATGCCGCCGCATTCCGATCGCGACGGCCCGGGAACTCGCGGCGATCACCAACGGGTCGCCGCTCGACTCCGCCGCCGAGTGTGACCGATCGGCGGCGAGGCGTGCGACACAATCACGGTGTTGTTTGACCGCCAGTTCCGAACCGAGCAGGTATGCGCTGGCGAGTGCCGCGGACATCCTTTCCTGTAGCCGCCCGACGGATGCGTCCTTGCTCGCGTGTGCGGTGGCGATCAATTGAGGTAGCGCGCGGCTGAGATCCGCGTACTCGCAGGCTTCGAACTTTCTCTGCGCCTCGGCGAGCGCTTGGGACAGCGTGACCAGCGGAACCGGTACCGCCGGGCACTGTGACTTCGCCAGCAATAAGGCTTCCAACGATTCCTCGCCTGCGGACGCGCGCGCCGTGCCAGGCAAAACCCCGGCGATCGTGACACCGACCAGCCCAGCGAGCACCTGTCGTCGCCGCATCGCCTCGTCACCGTCCTGTCCACCGGGGATAGCAGTGCCGACATTAACCGGCGTGCCATCCTCGCGCATTTGCGCCGCGCCGGTGAATGTGGGCGCCAAGCCGAAGAGGTGGGGCGGGATTTCGAGCACTTCGGAGAGGGTCCGCAAGTAATGGACATCGATGAGTTTGCGTTGACCCGTCTCCATCCTCGACAACGTGCTCAGCGACAGATGGCAGCGGTCCGCCACTTGCGCCAGCGTCAGCTGTCGAGCGCGCCGGACGACCCTGGCCAACGAGCCGTACCGAGCCATCGCAGCGGCCTGCACTATCTCGGGCGACGACCAAAACGGGTGGAGTGCGTCCATGGCGACCTCCCCGGCGATGGTCCCGCAACGGGCAGCCGCGGCAGTAGGGCGTTGCCCGGATCGCAATTTGACAGTTCCGCAAACTTGTTGCCGATCGAGCACACAGCCCTGGCCCGAGGCGAGAACGCGCGTTCCATGGGTTTGAGCACTGACAGCGCGATGACCGGCGGGAGGCCTGCAATGGGGACTCTTCGATGCCACGTCCGTCTCACGGCTGTTCCACCTGACCTTCCAGACCAGCCGGCCCGCCGCGCGGCCGCGGTCATGATGTCGGCCTTGGGCGTGCCGTACTTCTCCCTTTCCGGTGGTCATGGCCTCCGGTTGCGAGACATCCCGGACCCGGTCGGTTTTGTCGGCTTCGCGCTGAGAACCGAACCACCGCGGAACGCTTCTCCAGCGGAGTACCTCACTCTGTTCACCCTGCGGCCTGTTTCGTCTCCCAGCCGTTGCTCGATCGCCTCGGATCTGCGTGCGGCCGCAGCGTTGGTCGAAGACCATACGAACACTCCCGAGTTCTTCAACGCCAGGTCGGAGCACTTGCACGGCGTGGGAACACCGGACGCGCCGCTCTCGACTCTCGACGACGGCGTCACAGCGGACGGCGGCTGGCTCCGCTGGTCCGGCGAGAAGCCCTTCAGCGGACGTGCCGCCGAGCATCGGGCGATGCTCGAGTTGTTCGCCGAGCTACTGGAGGTCTCACCGCTCAACCGCGGGGAGCTTCTGATCGCGGACGTGACGGAACGCTTACGTCCACCGTGCGTCTCACGCTAGGTGAAAGCCCTCCTCGCGGTCCTCGCCCTCCTTCTCGCGGGCTGCGCGACGCCCACGCCAAGCCCGACACCGGAGGACGCCTTCCGGTTCGGCGGGATCTCGATGCCTGCCAGCGGCAAGGTGCTGGAGACGCAGTACGACCGTGGCATCGACTCGCGCTACGTCGTCGTCCTGACCCTGCCGGCGGAGGACGTGCCCAAGCTGCTCGAAGGGTCGAACTTCGCGCCCGGGGTCCTGAACGACGACCGGGTCGTCGAGGGTCGTCACGTCTACCGCAAGGTCACCGTCGAGGGGACCACGGTGCGTCTCGAGATGTTCACGACGTGAGCACTCTGAGTGAAAAAGATGGGCCGTTCGGACTCGCCTGGGTGACCCCCTAACGTGTACCTCCACGCACCATCCGCCGGAGGACGCATGGATCCGTTCCGTGTACCGCCCGAGCTGTTCCGTTTCACCGACGGGAGCAGATCAGGGCTCCCCCTGGCGATCCTGCACGCCTTCGGTGAGGCGAACGAGCGGCTCGAGACGGCGCTCGGGATCGACGACGTCCGCACGCGGCTGCGTGAGGTCGGCTGGCTGGAGACGCTCGACGACGAAGACCTCGTCAAAGCGCTGGACCAGCTCAAGGGCCAGGGTCACCTCGACGTCGTCCAGAGCCACACGGGTGACTACCGGACCGCGTCCGAGTACGAGCGCCGCAATCTCCAGTACGCGCTGACCCGGCAGGGCGAGGCGGCGTACGCGGGTGTGGTCCGCGCGAACGAGGTGCTCAACGCGACGGGGGCGCTTCAGACGGCGACGCTCGAAGCGCTCGGCGAGCGGCTCGGTGAGCTCGCGAAGCAGCTCGAAGACGGCACCGACAGGCGTGTGTTCAGCACGCTCTCCGAAGTCGAGGGCCACCTCGAAGCGTTCCGCGACAACACGAAGCGCTTCAACGGCGACCTCCAGCGCCTGCTGCACGCGGAGGCCGACCTCGCGACGTTCCACGAGGTCAAGGCTGCGACGGTCGCGTATCTGCAGGAGTTCCTGAACGACCTCGAACATCACACCCACACCATCGCCACCCGCATCAAGGAGATCGACGACCACGGCATCGAGCGGGTGCATCGGCGGGCGCTCAACGGGGCGGCGCTGCCGAAGCCCGACGCGCGCTGGCTCGACGTCCGCAAGGCGCGGTGGGACGGGCTGCGCGCGTGGTTCCTGCCCGAGGACGGGGCGACGCCGCGGGTCGAGGACCTCCACAACCTCGCGCGGCGGGCCATCATCACGCTTCTCCAGGTGCTGGACCGGATCACCGAGTCGCGGCGGCGCGCGAGCAGCGCGGTCGCCGATTTCCGCGAGCTGGCGCGGTGGTTCACCGTCGTCCCGGCGCAGGAGGACCTGCATCGCCTGTGGTCCACGATGTTCGGGCTGAGTTCCGCGCGGCACGCGCATCTCGCCCACGCCGACCCGGAAGTGGTCAGCACGACGGCTTCGTGGCTCGACGCGCCGCCGGTCGAGGTGTCGGAACTGCTCCGCTCCGCCGGCCGCACCGAGCGGTTCACCAGGACCGGGCGGGTCCGCGACGTCACCGCGATCCGGGCCGCGCGGGTCCAGCAGGCGATCGAGGAACGCGCCGAGCTCGAAGCGGCGTGGAACATGCTCGACACCGGCGGCGTCGTGCGGCTTTCGGCGTTCGAGAAGCTGGACCACACCGTTTTCGAGCGGCTGCTGGACCTGCTGGGCCAGGCGCTGGGCAGGCCTCCCGGCGCGGAGGGCGCCCGGCGGAGCACGACGTCCGACGGCCAGATCGAGATCGTCCTGCGGCCGCCGCGGAACGGCGCGGTCGCGCGCCTGACCACCACGAGCGGCGTCTTCCGCGGCCCCGACTACGAAATCGAAATCAGCACGGCCGGAGGCGGTGCGTGAGCCTCACCAACCAACTGGTCATCGCGGAACGCGAAGAGGTCGCGCGCGGGATCCGGGCCCTGCTGGCCACCCCGCTGATCGGCGAACGCGGCTCCCCCGAGACCTTCGACCTCATCCGCCGCCGCCGTGAACCCATCCGGCAGTGGTTCGACTACTACTGCGGCTGGACGCTCACGGTCGAACCGCGGCTCGGCTACGCGCGACTGATCAAGGTCCGCGCGGCCGCCGACCCCACCCGCCCGGCGCGACGATTGCGCTCCGGGCGCGCCGCGTTCGACCGCCGCCGTTACGTCCTGCTGTGCGTGGTGGCGGCCGAACTGCTGACCGTGCCGGTGACGACCATCGGACTCCTCGCCGGACGCGTCGCGCAGGCGAGCGCCGCCGACGACCTCGTCACCACGTTCGACGCCGCCACCAGGGCGGAGCGGCTGGCGTTCGTGGACGTCCTCAAACTGCTGGAGTCCTACGGCGTGCTAGAAGCCGCCGACGGCGATCCGGAGTCCTTTGTGGACGATCCGGCGGCGAAGGTGCTGTTCCGGGTCGACGCGACGCTGTTGCTGCGGTTGCTCGCCGCGCCGGTCGGTCCTTCCCAGCTCGCCGTGCCCGCCGACGACGTCGCGCTGCGGTTCGAGGAACTGCTGGAGGCGGTGTCGCACGAGCAGCGTTACGGCCTTTCCTCCGGCCGCCACGAGGACACGCCGAGCGCGTCGGACGTCCAGCGGAACCTGTGGCTGCGGCACACGGTGTTCCGCCGTCTCGTCGACGATCCGGTGCTGTACTTCGCCGAACTGACCGCGGAGGAACGCGCGTACCTCGGCACGCCGACCGGCCGCCAGTTGCTGCGGCGTGCCGCCGAGCAGGGCGGTTTCGTCCTCGAAGAACGCGCCGAGGGTGTGCTGCTCGTCGACGTCGACGGGCTGGCCACCGACGAGCGGTTCCCGGACGACGGCAGCAACGCCAAGGTCGCCGCGCTCCTGCTGCTCGACGCGCTCGACGAGCCGCGCACCATCGACTACCTGCGCAACGCCACCGCCAAACTGCTGAAACGCTTCCCGCGCTGGGCCAAGACCTACCGGGGCAAGGACGGCGTGCGACGGCTGACCGTCGACGCGCTCGCCGTGCTGACCGGCTTCGGGCTGGTCCGCACCGAAGCCGAACTCGTCCGGCCGCTCCCGGCCGCCGCGAGGTACACCGACCGCACCGAGGAGGCACCGTGACCGTGACGAGGTGGATCCCCTCCCGTGCGGGCATCCTCAACATCTGGCGCTACTACGACGAGATCTTCGAGTTCCACGACGGGCGCCTGCTGCTGCGCGGGCCCAACGGGAGCGGGAAGTCGAAGGCGCTGGAACTGCTGCTGCCGTTCCTGTTCGACGCGAGCCTGCGCGCCAACCGGTTGTCGACCTTCGGCACCAGCGAGCGCAGCATGCACTGGAACCTGATGGGCGAAGGCGCTTCCGGCGCCACGCGTGTCGGGTACGTCTGGCTCGAATTCGGCATGGCCGGCGAGAAGTGGTTCACCTGTGGCGCGCGGCTGCAGGCCAGCACGCACACCAGCACGGTGCACGCCGACTTCTTCACCACCGATCTGCGCGTGGGCGACGGCTTGCCGCTGGTCAACGACGCCGGTCAGCCCCTGACCAAGGGCGCGCTGGAGGAAGCCCTCGGCGAGCACGGGACCGTGCACGACGGCGCGGCCGAGTACCGCGCGGAGATCCGCGCGAAACTGTTCCCCACGTTGAGCGAACAGCGGTACGACGCGCTGATCACCGCGCTGCTCCAGCTGCGGATGCCCAAACTCTCGCAGCGGCTCGACCCGAGCCTGCTGTCCAACCTGCTCTCCCGCGCGCTTCCGCCGTTGGGACAGCAGGAGATCGCGGATCTCGCCGAGGGTTTCGAGCGGCTCGACGCGCAACGCGAACGGCTGGGCTCACTGGAGACCGAGGTCGATGCGACCCGCGCGCTCGCCGCGCGGCAGAAGACCTACGCCCAGCGTGTGCTGCGCGCGGGCGCCGCGAACCTCATCAACGCCACCACGGAACTCGACGAACTCGCCGCGGCCGCCCGCCGTTCGGCCGAGGAGCACGACGAGGTCGCCGCGAAGAAGGAGGCCGCCGAGGAACGGGCGGCGAAGCTCGAAAAGGACGTCGAGGAGACCGAAGCGCGGCTGTCGGGGCTGACCGAATCCGAGTCGTACCGCAAGGGCCAGGAGCTCGATAAGCTGCGGCAACGGACCTTGTCCACGAGTGAGAAAGCGGAGGCACTGCGCGCGGACGCGAACCGTCTCCGTGCCGAGGCGGACGCCGACGAGGAGCGCTCACAGGCGGCGAAGCAGGTCGCGAAACGGCAGGCGGACCTCGTCCGCTCGCTGGAGACCGAGGTCCGCGCCGCCGCGACCCGCGCGAACCTGGCCGGGGTGCACGACGAACTCGTCTCCGGGCTGGACGAACCGGCCCGGCTCCGCCCGTTGCTGCAGGCCGCCGTCCGCGGCAAACGCGACCAGGTCGAGGCGCTCGGCCGGACGCTGGACAAACATGAACGCGCCGTCGGACGACGTCACCAGGCCGAAGCGGACCTGGACCGCGCACGAGCGGATTTCTCGGTCGCGCAGGAGCGGGTCGAACTCACGACGGCGACGCGGGAACTCGCGCTGAGCGATCTGCGCACCCGGCTCGCCGAATGGGCGATCGGCTGCCGCGAGCTGCGCTTCCCCGACGTGGAAGCGGTCGTCCGGGACGCTGAGGCGGAGGTCTCGCTGCTGGGCAGGCTCGGCGTCGTCGCCGAGACCGTGCTCGAAGACATCATCCGGCGGGAGGCGGCGACCGGTGCCGCGCTGGCCACCGCGCGCGCCGAGCACGACGAACTCCTCGTCGAGGCGGGCGTGCTCGAAACGGAGGACATCCTCGCGCCCGAGCCGCCGCGCACCCGCACGGCGGACCGGGCCGAGATGAGCGGCGCGCCGTTGTGGCGGCTGGTCGATTTCGCCGGCTCGGTCCCGGAAAGCAGCCACGCGGGGATCGAGGCCGCGCTCGAAGGCGCCGGTCTGCTGGACGCCTGGGTGAACTCCCACGGGGTCGTCGACGGGCACGACGTGCTCGCGGAGTCCGGGACGCTGCCGGTGGCCTCCGGTCGTTCGCTCGCCGACGTCCTCGTGCCGGAACCCGACGCGGAGGTTTCCCCTACGAAGATCCGCCGGATCCTGGAGGTGATCGCCTTCGACGACACGCTCCCCGCCGGTCCCGCGGCGATCGGCGCGGACGGCGGCTGGCGGATGGGCAGCCTGTCGGGCAGCTGGGCGAAGGACGCCCCGGCGTACATCGGTGGTTCCGCCCGGCTGCGTGCCCGCGAACGCCGGATCGCCGGGCTGCGGGACAAGATCTCCCTCCGCGAGAAGACCATCGCCGAACTGGTGGGTGAACTGGCCGCCCTGCGCGGCAGGCGTGAGCTGATCAAGATCGAACGCGCCGCCCGCCCCGGTCACGACGATCTCCTTGCCGCGACCGGGGAACTGACCACGGCCGAGGCCGAACTGACCGCCGCCGACGCCGCCGTCCGGCATCTGGAGAGCGCCGTCTCGGCGCTGGAGATCGAGGCCAAGACCGCGCTGCACGAGCTGACCGCGCAGGCCTCGGAATCCGGATTGCCGACCGAACGCGCGCCGCTGGCCGCGCTCGCCACGGCATTGCGCACGTACTCCGACCAGGGCGAGAACTGGTTGTACGAGCACGGAAACCTGCTCACCGCGACCCAGCGGGCCGAGCTGTGCGCCGAGCAGGCGGACCGGTCGGAGGGGAACGCGGCCCGGCGCGAGGACGAGGCCGCCGACGCGGAGGCCGAACGCACCAAGCTCACCGCGATGCTCGACGCGATCGACGGGACGGTCGGCACCGGCCAGCGCGAGGTGCTCGCCGAAATCGACGGCCTGCGCACGAAACTGCGTGCACTCTCGGGCGAACTCCGCGCCGCGAACGCCGACGCCAAGGAACTCGCGGTGTCGCTGGGCGCGCTCGGCGTCCGCCGGACGACCGACGCGCGGGCACGCGAGGACGCGACCAAGAAGCAGGACGCCGCCGCGCTCCGGTTCCGGAAGCTCGCCACCGGGATCTTCCCCGCGGACGGCGGGATCGAGGATCTGCCGAAGTTCCAGGCCACCCTGTCCGCGTCCGAGAGTGTCCGTGCGGCGCTCGACACGGCCCGGCTGGTGGCCGCGGCGTGGCCGTCCGTGCCGCACGCGCCGAGCAACCTCGGCGAGGCACTGCACCGGCTGTCGGAAGCCGTGCACACCTGCCGGAACACGCTCAGCTCGCGCGCGGAACTCGATCTGGAGACCGACGAGGACGTCCAGATCTTCACCGCCGTCGTCGACGGGCTGCGGGTCGGCGCGGCCGAACTGCTCAAGATCCTTTACGCGGAAGCGGAACAGAGCAGGCACGAGATCACCGATCGCGAGAGCGACCTGTTCGACAAGACGCTGACCGGCGACACCCGCCGTCATCTCGCGGCCCGCATCCGGCAGGCCAACGACCTCGTCGACGGCATGAACGCGCGGCTGGAACGCGTGCGGACCGCGTCGAGGGTCGCCGTCCGGCTGGTCTGGCAGGTCTCCCCGGATCTGCCGCCGGGCACCAAGACCGCGCGGGATCTGCTGCTGAAGGATCCGGATCAGCTGACCGCCGAAGACCGCGTGTCACTGCACAAGTTCTTCCGTGAGCGCGTCGAGCAGGCGAAGGCGGACGACACGGCGACCAGCTGGGAACAGCAGCTCGCGCAGGTCTTCGACTACACGTCGTGGCACCGGTTCGTGGTCAAGGTGGACCGCGCGAACGGGGCGGGCTGGCAGCTGCTGACCAAGAAGCTGCACGGCGCGCTTTCCGGTGGGGAGAAGGCGATCGCGCTGCACCTGCCGCTGTTCGCCGCCGTCGCCGCGCATTATCAAGCCGCACCCGAGGCGCCGAGGGTGATCCTGCTCGACGAGGTGTTCGTCGGCGTCGACACCACCAACCGGGGGCAGGTGTTCGGCCTGCTGTCCGCACTCGACCTCGACCTGATGCTGACGTCGGACCACGAATGGTGCACCTACGCCGAACTCGGCGGTGTCGGGATCCACCAGCTCATCACCGGCGGCGACGGCGACGACGCGGTCACCACGGCTCGGTTCACCTGGAACGGCCACGATCTCCAGCCCGCCGGGCATTAGCCTGAGCGGCCCCAAAGCCGGGCGCAGCGGGGCCCTTTCCGTCGTTTTTTCTTGTGCGGCGCGGAAGGGCTCGCTACGTTCCTGCCGGTGGCTGTGCGGATCCAGGTGCTGGGCTCGCTGCGCGTGTGGCTGGCCGGGGCGGAGGTCGACCTGGGCCCACCGGGCCGCCGCGCCGTCTTGGGATTGCTCGTGCTCGCCGGCGGCGAGGCGATGTCCAAGCAGGAACTGGTGGACGCGCTGTGGGGTGACCGGCCGCCGCGCAGCGCGGTGAACGTCCTCCAGACACACGTCAAACATCTGCGGCGGCTGCTGGAACCCGGCCGCCCGTCGCGATCGGGGAGCGACATCCTGCCGCATGTCGGCGGCGGTTACGCGGTGCGCTGGGACGCCGTCGAAATCGACCTCCCCCACGTCCGCGGGCTCGTCGCCGAAGCGAACGACGCCCAGCGCGACGGTGAGACCGGCCGCGCCGCGTCCCTGTTCGGCGAGGCCGTGCGCCGGTGGCGTGGCAGGCCGCTGGCCGATGTCCCTTTACTCGCAACGCATCCGAAGGTCTTGGCCCTGCTCGCGGAACGCCGTGCGCTGCTCGCCCGCTACGGCGACGCGATGCTCGCGATCGGCGCCGCCGACGAAGTGCTGACCGAGCTGGTCGAAGCCGCCGCGGATCAGCCGCTGGACGAACCCGCGCAGGCCCGGTTGCTCCGCGCGTACCATCGCGCGGGGCAGCGGGCGACGGCTTTCCGGCTCTATCAGGACGTTCGTGAGCGGCTGGTCGAGGAACTGGGCGTCGAACCCGGGCCGGAACTCGTCGCGGCGCACACCGCGCTGCTCGAAGACGGCGAACCGCTCCCGAGCCCGCGTCCCGCCACCCGGGTCCCCCGGCAGTTGCCTGCCGAACCACCCGGCTTCACCGGCCGGGCGGCCGAACTGTCCATTTTGGACGCTTTGGTGCCGCGTCCCGGCGGCTCCGGTGGCGCGGTGGCGCTCGCGGCCGTCACGGGAACGGCGGGCGCCGGGAAGACCGCGCTGGCCGTGCACTGGGCGCATCGGGTGAAGGACCGGTTCCCGGACGGGCAGTTCTACGCGAACCTGCGCGGCCATTCCGGCGGCGCGCCCGCGACCGCGCTCGAAGTGCTCACCCGGTTCCTGGCCGCGCTGGAGATCCCCGCCGAACGGCTTCCCGCGGACACGGAGACCGCGTCCGCGCTGTACCGGACGCTGATGACCGACCGGAAGGCGTTGGTGGTGCTGGACAACGCCGTCGACGTCGATCAGGTCCGGCCGCTGCTGCCCGCCGGCCCCGGCTGTCTGGTGCTGGTCACCGCCCGGGACCGGATGGCCGGGCTGGTCGCCTTCCACGGTGCCCGGCGGATCACCATGGGCGTACTCGATCCCGGTGAAGCGCTGGAACTGCTCACGCGGCTGCTCGGCGTCGAGCGGGTCCGGGCCGCGCACGAAGCGGCCGTCGAGGTGGCCGGGCTGTGCGCGTATCTCCCGTTGGCCCTGAGGATCGCCGCGGCCAATCTCGCCGACGATCCCGGGAACGGCATCGAGGACTACGCCATCGAGCTGCGCAAAGGCAATCCGCTCGCCGCCCTCGCCGTGCCCGGCGACGAGCAGATCGCCGTCCGGACCGCGTTCGACCTTTCGTACGCGGCCTTGCCCGCGGAAACGCGACGGCTGTTCCGGCTGCTGAGCCTGGTGCCGGGCAACGACATCGGCGTCGAAGCGGTCGAGGTCCTCACCGGTTCGGACCAGGCGGGGCGGATGCTGGACACGCTCGCGGGCGCGCATCTCGTCGAACAGCACGCGCCGGACCGCTACCACTTCCATGACCTGCTTCGCCGTTATGCCGCCGATCGCCTGCAGGAATCCCCGGCGGAGATCGGATCCGCCCGGCAACGCCTGCACGAGTGGTACCTGCGTGGCGTCGACGTCGCGGCGAAACTGTTGTACCCGCACATGTTCCGCATCCCGCTGTCCGTGCCCGACGGCCCGGTTCCCGCCGCGGCGGCGGAGTGGCTGGAAACCGAGCTGGGAAGTCTTGCCGCCGTCGCCGAAGACGCGGCGCGGACCGGACCGCTTTCGGTCGCCTGGCTGCTGTCCGATGCCCTGCGCGGCTACTTCTGGCTGTCGTTGCGCCAAGTGGAATGGCGGGCGACCGCCGAGGCCGCGTCGTCCGCCGCCGAGGAGGACGGCGATCTCCGCGCCCGCGCGTCCGCCCGGTTCAGCCTGGCGGACCTGGGTTTCCGCCAGGGGCGCTATCGAAAGGCCGTCCGGGACTACACCGGCGCGCTCGTGCTCGCCCGGCGGGCGGGCTGGGTGGAGGCGCAGGCCGCGGTGCTGGGCAATCTCGGTTGCGTGTACTGGCAATCCGGACGGCTCCCGGCGGCCGCGGCACGGTTTTCGCGAGGGCTGGACCTGAGCAGACGCGCCGGAACACCCGCCGGGGAGGCTGTCGCACTGGGCAATCTGGGGCTGGTGCAGTGGGAGATGGGCGATCTTTCCGGGGCCGCCGGACATTACGTCCAGGCGCTACGCCGGTATCGCGGCATCGGCTCGCGCTACGGGGAGGCGATCAACCTGGCCAATCTCGGGCAGACACAGCACGCCCGCGGCCGGGTCACGGAGGCCGCCGGGCTGCTCACCAAGGCTCTCGCGCTGCATCGCGAGGCCGGGAATCGCGCCGGGGAAGCGGAAACGCTCGGCAGGCTCGCGTCGGTGTACTGCGCTCTCGGCCGTCGCTCGGACGCGCTCGACCACGCGCGCGAAGGACTGCGGCTCGCGCGAGAGACCGGCGAACCACGCGGTGAGGGCGAGGCGCTCGTCGCACTCGCGCGCGTGCACCAGCGCGCGGGACACCGGCAGGACGCCGTCCGCCGGTACCAGCAGGCTTTGGTGCTGTTGCGGGAAACCGGTGACCGGTATCCCGAAGTCGACGCGCTCATCGGGCTCGCCACCGTCACCGGCGACCTCGGGCAGGCCCGTCAGGCGCTCGCCCTCGCCGACCAGGCGGGCTATCACGCGTTGCGAAGACAGGCATCGGCCGCGGCGGATTCGATCCTTCGGGCCTAGACCGCGATGTCGCCGCTGGCGTCGTACGCGCCCGCCGGGTGGAAGGTCACGACGACCCACGGGTTGACGCCGTGTTCCTTGCCCGAGGCGTCCAGGCAAGAGAACTCGCTCATGTCGAAGACGCTCCACGCCTTGTCCGGGAGTTGTTTGATCGACTCCTCGACGCGGCCGGCCCAGCGACAGCCCGGGCTGTGCACCCGCGCCGTCACCGAGGGTTCCGCCCAAACGATGCTCCCGCCCTCCGCGCACCACGAAAGGTCGAACGTGTAGGTCCACCTCCCCGGATCTTCCAGCACGACCGGCTTGATGACCTTGGCACCGGAAGCGCATTCCCGGGCCGCTTCCGCCTCGCCCGGCACGGCGAACGTGAGACCGGCGCAGAGGATCGCCGAGCAGACTAGGACGTTCATCGCTCCCACTGTTCCGCCGGACTCGCTCGTCCGCAAGCCGCCGGATGCCGGGTCCAATCGACGTCCAATGGCCGTCCAGTGCCGCCGAATAGCTTGTGCTCGCACAGTTTCCGCTGAGGGGAGTACGGATGAGGGCACGACTCACGAAGGTCTTGACCGTGGTGGCGCTCGCGACGACGCTTGTCGTCGGGACCGCGAACTCGGCGCAGGCCGCCGGGCCGCGGGCGTTCGCGATCTCGTCGGACGGCAAGCTGATGGCCACCTTCTACACCGACACACCCCAGGTCCTCGACTGGGTCCGGCTCGTTCAGGGCCTCACCTGTGGGGAAACGCGCCTGATCGGGCTCGATTTCCGCGTCCAGAACGGTTTGCTGTACGGCGTGGGCGAGAAAGGCTGTATCTACACGATCAAATTCCCGCCCGCGGCACCCGACGTCATCGTCACGAAGGTCTCGCAACTGAGCGTTCCGTTGTACGGCAAGGACTTCGGCGTAGACTTCAATCCGGCCGCCGACCGGCTCCGGGTGATCAGCGACTACGGCCAGAACCTGCGGCACAATCTCGGCGACCACGTCACGATCGAAGACACCATCCTGACCACACCGCCGGCGGGCGGGCCGACCAGGGGTGTCACGGCGGCCGCCTACACGAACAACGATCTCAACCCAGACACCGCGACCACGTTGTTCGACATCGGCACGGCCACCGACCAGGTACTCGTCCAAGCGCCCGCCAACAACGGATTCCTCAGCCCGACCGGCGCGCTCGGCGTCGACACCGGCCCGATCGCGGGCTTCGACATCTACAGCGATCTGACCAACGGCAAGACGACCTCGGTGAGCGGCTTCGCCGTGCTCAACCCGGCCACCGGGCCGTCGGCTTTTTACAGCGTCAATCTGCTGACAGGCGCGGCCGCCAAGATCGGCGACTTCCCGCTGCCGATCGGGGATGTCGCGGTGGCACTCGACGGTAGTTGAGCGGGGAACGCCGCTGTCCGGTGTCCGGCCTTCTCGCTGGGCACCGGATGGTGGTGTTTCCGGGAATCGGCGAGGCCACGACGATATCTCGTTGCCGGAAATCGGCGACGTCCTCAGTGAGCGGCTTCACCATACTCAACCCGGCCTCCGGGCCGTCGGCTCTTTACAGTGTCAATCTGCTGACCAGTGCGGCCGCCAAGATCGGCGACTTCCCGCGCCGATCGGGGACGTCGCGGTGGAACTCGACGGTAGCTGAGCGGGGAACGCCGCTGTCCAGTGTCCAGTCTTCGGGCTGGGCACCGGATGGTGGCGTTCCGGGGGCCGGGGATCGGTAAGGATGCGATGATTTCTTGTCGCCGAAAATCGGCGACTTCCCGCGGCCAATCGGGGACGTCGCGGTGGAACTCGACGGTAGCTGAGCGGGGAACGCCGCTGTCCGGTGTCCGGCCTTCTCGCTGGGCACCGGATGGTGGCGCTTGGGAGGTTCCGGGATCGGTAAGATGCGACGATTTCTTGTCGCCGAAAATCGGCGACCGCCACTGTCAGTCCCACTGAATCTTCTATTGCCGAAAATCGGCAATGCCTCTGTCGTTCGTGGGGCCTGGAATTGTCGGTGGTGGGTCGTAGGTTCGTGGGGTGGATACTCATTCCGCGCCTGTGGCGCTCTTGGAAGGCCTCACCGATCCCGAGGTGCTGGCCGCGGTGAACGATGCCGCGAATATGTTGGACGACAAGGATTCCGTCGCGTTGGCGCAGGCCGCGTCGGCGGGGATCGCGCGCTTGGAGGCGGTGCGGTTTCGGGCGTTGGCGCAGTTGAACCGGCATCGTGAGGGTGCGCGGAGTGTGGCGCAGGAGGTCGCGTTCGCGTTGTCTGTCACGGACAATCATGCGGGTGCCATGGTCGCCGCCGCGGACGCGGTGACCACGCGGCTGCCCCGGACGTTGAATCTGATGGATGAGGGGAAGTTGGCCGGGTTCAGTGCGATGAAGGTCGCCACGGCCACCACCTGGCTCTCCGATGAGGACGCTCAAGCGGTCGACGCCTTGTTGGAAGACCGGATCGGGGACAAGAACCCGGATCAGGTCCGGAAAGCGGCTAATCACGCGGCGAACACGATCGACCCTGAGGGTGCCGGTAAACGGGCTGAGCGGCATCGTGAGGGGCGGCGTCTGTCGTTGCGGCATGGTGAGACCGGGGTGGCGTCGATCGAGGTCGAGGATGGGCCGGTGGAGAAGGTCGCTGCTGCTTATCAGCGGATCGATCGTGAAGCGCGGGCTCTCAGAACCGGTGGTGAGACTCGTACTCTTGACCAGTTGCGGGCGGATGTCGCGCTCGATCTGCTGCTCGGTGGCCAGGGCGGGGCGAGTGAACGCAGCGAAGTGTTCCTGTACATGGATTTGTTCACCTATCTCGGGCTGAACGACGATCCGGCGGAGCTGGCGGGGCATGGCACGATTCCCGCCGCGCTGGCCAGGGAGATCGCCGAGGGTGGGAACAGTGTGTTGCGGCGGATCATCACCGACCCGCTCTCCGGGCAGGTGCTTGACCTCGGCCGGGACCGGTACCGGCCGACAGTGGGTTTGGCCGAGTTCGTGCGGGTGCGGGACCGTGAATGTCGAAGACCCGGCTGCCATCGCCCAGCGCAGGCATGCGACCTCGATCATGCGGTGCCGTGGCAGCACGGCGGGCACACCGCCGACACCGACCTCATCGACCTCTGCCGCCGCGATCACCGGTTGAAGGACGAACCCGGCTGGACCTACCACCTCGCATCCGATGGCACTCTGACGATCACCACACCCACCGGGCAGCGCTACGACAGCACACCACCGCCCCTTCACCAACCCCGCCCGGCAGCCGACGAACCACCACCGTTCTGAGCCGTCGCCGAAAAACGGCAACGGGGGTTGGGGGCTTGAGCGTTCCGGGGGATTTCCGGAAAACGGCGACAGGTGGACTGGATCCAGCCGCAAACCGCCACTGGCGAGTCTCACTGTTCCGACCTGTCACCAGAAAGCGCGACGATCGGACAGCTGGGCCGGACCCGAAAGCTGCGCTGACAGGCCTCTCTGTTCGGGTGCTGTCGGAGAACGGCGACGAGCGAGGACTTCAGCCGCCGACATCCTGCACTTCGCCGAAAGCGGCAATGGGCAGGCCAGCGACCACTCAAGAACTCCACCCACGGTCTGACCCGCGAAATCGGCCCCTGACCCGATCCGCCCACCCACCGCCGACGGCACGCTCACAGCATGGAAACCGACCACGTCTTCCCCGGCCGCCGCATCGCCGCGGTCTCGATGATCCTCGCTCCGCTTCTACTGCTCACCGGAACGCTACTGCGGGCACGCTTCAACTTCTTCTTCCCCGACCAGCTGAAAGCGATGAGCGAGCATCCCGCGCTGATGACCGCCGCGTACACGTGTTTCCTGGCGGGCAACGTCCTGCTGTTGCCCGCGATGGTCGCGCTCGCCACGAAGATCGGCCGCGCCAGGCCCGCGTTGGCCACCTGGGGCGGCCTGTTCGTCCTTTTAGGACTCTTCGAGCGGACCTTCCACGCCGGGATCGATCAGGCAGCGCAGGGGCTCGTCGAGCGGCGTGGAGCCGGGTTCGCCGAGAGTGTGGTCAGCGAGTCGTACCAGGATCTGCATCTGTTCAGTTTTCTGTCGTTCACGATCATGTTCGGCTGGTACATACTCGCGTTCGCCGCCTATCGGGCGAAAGTGCTCGGTATCGCCGGGTCGATCGGGATGGCGACGATGGGACTTCTGCCGCTCGGTGTTCTGAAAGGCACCGAAATCGTGTCGATCATCGGCACCGCCGGACTTTGTCTCGCGTTGGTTCCGGCCGGTGTCCGCGCATTACTGGAAAGTCCCAAACCGAGCAGGCGGACGATGCTGCTCGCGGCGATCGCCGTTCCGGTTTTGGGCGGCCTCGCCTTCGCCAGCGCGCTGGGCTGAGCTCAGGCCAGTCGCGCGGGCGCTTTCCTGTCACCGGATTCGTGTTCGCGCCCCGCCGGGAGACAGCTCATCAGCAGTACGACACCGACAGCACCGAGAAGCATGTGTCCGGCGAGGATGCACAGCCCACAGAATCCGATCCACAATGAGATCTTCATTCTCAGAGGGTAGGGCCGTTCTCGGTTCAGGACCCCGAACTTGGGAAAGACTTAAGGTCTCCTTTGGGAAAAGGGTCTGTCCGGCGTACGCGCGTAATGCACCACCAGCGAAACCGTCGCGGCCAGGAAGACCACCTGCATCAGGCTCCGCGGCACCAGTTCGTCCATCGTCGAGGCCACCGGGCCGTGCAGGGCCTTGTACACGTTCGCCGGGAACATCCCCAGCAACAACAGCGTCAGCCCGGCGGACGCCCACGGCGCCGTGCGCGACCACAGCATTCCCGCGGCGCCCGCGAGTTCGAGGACGCCGGTGACGGTGACCAGCAACTCCGGCGCGGGCAGCGCCGGCGGCACCATCGCGACGAGTTCCTCGCGCATACCGATGAAATGCGCGAGGCCGGTGGTGACGAACAGGGCCGCGACATCGCCGCGCACGGCCACCGGCCAGGGTTTGAGCCGCTGGACGCCGAAGACGCCCAGCAGGGACAACGTCGCCGTGACGGCGATCAGCATCAGTACGGGTACGAGACCGGGATCCATGACCATGCCTCCCAAGCGGCAGCGAATCTTTCCACTGACAAGATGCGCTGTTGCAGCCCATCTTGTCAATGACTAGATTCATCGTCATGAGTCCCTACCACCACGGCGACCTCCGCCGGGCCGTGCTCGACGCCGCCGTCGCGGCCATCACCGAACACGGCCCGGCGGGGATCAGCCTCCGCGACCTCGCCCGGCGCGCGGGGGTCTCGCACGCCGGGCCGGTGCACCATTTCGGCGACAAGGCCGGGGTGCTCACCGCGCTGGCCGCCGAGGGGTTCGACCTGCTCGCGGACGCGCTCGCGGCCGAGGGCGACCGGGGCTTCGTCGAGGTCGGAGTGGCGTACGTGCGCTTCGCGATCGAGCATCGCGCGCATTTCGACGTGATGTTCCGCCCCGAGCTCCACCGTGAGGACGACGAGGCGCTGACCACCGCTCGTGACCGCGCGGGGGCCCTGCTGACCAGCGGCGCGTCGTCGGTCAGCGACGACGCGATGGCGGGGGTCGCCGCGTGGTCGTTGATGCACGGGTTCGCGAATCTGTGGCTCACCGGCGCGTTGCGCGCCGAGCTCCAGGAGGATCCGGACACCGCCGCCCGCGCGATCGCCCGGATCCTGTTCCCGTGATCAAACCTGCGCGGTGGGCATCACGGTGACCTGCTGGAGGTTCACCCGTGCCGGGAGCGAGGTCAGGAACGCCACGGTCTCGGCGATGTCCGCCGGCTTCAGCCAGGTCAGCGTCTCGCGCACGCCGTCCAGCCACTCCAGCGCACCGGCGTCGGTGACGTGCCCCTGCAGTTCGGTCTCGACCAGGCCCGGCTCGATCGCCGCGACCCGCACGCCCTTCGGACCGAGGTCGGCGCGAAGGTTCTTCGACAGGTGCGTCACGTAGGCCTTCGAAGCGACGTACACGGCGAAGGATGGGAAGACGGCCTGCGCGCCGATGGATGAGGTGTTCACCAGGTCCGCGACGCCCTTCTCGGCCGCCGAAGCGACCAGTTGCGGGACGAAGGCGCCGATGGCGTTCATCAGACCCGTCATGTTGACGTCGATCATGCGCTGCCAGTCGCCGGTGGCGAGTTCGTCGATCGGCGCGGCCAGCATCACGCCGGCGTTGTTGAACAGCAGGTCCGCGCGGCCCAGCTTCGCTTCGACCTCGGCCGCGGCGGCCCGCATCGCGTCGGCGTCGGCGACGTCGGCCGCGAGCACGAGCGCGGTGCCGCCGCCCCGCTCGATCTCCTTGGCGAGGGTTTCCAGCCGGTCGGCCCGGCGCGCGACGAGCGCGACAGCCGCACCGGAGGCGGCCAGCCGCCGGGCGGCCGCTTCGCCGATCCCGCTGGACGCTCCGGTGACGACGGCGACCCTGTTCGCGTGCGGTGCCGGGGAGTTCGTCATCTCTGTTTCTCCTAAGTGGACTCGGGGTGACAAGTCCAGGAAACCGGGCCGCGCACGGAGATGGCACGGTCTGTTCAGCCTGGGTCCGGCAGTACCAGTCAGACCGCGCACGGAACTGTTACGTGCTCATCGAGTTCCGCGGACACGGACCGGCCAGCGTGATCCGCATGCGAATCCGATCCCTCGCGCTCGCGCTGACCCTGATGACGGCGACCGCCGCCCCCGCGGCGGCCGTCATCGGCGGCTCCGAGTCCACCACGCCCTACGACTTCATGGTCTCGCTTCAGTACGACTCTCCCCGCCCGGACGGTCATCGGTGCGGGGCGGTGCTGATCGCCCCGCAGTGGGCGGTCACCGCCGGCCATTGCGCCAACACCCCGAACGGCGCGACGGCAGGCGTCCCCCGCGGTTGGAAGGTCCGCGTCGGCTCGCTGGACACCACCGCCGGGGGCGAGGTCACCGACATCGACAAGTTCTACCGGCGCCACCTCTCCTACAACCCGCCCGGCGAGGACATCGCGCTGCTGCACCTGCGCGAACCCGTGCGAGCCAAGCCCATCCGGCTCGCCGGGAGCTCCCCTGCCGTCGGAACTCCCGTCCGCATCCTCGGCTGGGGCGCGGCTTCGACCGGCTGCGACGACTTCGCCGACCCGAAGTGCTTCCCGGGCAAGCTGCGTGAAGCGGACACCGAGGTCGTGCCGCTCGACCGTTGCTGGGACGACGACGGGAGCACCCTGCCGCTGTGCGTCGGCCGCACCGATCCGCCGGTCGGGCCGGGCACGACGGATTCCGGAGGGCCCGCCCTGGTCCGTTCGGGCGACGGCTGGGCGCTGGCGGGAACGGTCATCGGACCGGGTATCCGGGGCGCCGACTTCCCCGACATGTACACCGACATCGCGAAGAACTCGGCCTGGATCGACGGCATCGTGACCGGAACCGACGTCCCGCCGGACGACCCCGGCCCGAACGTGGAGGGCACGGCCGCGGTGGGCGACTGCAACGGCGCCGTGGTGCGTGCCCCCGTCTCGCGTCCCGAAGACCCGGCGCTGGTGCTGACCAACGGCCATTGCGTACCGAGCGGGCGGCCCGCACCGGGGAAGGCACTGATCGACCGGCCCGCCGACCTGCCCCGCCCGGTCACCATCGCCGGCCGGGACGGTTATCCGAAGGCCAGTGCCCGCGCCACCCGTCTGGTCTACGCGACGATGACCGGCACCGACGTCGCGCTGTACCGGCTCGACAAGACCTACGCGCAGCTGGCCGGGGAGGGCGCGAAGGTCTTCCGGCTGACCGCCAGCCCGATGCGCGCGGGCGACCGGCTGCTCATGTCCTACGCCAGCGGCCGCCCGACGTGCACGATCGAGGCGGTGGTGCCGCATCTGCGTGAGGCGGGGTACCAGCAGGACGCCGCGGTCCGCTACGCCGCCAACGACACCTGCGTGAGCAGGCCCGGCCTCTCCGGCTCGGCGCTCCTGTCTCTCGACGGGAGCACGGTCATGGGCGTCAACAACACCCACAACCGGGACGGCGAGAGCTGCACCGAGGGCAACCCGTGCGAGGTCGGCCGGGACGGGACCGTGACAGCGGTGAAGGGCCGCGGCTACGGCCAGCAGGTGCACCGGATCGCGGCCTGTCTGACCAAGGGATCCCGGTTCGACCTGCGACGATGTGGCGGGAAGAAATAATTCCCGTCGGCTGTCGAATCGGCGGGACGCCCTTCGTATAGGGAGTGAAAGACCCACTCGGACGAGGAGGACGCCATGACCCAGTACCTGATCAGCCTGTATCAGCCCGACGGCCCCATCCCGCCGCCGGAATTCCTCGAACCGATCGCCCGCAAGATCCAGGCGCTGAACGAGGAGATGCAGGCCGCCGGCGTCTGGGTCTTCGCCGGTGGGCTGCACCCGCCGACCACGGCCACCGTGCTGCGGGCCAAGGAGAACGGCGAGATCGCGATGACGGACGGTCCGTACGTCGAGGGCAAGGAGCATCTCGGCGGTTTCACCATCGTCGAGGCACCGGATCTGGACGCCGCGCTCGGCTGGGGCCGCCGCGTCACCGAGATCACCCACCTCCCGGTCGAAGTCCGGCCGTTCCAGGGCGACGAAGGTCCTACGTGCGTATGACCACCGAAGACGTCGGTCGCGTCTTCGCACAGGAGTACGGCCGCGCGGTCTCCGTGCTGGTCCGCGTCTTCGGCAGCATCGACATCGCCGAAGACGCGGTCCAGGACGCCTTCGCCGAGGCGGTGGACCGGTGGCCGTCGAGCGGTCCACCGCCGAGCCCGGCGGGCTGGATCATCACGACCGCCCGCAACAAGGCCATCGACCGCCTGCGCCGGGAAGCCGCGCGCGACGACAAACACGCCCAGGCCGCGCTGCTCAACGCGGACAGTGAACCAGTGGAGGAGGGCCCCGTGCGTGACGACCGTCTACGGCTGATCTTCACCTGCTGTCACCCCGCGCTGGCCGTCCCCGCGCAGGTCGCGCTGACACTGAAACTGCTGGGTGGCTTGACCACCGCCGAAATCGCGCACGCGTTCTTCGTCCCCGAAACGACGATGGCCCAGCGGCTGGTGCGGGCGAAGGGCAAGATCCGCGACGCGAAGATCCCGTATCGCGTCCCCGGCGACGCCGATCTGCCGGATCGGCTGCGTTCGGTGCTCGCGGTGATCTACCTCGTGTTCAACGAGGGCTATGCGGCCAGCTCGGGTGAGCGGCTGGTGCGCGAGGATCTGTGCGCCGAAGCGATCCAGCTCGGCAGGCTGCTGGCGGGCCTCATGCCCGACGAACCGGAGGCCACCGGGCTGCTGGCGCTCATGCTGCTCACCGAATCGCGCCGCGCCGCCCGCACCGGCGAGGACGGCGACGTCGTGCTGCTGGCGGAGCAGGACCGGTCACGCTGGGACCGGGCGCTCATCGCCGAAGGGCAGACGCTGGTCCGCGCCTGCCTGCGCCGGAACCAGCCGGGGCCGTACCAGATCCAGGCGGCGATCAACGCCGTCCACAGCGACGCCGCCGACACGGCGAGCACGGACTGGTCGCAGGTCGTCGAGCTGTACGACCTGCTGCTCGCGATGAACCCGACGCCGGTCGTCGCGCTCAACCGGGCCGTCGCGGTCGCCGAACTGCGCGGCCCGTCGCTCGCGCTCGGCCTGATCGATGCCCTCGACCTCGCGGGATACCACCTGTACCACGCCATCCGCGCCGATCTGCTGCACCGCGCGGGCCGCCCGGCGGAAGCCGCCCAGGAGTACGAAGAGGCGATCCGGCAGGTGGGTAACAGCGCCGAAAAACGGCTGCTGCAAAGAAAACTGGCCGTGCTCAGTCGGTGATCAGCCGCGCCGGGCCGGGCCCCTTGGCGGCGAGGAAGTCGCCGGGGTTCACCAGCACGCACTGGTCGAAGGACAGGCAGCCGCAGCCGATGCATTCGGTGAACCGGTCCCGCATGCACTCCAGCTGCTCGATGCGCTTGTTCAGTTCGGCGCTCCAGCAGGCGGATGCCCGCCGCCAGAACGCGTGATCCGGCGCGGCGCCTTCGGGCAGGAAGTCGAGTACGCCGCCGATCACCTCGAGCGGGATGCCGAGATGGTGCGACGCGCGGATGAACGCGACGAGGCGAAGCGTGCTCCGGGGGTAGCGCCGCTGGTTTCCGCTGGTCCGCCTGCTGCTGATGAGGCCCTGACGTTCGTAGAACCGCAGGGCGGAGGTGGCGACACCGCTGCGCCGCGACAGCTCCCCGATGGTGAGTTCGGCCGGGAGTTCGGACATGTCCCCGATCCTAGCTTGACTTGAACCCTTGTTTAAGTTTCATGCTGGAGGCATGACAGTACAGGGGACCTCTGAAATGACCATCCACAAAGGACATTGGCCGACACCCGATGACGCGACCGTCGCAGTGGCGCGGGAATGGCCGGACGCCGACGCGGCACGGGCGGCGTTCAAGCGCCACGACGGGCTCGTTTCCTTCACCGCGTACGAAGGCATCGACCACGACGGCGCCTTCACTTACGAGCAGTGGACCAGCGAAGACGCCATCCAGGATCTCGACGGGGCGCCCGTGTTCCAGCTCTACCGCGGACAGCGCCGCGAGGGGACGCCCGGCTGCCTCGTGATCGTCTCGGTCGAATTCGAGGGGCCCGACGAGAGGCGGCAGCGCGACTGGATCGACCTCGTCTTCGAGGCGATGGCGTCGGAATCCGCGCTGCCGGAGGGCGGGATCTCGGGGTTCTTCCACGTGAGCACCGACGGGACCAAGGTGCTGAACTACGCCGAATGGGCGAGCGCCGAAGCCCACCTCGCCGCGCTCGCGGCCCCCGGCGCCGACGGCATCGGGACGACGGACGTGTGGAAGAAGGTGCAGACCTACCCGGGGATGTCGGGCGGGTCGGTCAAGCGGTACCGCCCGGTCTTCTCGGCGGTGGCGGCATGAAGCCGATCCTGGTCGCCGGCGCGACGGGCAACGTCGGTTCGCAGGTGGTCGCCCAGCTGCGGGAGCGGGACGTCCCGGTCCGGCCGCTGAGCCGGAATCCGCCGCCGGACGGCGTCCGCGGCGACCTGGCGAAACCGGAAACGATCGCACCGGCGCTCGACGGCGTCGACACCGTGTTCCTGATGCTCTCCGGCGCCGCCGAGGCCCTGGTGCCCACGGTGTCGTTGCTCGGGGAACGGGTGAACCGCGTGGTGTTCCTTTCTTCGGGCGCCGTCGACGATTCGCTGACGGAGCAGGACAACGCCATCGGAGCCTGGCATCGCACCGTCGAGGAGGCGATCGAAGCCGCGGGCGTGGAGTGGACCTTCCTGCGGCCGCACGCCTTCGCGACCAACACCCTCGGCTGGGCGCCGTCGATCCGCGCGGACGGCGTCGTCCGCGGCGCGTACGGCGAGGCGTCGATGCCGCTGGTCCACGAGAAGGACATCGCCGCGGTGGCCGTCGAAGCGCTGACCGGCGACGGGCACGCCGGAGCGAAGTACACGCTCACCGGCACGCGACCGCTCACGCAGGCCGAACAGGTCCGCGTCATCGGCGAAGCCGCGGGCCGCCCGGCGCGCTGGGAGGAGCTCCCGCTCGACGAAGCCCGCGCCGCCCTGCTCACCAGGATGCCGGACTTCGTCGTCGACACGATGCTGACCGGATTCCGGGAGCTGGTGACGAAACCGGGCGAGGTCACCTCGACCGTCCAGGACGTCACCGGCAGGCCGGGGCTGGACTTCGAGGTCTGGGCGGCCGATCACGCCGCGTCGTTCCGCTAAACTCGGTTTCGTGTCGACACCGGTTCATGCCGCGGTAATCCACTAACCGCCGTTCCTGAAATCACCCCACGGAGCCCGCGGGGTCTCTTCGCCGCGGGCGAAAACAGGAACGGAAACCCATGAACCCCCTGTCCACAAAGGACGGTGGTCGGCGCTGGCTGACCACCGTCGGCACGAAAATGCCCAGAACCGTCGTCGCCGTCGACGATCGCGTCACCGCCGACGAGGCGTTCCGGCTCGCCGCGTCCGGTACCGGTCTCGCCTGGTACGGCGACTTCCCCGGCGCGCGGAACCTGCTCGCCGCGTTGTCCCGGCGGTGCGGCACGGCGGCCGGGAAACCCTTTCAGGAGCAGCGGAACCAGCGGTCACGCCGGGCACGGATCCTCGGCAGGCTGCTGGTCCCGCTGGACCCTGGCCACGTCCTGCCGTTGCGCCGCGGACCGGACGTCCGCGAGGCCTGCACCGAGGTCTACGGGCCGTCCGAAACCGCGTCGCTGGTGTCCTTGCGCGAGCTGCTCGGTGTCGTCGGCGCGCACGAATGGCGGGTGAAGGGCGTCGAGATCCCGGCACTCGGCGCGAGGATCCATCCGCACCATGGGGTCTTCTCCCCCGTCCGCGGCGAGTACGTCGATCTGGTGGCGAGAACTCCCTTGCCCGCCAAAGAACTCGCTTTCGACATCGGCACCGGGACCGGTGTGCTCGCCGCGGTCCTCGCGCATCGGGGCGTCGAACGCGTGGTGGCGACGGACAACGAACCCCGCGCGCTCGCCTGTGCGCGGGAGAACTTCGAACGCCTCGGTTTCACCGGTATGGAAACCCTTGAAGCGGACGTGTTCCCGCCGGGCCGCGCACCGCTGATCGTCTGCAATCCGCCCTGGCTGCCCGCCCGCGCGCACACCCCGCTCGAACGCGCCGTCTACGACCCGGGAAGCCGGATGCTGAAGGCGTTCCTCGACCGGCTGCCGCGGCATCTCGAACCCGGCGGGGAGGCGTGGCTGATCCTCTCCGACCTCGCCGAACTGCTGGGCCTGCGCCGTCGCGAAGAACTCCTCGACGCGTTCGAGCGGTCCGGCCTCGAAGTCCTGGGCAGGGAGGACATCCGGCCGAGGCATCGACGGGCCGACGCGAAGGAGGTGACCTCGTTGTGGCGGCTCACAACCCGAGCAGCGCCCGTGCCTGACTGATGAACACGCGGGCGGCGGGGCTGACCGGCCCCTCCGTCCGCCAGGCCAGCGCCAGTTTCGCGCGCAATCCGGCAGGCCGCGTGATCTTCATGGCGTGCAGTTTCGTGTAGTGCGTCGCCAGCGACATCGGCACCACGGCGACCCCGAGCCCGCGCCCGACCAGTTCGGCGACGACGTTCGGATCGCCCGCTTCCAGCGTCACCCGCGGCTTCGCGCCGTCGGCGAGGAACGCCGCGTCGACGATCGCGCGCATGCCGGTGCCCTTCGGCAGGCTCACCAGCGACCGGCTTTCCAGTTCCGACAACGTGATCGTGGCCTGCCCGGTGAGCGGATCGTCCGGACCGGAGATGGCGACCATCGGCTCGTCGAGGACGACCTCCAGGCCGATCCCCGGCGGCGGTTCGCCGGAGACGCCGATCAGCGCGACGTCGAACCGGCCGTCGGCGACGCCCGCGAGCAGGATGTCGGAGGTCGCCTCGGCGAGCGTGATGTCGACGGCCGGATGACGCTCGTGGAAACGCGCGAGCAGATCCGGCAGGTTGACAGGGCCGCGCGAGGACACCATGCCCATCGCGACCTGGCCGCGGACCAGGCCGGTGAGATCGTCGACCGCCTGCCGCACCCCGGCGACGGCGGCGAGCGCGGCCCTGGCGTGCGGGAGCGCGGCGGCGCCGACCTCGGTCAGCCGCACCGCCCTGGCCGACCGGTCGAGCAGCGGCTGCCCGAGTTCGCGTTCGAGGCGGCGGATCTGGGCACTGACGCCGGGCTGCGCGACATGCAGCCGCTCGGCGGCGCGGGTGAAGTTCGCCTCCTCGGCGACCGCGACGAAGTATTCGAGCTGACGCAGTTCCATAAGCGATGATTATAGTTGCCAGACAAACAAGATCTTGGACTTCTGACCGAATCGGGATCAAGCTGGTCTCATGACCACGATGCTCCGCTCCGGCGACCCGGATTACGACAACGAACTCGCCGGTTTCCAGACCGCGGTACCCCGCCGACCCGACGTCATCGTGCCCGCCGCTTCGGCCGCCGACGTCGTCGAGGCCGTCCGTCACGCCGCCGAGCACGATCTCCCGATCGCCGTCCACTCGACCGGGCACGGCGTGGGCGTCCCCTTCGAGGGCGGCGTTCTCGTCACCACCCACCGCATGACCGGGATCCGGATCGAAGACGGCGTCGCACGGGTCGACGCGGGCGTGCGCTGGGGTGCGGTCATCGCGGCGGCCGCGAAGCACGGGCTCGCGCCGCTGAGCGGTTCCTTCCCCGGCGTCGGCGTCGTCGGCTACACCCTCGGCGGCGGGTTCAGCCTGCTCGGCCGCAAGTACGGGCTGGCCGCCGACCAGGTGACCGCGATCGAGGTCGTGACCGCCGACGGCGAACTCCGCCGCGCCACCCCGGACACCGAAAGCGACCTGTTCTGGGCGCTGCGCGGCGGCCGCGACAACTTCGGGATCGTCACCGCGCTGGAATTCCGGCTCGTCCCGGTCACCCGGTTGTACGGCGGGAGCCTGCAGTTCGGCACCGAATCGCTGTCCGCCGTGCTCCACGCCTGGCGAGACTGGGCGGCGGACCTGCCGCGCGAGATGACGTCGTCGCTGGGCATGGTCCCGATGCCCGACCTGCCGATGGTGCCCGAGCCGCTGCGCGGGCAGCACGTCGCGCAGATCCGGATCGCCTACCTCGGCGACGCCGCCGAGGGCGAACGCCTGGTCGCCCCGCTGCGCACAGCCGCCCCCCTGCTGGGTGACACGCTCGCCGAGATCCCCTTCACCGAATCGGGGAAGATCGCGAACGAGCCGCCGTTCCCGCACGGCTACCGCGCCGACAACGCCACCGTGTCCGAACTGGACGACACGATGCTCGACGCGATCCTCGAACACGCCGGCCCCGGCGCCCCGGTGCCGACCGTCGTCCTGCTGGACCTGCTCGGCGGCGCGCTGTCCGACCTGCCCGAGCACCCCGGCGTCGGCTGGGACCGCGAGGCCCGCTTCACCGTCCGCGCACTGTCCGTAGTGGACGACGCGGGCATGGCCGAGATCAAGGCCGCCCACGGGAAGTTGTTCGACGCGCTGAAGCCCAAATCGACCGGCAAGCTCCTGACCTTCGTCTACGGCGACAGCGGCGCGGGCGACGAAGCGGCCAAGGTGTACTCCCCGGCCGATCTGCGGCGGCTCGCCGAGGTCAAGGCGGCCGTCGATCCGGCGAACCGTTTCCGGCTGACCCATAACGTCGAACCCGCGCGTGACGCTGGGTGATCTCCGAAATCCGCTGGTAGGAGGCCCCGAGCCGGGGCGAGGGCACAGTGGGCGGCACCCGTATACTTCCGGGCCGATACCGCCATTAGGGGGCACTGTGCGCACTTTGGACCATGACGAGTTCCTCGCCATGCGTCGGTTCCCCGCGCTCGACGGGCTGCGCGCGATCGCGGCCACCATCGTGATCCTCTTCCACTTCGCGGGTCCGAAGTGGAGCTGGCTGTCCGGCTGGGTCGGTGTCTACATCTTCTTCGTGCTGTCCGGTTTCCTGATCACGACGCTGCTGCTGCGTGAGCAGGACCGGACCGGCCGGATCTCGCTTTCGGCGTTCTACCTGCGGCGGGTGTTCCGGATCCTGCCGCCGTACCTGGTGATCCTCGGCGGGATCATCGTGTTCGTGTGGCTGCGCGGGGAGTTCTTCACCCGCGAGTTCCCGCACGCGCTGAAGTACTACCTGACCTTCTTCAACGAGTTCTTCCCCGCCAGCAGCCCGAACGGCCCGGACAACTTCTTCAGCGGCTCGTGGACGCTGGGCATCGAAGAGAAGTTCTACCTGTTCTGGCCGTTCCTGCTGGTGGTCGCGGGAGCCGTCGGGCTGGCCGCGGCCTGGCGCAAACTCGCGCTGGCGTTCGCCGCGTTCGCGCTGATGGCCGGGCTGGTGGGGGTGACCAGCGGCTGGGTGCTCAACGGGCCGCAGGTGCCGATCTACCGGTCGACCGTGCACTACGCGATCCTGCTGATCGGCTGCGTGCTGGCGATCGCGATGCACTACCGCCGGTCCTACGCGGTGATCAAACCGCTGACCCATCCGCTCGCGGCGATCCCGGTGTTCGGCGCTTTCGCCCTGCTGCACGTCAACATGGAAAGCCTGTGGTGGGAGACCGGCAGCAACCTCGGCCTGCTGATCGCCTACGGCCTGCTCTCGGCGATGTTGCTGGTGGTGCTGGTCTCGCCGGGGCCGCTTCGCTGGCTGCTGGCGACGAAGGTGATGCGGTTCGTCGGTGAGCGCTCGTACTCGCTCTACCTGCTGCAGGGCCCGGTGCACTTCGCCGTGGTCGCGGCGATCCCGCCGCTGGGCGAGCACCGGATGATCAGCGCGCTGACCGTGTTCGCGGTCGGGCTCGGGATCGCGGACCTGATCCACCGCTGGGTGGAGCAGCCGATGATCCTCACCGGCAAGAAGCTGATCGCGCGCCGCCAGGAGCGCAAGGCGCTGCGCGCGGCCGAGGCCGAACTCAAGCGGCCGAACGCCGTCGAAGCCCCCAGCGGCGCGCGCTGACCCCTCGCGTTTCGTCCTCTGGATGCGGTGGTTGCACGCGCAAGTACCGCGTCGGTGCAGTTGGTCGTGAGTGGCGTTTCGGGCTCTAACCCCGAAACGCCACTCACGACCAGTATCCGCCCGGGGTGAAGGCTCCTTTTGCCGCATCAGACGCGGTGAAGGGAGCCTTCGGCCCACGCACGACCGGCCGCCCCCGCGGCGCGCGCCGAATCAGCGCGAGATGGTGACGATCGGGATCACCCGGTCGGTCTTCTGCTCGTAGTCGGCGAAGCCCGGCATCAGGCTGACCATCTTCGCGTACAGACGGTCGCGCTCGGCGCGGTCCTCGAGGACGACGGTCGCGGTCGCCTCGAACTTCTCCGTGCCCACCTCGACGGTGACCTTCGGGTTCGCGACGATGTTGTGGTACCAGGCGGGGTTCTTGTCCGCCCCGGCGTACGACGCGGCGACGATGTACTTGCCGTCCTCCTGCCCGTACGCGAGCGGCGACGTGCGCGGTTCGCCGCTCTTCGCCCCGACGGTGGTGAGCAGCAGCAGCGAGCCGCCCTCGAACGGTCCGCCCACCTTCCCCTCGTTCTCGCGGAACTCCTTGATGATGTTCTTGTTCCAGTCGAGTGCTTCGGACATTCTTCTTCCTCCAGTGTCGATCTCTCCGCCGAGGCTACTCAGCCTTCACGGGCCTTGCGGCGCTGCTCCTCGGCGCGTTCCCGGCACTTACGGAGGAACTCTTCGTCGTCGGCCGCGCTCGTCGCGGCGAAACGGCCCGGACGGTCGTACTCCGGGAACGCCGGCGTCTCCCTTTCGTACCGTCCGCGCGGCGCGCGGGCGGCGTTCTGCGGACGCCCGGCGACCAGCCAGACGATCGAGCCGATCAGCGGGACGATCAGCACCAGCAGCAACCACATCCCCTTGGGCATGTTGCGGCACGATCCCTCGTCCGTGGTGATCACGTCGACGATGCAGAAGATCCACAGACCGAGCGTGAGAACGCCGAAGAAACCATTGAAATACAGCATCGAAAGACTCCCCAGTTCCAGATGACCGGGTAAGTCTTAGCACAGCAGGGCGTCGAGAATTCCCGCGGCCACTTGCCGCGCCGACGCCTCCCCGGGGCAGTGTTTCGGCCCTGCTCCGAACGGATGCTCCGACAGGTCCACCTCGACCACCTCTCCGCCGACCCACCGCCGGGTGATCCGGACCGGCGGATCCTCGCGCAGGACGCGGTCGAGCAGGCTTTCGACGTCCTCACCGGACCGATGGGCGGCCAGCGCCTTGCCGAGCAGCTTCGCCGTCGCGTCGCAGGCCTGCACCAGGAGCCCGATCCGCGCGGCCGTCCGCTCGTCGGCGGCACCGCCGCAGGCCTCGACCAGCCGCCGCATGGCTTCCTCGGCGTCGTCCCCGATTTCCGTATGCGGGTGATAGGCGCCGGAAACCGTCGCGATGTCGCGGGAAACGTCGGGCAGGCCGAGTTCCGCGGCGAGTACGGCGACCGGAACCCGCTCCACCTCGTCCCGCATCACCTTGGCGAGCGCGAAAGCCTTGTCCCGCAAAGACCCCATCGGCGCCAGTTCGGTGAGCACGAGCGCCCGCCGCCGCGCGTGGTCCCCCGGGCGGCTGAACCGGGCGACGTTCGCGCGCAACCACCGGACGCCGCCCGGTTCGACGTCCTGGGGCACCGGCGGAACGGGGGCATCGATCAGGGGATTCTCCATACCGTGACGCTAAGTGCGGAACGCTTCGGTCACGGCCGAAACATGAGCGCGCCAGAACAGACGAGCCCGCCTGCCTCGTGCGCGTAACGCGACAACCGATGTTGCCGACTCGACATCCGACACGAACGGCAGGCCGAAGATCGGTAACGGCGAAAAGGAGGCTGGCTTGGCCAGACGACGGTCCAGCTCCGATTCAGCAGGTTGCGTGGGTGCCCTCATTGTCATCGGGGCCCTGGTGAGCTTGTTTTCTCTCGTCGGCCGGGCTATAGCGGCGCACCCAGTGCTGTCGACCTTCGTCATCGTGACGGTGGTAGGTCTGACGGTCTACCTGGTAGTGCTGCGCCACCGCGCGCGAAAACGTGACGCCCAGGAGAGATGGGAGCTCGAGGTCGTCAGGTCGCAGGAAATCGCCCGCTATCACGCCATGGGCGCCACCGAGTTCGAGCAGGCGCTGGCTTTTCTCTGCGCACGGGACGGTTGCAGCAATGCGAGCGCCACCGGCCGTGCCGGAGACCTCGGCGCAGATGTGGTCGCCTACACGCCGGATGGCCGCAAGATCGTGCTTCAGGCCAAGCGGTACATCCCGACCAGCAAAGTCACCGGCCCAGATCTCCAGCGTTTCGGTGGTACGTGTTTCACCGTGCACCAGGCAGGAGTCGCGGCGGTCGTCACCACCTCGACGTTCACCAAACAGGCTCGGGAGTACGCAGGCCAGATGGGTATTCGCCTGTTCGACTCCCATGCCCTTGCCGCCTGGGCGAGCCGTACAGGTCCCGCACCGTGGCATTGAAGTACTCGGGCGATGACCGGATCGCGTCATAGTGATCGCTGATCTGTGCGGCTCCCTTCGTTACCGTATGGACCTCTGGATCTCCTCCCTGCGCACGTGACCGGTTGTTATGGTGACCGGGTGACGGCCGTGTCGGAGGCAACCGAAGTCGACGGCGCGGGGCGAACGGCGCAACCGCGCCAGCTGATCGTGACCGTGTACGGCCTCTACTCGCGCGGCGAGGGCGGCTGGCTCTCCGTCCGCTCCCTGATCGACCTGCTGGCCGGAGTGGACGTCGAAGAACCGGCCGTCCGGTCGTCGATCTCCCGGCTGAAGCGGCGCGGGATCCTCTCCGCGGTACGCCGCGACGGGGCCGCCGGGTACGAGCTTTCCGAGACCGCGCTGGCGATCCTGCGCGAAGGCGACGAGCGGATCTTCCGCCGCGAACGCGCCACCCCCGGCGACGGCTGGCTGCTCGCGGTGTTCTCCGTCCCGGAGGCCGAACGGCACAAAAGGCACGTTCTGCGCACGCAACTGGCCCGGCTCGGCTTCGGGACCGCGTCGTCCGGCGTCTGGATCGCGCCCGCGCATCTGCGTGACGCGACGTCCGACATGCTCCGGCGGCTCGAACTCGAGGGCTACGCCGATCTCTTCCACGCCGAGCACCTCGCGTTCGGCGACGTGCGGGAGAAGATCCGCGACTGGTGGGACCTCGACCAGCTCGAAGCGCTGTACACCGCCTTCGTCGACGAGCACGCGGCCGCGCTCCGGCGGTGGCAGCGGCGCAAGACCACGGACGAGGCCGAAGCGTTCGCCGACTACGTCCGGGTGCTGACCGACTGGCGGCGGCTGCCCTACCTCGACCCGGGCCTGCCCGCCGAACTGCTGCCGCCGGGCTGGGCGGGTATCCGGGCGGCGGACCTGTTCTTCACGCTGCACTCGCGGCTGGGCGAGGCCGCGGCCGCGCACGTCTCGCGCACCCTTCCTTAGACGACCGCGAAGCCCTGCACCTCGACCAGCGCTTCCGCGTCCCAAAGCCGGCTGACGCCGATCCCCGCCATCGCGGGGTACTCGCTCCCGGCCAGCCGTTTCCACACCGCGCCGATCTCGCGCGCGTGGGCCCGGTAGTCGTCCATGTCGACGATGTAGATCGTCACGCTGCACAGGTCCGACGGCTCCCCGCCCGCCGCGCGCAACGCGGTCAGCAGGTTGGACAGCGCGCGTTCGAACTGCCCGACCACGCCGTCGCCGACGATGCGGTTCTCCTCGTCCAACGCCGTCTGACCGGCGAGGAAGACGAACCGGCCACTCGCCGCGACGGCGTGCGAGAAGCCGGAGGGACGGCCGAGCTCGGGCGGGTTGATGCGCTCCATACGGGTCAGCATATCCCGTATCGTTGACGGTCGTACATACCACGACATACCCTGAGCGACGTGCGTATCGCGGTGTTAGGCGGCGGCCCGGCGGGGCTCTACTTCGCCACGCTGGCGAAACAGCTCCATCCCGATCACGAGATCACCGTCTGGGAACGCAACGCGCCCGACGACACCTTCGGGTTCGGGGTGGTGTTCTCCGACGAGACCCTCGGCGGCATCGAGCACGCCGATCCGGTGATCCACGCGGCCATGCGCCGCGAGTTCGCGCGCTGGGACGACATCGACGTCCACTTCCGCGGCACCGTGCACACCTCCGGCGGGCACGGGTTCGCCGCGATGAGCCGTAAACGACTTCTCGGCATCCTCCAGGAACGCTGCGCGGAGCTCGGCGTCGACGTCCGGTTCCGCACCGAGGCGCCGAGCGCGGCCGAGGCGAGCGCCGAATACGACCTCGTCGTCGCGGCGGACGGCGTCAACTCGCCGACCCGCAACGCCCTCGCCGAGAGCTTCCGGCCGAGCCTGCAGACCCGGCGCTGCAAGTACATCTGGCTCGGCACGGACCTCGTCTTCGATGCCTTCAAGTTCTACGTCCTGGAAACCCCGCACGGGATCATGCAGATCCACGGCTATCCGTACGGCGACACCGCGAGCACGTTCATCCTCGAACTGCACGAGGACGTCTGGCAGCGCGCGTTCGGCGAGATCGCCGCGACCTCACTGGCGCCGGGCGAGAGCGACGAGAAGTCGATCGAGGTCATCCGCGAGCTGTGCGCGGACGTCCTCGGCGACCACCAGGTGTTCGCCAACAACTCGAAGTGGACCGCCTTCGCCACCGTGCGCTGCGCGAGCTGGCGGCACGGGAACGTCGTCCTGCTCGGCGACGCCGCGCACACCGCGCATTTCTCCATCGGTTCCGGCACGAAACTCGCCATGGAGGACGCCCTCGCGCTCGCCGCATGCCTGCACGAACAGTCCGATATGGACAGTGCGCTCGAAGCCTATGAAGCAGAACGAAGGCCGGTCGTCACCTCGACCCAGCGTGCCGCGCAGGCGAGCCTCGAATGGTTCGAGAACCTGGGCCAGTACACCCATCAGGATCCGGCGCAGTTCGCGTTCAACATCCTCACCCGCAGCCGCCGTGTCACCTACGACAACCTCCGGCTGCGCGATCCGGAGTTCGCCGCGGAGCTGGACACCTGGTTCGCGTCCACTTTGGATTCCGAGGTGCGGCCGCCGATGTTCCAGCCGTTCCGCATCGGGAATCTGGACCTGCCGAACCGCGTCGTCGTCTCGCCGATGGACATGTACTCCTCCGAAGAAGGCGTCCCGACCGACTTCCACCTGGTACATCTGGGAAGCAAGGCGCTCGGCGGCGCCGGCCTGGTGATGACGGAAATGGTCTGCGTCTCCGAGACCGGCCGGATCACCCCGGGTTGCGGCGGCCTGTACACCGAGGAGCAAGAGCAGGCGTGGAAGCGGGTCACCGATTTCGTCCACGGGCACTCGCCCGCGCGGATCGGTGTCCAGCTCGGCCATTCCGGGCGCAAGGGCTCCACGAAACTGATGTGGGACGGCATCGACCAGCCGCTCCCCGAAGGCAACTGGGAGATCTGCGCCCCGTCCGCGATCCCGTACAGCGAAGCGAACCAGACCCCGCGCGAACTCACGAAGGCCGAGCTGGACGGGATCCGCGACGAGTTCGCCCACTCCGCGGCCGCAGCCGCGCGCGCCGGATTCGACCTCCTCGAACTGCACTGCGCGCACGGCTATCTGCTGTCGTCCTTCCTGTCGCCGCTGACCAACCGGCGCACCGACGACTACGGCGGCTCACTGGAGAACAGGCTGCGCTTCCCGCTCGAAGTCTTCGACGCCGTCCGTGCGGCGTGGCCTGCCGAGCGGCCGATGACGGTCCGCATCTCCGCGACCGACTGGTACGACGGCGGGATCGACGTCGACGACGCCGTGGAGATCGCCCGCGCGTTCGCCGAGCACGGCGCCGACGGCATCGACGTCTCGACCGGTCAGGTCGTCAGCGAGGAGAAACCCGAGTACGGCCGCAGCTACCAGACGCCGTACGCCGACCGGATCCGCAACGAGATCGGCCGCGAGTACGGAGTCGCGGTGATCGCCGTCGGCGCGATCTCCTCCTACGACGACGTCAACTCGCTGATCCTCGCGGGCCGCGCGGATCTGTGCGCCCTCGGCAGAACCCACCTTTACGATCCACAGTGGACACTGCATGCCGCCGCCGAGCAGGGCTACCCGATGCCGTGGCCGAAACAGTTCGCGGCGGGCAGCCGGAAACCGCAGGGCGGCCGCACCGACGGGCCGAAACCACGGCTGGAACTGCTGCGCTCGGGGGAACCCGGCACCGCGCACGCCCGCTGGCGACCTGGGAGCGACCGATGACCGCCTTCGCCTTGAGCCCCGAGCAGCAGTCTTTCGCCGAAGAAGTCCGTCGGGTGGGCGCCGAAAAGCTCCGCCCCCTGGCCGAATCCGGCACCGAAGGCGCGGTCAACCGGCCGCTGCTCAAGGAAATGGGCGCGCTCGGCCTGCTCGCCCGGCTGTTCCCCGGGGTCGACGGCGGCAGCCCGAGCCGGGAGGCAGCCGCGACGGATCTCTGCATCCTGCGGGAATCCCTGGCCAGCCAGAGCACCGAGGCCGAGACGGCGTTGGCGCTACAGGGTTTGGGCACGTATCCAGTGCTGCAATCCGGGCAGGACTCGCAGGTCGCGAAATGGGTCCCCGCTGTGGCAGCGGGCGACGCCGTCGCCGCTTTCGCGCTCACCGAACCGAACGCGGGGTCGGACGCGGCCGCGCTGGAACTCGCCGCCGAGCCCGACGGCGACGGCTGGCGGCTCACCGGCGAGAAGATGTGGATCTCCAACGCCCCCGAGGCCGATTTCTACAGCGTTTTCGCCCGCACCACACCGGAAGCGGGATCGCGTGGGGTCTCCGCGTTCGTCGTCCCGGCCGATCGGGCCGGGCTGTCGGGCGAGCACCTCGACCTCGTCAGCCCGCATCCCATCGGCACCCTGGTCTTCGACGGCGTCCGCGTCGAACGCGACGAACTGCTCGGCGAACAGGACCGCGGCTTCGGCGTGGCGATGCGGACGCTGGACCTGTTCCGGCCGAGTGTCGGCGCGTTCGCCGTCGGGATGGCGCAGGCCGCGCTCGACGCCGCCGTCGCCCACGCCCAGACCCGGGTGGCGTTCGGCGGGCCGCTGCTGAAACAGCAGACCGTGGCGCACACCCTCGCCGAGATGGCGACCCGCACCGAAGCGTCGCGCCTGCTCGTCTACGCCGCGGCCGCCGCGTACGACGCGGGCGAACGGAACCTCGCCGGCCGGGCCGCGATGGCGAAACTGTTCGCCACCGAGACCGCGCAGTACGTCGTCGATGCGGCCGTGCAGATCCACGGCGCCCGGGCGCTGCGGCGAGGGCATCTGCTCGAACACCTCTACCGCGAGGTCCGGGCGCCGCGGATCTACGAAGGCGCGTCCGAAGTGCAGCGCACGATCATCGCGCGATCGCTGGCTTCTTCCTAGCCGGACGCCGGTCGAGGTGCCACTGCGTGGCGAGGAGGACCAGCGTCGGGCTCAACCAGGCGGTGATCGCCGAGACCGACTGCAGGTAGGCCAGCCCGCTGCCGCCGAACGTGGTCGGGATCAGCGGCTCCAGTGAGATCATCGCGATCGGTCCGACCACCCGGCTGACGATGATCGACATGGTCAGCGCGAAACTGCGGACCATCCAGCGGCGGTGGTCGGCGAACCGGCGCTGCCGTGCCGCGCGCCAGCCGGCGAACGTGCACGCCAGCCACAACACCCCGGCCACGACGTTGGCCACCCGCGTCGTCGGGCCGAACGGGCTCATCGCGCCGACGGTCAGCGCCATCAATCCGGCCGGGAGCACCCCGGCGAAGACGTACACCCGGCCGAGCTTCCGGTGCACCGCCGGATACTTCGCCCGGAACCACGGCCAGATCTGGAGCAGCGCGGAGATCATCGCGATCGAGCCGAACAGCACGTGCGCCGAGAGGAACCAGTAGTGCGACGTGAACCCCGGCGGCTGCGGCACCCGCGACTGCGACGGATCCAGCGACAGATACGGCGGCATCGAAAAGGCCAGGAACACCACGACGATGACGGCCATCGGCCCCACCCAGGGCCTTCGCCACCACGGTTTCCGTGGCGCCGTCTCCGGCTGGTCACGTCGTTCTAGCCTGACGGTCATCACTGTCCCCCACGTTTTCCAGTACCGGCGACAACTTCCGCTGCCGAACCTAGAACGCCGGGCCATCGGTAAGAATGGAGCGGACCGCCGGTTCGATGGTGGAGCAGGCCCTACCGCCGGCTGCCGCGCACCCGGTGGACGACGTCGCGATAGGCCAGCCCGCTCTGCTTGATCGTCCGCGCCTGCGTCTCCCGGTCGACCCGGACCAGGCCGAGCCGTTTCGCGTAGCCGTACGCCCATTCGAAACTGTCCAAAAAGGACCAGGCGAAATAGCCGCGGACGTCCGCGCCCGCCCGCCGCGCGGCGGCGGTGGCGGCGATATGCGCGGACAGGTACGCGGCGCGGTCGTCGTCGCGGACGAACCCCGTCTCGTCGGGGGCGTCGGCGAACGCGGCGCCGTTTTCGGTGACGTAGAGCGGCAAGCCCGGGTAATCCCGGCCGATCCGGACGAGCAGTTCGGTGAGCTTGTGCGGCAGGATCTCCCAGCCCAGCACCGTCGACGGCACCCCGAACGGGACCTTGCGGAACGCGGGCAACCCGAAGTGCTCCACCGCGTTCCCGTTCTCCTCCACTCCGGAGTACCGCGTCCCGAAGTAGTAGTCGACGCCGAGGAAATCGAGCGGTGCCGCGATGATCGACGGATCCCACGGCTCGGACGGCAGGCGGATGCCCTGGCACGCGAGGGTCTCGAGGACGTCCTCCGGGTACCGGCCGTGCACGAGCGCGTCGAGGTAGAACCGCGTGCCGAGCCCGTCCTCGAAGCGGGCGGCTTCGCGATCGGCCTCGCTGGGCGTTTCCGGGTCGGCGGTGCTCAGGTTGAGCGTGATGCCGAACTTCGTGCCGGGTTTCGCGAGTTCCCGCATCCGCCGCACCGCGAGGCCGTGGCCGAGCAGCAGGTGATGCGCCGCCGCCATCCCCGCCTTCGCGTCCCGGCGGCCGGGCGCCATCACGCCGTGGACGTACCCGTGCATGGCCGTGCACCACGGCTCGCTCAGCGTGGTCCAGTGGCGGACACGATCGCCGAGCCGCTCGAACACGAGCATCGCGTAATCGGCGAACCGGACGGCGGTGTCGCGCGCGGGCCAGCCGCCCGCGTCTTCGAGGTGCTGGGGCAGATCCCAGTGGTACAGCGTCAACCAGGGATCGATGCCGTTGTTGAGCAGCTCGTCGACCAGCCGGTCGTAGAAGGCGATCCCGGCGGGGTTGACTCCGCCGCGTCCGCGTGGCTGAACGCGGGGCCAGGAGACGGAGAACCGGTAGGTGTCGACGCCGAGTTCCTTGAGCAGGGCGATGTCGGCGGGCATCCGGTGGTAGTGGTCGCAGGCGATCTCGCCGGTGTCACCGTTGTCGACCGACCATGGCGACTGGGCCCAGGTGTCCCAAATGGACGGTGTTCGTCCGTCTTCGGAGACCGCGCCTTCGATCTGGTACGCCGAGCTGCCGACCCCCCACCGGAAGTCCGGCGGCAAGGAGCCGATGAGCTCGTCCTCCCCCGTCATGACCCTCTTCCCGCCTTATTTCACCAGTTGATACATGGCGGAGGCTAAGGTCGTGGGGCATCCTGGAAAGGTCCGCCGCCATAAGATGGGTATCCGCATGCCTGCCAAGCGCACCACCGTCCGTGACCTGCGGCGGCACAACCGTTCCCTCCTCCTGTCGAAACTCTACTTCGACGGCCCGCTCAGCCGCCACGAATTGAGCGGTCTGACCGGGTTGAGCGCCGCGACCGTCAGCAACGTGACCGCCGAACTCGGCGAAGAACGCCTCATCATCGAGGCCGGCCTGGTCGAATCCGACGGCGGCAGGCCGCGCGTCCTGCTCCGCGTCGACCCGGCGTACGGCCATGTCGCGGGCGTCGACATCGGCGAGACCGGGGTGAAGGTCGAACTGTTCGACCTCACCATGAACCGGCTCGCCACCGTCGAGCATCCCCTCGCCTCCCTGCGCCCGGACGCGGCCGCGGCGGTCACCCAGGTGGCGTCCGGACTCCGGGAAGTGATCGCGGAATCGGGTATCGACGAAGCGACCGTGCTCGGTGTCGGCGTCGGCGTGCCCGGCACCGTCCAGCAGGGCGAGGCGCTCCGCGTGCACGCGCCCACCATCGGCTGGAAAGAGGTTCCGCTCACCGAACTCCTGCGCGCGGAGGGCGTCGAGCTGCCGCTGTTCGTCGACAACGGCGCGAAAACCCAGGGCCAGGGCGAAATGTGGTTCGGCGCCGGCCGTGGCGCCCGGCACGCGGTGATCGCGCTGATCGGCTCCGGCGTCGGCGCGGCCGTGGTCACCGACGGCACCACGTACCGGGGTTCCACCAGCAGCGCGGGCGAATGGGGTCACACGACGATCGTCTACGGCGGGCAGGAATGCCGCTGCGGAGCGCGCGGTTGCCTGGAGTCCTACGTCGGCGCGGAGGGCGTCCTCGCCCGCTATCGCAAGGCGCGCGGCGGAAAGACGGCGTCGGACGAGGACGAGCAGACACAGTTCGCGGCCCTGCTGGAATCGGCGGGCAAGGCCAAGGCCGCGGCCAAGGTGCTGGAGGAGACCGCGGGTTACCTCGGCGCCGGGATCGGCAATCTGATCAATCTGTTCAACCCGGAGCGGATCGTGCTGGGCGGCTGGGCGGGGCTCGCGCTCGGCGAGCACTACCTGCCCGAGATCCGGCGGGTGGCCGGCGAGCACGCGCTGGCGCACGTGTTCGGCCAGACCGAGATCGAGCTCGGGCAGCTCGGGCCGGACGCCGTCGCCATAGGAGCCGCCACCCTCCCGGTCGCCGCCCTTCTGGAGCAGGGCGCGGACCCGCGGACGGCCGGGTCGAAGCGGGGTACCGCCGCCTGACCTTAATTCGAGGTCGAAAAATACGTCTTGTCGCAGTGGTAGAGGCCATGCATACTTTGTTGTCAGGCACAACAAAGTGGTTTCCCGCCTGCGAAGAGAGGCGACAACGATGTCCATCTCCTCCCGCTTCCGCTGGGCGGCGTTCCTCGCCGCCGGCGTTCTCCTCGGCTCACTCCCCGCCACCACGCAGACCCCGGCCGCCGAGGCCGCGGTCATGGCCGCGACCTTCACCGACGACTTCAACGGGCCCGCCGGCGCGGGTATCGACACCTCGAAATGGCATTTCGAGACCGGCGACAACGTGAACAACCACGAGCGGCAGTGGTACACGTCCGGGACGAACAACGCGGCGCTCGACGGCCAGGGCAATCTGGTCATCACCGCGAAGAAGGAGAACCCGGGTAACTACAATTGCTGGTACGGGCGCTGCGAGTACACTTCGGCGCGGCTGTCCACGCAGGGCCAGTTCACCCAGACCTACGGCCGGTTCGAAGCGCGGATGAAACTACCGCGCGGGCAAGGGATGTGGCCCGCGTTCTGGATGCTCGGCGCCGACATCGGCAACGTCGGCTGGCCCAACAGCGGCGAGATCGACATCATGGAGAACGTCGGCTTCGAGCCGAACACGGTGCACGGAACCCTGCACGGCCCCGGTTACTCCGGCGCGGGCGGCATCGGCGCGGCCTACAACGGCCCGAACTTCTCCGACGACTTCCACACCTACGCCGTCGACTGGGCGCCGAACCAGATCAAGTGGTACGTGGACGGAAACCTCTACCAGACCCGCACGCCCGCCGATCTCAACGGCAACCGCTGGGTGTTCGACCACCCCTTCTACCTGATCCTGAACCTCGCCGTCGGCGGCTACTGGCCGGGTGACCCGAACTCCAGCACCGTCTTCCCGCAGCGGCTCGTGGTCGACTACGTGCACGTCAACTCCAGCGACACCGCCGGGCGCACCGGGCGGATCACCGGTATCGGCGGCAAATGCGTCGACGTCGCCGGGGCGAACACCGCCAACGGCACCCCGATCCAGCTCACCGACTGCAACGGGAACGCCGCGCAGAACTGGACCGTCGGCGGCGACGGCACGATCCGCGCGCTCGGCAAGTGCATGGACGTCTCCGGCGGCGGGACCGCGGACGGCACGGCCGTGCAACTGTGGGACTGCAACGGAACCGGCGCGCAGAAATGGGCGATCAGCGGCGCACGCGACATCGTGAACCCGCAGGCGAACAAATGCCTGGACGCCACCGGGAACAGCTCCGCGAACGGGACCAGACTCCAGATCTGGACCTGCGGGGGCGGCGCGAACCAGAAGTGGACTACTCCCTAGTACCCCACGCGTTTCGTCCTCTGAATGCGGTGGTTCGCATCCCGAACCACCGCATTCAGAGGACGAAACGCGTCAGGGGGAGCGCTCGGCGTAGGCCTCGACGAGCTGGTTTTCGGCGTCGGTGAGGTACTGCGCGAGGAGCTTTTCGGCACCGAGGCCGTCGCCGGCCTCGAGGCGTTCGAGGATCTCCGCGTTGCGCTTGAGGTACGGCTCGTGGAAGCGCCGCGGGTCGGCCATCATGTGGAACACCAGCCGCAGCTCGGCCAGGATGCCGCGCATCAGCTCGTCGATCCGCTCGCTGCCGCTCAGTTCGGCGAGCGCCGAATGGAACCGGATGTTCGCGGTACCGAGGTCCTGCCAGCGTTCACTCCGCTCGGCGACCCTGCCGTCCTCGACCAGTCGCGCGAGCTTCGCGAACGTCGGCGGCTTCTCCGTCACCGCCCGCACCGCCGAGCACTCGACGACCTTGCGCACCTTGTAGAGGTCGACGACGTCCTCGACGGGCAGCACCCGCACGAAGACGCCGCGGTTGAGCTCGTGGGTCAGCAGGCGTTCGTGCGTGAGCAGCCGGAACGCCTCGCGCAGCGTGTTGCGGGAGACGCCGAGCGCCGAGCCGATGTCGTGCTCCGACAGCCGGACGCCGGGCAGGAAGAACCCTTCCGCGATGCGCGTGCGGAGGACACCGGCCACTCTTTCGGCCGTACTGGTGCGGCTCACCATGCCGCGATCCGCTTCGAGTCCTTGAACCGAGGCAGGACCACCCTCCGCGATCGTCACGTGACCGATCCTAACCGGCCACAAGAGGCCCAGCCAAGGATCCTCTTGTGGAATTGTTGAACAATACCTACAGTGGCTTCCCATGTGACCCGTGCCACGATGGGATCCACCCTCTGGAGGTGCCGATGGACGCGACAGCCACTACCGAAGACACACGCCCCTTCGCCTGGTTCCGCACGCTCGGTTCGCGAGGCCGCCGGGCCTTCGTCGGCGCGTTCGGCGGATACGGGCTCGACTCGTTCGACTACCAGACCCTCCCGCTGGGCCTGGCCGCGATCACCGCCTACTACGGCCTCTCCGGCGGCGAGGCGGGCCTGCTCGGCACCACGACACTGGTGGTCTCGGCGATCGGCGGGATCGGCGCGGGCGTCCTGGCCGACCGCATCGGCCGGGTCCGCACGCTCCAGATCACCATCGCGATGTACACGGTCTTCACCGTGCTCTGCGGGTTCGCCCCGAACTTCGAGACGCTCCTGATCTTCCGCGCCCTGCAGGGCCTGGGCTTCGGTGGTGAATGGGCCGCCGGCGCCGCACTGGTGGCGGAGTACTCGCAGGCGAAGTACCGCGGCCGGACCGTCGCCTTCGTGCAGAGCGCGTGGGCGGTCGGCTGGGCGCTGTCCGTCGTCGTCTACACGGTGGTCTTCAGCATCTGGAGCCCGGACGTCGCGTGGCGCGTCATGTTCTGGACCGGCGTCATCCCGGCGCTGCTGGTGCTGTGGGTCCGCCGCAACGTCCAGGACGCGCCCGTCGCCGAAGCTGCCCGCGCCACGAAGAAGGAACGCGGTTCACTGGCGGGCATCTTCAAGCCCGACCTGCTGCGCACGACGTTCTTCGCCGCGCTGCTCGCCACCGGTGTCCAGGGCGGTTACTACACGCTCGCGACCTGGCTGCCGAGCTACCTGAAGACCACCCGCGGCCTCACCGTCATCGGCACCGGCGGCTATCTCGCGTTCCTCATCTCCGGCGCCTTCATCGGATACGTCACCGGCGGCTATCTCACGGATCTCCTGGGCCGCAAGAAGACGTTCCTGCTGTTCTCGGTGCTGTCGGCGGGCCTCATCGTCGCCTACACGCAGATCCCGGCGGGCGCGAACACGCTCGTGCTGTTCCTCGGTTTCCCGCTCGGGTTCTCGATGTCCGCGATCTTCAGCGGGTTCGGCGCCTTCCTCGCCGAGCTGTACCCGTCGGCGCTGCGCGGGACCGGGCAGGGTTTCACCTACAACCTCGGCCGGGCCATCGGCGCGACGTTCCCCGCCGTGGTCGGTTTCCTCGGCGCGGGCGGCGCGATGGTGTTCGGCGCGGTCGGCTACGGGATCGCCGTGCTGGCGCTGCTCGGCCTGCCCGAGACTCGCGGCCGCGAACTGCTGTGACCACAATCGGAAGAGGAGGCACCGCGATGACCACCTTCGACGACCCGGCGACGTTGTCCCCCGCCGAGGCCCGCGCCCTGTTCCGCGCGGGCACGGCCCGGCCGACCACCGGCTGGGCGAACGGCTTCACCCAGACCAACCTGATCGCCGTCCCCGAGGACTGGGCCTACGACGTCCTGCTGTTCTGCCAGCGGAACCCGCAGCCCTGTCCGGTGCTCGACGTCAGCGACCCCGGCGACCCGTCGACCAGGCTGGCGCCCGGCGCGGATCTGCGCACCGATCTGCCGCGCTACCGCGTCTGGCAGAACGGCGCGCTGGCGGGCGAACTCGCGGACGCGACCGGGTTGTGGCGCAGCGACATGGTCACGTTCTCGATCGGCTGCAGTTTCACCTTCGAATCGGCGCTGGCCACCGACGGCATCCCGCTGCGGCACGTCGAGCAGGGCCGCAACGTGGCGATGTACGTGACGAACCGCGAATGCGTCCCGGCCGGGCGGTTGCACGGGCCGATGGTGGTCTCGATGCGGCAGATCCCCGAAGACCGCGTGGACGACGCCGTGCGCATCACCCGCGGGATGCCTGCCGTGCACGGTGCGCCGGTGCACATCGGCGACCCCGCCGCGCTCGGCATCGCCGATCTCGGCAAGCCCGACTTCGGTGACCCGGTCGACGCGGCCCCCGGCGACGTGCCGGTGTTCTGGGCGTGCGGCGTGACCCCGCAGGCGGCGCTGATGGCTTCGCGGCCACCGTTCGCGATCACGCACGCGCCGGGCTACATGTTCGTGACCGACAAGCTCGACAGTGAGTTCAGGGTGGCCTGATGGATCTCAACAGTGACCTGGGTGAAGGTTTCGGCGCCTGGAAGATGGGTGACGACGACGCCATGCTCGACATCGTCACCAGCGCGAACGTCGCCTGCGGCTTCCACGCCGGCGACCCGTCGGTGATGCGGCGGGTCTGCGAGCGCGCGGCGGAACGGGGTGTCGTCATCGGCGCCCACGTCGCCTACCGCGATCTGGCGGGTTTCGGGCGGCGGGCGATGGACGTCGCGCCCGCCGACCTGGCCGACGACGTGCTCTACCAGATCGGCGCGCTCGACGCGTTCGCCCGCGCGGCGGGAACGAGCGTGCGGTACGTCAAACCGCACGGGGCGCTGTACAACACGGCGGCGGTCGATCCGGAGCAGGCGGCCGCCGTGGTCGAGGGGATCCGGCGGTTCCGTCCCGGGCTCGCGCTGCTGTGCCCGCCGGGATCGGAAATGGCCAAGCAGGCGGAAAAGGCCGGGTTCCCCGCGTACGCCGAGGCGTTCGCGGACCGCGCGTACACCTCCGAAGGCCTTCTCGTCTCCCGGAAACTGCCCGGTGCCGTGCTCCACGACGCCGACGAGGTGGCCGAGCGGGCGGTCGCGATGGCGACCACCGGCAAGGTCGTCGCCGCCGACGGGACCGAACTGGCGCTTCAACCGCATTCGCTGTGCGTGCACGGCGATACCCCCGGCGCCGTCGAACTGGCGCGCCGGATCCGCGCGGGGCTCGACGCCTCCGGTGTCCACATCGGATCGTTCATCGAGGCCGCATGATGCGAGTGCTGCCCTACGGGGCGCGTGCGGCCATGGTCGACTTCGACGATCCGTCGGAGGTGCTCGGGCTGCACGCGTCACTGGAGCAGGACCCGCCGGACGGCGTCCTCGAACTGGTCCCGGCCGCGCGGACCCTGCTCATCCGGTTCGACCCCGGCCGCACCCACCACGACCGGCTCGCCGAAGACGTCCTCCATCGGTCCACAGTGGACACCAAACCGCGCGAGGCCGCCGAGATCGTCGTGCCGGTGCACTACGACGGCCCAGACCTTGCCGACGTCGCGGCCGCCTCCGGCATGTCCGCGGAGGCCGTCGTCCGGCGGCACGAGGACGGGACCTACGTCTCGGCGTTCTGCGGCTTCGCCCCGGGTTTCGCCTATCTGACCGGGCTCGATCCCGCGCTGAACCTGCCGCGCCGGACGAGCCCGCGCACCCGGGTACCCGCCGGCTCGGTCGCGATCGCGGGCGAGTACACGGCGGTGTACCCGAACGCCTCGCCCGGCGGCTGGCAACTGATCGGGCGCACGACGCTGCCCGTGTGGGACGTCGAACGGGAGCCGCCGAACCTGCTGGCACCGGGCACCAGGATCCGGTTCACTTCATGACCGCGAAGATCGAAGTGCTCCGGCCCGGCGTTTTCACCACCGTGCAGGATCTCGGACGACCGGGGCTGGCCGCGATCGGCGTCGGCCGGTCCGGCGCCGCCGACCGCGGTTCGCTGCGGCTGGCGAACCGGCTGGTCGGCAACCCCGAGGGCCACGCTGCCCTGGAATGTGTCCTGGGCGGCCTCGCCCTGCGGTTCCCGGCTCCGGCGACCGTCGCCGTCACCGGCGCGCCGTGCTCGATCACCGTCGGCACACGGGCTTTCGGCCCCGGCTCACCGATCCCGGTCAACCCCGGCGACGAACTCGTCCTCGGGATGGCTCCTCACGGTTTGCGTTGCTATGTCGCCGTGCGCGGCGGCATCGACGTTCCCTCGGTGCTGGGCGCCCGGGCGACCGACACACTGGGCGAACTCGGCCCGCCCGCGCTCTCGGCCGGGATGACCTTGCCGGTGGGACAACGGGTTCTGCCCCACCCCGGCGTGGATCTCGCTCCTCGCGCGCCCTTGCCGGACGTCCCGGTTCTGCGCGTGACTCCGGGGCCCCGGGCTTCGTGGTTCGTTCCCGGCGCACTGTCCACTTTGGCCTCCACGGGTTACGTCGCCACCGCCGACGTCGATCGGGTGGGCGTGCGGCTGGACGGTCCTGTGTTGTCGAGGGCGCGTGGTGGCGAATTGCCGCCCGAGGCCGCCGTGCCGGGGGCGTTGCAAGTCCCCCCTTCGGGGCAGCCGATCCTGTTCCTGGCCGACCATCCGGTGACCGGGGGCTATCCGGTGATCGCGGTGGTGGAGGAAGCGGATCTGGATCTGGCCGCGCAGGTGCGGCCGGGGCAGCGGGTGCGGTTCCGGCTGGTTTGAGCCTCTTGAGGAGCAAGGCAAACGACACACACCCCGACCATTCAACTCACCGATGAGGCACGCCGGAGGGGTGGCGAAGGCCTCCTTCCCCACCGACAAGGTCAGGACCCCGGCAAAGTCGCATAAGCGCCGGTCGGTGCCACTCTTGGCGCTACGAACTGGATCTCCGAGCGGGCCAGGAGGCAGGAGGCTTGAACGGACGATGTCCATAAAGGACACCAGATGACAGGCGAATGTCCGTTTCATGCTTATACGCACGGTTCACGATTGGGGTCGTGAGTGGTAAAGAGCGTTAGAACGCTCTTTACCACTCACGACCCCTTTGCAAAACGACCAAATCGGGCACGGTCATCCCGGAAGTGTCCCCTTTGGACAGCCGAGACCACCATGACGAGCCCCTCCGTCGCCCACTTGACCAGCGAATAGACGACTTCGCCGGAACACTGGCCGACCACTTCAGCCGCCACCTGTGCCTTGCCCCTCAATAACCGTCCTTACCGCTCACGAGGCCCGAAACCCGCAAGGTGATGTTCAATCGCCCCACCAGACCCAGCGCCGGATCAGCCGTCCCCGGCAACACCCGGGGCACTCCGTGGAAGGCCAGCCGCGACTCCCCGCCGAACACGAACAGATCCCCCGAGCGCAGATCCACATCCGTATAGGGCCGCCCGCGATCGGTCGTGTTCCCGAACCGGAAGACGCAGGCGTCCCCGAGACTCAGCGACACCACGGGCTCCAGCGAAGCCTCGTCCTTGTCCTGATGCTGCCCCATTTTCGCGGCGGAGTCGTAGAAGTTCACCAGCGCGATGTCCGGCTCGTACGACGTCGGACCATAAGCGGCCGAAACCGCCCGTCGCCCCAGGTCTCCCAGCCACGAAGGAAATGGAAGCACCGGGGAGCCGTCGTCGGTCACCTTCGCGTACCGGTACGGATGCCAGTGCCAGCCGAGACAGACCGTCCGCACCGACATGACGCCGCCGTTCGGCAGCCGCGTCCGCCGGTAACCGCGCCAGCCGCGGCAGGCTTCGACCAGGCGTCGTTGCCCGTCGAGGTCGAGCCAGTCCGGGACATGCACCGCGCCGGGCGCGATTTCGGTCCGCGGTCGGGGGATCAGCGCGTCCACACGTCGAGTCTGCCAGGGCGCGCGCCGATGATCCGGTGGCCCCGCACCATGACACCGGCCGTGCTGAACCAGCGCAGCACGCGACGGCCGAATCGTGGCCCCACCGGGGCATCCATGACTGTCACGGCCAAGCAAGCTGCCACAAAGCGGCCGCGGAAGCCACCTTTCGGACTACTCCGATCGGCCGGTTGACCGTAACGCGTTCACCCGGTCACTGTGCGAATTCGACCACGGTCACCCCGGCCCGCGCGGGTACCGGATCGTTCATCTCCGCGAGCACCGCGGGGACGTCGTCGAGGCCGACCCGCTTGCCGATCATGCCTTCGAGGTCGATCCCGGCCGTCTCCACCACCCGCAGCATCTCGGGGTACTCGTGCGCCTGCAGGCCGTGGATGCCGACGATCTCCAGTTCCCCGCCGATCACCCGGTGCATCGGGATCGGCGCGATGCCCTGAGCGGGCGGCATCAGACCGGCCTGGACGTGCCGTCCGCGTTTGCGGAGGCTCCCGATCGAGGCGGCGCAGGTGGTCGGCGAGCCGAGGCAGTCGAGTGAGACGTGCGCGCCGCCGCCGGTCAGCTCCCGGACATGGAGGGCGACGGCTTCGTGGCCCTCGAACGCCGAGGGATCGACGACCAAAGCGGCCCCCATACGCGTCGCCAGCGCCCTGGCCTGCGGGGACGGGTCGACGGCGACGACGGACGCACCGGCCGCGACGGCCAGCAGGATCGACGAGACGCCGACGCCACCGCAGCCGTAGACCGCGACCCACTGCCCCGGCCGGACGCCGCCCTGGCGCAGCACGGCCCGGAACGCCGTTCCGAAGCGGCACCCCAGCGCCGCCGCCTCGGCAGCGGACAGCGAGTCCGGGAGTGCGACGAGGTTGACCTCGGCGTTTTCGATGGCCACGTACTCGGCGAACGAACCCCAGTGGGTCGCGCCCGGCTGGAACTCGCGGTCGCAGATCTGCTGGTCACCGGCGGCACACTGGGCACAGGTGCCGCACGCGCAGACGAACGGCACGGTCACCCGGTCGCCCGCCGACCAGCCCCGGACGCCCTCGCCGAGCGACGCGATCCGGCCGGCGAGTTCGTGCCCGGCGACGTGCGGCAGCTTCACCGACGTGTCGTGCCCCTGCCAGGAGTGCCAGTCGCTGCGGCACACCCCGGTCGCCTCGACGGCGATCACCACCCCGCCCGGCGGCGCGACCGGATCCGGCACCTCGCGTACCTCGGGCAGCACCCCGAACTCCTCGAAGACGACCGCCCGCACTCGCGCTCCCTAAGTGTCCCGGCCTCTCGGCATCACGAGGCCCTCGCCGGGCACCGTACACCGGGCCGCCCGCCCGCGCGGCGGCCCGAGAAGCCGCGACAGCGACTCCGGCGGCACCCCGAGTACCTCCTCGAGATTCTTGAGCACCAGCAGGGATTCCGGCCGTTCGGGGCGGCAGCGTCCCGACTGCCAATGGCTCAGGGTCGCGAGGCTGACCGAACACCCCCGTCCCCTCAGCCGGTACCGGATCCGATCGAGCCCGAGGCCCCTCGCCCTGATCGCGGCCCTGAGGGCGTCCGCGAACGGCCCGGTCTCCAAAAGCCGCCTGAGTTCACGTCCTTCCGCCACCCCCCGGTCGATGGTGTGTGTCCGCTGACCGGTCATCTTCATCGCCTTCGCACGCTCGCTAGCCACCCGGAAATGCGCAGCCTAGGCGGGGGGACACATGATCGGAAGGGCCTTAGATCACCTATCGGCGTGGCAGGCGGGTGACGTAATTATGCAGAGACGTAGGAAAATTCCCACCCCGGCCGATACCGGTCCACAGTGGACAAGATTCAGCGCAGGGCGACCGACAGGGCTTGTGCGATCTCCTTGCCGATCGCGTGGGTGGCCGCGTCGGGCGGCGAGCCGACCTTGACCACCATGGGGCCGCCGAACGGCTGGCGCTCGACGACCTCGATCCGTTCGCCGAGGCCGATCGAATGCTCGGTCAGGTAGCGCAGGAGTTCCGGATCGGTGTCCCAGACGCGGACGATCTCGCCGACCGCGCCGGGCGGGAGGTCGTCGAGGATGCGCATCGGCATCTCCTCGACGCTGCCGTCGGGGGCGGGGATGGGGTCGCCGTGCGGGTCGCGCATCGGGTTGCCGAGCTTCGCCGCGATCCGCTCGACGAGCCTGTCCGACACCGCGTGTTCGAGCGCGTCGGCCTCCGAGTGCACCTCGTCCCAGGTGTAGCCGAGTTCGGACACCAGGTAGGTCTCGATCAGCCGGTGGCGGCGGAGCACCGAGCGGGCCAGCAGCCTGCCCTCGGTGGTCAGCTCGATCCCGCGGTACGGGACGTGCGCGACCAGCCCCAGCTGGGACAGTTTGGTGACCATGCCGGACGCCGAGGACGGGCTGACCTCCAGCCGTCCGGCCAGCGACGTGTTGGTGACGGCCTCGCCGCGCTCCACCAGCCCGTAGATCACCCGGACGTAGTCCTCCACGGACGACGACCTGCGACTTGCCCCTTCACCCATGGATGCGAGTTTACGGCTTGCCGCCCGGTCGCGGATCACCCAGCGTGCGGCCGCCAGCGGTACCGGATCCAGCCGGGGACCGGGTCGGCGCCGAGCTGGGCGTAGAACGCCTCGCCCTTCTCGTTGCCCTCCTGCATGTCCCATTCGACCCGGCCGGGGGTCCGCGCGCTCAGCTCGTCGAGCAGCTCCCGTCCGAGGCCGAAACGCCGGTGCTCGGGGCGCACGAAGAGGTCGTCGAGCCAGATCCCCGGCCTGGCCTCCCAGGTGGAGAAGTTCCAGCTGCAGAAGGCGAAGCCCGCGACCTTGCCCGGCTCGTCCGGCGGGGTGGCCAGCAGCACCCAGGCCTTCGGATCGGGCCCGAAGAGGAACCCGGCCATCTCCTGCCTGTCGAGCTTCAGATCGTGTTTGTCCTCGTAGACCGCGTGCTCCTCGATGAGCGCGCAGATCTCCTCGATGTCGTCCGCGACCGCGTCCCGCACCGGCATGGGTCTCAGCTCCGTTCGTAGACGATGTCGCCGCCGACGGCGGTGGCGACGACGTGGATCGAATCCAAAGTGGACTCGTCGGTCGGGTCGGCCGAGAGGACGGCGAAGTCCGCGAGCTTGCCGACCTCCAGTGTGCCCAGGTCCTTCTCGGCGAAAGCGGCGTACGCGGATCCGTAGGTGTACGCGCGCAGGGCTTCGGCGGGGGTGAGCCGCTCATCGGGACCCAGCACCACCCCGGACGCGGTCTTCCGCCGCACCATGTCGGCCAGCGCGAGCAGCGGCGCGCCCTCGACGACCGGGCGGTCCGAACTGGCGGGCAGCACGCATCCCGCGTCGAGCAGGGTCTTGAGCCGGTAGCACCACGGCTCGCGTTCGGGGCCGAGGGCGGCCCGCATCCCGTCGCCGATCTCGTTGACGAACCGGCCCTGCGGCGAGGCGATCAGCCCCAGCGACGCCAGCCGCTTCAGTTCCTCGGGCCGCAGCACCGCGCAGTGCTCGATGCGGTGCCGGTGGCCGGGACGCGGATCGGCCTTCAGCGCGGCTTCGTAGGCGTCGAGGACGACGGTGATCGCGCGGTCGCCGATGGCGTGCGTCGCGATCTGCCAGCCCGCCTTGTGCGCGGCGGCGATCGTCCGCGCGATCTCGTCCTCGGGCACCTGGAAGTAGCCGACGTTGTCCGTTTCGCCGGCGAACGGCTCGTGCATCGCGCAGGTGCGGCCGATCAGCGAGCCGTCGGCGAACAGCTTCATCGCGCCGATCCGCAGCCATTCGTCGCCGAAACCGGTGCGCATCCCCAGGTCCAGGCCGAAGCCAGCACCCGCATCAAGGTCGTGGAGCACGCTCGCCGCGACCATCACCGTGCTCCGCACCCGCAGCACCCCGCGTTCGCGCGCCAGCTGGTACGCGGCCAGTTCGGCGGGGGTCTCCCCCACGAGACCCCCGCCGATCCCGGCCTCCTGGACGCTCGTGATGCCCTCGGCCAGGTAGCGCTCACTCGCCCGGTCCAGCCCGCGGACGACCCGCTCGACCGGCGTCGGATAGGTCAGCGGCCGCAGCATGAGCTGGGCCTGCTCCCGTAAGAGCCCGGTCGGCGAACCGTCCTCGTCTCGGACGACGTCACCGCCGACGGGCACGTTGCCCAGATCGAGTTGCTCCAGCACCGCCGAATTGACCACGGTCATGTGCCCGGACGTGTGCTTGAGCCGCACGAGGTGCCCGGGGGCGGCCCGGTCGAGGCCCTGCCTCGTCGGATGACCGCCCACGAGCTTGTTCTGGTCGTAGCCACTGCCGATGATCCAGCCGCCCGGCGGGGTTTCGGCCGCGCGCCGCGCGACGGCGTCGTACACCTCGTCGACGCTGCGGCAATCCGAAAGGGCGACGTCGTCGAGCGCCATGCCGAACCAGGCCATGTGGTTGTGCGCGTCGTGGAATCCGGGCACCACCACCGAGCCACCGAGGTCCACGCGGCGCTTCGCGGAAAGCGCGGCCGCATCATGACCTAACGCCACAATTCGTCCGCGCAGCGCAGCAAGTGCTACGGATTCCCCCGTTCCGGTGAGGAACCGGGCGTTCTCGTAGACCGTGTCGACCCGCATGATTTCGACTCTATCGATCGATCGATCGGTCGTCTAGGCTCGGCGTCATGAGCACCGTGGACTACGCACTCGACGACGGAATCGCTGTGATCTGGCTGAACCGCCCCGAACGGCTGAACGCGGTGGTCGCCGAACTGGTCGACGACCTGCTGGAGGCGCTCGACGCGGCCGCCAAGTCGGACGCGCGCGCCGTCGTGCTCGCCGGTCGCGGACGTGCCTTCTGCGCCGGTCACGACCTCAAGGAACCCACCCCCGAGGGCGATTCACGCCCGCGACTCGACCGGCTACAGGACGTGACACGGCGCCTTCGCGGCCTCCGCCAGCCCGTCATCGCCGCCGTCCACGGTTACGCGATCGGCGCGGGCGCGGAGTTCGCGATGGGCTGCGACCTGATCCTCGCCGCCGAAGACGCGGTGTTCGCCTTCCCCGAGGTCTCCCTGGGCCTGAGTGTCACGGGTGCGGCGTCGCGGTTGCTGCCGCTGCTGGTCGGCCCGCTGAAGGCCAAGGAACTCCTCCTGCTGGGCGAACGCGTGAGCGGCACCGAGGCGTACGAACTCGGCCTGGTCAACGCCGCCGTACCCGCCGACGACCTGATGGACACCGCGCTCGCGTGGGCCGCCAAGATCGCCTCCCACCCGGCCGCCGCGGCCACGATGGCCAAACGCGCCCTCGATTCCGGCATCGACAGCTCGCTCGAAGCCGCGCTCGAACTCGAAGTCAGCCACGCGCTGATCACCGAGCACTCCGCCGAGGTCGCCGCTTCGTCCGAGGCCTTCCGGAGCCGGTCATGACCTCGCTCGCCGGGATCGACACCCTCTCCGGCCTGACCACGAGGGCCGCCGCGCTCTGGCCGGACAGGACGGCGTGGATCTTCGACTCGGCAGGGGAAAGCTTCACGTTCGCCGACGTCGACGCACGCAGCACGGAGCTCGCCCGCGCGCTGCTCGACCTCGGCGTGACACCGGGCGACCGGGTCGCGGTGATGCTGCGCAACCAGCCCGAATTCCCGTTGCTGTGGCTGGCCCTGGCCAAGATCGGCGGGGTGCTCGTCCCGGTCAACACCGGATACCGCGAGTTCGACGGCGCCCACGTACTGCGGCATTCCGGCGCCAGGTTCGCCGTCGTCGCCGAGGAATTCCTGGAGCTGCTGGGCAAGATCGCCCCGGAGACCTCGCTGGAACGCGTGCTCACGCCCGGCGAACTCACCGGCTCCGGGAGTGTCCCGAAATTCGCGAGCGAAGGCGAACGCCCGGTCAACATCCAGTACACCTCGGGCACCACGGGCGCCCCCAAGGGCTGCGTGTTGCCGAACAGGTATTGGACGACACTGGCGATCAGCCTGGCCACGGACTACCCGTCGGTCGGCACGGACGACGTCATCCTGACCGCGCAACCTTTCCACTACATCGATCCACAGTGGAACGTGGCGCTGGGGCTCGCGGGCGGCGCGACGCTGGTGGTGCTCGACCGCTTCCACCCGTCGACGTTCTGGGAGAAGATCCGCGAGCACGGGGTCACCTGGTTCTACTGCCTAGGCCTGATGCCCACCCTGCTGCTGCGCCAGCCGGAGAGCGAGCTCGACAAGGCGCATCAGGTCCGCGCGATCTGCGCTTCGGCCATCCCGCGCGACCTGCACGCCGCGCTCGAAGCACGCTGGGGCGCGCCGTGGTTCGAGGCCTTCGGCATGACCGAGACCGGCGGCGACATCCGGATGTACCCGGCCGATCACGAGGAGACCGTCGGCACCGGCTGCCTCGGCAGGCCCGCGCCGACCCGCGAGGTGATGATCGCGGACGAGGACGGGAAACCGCTGCCGCGCGGGGAAACCGGCGAGCTGCTGATCCGCGGCGTCGGCCTGATGCACGGCTACCACGACGATTCCGAAGCGACCAGGCGCGCCTTCGACGGCGGCTGGTTCCACACCGGTGATCTGGCCACAATGGACGGCGAAGGCCGCGTGTACTACGTGGGCCGCACCAAGGACATGATCCGCCGCAGCGGGGAGAACATCTCCGCCGACGAGGTCGAGCGGGCGCTGCAGCTGCATCCCGCGGTCAAGCTCGCCGCCGTCATCGCGGTGCCGGACGACATCCGCGGTGAGGAAGTCAAGGCGTACCTCGTCCTCGACGAGAACGAGGGTCACCGGTGCGAACCGGCCGAGCTGGCGGAGTTCTGTTCGGCGAAGCTGGCCTACTTCAAGGTCCCCCGGTTCTGGACCATCGTCACGGAACTGCCGATGACACCGTCGGAACGGGTCGCGAAGGGCGAGCTCAAGAAGGCGGAAGACCTCCGCGCCGGTTCTTGGGACAGGGCCACCGAGACATGGCTCTGACCACCCGCGAACGGGTCCGCCAGGCGGCGGTGAAACTGTTCGCCACCAAGGGGTTCCACGGCACCGGCATCCGGGATCTGGCCCAGGAGGCGGAGCTGTCCTCCGCCAGCCTGTACCACTACATGGGCACCAAAGAGGACCTGCTGGTCGCCATCATGAACGAGTCGCTGCGGCGCCTGTCCGACGCGGCCGAGCAGGCGACCGCCGGGCTCACCGATCCCGTGTCACGGCTCGGATCCCTGGTGGCACTGCACGTGCTCGCACACGCCATCCAGCCGGACGACACACGCGTGGTCGACAACGAGGTCCACGCGCTCACCGCGGGCGCCAGGGCCGAAGTGGTGGGGCTGCGCGACGGCTACGAAAAGCTGTGGGCGGACGCCATCGAAGACGGTGTCGCGGCCGGCGTCTTCCACACCGACCAGCCGTCGGTCACCCGGCTCGCGCTGGTGGAGATGTGCAGCGGGGTCGCGCGCTGGTATTCGCCGGCGGGGCCGCTCACCCTGGATCAACTGGCCGCCCATTACGCCGGATTGGCACTGCGGGCGCTCGCCTGCGAACGGCAGCTGGACGTCACGGCGTTGCAAAACTGCCGTGAAGTGGTCTCGGGAGTGTGGCGAGTGCCCGTTTAGCGGCGACTTTAGGCATGTACGCCTTGCTCAGACGGCTTCTCTGGGGGACGCTCGAAGGGTGACTGAGCAAACGATCCAACTCGAACTGGACGACTCGGGTCTCTCGCCGGCGTTGCCGGTGCCTTCGAACCCCCGTGATCAGGTGCAGGACGTCCCCTACCGCCCGGTGGGCTTCCGCGACGACGACCTGCCCACGGCGCTCGAACGGTGCGCGACATGGCTACGCCAGGCTCAGGAGTGGCTCGGGGAACCGGTCGATGTGCTGGCCGTCCATCTCGACTATGACGACCGCAAGGGTTCGCCCTACTACGATGTGAAACTTCTCTGCAACGAGGAGGACCTGGCCGGGGTCCCGATCGCGATGCGGAACCAGAAGGACGACTAGAGGCCGACGCAATGAAAGGTCCTTTCCTGGCGAATTTCGCCAGGAAAGGACCTTTCATTGCACGGGCGAGCGTCAGCCCAGCGTGCCGCCGACCTTGACGTGCCCCTTGAGCAGGTTGCGCGCGATGGTCCGGCGCTGGATCTCGTCGGTGCCCTCGTAGATCCGCAGCAGCCGCAGTTCGCGATACCACCGCTCGACCGGCAGTTCCCGCGTGTAGCCCATTCCGCCGTGGATCTGCAGGACGCGGTCGACGATCTCGTTCGCCTTCACCCCGCCGTACAGCTTCGCCATCGACTGCGCGTGCCGCGAGTCCAGCTTCTGGTCGACCTGCCAGGCGGCGTGCAGCACCAGCCAGCGCAGTGCCTCCAGTTCGGTGCCGGAATCCGCGATCATCCACTGGATGGCCTGGCGCTCGGCGATCTTCTGCCCGAACGTCTCCCGCGTGTTGGCGTGCTCGATGGCCATCGAGATCAGCCGCTCACAGGAGCCGATGGCGCGGGCGGGCAGCAGGTAGCGGCCCGCCCCGATCCACTGCATGGCCAGGTCGAACCCGTGGCCGAGCTCGCCGAGGATCTGCGTCTCCGGCACGCGGACGTCCTCGAAGACCAGCGCCGCCGGACCCCATTCGCCCATGGTGTCGATGTATTCGGACTTCCAGCCCGCGTCACGGTCGACGAGGAAGCAGGTGACGCCGCCGTTCGCGCCCTTCTCCGGATCGGTGATCGCGAAGACCATCACGAAGTCGGCCTCGTTACCGCCGGTGATGAAGGTCTTCTCGCCGTTGATGACCCAGTCGGTGCCGTCCTTGCGGGCGGAGGTCCGGATGGCCTTGGCGTCCGAACCCGCACCGGGTTCGGTGATCGCGAAACACGATTTGCGCTCGCCCGAGATCGTCGGGAGCAGGTAGCGCTCCTTCTGCTCGTCGTTGGCGTAGTACAGGATGTTGTCCGCCGCGCCGCCGAAGCGGAACGGCACGAACGTGCGGCCGAGTTCGGCCTCCAGCAGCGCGGTCATCACCGCGGACAGGCCCATGCCGCCGTACTCCTCCGGCGTCTGCACACCCCAGAACCCGGACTCCTTGGCCTTCAGCTGCAGCTCGCGCAGCTCGTCGCCGGTCAGGCCGGGCTGACCGGCGCGTTCGCGGCGCAGCACCTCCTGCTCACGCGGCATGAGGTCGCGCTGGACGAACGTGCGGACCCAGTCGCGCACCTCGCGTTCCTCGACGCTCAGAGAGAAATCCATGGTCAGCCCGCTCCTGTTCGACAGTGACTAAGCGCTCGCTTAGTTCAGCGTACCGCTTCGGTTGTCGTTAGCCGAGGAGTTGTCATAAGTTTTCGCAACCTGTTCCCGTCTCGTCGAAGGGCACCCATGAGCACGGCAGCACCCGCGACGAAGCGGGATCGCACCCACTACCTCTACATAGCCGTCATCGCGGCGGTGGGGCTCGGCATCGCGGTCGGCATCCTGTTCCCAGAGGTCGGCAAGGAACTGAAGCCGCTCGGGACCGGTTTCGTGAACCTGATCAAGATGATGATCTCGCCGATCATCTTCTGCACGATCGCGCTCGGCGTCGGCTCGGTGGCGAAGGCCGCGAAGGTCGGCCGCGTCGGCGGGCTCGCGATCGGCTACTTCCTGATCATGTCGACGGTCGCGCTGGTCATCGGCCTGGTCGTCGGCAACATCCTGCAGCCCGGTACCGGCCTGCACCTGACCCCCGAGATCGCCGAAAAGGGACAGGACCAGATCGCCAAGAGCGAGGGCACCGTCGAGTTCCTGCTCGGGATCATCCCGAAGACGCTGGTCTCGGCGTTCACCGAGGGCGAGGTGCTGCAGACGCTGCTGGTCCGCGCTGCTCGCCGGGTTCGCGCTGCAGAAACTGGGCACCAAGGGCGAGCCGATCCGCCGCGGCATCGAGCACATCCAGCGGCTCGTGTTCCGGATCCTGGCGATGATCATGTGGGCGGCCCCGGTCGGCGCGTTCGGCGCGATCGCCGCCGTAGTCGGCGAGACCGGCTGGAAGGCACTGCAGAGCCTCGCGGTGATCATGCTCGGCTTCTACATCACCTGCGGGTTGTTCGTGTTCGTGGTGCTCGGGCTGATCATCGGCGTGTTCGCCAGGGTCAACATCTTCAAGCTGCTGAAATACCTCGGCCGCGAGTTCCTGCTGATCCTGTCGACGTCGTCGTCGGAGTCGGCGCTGCCGCGGCTGATCGCGAAGATGGAGCACGCCGGCGTCTCCAAACCGGTCGTCGGCATCACCGTGCCGACCGGGTACTCGTTCAACCTCGACGGCACCGCGATCTACCTGACGATGGCGTCCATCTTCATCGCGGACGCGCTCGACAAACCGCTGACCATCGGCGAGCAGATCTCGTTGCTGGTGTTCATGATCATCGCGTCGAAGGGTGCGGCCGGGGTCACCGGCGCGGGGCTCGCGACGCTGGCGGGCGGGCTGTCGTCGCATCGGCCGGAACTGGTCGACGGCGTCGGGTTCATCGTCGGCATCGACCGGTTCATGTCCGAGGCCCGCGCGCTGACGAACTTCGCGGGCAACGCCGTCGCGACCGTGCTGATCGGCACCTGGACCAACGAGATCGACCGGGAGCAGCTCGACCGTACGCTGAACGGCGAGTCACCGTTCGACGAAGCGACCTTGCTCGACGAAAACGCGAGTGAGGCGACCGTGGAATCAGGTAAGAATGAGACGTGATCGAATGCGCGGTCCGCTGGTCGGAGCCCCTGCCCGCTGAACCCCGGTTCCTGGCCCTGCTCGACGAGCCGGAACAAGGCCGGTACGCGAACTACCGCCAGGACATCGACAAACGCCGGTTCCTGACCGGCCGGGTGCTGGCGAAGACCGTCGCCGCCGAGCGGCTCGGCCTGGCCGTCGAGACCGTGAGCTTCGACGCGACCTGCGAAGACTGCGGCAAACCGCACGGACGGCCCAAGGTCCCCGGCGCGCCGCTGATGCTGTCGATCTCGCATTCCGGCGACCTCATCGGCGTCGCGGCCACCGCGGGCACCCCGGTCGGCCTCGACGTCGAGACGGCCACCAGGCGGGCCGAGGACTCGCTCATGGAGTACGCGCTGACCCCGGCCGAGCTGGCCGCGATCTCCGGGCTCTCCGACGAGCAGCGCGCGACGGCGTTCTTCACCTACTGGACGCGCAAGGAAGCGGTCATGAAGGCCACCGGGAAGGGCCTCAAGATCCCGCTGCAGAGCATCACGTTCTCCGGCTACGACGAGCAGGCGAGGCTGGTCCGGTCGACCCACGAGGCCCTCGACCCGGACCGGACCCGGCTCGCGGACCTGAAGGCGACCGAGGGCTACCGGGCCGCCGTCGCGCTGATCACCTCGGAGGACATCTCGGTCACCGAAGACTTCGCCCCCCTCTGACCGTGCTGTTCGCCGCCCAATCACACGTGTTCGCCCTCCAATCACGCGAGATCGCCGCCCAGTAACACCGGCGGCGCGCGAAGGCCCCTTCCCAAGTACGCGAAGGCCCCCTTCGCTGCGTCTAGCGCAGTGAAGGAGGCCTTCACGTACCGAGCCTCCTGACCTCCCGCGTTTCGTCCTCTGAATGCGGTAGTTGCCCGCTCAAGGACCGCATTCAGAGGACGAAACGCGTCAGATCTCCAGGCCCATCGCGGCCAGCAGGGTGCGGAACTTCGCCGACGTCTCGTCGAGTTCGGTCCGCGGGTCGGAGGCGGGCACGATGCCGCCGCCGGCGTACAGCCGCATCGAGGTGTCGGCGATCTCCGCGCACCGGATCCCGACGGCCCACTCGCCGTCCCCCGCCGCGTCGACCCAGCCGACGGCGCCCGCGTAGTACGCGCGGTCGAACGGCTCCAGCTCCTGGACCAGCGAGCGGGCGGCATCGGTCGGCGTGCCGCAGATCGCGGGCGTCGGATGCAACGCGGCGGCGAGGTCCAGCGCGGTGACGTCCTGGTCGATCAGCTCGCCGGTGACCGTCGTCGACAGATGCCAGATCGCCGGCGTCGAGACCAGCTCGGGGCCGCGGACGTCGAGCGTGCGGCAGAACGGCCGCAGGATCTCGACGACGGACTCCACCACGACGGCGTGCTCGACGTGGTCCTTTTCGGACGCCAGCAACGCCTCACCGTTCGCCTTGTCGATCGCCGGGTCCGCCGACCGGGGCATCGACCCGGCATGCGGCCGGGACACGACGGCACGGCCGGTGCGGGAGAGCAGGAGTTCGGGGGTCGCGCCGACCAGCGTGCGCCCGTCGGGCAGCTGCGCGGCGTACGTGGTGTGCCGGGGGTTCCCGTTCGCCAGGTTCCGGACGACTTCGGCGACCGGGACGGCCTCGTCGAAGTCGAGATCGAGAGCGCGGGCCAGGACGACTTTGCGCAGGTCACGGTCGCTCAGCGCCGCGACGGCCGCACGGACGGCGGCAAGATGGGCCTCCGGCTCGGGCACGGAAGTGACCTTGACCGGCCGCGGGAGCGAGGTGCGCGGCGGGACGGCCGCATGGTCGGACGACGCGCGGTGGACCGCGCGCGGGAGCACCAGATGCCCCGGTGTCGACGTGGTGTCACTGGTGTCGAAGGGCAGCACACCGACCGCGATCGAAGCACCCGAGTCGGTGAACAGCCCGGGGAGCGCCCCGGACAGCCGCGACGGCTCGGTGTCGGTCGCGGTGGCCACGGCCCCGCTCGCGAGGAGCGCGTGCCGTGCCGTGGCCAGGAGGAAGTCGCCCCGCTCGTAGCGGGCGGCCAGGTCTGCCGGGGTCGCCGGTGCGGTACTGGTCGTCACCCCACCAGCGTCCCAGGCTCCGGCTGAGACCAGGGGAAAGTGTTGCCCGGGCAACAGCCTCTCAGGCAACACCTTCCCCCGGACAGCCCGTGACCTGGGCGGAAGCCGTTACTTCAGCGCCTCGAGAAGGGCCTCGCGCTGCCGCTCGCCCAGGCCGGCGGCACGCCGGTCGGGGTCGATGCCGGCCTGCTCCAGCAGGGCGGCGACCTTGACCGCGCCCAGGCCGGGCACGGCCTTCAGCAGCTGCGTGACCTTCGTCTTGCCGATGGTCTTGTTCTCCTTGGCCTGCTTGAGCACCTTGTCGATGCTCTCCTTGCCGGACTTGATCGACGCAAGCAGCTCGGAGCGCGCTTTGCGAGCCTCAGCCGCCTTGGCGAGGGCATCGGCGCGCTGCTCCGGAGTCAACGTGGGCAGAGCCAACGTAGTAGTCCTTTCATCTCAGGTCTCCGCTTTCGCGGCCGACGGCCTTTAACCATGCTTGCGAGAGCAAGCGCTGGCCAGCCGTCTCTGTACCACGGCTCCAGTAAACGCCACCCGTTCCTCGGCCGTGAAACCGACACGCACTTATTACCCCTCGACCACGCCACGGGCAACCCGCCCCAGCCTGCGGAAACACGCCGTTCGAGCGGCGATTCACCGTCGTTCATCACCCTTATGAGCGATGTCACCACTTCGCACAGTCAGCCATTTTTCGTTTCATGGTAAGAAAAATACGAATTATTGATGATCTTGGCCCGAACCGGCGAACACCCGTTAGCGCGACACTGTGACCGAACGGTTGCCTGCGATGTTACTGACCGGTTCACCCCTCCCGGATTAGAGTCGGCGCAACCCCAGTTCACCGGAGAACGAGCACCACGGGAGTACGCGATGTTGAGCACGATGCAGGACGGGCAGCTGTCACTGGGCAGGCTGCTCCGCCACGGCACCACGGTGCACTCCGAGAGCGAAGTCATCACCTGGACCGGTTCAGAAGCCCGCCGCGAGACCTACGGCGAACTCGGCAAACACGCCGCCAAGCTCGCGAACGCGCTCCGGAGCCTCGGCATCACCGGCGACCAGCGCGTCGGCACCTTCATGTGGAACAACGCCGAGCACATGGCCGCGTACCTGGCCATCCCGGCGATGGGCGCGGTCCTGCACACGCTGAACATCCGGCTGTTCCCCGAGCAGCTCGTCTTCGTCGCCAACCACGCCGAAGACCAGGTCGTCATCGTCGACGGCACGCTCGTCCCGCTGCTGGCCAAGCAGCTGCCCGAGCTGAAGACCGTGCGTCACGTCATCGTGGCCAACGGCGACGCCTCCACCCTCCCGGCGCCCGACGGCGTCCAGGTGCACTCCTACGACGAACTGCTGGCCGGCCAGCCGGACACCTTCGACTGGCCCGAGGTGGACGAGCGGTCGGCCGCCGCGATGTGTTACACGTCGGGCACCACGGGTGACCCGAAGGGCGTCGCGTACTCCCACCGGTCGATCTGGCTGCACTCGATGCAGGTCACGATGACCGACAGCATGCGGCTGGCCCAGCACGACAAGGCCCTCGCGATCGTCCCGATGTTCCACGCGATGGCGTGGGGCATGCCGTACGCGGCCTTGATGGTCGGCGCCTCGCTGCTCATGCCGGACCGCTTCCTCCAGCCGGCGCCGATCGCCCAGATGCTCGACGCGGAGAAGCCGACCTTCGCCGGGGCCGTCCCGACCATCTGGCAGGGCCTGCTCTCCCACCTCGACGCGAACCCGCAGGACATCTCGCATCTGCGCGAGGTCGTCGTCGGCGGATCGGCGGCGCCGCCGTCGCTGATGCACGCCTTCGAAGACCGCTACAACGTGCCGATCCTGCACGCCTGGGGCATGACCGAGACGTCGCCGCTGGGCAGCGTCGCGCGTCCGCCCGCCTCCGCGACCGGCGAGAAGGCGTGGGACTACCGCTACACCCAAGGCCGCTTCCCGGCGTCCGTCAGCGCCAGGCTGATCGGCGACAACGGCGAGGAACTGCCGTGGGACAACGAAAGTGTCGGCGAGCTCGAAGTTCAGGGCCCGTGGATCGCGGCGTCGTACTACGGCGGCAAGGCCGGTGACGAGCCCGATCCGGAGAAGTTCCACGACGGCTGGCTGCGCACCGGCGACGTCGGCAAGATCAGCCCCGACGGCTACCTGACGCTGACCGACCGCGCGAAGGACGTCATCAAGTCCGGCGGCGAATGGATCTCGTCGGTGGACCTGGAGAACCAGGTGATGGCGCATCCCGCGGTGGCCGAGGCGGCCGTGGTCGGCATCCCCGACGAGAAGTGGGACGAGCGCCCGCTGGTCGCCGTCGTGCTCAAGGAGGGCCAGAGCGTCACGGCCGAAGAGCTGCGCGAGTTCCTGGCCGACAAGGTCGCGAAGTGGCAGCTTCCGGAGAATTGGACCTTTGTGGACGAAGTCCCGAAGACCAGTGTCGGCAAGTTCGACAAGAAGCGGCTGCGGGCGTTCCACTCCGAAGGCAAACTCGACGTCAGTCAGCTCTAACGGGTTAATCTCCCGCGCGCCTGCGCTTCAGTGAAGGCCATCTTGAGGGACTCTGGTCCCTGGAGATGGCCTTCACGGCGTTCGGCGAAGGGTTTTGTTGGTGCGTAAGACAAGCAGGCGGACGTTCCTGGCGCTGGCGGGGACGACGGTGCTCTCCGCCTGCGGGTCCAACACCGTCCAAACAGGAAACGCGCCACCCTCGACGGCCTACTCCGCCGGGGTGACCAGGCCGAAACCGAAACCGGTGGATCTCACGCAGTGGTACCACCCGTATCCCGAGGCGGGCGTCCAGGAAGCCGTCGCGCGCTACGCGGCGGCGTACCAGAAGTCCAAGGTTGCGGTGCAGTGGAATCCCGACGACTACGAAACGAAACTCAACGCCGCGCTGCAGGCGGGACCGGTCCCGGACGTCTTCGAAGGCCAGGTCACCGTCGAGCGGGTCCGGCAGAACCTCCTCGTCCCGCTTGACGACGTCATCGGGCCCGTGCGCGGGGACTTCAACCCCTCGGTGCTCGCCGCACAAACCGTCGACGGCAAGACTTACGGCATTCCGCAAGCGCTGGACACCCAAGTCCTCTTCTACCGCAAGAGTTTCCTGCAGGAGGCCGGGGTTCAGCCGCCGCAGACGCTCGACGAACTCGTCGACGCGGCGAAGAAACTCTCCAAGGACGGCGTCAAAGGACTGTTCGCCGGCAACGACGCGGGCGCGGCGGCGCTCGCCGGGCCGCTGCTGTGGTCGGCCGGGCTCGACTACGTCAAGGACGGGAAATCCGTCGGCTTCGACGATCCGCGTACCGCCACGGCGTTCGCGAAACTCCACGAGCTCAACGGTTCGCTGCTGCTGGGCGCCGCGACGGACTGGCCGGACCCGCTCCCGTTCATCGACGGGATCACCGCGATGCAGTGGACCTGGCTGTGGAACCTTCCGAAGATCCAGGACACCGTGAAAGACGACTTCGGCGTCCTGGCCTTCCCGCGGCTCGACGCGGCGGGCGCGCCGTCCGTGCCGGTCGGCGGGCTGAGCGCGATGGTGCACGCCAAGAGCCTGAACCCCAACGCCGCCAAGGATTTCGTCAAATGGCTGTGGCTTGAGCGCGTCGACTTCCAGCAGGAGTTCGCCACCAAGTTCGGTTTCCATCTGCCCGCGCGGCTGAGCGTGCTCGACAAGGTCACCGCGGCGGGTGACGCCACGAAGCTGGTCAAGGAGAACGGGCGCGCCGCCGGTCCACTGTGGACACCGGCGGCGAACACCGCGCTCGTCGACGCGCTGGGCCGGATCGCCCGCGACGGCGCCGATCCGGCCACCGAGACGAAGGCCGCCGTCGAGGCCGTCAAAGCCGAACTGGGTCGCCTTTCCACCTGAACGACCGCACATAAGCGGTGATCAGCACGATCGACAGGATCACCGCGCCACCGTCGGTGACCAGCGAAGGCAGCACGCCCGGCCAGCCGTGTTCGGCGATCGCCGCCCGGTGCACTTCGAACGGCACGACGAACACGCCGAAGGCTTGGGCGACGTTGAACGCGAGCACCGGCCAGAACAGCCAGCGCCACCCGAACCACACCAGCAGTCCCAAGGCGTTGCCGGCGATGAAGACGTTCCCCACCAGCCGCAACGCGCTCAGGTACGTGGGCGCGTCGGCGGTGTCGGCCCCCTTGAGCCGCATACTCACCTCGATCAGATCCAGGTCGATGATCACGTAGTTCTGCAGCGTCGTCCCGAGCACGAAGACGATCAAGCAGAGCACCGTGACCAGGCGGATCTTCGGTGTCCAAAGCATCACTTCCCCCGTTCCCTATCAGCGATAGAGATAAATCTATCACTGATAGAGTCCGCCGGGTGGCACGCAAAGGCTCACTCGACCTCGCCAAGATCACCGAGGCGGCCGTCGAACTGCTCGACGACGCCGGCCTCGCGGAGCTGACGACGCGGCGACTGGCGGCGAAGCTCGGCGTCAGCTCACCGACGCTGTACTGGCACGTGAAGGACAAGGCTGAGCTGCTGGATCTCGTCGCCGAGGCGATCTGCGCCGACGCCTTCGAGATCGATGGATCGCTGCCGTGGCGCGATCAGCTCGCGAGCGGGCTCCGCCAGTTCCGCGCCCTGCTGCTGCGTCACCGGGACTCGGCCGCGCTGCTGCGCGAGCGGCCGCCGACCGGGCCGCACCGGCTGGGCCATATCGAGACGACCGCGCGGATCCTGCTGGAGGCCGGTTTCTCCGAAGAGGACACCGCCGGGATTTCGCGCCTGCTCACGGCGCACGTACTCGCGTCGGTCGAGACTCTCCCCGCGCGGAAGCCGGACGAAGGGTTCCTCGCGCGGCTTGAGGCCTATCCGCATGTGGGCAGGCTGGGGCCGGCTTTCGCGCGGCAGAGCGGCGAAGAGCTGTTCGAGCTGGGTGTCGAGGTGATCCTCGAAGGGCTCGCGGCCCGGCTGTAGCTCCCGGCGGCCGTGTCGCACAGGGCGCGGCGTGAGCGAAGGCGTGACTCGCGTGATCAGAGACGTGACTCGCGTGACTGGATGCCGCACTCGGGGTGTTCCGCCGCTGATCACGCGAGTTCCGGCCTCGATCACGTGAGTGCGGTGCCACGTCACCAACGCGCCCGACGCACCACCGTCGAACTCGGCCCTGCAAACCTCGTGAGTGGCGTTTCAGGTTGGGCGCAGGAACCTTAAGCACTACTGGATTTGGTGTGGCTGACCACGGGGCGGAGCAGGGGCACTCGACGTTCGCACGTTCCCCAAGTACATGAAGGCCCCCTTCCTTGCGCTAGACGCAATGAAGGGGGCCTTCATGTACTTCAGGTGCCCAACCCGGTGGTCGCGAGGACCCGAAATCCACACAGTCGCGCGTGACCGGTCCGGTCACGACAGACGCGCCCCCCGACCCTAGTCGCCGGACACACCCCAAATCGCCAGTTCGACGGCGACGTCGTTCTCGTACAGCAACGCGCAGTTCGCGCTCCACCGAGGCCGCCGCTCGTACGGCAGCCGACCGGCCTTGTCGAGTTCGTCGAAGTCCGCCACGGACGGCTCCTCCGTGCCGAACGCGGCGACGAGTTCGGCGTCGGTCAGGGGCCGGATCGTGCCGAAGTCGTCCTCACCCGTGGCGCTGATGAACTCGTGGACGTCGAGCACGGAATGGGTCCCGGACTCCTGGACGCTCTCCACCTCGTACAGCTCGTCGATCGAGTCCGGGCGGCCGAGTTCGTCCTCTTCCCAGAGGTAGTCGCCCTCCTCGAAGACGCGCGCCTTCATCGCGTCCAGCGCCGCTTCCGGGTCGCCGTCGAACCGGCCGCGGACGGACCAAGCCGAAGCACCCACCGGGCCACCTCCTCGCTCGTCGAGCGGCCAGCGTAACCAGCCCGCTTGGCTGCTTGCGTATTCGGCCGAACGTGACAAATTTTCGCATTACCCTTTTCTGGCGTTCACCCCACGGCTAACGTCGTCCGGCATCGTCCTTCCGCGACACCCACCCGCGACGACTGGGGGCACCGCCATGTCCGTCATCTCCAGGCGCACCTTCACCGCGGCGGGCGCCGCCGGCGTCGGCCTGCTGCTGTGCACACCGACCGCCAACGCGCTCGACCGAGCGCTCGCGCGCACCGCGTCCCGCGCGGTCCGCACCGCGGGCACCACACTGGAAGCCGCGGCGGCCCCGCTGGCCGGCGGTCCCGCCTACACGCGGCTGACCGCGGGTCCCGGCTGGCCCCTCGTGGTCCGCGGCGATCTCGCCGCGCCGAAGTCCGGCCGCGACGACCGGCGCCGCGCGATGGCGTCCTTCGCGCAGTTCACCGACCTGCACTTCACCGACGCCGAAAGCCCCGCGCGGTTCGAATACCTGCACCCGTTCGTCGGTTCGGCGCACCGGCCGCAGGAGACGCTCGGCCCGGTAGCGACGACGGCGCTCGTGGAGCGGGTGAACAGCCTGAAGACCGGCCCGTTCACCGGGCGGGCGATCGACTTCATGGTCACCACCGGAGACAACACCGACAACCACGAGCTGATCGAACTCGAATGGTTCCTCAAGGTGCTCAACGGCGGCACGGTGAACCCGACCTCGGGCGACCCGAACGTGCACGAAGGCGTCCAGACGTCCGGGTCTTCGCACTACTGGAACCCGGGCAAGGCGCTGGACGACGCGTACACGAAGAAGGGTTTCCCGCAGCTGCCCGGCCTGCTCGGCGCGGCGTCGAATACCTTCACCTCGCCCGGTCTCGACGTCCCGTGGTTCTGCACCTTCGGCAACCACGACGACAGCATCGTCGGCACGGTGCCGGATCTGCCGGGGATGGACGCCTGGTACACCGGCCGCTTCAAGGTGATCGGCAAGGACGAGACGACGTCGCGGAAGCTCGCGAAGGCGATCGGATCCGGCTCGGGCGTGCCGATCACGGAGCTGTTCGGCGGTTCCGGCACGATCCGCGAGATCACCCCGGACGAGCGACGGCGGCCGTTCAGCACCGCGGAGTTCGTCCAGCACCACCTCGACTCCGCCAACACCGGCCCCGGCCCGGTGGGTCATGGGTTCAGCGGGAACAACGCCGACGGGCGGAACGTGTACTACACCTTCCGCATCGCGCCGGGGATCACCGGCATCAGCCTCGACACCACGACGATGGCCGGGCTGGCCGACGGGTCGATCGGGCTCGGGCAGTTCACCTGGGTGGAGAACACGCTCAAGCGCAACAGCTCGACGTACTACGACTTCTTCGGGCGCAAGGTCACGCAGAACGTGACGGACGAGCTGTTCATCCTGTTCAGCCACCACACCAGCGGCACCATGGGCAACGTGCTGCCGGACGCGCGGCATCCGCTGGAGCTGCGGCTCAACGGCGACACGTTCGTCTCGCTGCTGCACCGGTTCCCGAACGTGCTGGCGTGGGTCAACGGGCACACGCACCACAACAAGATCACCCCGCACGCCGGCAAGACCGCGAAGCAGGGCTTCTGGGAGATCAACACCGCCTCGCACATCGACTTCCCGCAGCACGCGCGGATCATCGAGGTCGCCGACAACGCCGACGGCACGTTGTCGCTGTTCACGACCCTGATCGAGGCGGAAGCGCCGTACGAGGCGTCGTACTCGGACACCTCGACGCAAGCGCTTGCGTCGCTGTACCGGGAGTTCTCGTACAACGACATCCACGCCTCACTGGGCGCGGTCGGCACCACTCAAGACCAGAACACGGAACTCCTGCTGCCCCACCCGCTCGCCTGACTCCCGCGCGTTTCGTCCTCTGAATGCGGTAGTTGCACGCGCAAGGATCGCATTCAGAGGACGAAATGCCGGGGGGTTACCTCGGGGGTAATCGACACGGGGCGCGGTGCCGGGCACGCTCGGCACCATGATCGACGCAGAAGGCACCGCGCTCTTCCACCGGACCATGCCGCTCACCGAGCGGCTCGGCATCGAGGTACTGGAGCATTCCCCCGCGGCCGTGCGCGCCCGGATCGCCTGGGACGAAACGCTCTGCACGCTCGGCGGCGTACTGCACGGCGGCACGCTGATGACGCTCGCCGATGCCACGGGCGCGGTCTGCGCGTTCCTCAACCTGCCCGAGGGCGCCCAAGGCACGACCACCGTCGAGTCGAAGACGAACTTCCTGCGCGCGGTCCGGTCCGGCCACGCCACGGCCACCGCGAAGCCGCTGCACGCGGGCCGCAAGCTCATCGTGGTGGAAACCGAAATCCGCGACGACGAGGGCAAGCTGGTCGCGAAAGTGACACAGACGCAGGCCGTCTTGTAGACAACTGTTTACATACCTCGCGCGACCGGCGAAAATCCCTTCCCTACTGGGTGGAATCGAGGGATGGAGCCGGGATGCGCAGACGAGGGCTGGTCACGCTGCTGACGATCGCGACGATGACCGCGGTGACGGCACAGACGGCGGAAGCGGGTCCCGGCCGTCCGGACGACGAGTCGATCGACTACCACGAATGGTCCGGTCACGCCGGTTTCCGCGACGGCAGGCTCGAAGGGCTCGGCCTCGACCACGGCGCCCTGCGCATCGACCGCCCGATCGGCACGATCGAGCACACCGAACCCGTGCTCGGCACCACGAAGACCTACGAATACGGCCAATGGACGTCGCGGAGCCACACGCAGGGCTTCGACGCCTCCCAGCTGGTCGCTTCGTGGAACGCGAAGACGCCGGCCAAGACCTGGGTCAAGGTGGAGGCGAAAGGCCGCACCGCGTCGGGCGCCGAGACCTCCTGGTATGTCATGGGCCGCTGGGCCAGCGGGGACGCCGACATCAAACGCACCAGCGTCGACGGCCAGAGCGACGCCAACGCCGCGGTCGACGTCGACACGCTGGTCATGAAGGCGGGTGTCGCGCTCCGCTCGTACCAGCTGCGGGTCAGCCTGTACCGGGAGGCCGGCTCCCGCGCCACCCCGTCGGTGACGTCGGTCGGCGCGATGACGTCGCTGGTCCCGGACCGCTTCGAGGTCCAGGCGACCAAGCCGGGCCGCGCCACCGGGATCGAGCTCAAGGTGCCCGCCTACGCGCAGAACCTCCACAAAGGACAGTTCCCGGAGTACGGCGGTGGCGGCGAGAACTGGTGCAGCCCGACGTCCACCGAAATGGTCGCCGAGTACTGGGGCAAACGGCCCAAGCCCGAAGACATGAAGTGGATCCCGGAGGGTTACGTCGATCCGACCGTCGCGTACGCCGCCCGCTACACGTTCGACTACGCCTACGACGGAACCGGCAACTGGCCGTTCAACACCGCGTACGCCGCTTCACTCGGACTGCGTGGGCACATCACCCGTTTGCACTCCTTGAACGAACTCGAGAAGTACATCGCGCGCGGCATCCCGGTGATCACGTCGCAGTCGTTCAAGGCCGAGGAACTCGACGGCGCGGGCTACGGCACCGCCGGGCACATCATGGTCGTCGTCGGCTTCACCAAGGACGGTGACGTGATCGCGAACGACCCGGCCGCGAGCAGCAACGACCGGGTCCGAAATGTCTACAAACGACACCAGTTCGAAACGATTTGGCAGCGCACCAAGCGGTACAACACGAATGGCGGCGTTTCCAGTGGTCCGGGCGGCGTCGCGTACATCATCACGCCGGGACACTGAATCGGTTCCCCACCCGAGCGGATGTCGCGACGTGGGCTGCTTCCGTGGCAGGCTACGAAGTCGACTACTCGGAGGTGGGCATGCCGTACGAGGTCCAGGGCGTCGTTTCCCGCGCCAAGGGTGAGCCGGTCTCGCTGGAGCCCGTGACGGTGCCCGATCCCGGGCCCGGCGAGGCCGTCGTCTCGGTCAAGGCGTGCGGCGTCTGCCATACCGACCTGCACTACCGCGAGGGCGGGATCAACGACGAGTTCCCGTTCCTGCTCGGCCACGAGGCCGCGGGGTTCGTGGAGGCCGTCGGCGACGGCGTGACGGATCTCGAACCCGGCGATTACGTGATCCTGAACTGGCGCGCGGTCTGCGGCACCTGCCGCGCCTGCCGCCGGGGCAGGCCCTGGTACTGCTTCTCCACGTTCAACGCCGCCCAGCCGATGACACTGGCCGACGGCACCGCCCTGTCGCCCGCGCTCGGCGTCGGGGCGTTCCTCGAAAAGACGCTCGTCCACAGTGGACAATGCACGAAGGTCGACCCCGCCGCCGAGCCCGCCGTCGCCGGGCTGCTCGGCTGCGGGGTGATGGCAGGCCTCGGCGCCGCGTTGAACACCGGCGCGGTGAGCCGCGGCGATTCCGTCGCGGTCATCGGCTGCGGCGGCGTCGGTGACGCCGCGATCGCCGGGGCGAACCTGGCGGGTGCGAAGACCATCGTCGCCGTCGACACCGACGACCGGAAACTCGCCTGGGCCAAGGACTTCGGCGCCACGCACACGCTGAACAGCAAGGGACTGAGCGAAGACCAGGTCGTCGAGGCGATCCGGGAGTTCACCGATTCGTTCGGCGCGGACGTCGTGATCGACGCGGTCGGCAGGCCCGAAACGTGGCGGCAGGCTTTCTACGGGCGCGATCTGGCGGGCACGGTTGTGCTCGTCGGCGTCCCGACCCCGGACATGCGGCTGGATCTGCCGCTGATCGACTTCTTCTCGCGCGGCGGCTCGCTCAAATCGTCGTGGTACGGCGATTGCCTGCCCTCACGCGATTTCCCGATGCTGATCGACCTCTACCTCCAGGGCAGGCTCCCGCTCGACAAGTTCGTCACCGAGCGGATCGCCCTCGACGGCGTCGAGCAGGCCTTCGGGCGCATGCACGACGGAGACGTCCTTCGCAGCGTGGTGACGTGGTGAAACTCTTCACCGACGCCGATTTCCCGGCCGATCCGTATCCGGGAGCGCGGCCGGGGCATTCGTTCGTCCACTTCGACGGTGCCGGGCACAGTCTCGACACCGCGCCGGAAGGTTGGCGCGAACGCCAGGCCGTGCTCGCCTACGGCTCGAACGCGTGCCCGTCCAAGATCACCTGGCTGCGGGAGAACATGGGCCTGGAGGGCCCGGTCGTCGTCTGCCACGCGCGCTGCGCCGACCTCGCCGCGGTCTGGGCGTCCGGGCTGCGGTTCCGTGACGGGCAGCGCCCCGCGACGCTGGCCGCCGCGCCGGGCGTCGTCGAGGAGCACGCCGTGTGGTTCGCGACGCCCGAACAGCTGGCCGTGCTCGACAAATGCGAGGGCAACGGCATGCGCTACAACCTGGTGCGGCTGACCGCCCCGGCCATCACGCTCGACGACGGAACCGTGCTGGACGACGTGGTGGCCTACGTCGGCGCCGCGGACATCCGCCTGCCGATCCTGGTGGACGGCAGGCATATCCGCGTCGCCGACCTCGAACAGCGCCGGGCCGCCGCGCTGGACGGGATCCCCGCCGAAACGCACGGTCTGGACTGCACGCTGGTCGAGGCCGGGACGCTGATCACACGAGCTTCCCGGGATTGAGGATCCCGCTCGGATCGACGGCCTTCTTCGCCGCTCGCAACACTTCGACGCCGATCTCGCCGATCTCCGCCGCCAGATAACGCGCGTGGTCGACGCCGACGGCGTGGTGATGCGAGATCGTGCCGATGCCGGTGATCGCCTCCGACGCGGCCGCCTTCGCCCGCTGCCATTGGGCGATCGGGTCGGCTTCGTCGCGCGGCGTGAGCACGGTGAAGTACAGCGACGCGCCCGTTTCGTAGGCGTGCGAGACGTGGCACATGATGATGGCGTTGCCGAGCGTCGCGGTGAGCGCGGCGCGGACGGCGTCCCGCAGGTCACTCAGTTCCGCCCAGTACGCGGCGGTTTCCAAGGTTTCGACGCAGACACCGTTGTCCATCAAGGCATCCCGCTGCCGAGGTCCGGAGAACCGGCCGCGGCGCCAGGATTCGCCGAGCGCGGCCCCGATCCGGACGGCGCCGAACTCCTTCAGCACGCCGGTGGTCTCCTGCCGACGCCGGGCGACCTCGCGTTTCGACGCGCCTTCCCAGCCGACGATCAGCAGGCACGGCGCGTGCACTCCCCGCGCCTTGAGATACCGGCGCAGCGCCTTGGTCTTCACACTGTCGTTGAGTGCGAGCGAAACCTCGCTTTCGTCCACATCGGACAGTCGAGTGATGTCCGCGAGCACGTGTCGCTGAGCGAGTTCACGGACCGCGTCGGTGCCCTTCTCCCAGCCGTCGAGGACGAAACCCTCGTAGCGGCGGACTTCCGGCACCGGCCGGACGCGGAGGGCGACCTCGGTGATCACGCCGAGCGCGCCTTCGCTGCCGACGGCGAGCTGCCGCAGGTCTGGACCCGCGGCCGAAGCCGGTGCGACGCCGAGTTTCCATTCCCCGCGCGGCGTCGCGAGCCGGACGCCCTTGACCATGTCCTCGAACCGGCCGTAGCCCGACGAGGCCTGTCCGGCGGACCGGGTCGCGGCGAATCCGCCGATGGTGGCGCGTTCGTAGGACTGCGGCACGTGTCCGAGGGTGAAACCGTGCGCGGCGAGCAGCCGGTCGGCCTCCGGGCCGGTGACCCCCGCCTGCAGCACCGCGATCCAGGACACGGGATCGACGGAGACCAGTTCATCGAGCCGGGTGAGGTCGAGCGCGATCACCGAGGCCTTGTCCCCGCGCAGTGCGGCGACCCCGCCGACCACCGACGTCCCGCCGCCGAACGGGACGACGCCGACGTCGTGCCGTGCGCAGATTTCCAGTACCGACTGCACTTCGGCGGGATTCTCCGGCAGGACGACGGCGTCCGGCACCGGAAAATCACCGAACCCCCGTCGCCGTATCAAGTCCAGATAGGACAGACCACTGGCCCGCGCGAGCCGTTCCCCCGGCGCAGTCAGGACGTGCCCGGCGCCGACGAGTTCCTCGAGGTCTCGCTTGGGCAATTCGTCCAGCACCGGTTCGGGCACGGACAGCGCCGAATCGGGCGCGAAGGGCGCGGCGGAGCCCAACGGCCCGATACGCTGGACGAGCCACCTCAGGGCCTTGGCCGGAAGGTGGGCGGCGTCACCGGCCTCGGGCGTCCAGGATCGTCTTAACCGGTGGTCAATAAGCTCGGTCACGACTACAGTGTTACATATGGACGTAAAACGTCACTCACCTGCGGAAACGGGCGTTTCGGCGCTGGCGGACACCCGATCCCGCCAGGCCTCGACACGTGTGTCCGACGACGTTCTGCTCGACGCCGCGAAGAAGTGCGTGCTCGCCGTCGGTGTGCGGCGGACCACCCTCGCCGAGATCGCCCGGACCGCCAAGGTCAGCCGGATGACCGTCTACCGCCGGTTCCCGGACGTGCGCAGTGTGCTCGCGACCCTCATGACCCGTGAGTTCGGCGGCCTGCTGCAGGGCGCCGCGGAACCCGAGGTCGAGCCCGCCCACTTCCGCGAGAAGCTCGTCCAGAGTTCTTCGGCCGCCGTCGCCGCGCTTTCGGGCGACCCGCTGTTCCGCACACTGCTGGACCTCGATTCGGAACTGGTCCTGCCCTACATCGTCGAGCGGTTCGGGAAGACCCAGCGCTTCGCCGAAGGCGTGATCCTGCACCTGCTGAAGTCGGGCCACGAGGACGGCTCGATCCGCAAGGGTGACCTGGCCGCGCAGGCTCGCACGCTGCTGCTGCTCATCCAGTCGTTCGCGTTCTCGTACCGTCCCGCCATCACGGACGTGGACGAGAAGGCGCTGATGACCGAGTTCGCCCACGTGCTCGACGCGGCGTTGCGCCCGTGACGCCGGGCTCGCTCAACGCCCTACGGCGCGACCGGGAACTCACGGCGCTGGCCGGCGGCGAGCGGGTCGATCTGGTGGTGGTCGGCGGCGGTGTCACCGGCACCGGGATCGCGCTGGACGCGGCCGCGCGCGGGCTTTCGGTCGCCCTGATCGAGGCGTACGACCTGGCGTACGGCACGTCGCGCTGGTCCAGCAAACTGGTCCACGGCGGGCTCCGGTATCTCGCCAAGGGCGATCTGGCGCTGGCGCACGAAAGCGCCGTCGAACGCGGAATCCTGATGACCCGCACCGCCCCGCATCTCACCAGGGCACTCCCGCAGCTGTTCCCCATGTACCGCAAGACCTCTCGCGGGCAGCAGGCCTTCATCATGACCGGTCTCGTCGCCGGTGACGGCCTTCGCCGCGCGGCCGGGACCCCGGCGTCGGTGCTGCCCCGGCCGAGGTCGGTCCCGGCCGCGGAGGCGCTGGCGCTCGCTCCCGGCCTTTCCCCGCAAGGCCTGCGCGGAGCGCTGCTGGCCTACGACGGCGCGCTGACCGACGACGCGCGCCTGGTGGTGAGCCTCGCCCGCACGGCCGCGGCACGCGGCGCGAAGATCCTGACGAGGGTCGAGGCGCTCCGGCTCGACGCGGAATCGGTGGTGGCGCGGGACAGGCTCACCGGGCACGAGATCGAGATCCACGCCCGGCAGGTGATCAACGCGACAGGTGTCTGGGCGGGCGAGCTGGCGGAGTCGGTCCGGCTGCGGCCGTCTCGCGGCTCGCACCTCATCCTGGCCACGGGAGCGGCGCGGATCGGCGCGACGTCGGTCAACGTGCCCGTCCCCGGCGAGAACAACCGCTTCGTCTTCCTGCTGCCGCAACCGGACGGCCGCGTGTTCGTCGGGGTCACCGACGAACCGGTCGACGGCCCGGTGCCGCGCGTGCCGACGGTGGCGGAGTCCGATGTGGACTTCCTGCTCGAAGTGGCCTCGACGGCGTTCACCCGCCCGTTGACCCGCGCCGACGTCGCAGGCTCGTTCGCCGGTCTTCGGCCGCTGGTCGAAGGTGGTGGCGGACGCAGCGCGGATCTTTCCCGCAAGCACGCGGTGGTGACCGGAGCCGACGGCGTCCTCACCGTCGTCGGCGGCAAGCTGACGACGTACCGGAAGATGGCCGAAGACGCCGTCGATGCCGCGCTGAAGCGGTCCGGGCTCCTTGCCGGGCCGTCGACGACTTCCCGGCTCCCGTTGCTCGGCGCGACCCCGCGCGATCGTCTGTCCACTGTGGACGCTCCGTCTCGGCTCGTCGCGAAGTACGGCACCGAGGCGCCGCGGGTCGCGGCACTCGGCGAGGTCGACCCGGAACTGGGGCTGCCCCTGTTCGACGGGACCGACATCAGCGCGGCGGAGGTCGTCTGGGCCGTGCGGCACGAGGGCGCTCTCGACGTCGAGGACGTCCTGGACCGCCGCACCCGGCTCGGCCTGGTCGCCCCCGACGCCGAAGCCGCCCGTGCCCACGTCCGAGAACTTGTCGACAAGTCGCTCGCCGGCCTCTCCTGACCCCTCCCGCATTTAGTCCTCTAGATGCGGTGAGTCATGACCTCAGCTTGACGAGTCGTTGGGTTTTTGCAACAGTATGTTCTATGAGCCCGGTAAGACGCGGCAAAGAGCTGCCGATCTACAACCGGCTTCCCGTGCTCCGGGCCGAGCGTGGACTGAGCAGGGCCGCCCTCGCGACGGCCGTCGAGGTCAATCCTCAGACCATCGGCGCGCTCGAACGGGGAGACCACTACCCGAGCCTGGACCTGGCGTTCCGCATCTGCGCGGTGTTCGACCTCCCGGTCGAAGCCGTGTTCAGCCGCGAACCGTTCACGCCGCTGTCCACTCAGGTCTACCGGGAGGGGGGAACATGAGCGAGGAACGAGGCCGTCTCGCGGCGTACTGGGAGCGTCAGCAGGAACGGCTGGACGAGGTGGAACGCAAGCGAGCGCTGCGCTTGCCGGCTTGGCGCACGCGGAAACGGCGGCGGGCGTTGAGTGTGCTGGTGCTCGTCGGCGACCTGATCCTGATCGTCGGTGCCGCCCTGTTCCACGCGCAGCCCCCGCCGCTGTTCGTGGTGTGCTGGTTCGGCGGAGCCGTCATCGCCGGCGGCGCGCAATACCTGCTGCGGATCCTCACCGGCAAGATGAGCGGCGGGTTCTCGATGCGGCTCGACGAACGCGAGCGGGAATGGCGCCACCGCGTCACCTACGTCAGCTACCAGGTCCTGGTGGCCTTGATGCTGGTCGCGGTGATCTACGGCCTGATCGTCTCGGGCACCGAGGACGGCGGTGGGCGTGGCGCGATGATGGGCTGCGCGTTGCTGGTCACCGGCACCACACTGTCCACCGTCATCCTGGGCTGGTCGCTGCCGGACGACGACCCCGAAGACTTCGAAGGGGTGAGCCCCGCATGACCACCACCCGGACGCGCTCGGATCGCCGGCGGCTCGCCGTCGCGGCCGTGATCGGTCATCTGGTCGTGATCGCCGGTGCCGCGTTGCTGCGCGAGCCGACCTTGTGGTTCGCCGTGGGCCTGATGGGGCCGGGGCTGTGTCTCTGTGTCGGCGCGGCGACGGTGCTGCGCAAGGCAGTCGGCAGACCGGGCTCCGCGGCGAAGGATCTCGACGAACGCGAACTGCTGCTGCGAAACCGCGCGCACTACGCTGCGTTCCAGGGGATCTGCGTGCTGATGCTGGTGGATCTCGGGTACGGGCTTTACGCGGCGGGGCAACCGGATTCCGGTTCGCTGTTGTCCGCGATGACAGCGGCGTTGTTCGTCTTCGGGACGTCGCTACCGGCGCTGTGGCTCGCGTGGCGGCTGCCGGACGACGACCCCGAAGACTTCGAGGGGGTGGCTCCGGCATGACCGGGGACAAGAAGCGGCACAAGATGTCCATCGGCGTGGTCGCCGTCGTGCTGGTGGCGGGTGGGGTCCTCGCCGGCGCGGGGAGGGCGGTCCTGGTCTACCGGGCCACCTCGGTGGTGAGCAACGTCAAGCTGGACGGGCTGATCGAACGGAACCGCACGATTTCCGGCGTCCATCGGGGATTCGCGGCGCTGGTGCGGTATTTCGAAGAGGGGAAGTGGAAATGAGCGAGGGGAAGCTGGAGATCGACAAGGTCTCCAAGCGCTACGGCACGAAGGTGGCGCTGGACGAGGTGAGCTTCGAGGTCCAGCCCGGTGAGCTGTTCGGCTTCGTCGGCAGCAACGGCGCGGGCAAGACCACCACGATGCGGATCGTGCTCGGGGTGCTGGCGGCCGACTCCGGCCAGGTGCGCTTCGGCGGCGCCCCGATCACCCACGAGACCCGCACGCATATCGGGTACATGCCGGAAGAACGCGGGCTGTATCCGAAGATGAAGGTGCTGGAGCAGCTGGTCTATCTCGCCGAGCTGCACGGGATGTCGGCCAACGACGCCCACCGCAGCGCCGAGAACTGGATCGCCAGGCTCGGGCTGACCGAACGGCGCAAGGACGAGGTCCAGAAGCTGAGCCTCGGCAACCAGCAGCGCGTGCAGCTCGCCGCCGCGCTGGTGCACGATCCGAAGGTCCTCGTGCTGGACGAACCGTTCTCCGGCCTCGACCCGCTGGCCGTGGACGTGATGAGCGGGGTGCTGCGGGAGAAGGCCGCGACCGGGGTGCCGGTGGTGTTCTCCAGCCACCAGCTGGATCTGGTCGAGCGGCTGTGCGACCGCGTCGGCATCATCCGAAGTGGACGGATGGTCGCCTCCGGCACCGTCGGGGAACTGACCGCCGGCGCGGGCAACGGGCTCGTCGTCACCGCCCCCGGCGCCGCACCCGGCTGGGCTTCGGCCGTCCCCGGCGTCCGGACGATCGAGCAGAACGGCACGACGACGATCCTCGAACTCGAGACGGGTGCCGACGACCAGGCCGTGCTCGCCGCGGCACTGGCCACGGGGCCGGTCACCGAATTCACCAAACGCAGGCGTTCGCTGACCGAGCTCTTCCGCGACGCCGTCGCCGAAAAGCCGGCGGCACAGGGAGTTTCCGCATGAACACCGTTTCCTCATGGCGCGCGGTCTGGCTCATCGCCAAACGCGAGCTGAACACCCGGCTGCGCACCAGGTCCTTCGTGATCGGCACCGCCGTCCTGCTGGTCATGCTGATGGGCTATGTCCTGCTGCAGTCCACGCTGATCGGCAACGAGGACAAGAGCGAGGTCGGCCTCACCGGCCAGACCGCCGGGATCGCGCAGCAGCTCAAGACCGCGGGCGAGGCGATCGGCGAGAAGATCGAGACCGTCACCGTCGCCGATCCGGCGCAGGGCCGCTCGCAGGTCGAGAACGGCGATCTCGACGCGCTGCTGTCCGGCAACGCCACCGAGCTGAAGGTGCTCGTCAAGTCCGAATTGGACACCAAGCTGCGCGCGCTGCTGAACGGCGTTTCCCAGCAGGAAGTGTTGAACGGCATCCTTTCCGAAGCCCAGGAATCCCCTGAGCAGGTGATGCGCACGGTCCATCAGACGCAGGTCGAGGTCGACTCGATCAAACCGCCGGACCCCGAGAAATCGCAGCGGATGGTCATCGGGCTGATCGTGGCGGTGCTGCTGTACATGAGCATCGTGACCTACGGGACGCTGGTCGCGCAGGGTGTGGTCGAAGAGAAGTCCAGCCGGGTGGTCGAGATCCTGCTGTCCACGGTGCGGCCGTGGCATCTGTTGCTGGGCAAGGTGATCGGGCTCGGCCTGGTCGGGCTGACGCAGCTGGTGATCATCGGTGGCGCGGGGTTCATCGTCGCTTCGGCGACCGACGTGCTGACGCTGTCCGGCGTCGCGACGAGTGCCCTGCTGTGGGGTGTCGTGTGGTACCTGCTCGGGTTCCTGCTGTACGCCACCGTCTACGGCGCCATGGGTTCGCTGGTCTCCCGCCAGGAGGACACGCAGTCGGTGATCGGGCCGGTCAACATCGTGCTGATCCTCGGCTTCGTCGTCGGGTTCAACCTGCTGGCCCAGGCGCCGGAAGGCACGGCCACCAAGGTGCTTTCCCTGGTACCGCTGCTTTCCCCGGTGCTGATGCCCGCGCGGATCGCGGCGGGCACCGTCGAGGTGTGGGAGATCGTGGCGTCGCTGGGGCTGACCATGGGCGCAATCGCCCTGTTCACTTGGCTGGGCGCGCGGATCTACCAGAACAGCGTCCTGCGGGTCGGCAGCCGGATCAAGCTTTCGGAAGCCCTTCGCGGCTAACCTTTGATGGCGCCGTAGCGCTCCAACGCGACCTGACGTTCGTGCGCGTGGTCGACCATCGGTGCCGGGTAGTCCTTGACGTTCTCCGGTTTGTGCACGGCCTTGCCCTGCACGGACCGGAGTTCGGGGACGTAGCGGCGGACGTAGTCACCGGCGGGGTCGAACTTCTCCCCCTGCGTCGTCGGGTTGAAGATCCGGAAGTACGGCGCGGCGTCGGTGCCGCTGCCCGCGACCCACTGCCAGTTCAGCTGGTTCGACGCGAGATCGCCGTCGACCAGGTGCCGCATGAAATGCCGCGCGCCGAGCCACCACGGCAGATGCAGATCCTTGACCAGGAAGCTCGCCACGATCATCCGGACGCGGTTGTGCATCCAGCCCTCGGCGAGCAGCTGGCGCATCCCGGCATCGACGATCGGGAACCCGGTGCGTCCCTCGCACCACCGCTGGAAAGCTTCGTCGTCGCTCTCGTATTCCATGGCGTCGAACCGGGAATCGTAGTTCTTCCGCGCGGTTTCGGGGCGGTGCCACAGAACGTCGGCGTGGAACTCGCGCCAGGCGAACTCGCCGCGCAAGGCCTTGGCGCCGGAGCCCTCGTTCCCGGCGAGGTCGGCCAGCAGGGTGCGCGGGTGGACGCAACCCCAGCGCAGATACGGCGAAAGCCTTGTCGTACCGGGACGATCGGGACGGTCGCGATCCTCGTCGTAGGTTTCTAGGCCGTCGTCCAGGAACTCGTGCCAGCGCTCCAGCGCCGCTTTCTCACCGGGCTCGGGCAGCTCCATCCCTTTGAGCGAAGGGGATTTCGGAAGCTTGACCGAGCGCGGCGGCTCCACCCAGTCCACAATGGACTTCCCGGTGTCGGCGGGGCGCGGCCAGCCGTGACGCACCCACGCACGGTAGAACGGGGTGAAGACGCGATAGGGGTCGCCGTCGGCGCTTTTGGATCGGCGGAGCGTGATGCGGCCGGGCGTGATCGCGTACGACGAACCCGTCTCGACCCAGGCGATGTCGTGCTCCGCCAACGCCTTCTCGACCTCGTCGTCGCGGCGGCGGCCGTACGGGCCGGTGTCGGCGCTGACGTGCACGGTCGCGGCGCCGACCTCGCGCGCGGCCTTGACGACCTCCTTGACCGGATCGCCCTTGACCAGCATCAGGCGTCCGCCGAGCTGGTCGTCCAGTGCCTTCAGGCAGCCGTGCAGGAACGCGACGCGCGGGGCGCCGGAGGGTTTGAGGAGCGCGTCGTCGAGGACGTACAGCGCGAGGACGTGCTTGCTGTGCTTCGAGGCCTCCAGCAGGGCGGCGTGGTCGCCGAGGCGGAGATCGCGGCGGAACCACAGCACTACGGGAGCTTCTCTGGTCACTCCGGCAACCCTAAGCGGTACCGCCGGTGAGCGCAGTCCCGGATGCAATGAAAGGTCCTTTCCTCGCAAATTTTGCGAGGAAAGGACCTTTCATTGCACTTGCGGGAGGGAGGATCAGCGCTCCGAGATGGGCGCGTAGTCCCGCGACGCGTAGCCAGTGTAGATCTGCCGCGGGCGGCCGATCTTGGTGGCCGGGTCCTGGATCATCTCGCGCCAGTGCGCGATCCAGCCCGGCAGGCGGCCGAGCGCGAACAGCACGGTGAAGTACTTCGTCGGGAAGCCGAGCGCCCGGTAGATCAGGCCGGTGTAGAAGTCGACGTTCGGGTACAGCTTGCGCTCGATGAAGTAGTCGTCCGAGAGCGCGGTCTCTTCCAGCTTCTTCGCGATGTCGAGCAGCTGGTCGCCGCCCTTGAGCTTGGAGAGGATCTCGTCCGCGGTGTTCTTGATGATCTTCGCGCGCGGGTCGTAGTTCTTGTAGACCCGGTGCCCGAAGCCCATCAGGCGGACACCCTTTTCCTTGTTCTTCACGCGCTGGACGAAGTTCGCGACGTCGCCGCCCTCGGCCTGGATGCCCTCGAGCATGTCCAGGACCGCGCTGTTGGCGCCGCCGTGTAGCGGGCCGAACAGCGCGTTGATGCCGGCCGAGATCGAGGCGAACAGGTTCGCCTCGGAGGAGCCGACGAGGCGCACGGTCGAGGTGGAGCAGTTCTGCTCGTGGTCGGCGTGCAGGATGAACAGCAGGTCGAGCGCCTTGGCGACGTCCGGGTCGACCTCGTAGGGCTCGGCCGGGAAGCCGAAGGTCATCCGCAGGAAGTTCTCGACCAGGCCGAGCGAGTTGTCCGGGTACAGCAGCGGCTGGCCGACGGACTTCTTGTACGCGTACGCGGCCAGGGTCGGGACCTTGGCCAGCAGGCGGATGGTGGACAGCTCGACGTTCGGTTCGTCGAACGGGTTGAGCGAGTCCTGGTAGAAGGTCGACAGCGCGGATACGGCGCTGGACAGCACCGGCATCGGGTGCGCGTCGCGCGGGAAGCCGCTGAAGAAGGCCTTCAGGTCTTCGTGCAGCAGGGTGTGGCGCTGGATCTTCTCGGTGAACTCCGACAGCTGCGTCTGGGTGGGCAGCTCGCCGTAGATGAGCAGGTACGAGACCTCGATGAAGGTCGACTTCTCGGCCAGCTGCTCGATCGGGTACCCGCGGTAGCGCAGGATGCCGGCGTCACCGTCGATGTAGGTGATGGCCGAGGACGCGGCGCCGGTGTTCACGAACCCCGGGTCGTGGGTGATGTACCCGGTCGTCGCCAGCAGCTTCCCCAGCTCGATCCCAGGCGCACCCTCCACCGGGTGGATCACCTTGAACTCGTGCTCGCCGTTGGGCAGGCGCAGCGTCGCGGTCTCGCCGGACTGCCCCGCAGCCGTCGTCGCGTCGGACATGTAAGTCCCTCTCACGTTCAGCACGGGCCGGCGGCGCCTGTAGGTTCCACAGGTACGCCCTCTTTCACGCGCGTGACCCACGGCCTCGCTGCACACCGCCCCGCTGGGGTATGAATTCCCCTCCACGCTAGTCGAGAATGGGGTCAACGCGCAGCGGGTGAGTTGCTCACAACAGCCCCTTTGGGACCAGGTTCACACGGCGGATGCCATATCTTCGGCCGTCGGCGGTTCCGCCCCGCTCCGCGAGACGGTGATCGACGCCGCTTTCGCCGCGAATTCGAGCGCCGAGCGCCAGCCGTCGGCGTCGAGAGTGGACACGTCGCGCACGCCGTTCGAGTACAGCCACGCCAGGAGGGCGCCTTGCACGGTGTCACCGGCGCCGATCGTGTCGACGACGTCGACCCGGCGTGACGGGACCTGCGCGATTTCGCCCGCTCGTGTGATGACGGACAACCCCTGCGCGCCGCGGGTGAGCACGACGGCATCGACTCCGCAAGAGGTCCAGACCTTTGCCGCGTCGACCGGGTCGGCGCCTTCGGCGAGCCATTCCGTGTCGTCGTCGGAGATCTTGAGCAGGCGGACATGCGGCAGCCAGGACTCGAACCGCGCCCGGTACGCCGCCGGATCCTCGATCAGCGCCGCACGGATGTTCGGATCGAGGACGGTCAGCACGCCACGCGCGGATTCGCGGCGCAACAGCGTTTCGTAGGTGCTCGCACCCGGCTCCAGGACCATGCCGAGGGTGCCGAGGGAGAGCGCCGTCACATCTTCGGGGAGCGGGCCGGGGTCGGCGACGAGCCGGTCCGCGGTGCCCTCGGTGTAGAAGGTGTACCGGGCGGAACCCTTCTCGTCGAGCGCGACCACGGCGAGCGTCGTCGGCTCGTTTCCCCGCTGCAGCAACGCGGTGTCGACGCCGGAGGCGTGCAGCCGGTCCACCAGCGCGACCCCGAAACGGTCGTTCGAGACGCGCGAGAGGAAGCCCGTCGGGACGCCGAGCCGCCCGGCGGCGAGCGCGACGTTGTAGGGACCACCCCCCATCCGGGGCAGCAGCGCGCGCAACCCACCGTCCACAGTGGAATCCAACGGTTCACCAGGAACGAGGTCGACCAGCGCCTCTCCACCCACCACGATCACGGGCGCGATGCTAGCCGAGGCGGTGGTTCCACCACCAGAATTGTCAGTTCAGGACATTTTTTGTCGCTATCCCTCCATCCATGCCCCCGCCACCACCCTCAAAGGAGACGCTGACGCGTCCCAATCCCACTCAAAAGCAGTTCCGACAGCGCAGTGAACGCTTCGGCGTCGGTCACCCCGGTGCGCTGCCCGATCACGCCGGTCTGGATTCCCTCGATGATCAGTCCCGCCATTTCCGCGATCAGCCGCGCGTGCACCTCACGGAAAACACCGTCGGTGACCCCTCGGTCGATGAACGACCGGATCCGGCCTGCCGCGGCGCGGCTGTTGAGCTGATAGGCGTCCCGCGCCGGCGCGAATTCGGCGATGTCGGTCATGAAAGCGGCCGAGGCGCGATTCAGGTATTCGGAGATCCCGGCGAGATACTCGCCGAGGATCTTGCGGGCGTCGTCGATCCCGGCGATCCGCTCCTCCAGCAGCTCGGCGGCCCCCTTGAAAAAGTGGGTGACGACCTTCACCGCGAGCTGCTCCTTGCTGGGGGCGAGCGCGTAGAGGGTCGACTTCGAGCAGCGGAGCCTCGCGGCCAGGTCGTCCAGCGTGAACTGGGAGAACCCCTCGGCGAGGAAGAGCGCTTCGAGTTCCGAGAGCAGTGCTCTCTGACGCGCGGTGGGCTGGCGGCGCGAGGTCATCGGATCACTATCCCCTACGCGAACGGTGTACCCCCAGCGCCGTCTACTGTACGCTGAATCAGCCCACAGTACTGTTTTTAGTACCGTTCAGCTCGGAGGAGCCATGCCGGCGGACCGTCTGCTGCCCAGCACCGAGGCCCAGGACCTGATCGACCTGGCCAAGGAGATCGCGCGCGAGGAACTCGCGCCGATCGCGAGCAAGTACGAAGAGACCGCGCACTTCCCGCGCGAGCAGTTCCGGCTGCTCGGGCAGGCCGGGCTCCTCGGCCTGCCGTACGCGGAGCGGTGGGGCGGCGGCGAGCTGCCGTACGAGGTCTACCTGCAGGTTCTGGAGGAGATCGCCGCCGCGTGGATGTCGGTGGGCGTCGGGCTCTCCGTGCACACGATGTCCTGCTTCGCGCTGGCGCACCACGGCACCGACGAACAGCGTGACCGCTGGCTGCCCTCGATGCTCGAAGGCGGCCTGCTGGGCGCGTACGCACTCTCGGAGACCCACGCCGGCTCCGACGCGGCCGCGTTGTCCACGCGCGCGCGGCTCGACGGCGGCCGGTACGTCGTGAACGGCACGAAGGCGTGGATCACCCACGCGGGTGAGGCCGACTTCTACACGACGATGGTGCGCACCAGCGACGAGGGCGGGCAGGGCATCAGCTGCCTGCTCGTCGACGCGGCGACGCCGGGCCTCTCGGCCGCGCCACCCGAGCGGAAAATGGGCCTCACCGGCTCGACCACGGCACAGCTGATGTTCGAAGACGCCGCCGTCGACGCCGAACGCCGGATCGGCGAAGAGGGCCAGGGGCTGAAGATCGCGCTGTCGTCGCTCAGCTCCGGACGGCTGGGCATCGCCGCGTGCGCCGTCGGGCTCGCGCAGGCCGCGCTGGACGAGGCGCTCGAGTACGCGAAGGGCCGCACGCAGTTCGGGCGGCCGATCATCGAGTTCCAGGGCCTGGAGTTCCTGCTGGCCGACATGGCCGCGACCGTCGAGACGTCCCGCGCGATGTACCTCGACGCGGCCCGCCGCCGTGACCGCGGGCTGCCGTTCCAGCGGCAGGCGTCCATCGCGAAACTCGTCGCGACCGACGGCGCGATGAAGGTGACCACCGACGCCGTGCAGGTCCTCGGCGGCGCCGGCTACACGAAGGACTTCCCGGTGGAGCGGTACATGCGGGAGGCGAAGGTGCCACAGATCTTCGAGGGCACGAACCAGATCCAGCGCATGGTGATCGCGCGGGAACTGCGGAAAGGCTGACACTCCGCGCTGATACGATCACCGATGGTCACCCTTTCGGCCGTGAGACACTGTGGATGACGTGAGGAGACGCTGTGACAGCCGTTCCCTATTCCACGACCGGGTCGCACGGTGAGCCAGGGTGGGCCATCCCGGATCACCTGCTGTCGGTCGCGGAGTACGCGGCGCTCGGTGAGCCCGATTCCGGATTCACCGAGCTCGTGGAAGGCCGCCTCGTCATGTCACCGAGCCCCAAGAGGAGACACAACAAAGCGCTGTACGCCTTGGCCAGGCAGCTGGAGTCGCAGCTGCCCGATCACCTCGAATTCGTCCAGGACATCGACGTCGATCTGGGGTTGGTGCCGCCAGGCGAGCCAGGTTTCGCCAGGCGACCGGATCTGATCATCGCCCTTCGCGAGGCGGGCGAACGGATCGACGAAGAAGACACGATGTACCACGCGGACGACGTCGTCGTGGTGGTCGAGATCGTGTCGCCTGGCTCGAAACGCACCGACTACGTGACCAAACACGGCGAGTACGCCGACGCGGGGATCCCGCATTACTGGATCGTCGACCTCAGCGAACCGGTCTCGGTCGTCGCCTGCCATCAGGCGGGCGAACTCGGCTATCAGGACTCTCCGGCCATGACAGGCGAATTCAAGGCCCTCGAACCGTTTCCGGTGAAGCTGGATCTCGGCCGACTGCTGTCGTGAGTGTTTCGGGTCGTTATTGAGGGGTAAGGCAAAGGTGGCGTGTCGCGAAAGCCACTTTCGGGACGTCTGATGTCCCGAACGTGGCTTTCGCGACATCAGCGCGGCCGGGTCCCGTCACGAGTCGTCCGCCTGCAGGTAGCTGAGACGCGGTTGGTTCTATCGACCAGCAGGGCGAAGGTGGCGCACTTCTTGAGGGATAGGTCGTGAGTGGCGTTTCGGGTTAGAACCCGAAACGCCACTCACGACCACCTGCACCGACTACGCCACGTTTGCCCCACCCTCACTAGAACGACCCGAATCACTCACGAGCCGACCGGTCAGGCCTCGCGGTAACGCCGGTCTTCGGCGACGCCGACCCCGGTCTCCTCATCGAAGTGGTAGACCTCGCGACCGCGCACGAACACGCGCATCGCCCGGTTCATCACGTCCAGCGGGTCACCCGACCAGATGACCACGTCGGCGTCGAGGCCCGGCTTCAGCGAGCCGACCTGGTCGTCGAGGTCCAGCATCGCGGCCGGGTTGACGGTCAGCGCCTTGAGCGCGGTCTCCGGGTCGAGCCCGTCCTTCACCGACAGCGCCGCCTGGTACACCAGGAAGTTGATCGGCACGACCGGGTGGTCCGTGGTGATCGCGATCTTCACGCCCGCCCTGGCGAGGATGCCGGGCGCGCGCAGGGTGCGGTTGCGCAGCTCCACTTTGGACTTGGTGGTGAACAGCGGCCCGAGGATCACCGGCACGTCCCGTTCGGCGAGCAGGTCCGCGATCAGGTGCCCTTCGGTGCCGTGGTTGATCACCAGTTTGTAGCCGAACTCGTCGGCCAGCCGGATCGCGGTGACCATGTCGTCGGCGCGGTGGACGTGCTGGTCCCAGTACAGCTCCCCGTCGAGGACCTTGGCCAGCGTCTCCTTGGTGAGGTCGACGTCGAACGGCTTGCCCTCGCCGGCGGCGTGCTCGCGCTGGGCGGCGTAGTTGCGCGCGGCGGTGAAGGCGTCGCGAATGGTCGACGCGACGCCGAGCCTGGTCGACGGCGTCTGCTTCTTCTCGCCGTACACGCGCTTCGGGTTCTCACCGAGCGCGCTCTTCACGCTCACGCCCTCGGCGAAGATCATGTCGAGCACGGTCCGGCCCCAGGTCTTGACGCCGATCGTCTGCCCGCCGATGGGGTTCCCCGAACCGGGTTTGATGACGACGCTGGTGACGCCGCCCGCGAGCGCGTCGTCGAAACCGGGCTCGTACGGGTCGATCCCGTCGATCGCGCGGAACCGCGCGCCGTTGGGGTCGGTCATCTCGTTGGTGTCGTTCCCGGACCAGCCTTCGCCGTCTTCGTGCACGCCGAGGTGGGCGTGCACGTCGATGAACCCGGGCAGCACCCAGCTGCCCGCGGCGTCGATCAGTTCGGCGTCGTCGGGGATGTCGACGTCGGCGTCCGTGCCGACCGCGGCGATCTTCCCGTTCTCGATGAGGACCGTGCCGCCGTCGATGGGATCACCGTCGACCGGGACGACGTAACCACCGACGATGGCCTTGACCTGTGCTTTGTCAGACATACTTTGACACGCTAACGAACTGGGCCGCCGGTCCGCACGCGGGGCTTTTCGAAATGGACCAGTTCGTAGTGCTTCTCGGGCGTGCGGTGCGTCTCGACGTAGCCGAGCTTCCGGTACATCCGCAGCGGCCCCGCACTCCGCTCCCCGGTGAACAGGCGGAACACGGTCACCGAAGGCGGCGCAGCGTCCTCGGCGGCGAGCAGCAAGGAGCTGCCGAGCCCGTGTCCCTGCCTGTCCGGGGCGACGATGAGCCTGCCGACGAGACCGGCGCCGCCGTCCACGACGATCCGCACGCTCGCCACCAGCCGCCCGGATTCCCTGATGCCCCAGGTGGAACACGCGGGATCCCCCAGGGCCGCTTTGGTCTGCTCGAAGGTCTCCGTCAGCGGCGGGAGGTCGATGTTCTCGTGCGCCATGGCCTCCGGGACGTACGCCGCGCGCTGCAGCGTGAGTACCTCGCCCGCGTCGGCGGGGCCCAGGCGGAGCAGCGACATCTCAGCGCACCCGGATTCCCCAGCTCCCGGTCCACGACGACGCGGGCTCCAGCTCGATCAGGTCGGTGCCGGTGTTGAGCGCGTCGGCGGGGCAGGTCATCGGCTCGATCGCCACCGCCCGGCCGCGGCCGACCAGGTCGTCCGGGGTGAAGACCTGCGCCCAGCGGAAATCCGGCCCGGCCCAGACCAGCAGCTCCCGGTCCTCGTGCGAGAGGACGTGATGGTGGTTGCCGTCCTCGGCGACGGCCAGCCCGCCGAACGCCGTGTCCAGGTCGACACCTTCGAGCAGCTTGCCGGACCGGAAGTCGTACTCGGTCCCCTCGACGTCCTGCTCGTCGGCGTACGGCATCTGCTCGTCGCCGAGATACGGCCGGACCCGGCTCGCGGGCAGCGTCAGGGTCAGCTCGTCGGTGGGCACGTCGCCGATGCGGAAGTACGGGTGCGTGCCGAGCCCGACACCGATGGGACTCTCGCCCTCGTTGCGGATCTCGTGCGTGACGACCAGCTCGCGCGGCGAGATCTCGTAGGTGATCGTCGCGCGCAGCGGCACCGGCCAGCCTTCCTGCGCCGGGACGTCGATGGCCAGGGTGATCGACGACTCCGCGTGTTCGAGGAGCTCCCACTCTTCGTGCCTGGTCAGGCCATGGATCGCGTTGCCGCGCGCCTCTTCGGTGATCGGGAGCTGCTGTTTCTCGCCCTGGTGCACCCACTGGCCGCCCTTGGTGCGGTTCGGCCAGGGCAGCAGTACCTGTCCGGCGCCCTTCGGCGGCTTCTCGTCCTCGGCGAACGCCTCGACGTAGGGCACCCCGCCGACCTCGAACGCGCGCAACCCGGCACCGATCTCGGTGATGACGGCTCGCGCGTTGCCGCGGGTGATCTCGAACTGCTCTCCGGTGGGATTGGCCATGCCGACGAGGTTACTGTGAGAACGCCACGCCCGGACGAAGGAGACCGCCGCGATGACCGTTCCCGGCTACCCCAGCACCGTCGGCCGCGTCCTGGAACGGAGCGCGCGCCGCGTCCCGGGACGGGTCGCCCTCACGTTCGCCGATCGCGTGTGGACGTACGCGGAACTCGACCGCGCGGCGGGCCGGGTCGCGGCGAAGCTGCTCGATCGCGGGCTCGTCCACGGTGACCGGGTCGCGGCCTTCGGCAAGAATTCCGACGCGTATCTGTTGCTGTACCTCGGTTGCGCCCGGGCCGGGCTGGTGCACGTGCCGGTGAACTTCAACGCCCGCGGCGAGGAACTCGAGTACCTGCTCACGCAGTCCGAGCCCGCCCTCGCCTTCGTCGACCCCGCGCTGGCCGAGCACGTCGGCGTCGAGCATGTGTCCACAGTGGACGTTCTGGAGTGGGCGCTGGACGAAGCCGTCGTGCCGCACGAGGAATCCGGGGTCTCGGACGACGACCTCGTCCAGCTGCTCTACACGTCCGGGACGACCTCGCGGCCGAAGGGCGCGATGCTCACCCATCGCGCGCTGGTGCACGAGTACTCGTCCTGCATCGCCGCGCTCGACCTGAGCGACCGCGACGTGCCGCTGCACGCGTTGCCGCTGTACCACTCGGCGCAGATGCACGTGTTCCTCATGCCCGGGCTGGCCGTCGGTGCGACGAACCATCTCGTCGAGGGGCCCGATCTCGGTGACATCCTGGCGCGGATTCCCCGCCAGGGCATCACTTCCCTGTTCTTCCCGCCGACCGTCTGGGTGGGACTCGCGAACCATCCCGGCCTCGCGGACGCGGATCTGAGCTGCCTCACCAAGGCGTACTACGGCGCGTCGATCATGCCCGTCCCGGTGCTGAACGCGCTCCGCGCCCGGCTGGGAGGAGTCGGGTTCTACAACTGCTTCGGGCAATCGGAGATCGGTCCACTCGCGACGGTCCTGCGGCCCGAAGAGCACGACGCACGCCCGGATTCCGTCGGCCGCCCGATCCTTTTCGTCGAGACGCGGGTGGTGGACGCCGAGATGAACGACGTCCCGCCGGGCGAACTCGGCGAGGTCGTCTACCGTTCTCCGCAGCTGTGCACGGGTTACTGGGGCAAGCCCGAGGAGTCGGTGGAGGCGTTCGCGGGCGGCTGGTTCCATTCCGGTGATCTGGTGCGGCAGGACGAAGAGGGCTATCTGTTCGTCGTCGACCGGATCAAGGACGTCGTCAACACCGGCGGCGTGCTCGTCGCGTCGCGCGAGGTGGAAGACGCGCTGTACGCGCATCCCGCCGTCGCCGAGGTCGCCGTCGTCGGCCTGCCGCACGAACGGTGGATCGAGGCGATCGCCGCGGTGGTCGTGGTGAAGGAACCCGTCGACGAAGCGGAACTGATCGAGTTCGCCAAGAAGTCGCTGGCGGCGCACAAGGTGCCGAAGTCGGTGCATTTCGTCGGCGAACTGCCGAAGAACGCGTCCGGGAAGCTGCTCAAACGCGAGCTGCGGCAACAGTTCGGCGGGTCAGCGTCGGCGATCGGCGTCTAGTGTCCTGCGCCGGAAGTTCGTGTCTTAAGTGTTTCTGGCCTCGGGGTGGCTGAAGGGGACTTTCACCGCATGGGACGCGGGTAAGGCGCCCTTCGTCGCGTGAGATGAGGGGTCTTGTCGTGAATGCCCTGCGTCCGGTTTGCCGAGGTGGTCGTGAGTGATAAAGAGCGTTAGAACGCTCTTTATCACTCACGACCCCATGCAATATCGGACGAAGTGCTCAAATCGGGCACGACTGTCTCGGGGAATGTCTGACGCAGGACACTAGCGGCTCGGCGTACGCGGTCGGCGGTCGTGACCGGTCCGATCACGACCGACCGTGTGGATTTCTGGTCATCCAACGCCCCAAAATCCACACAGCCGGCGGGAACGCCAGCCTGCCCTCGGCACGGAATCGCTCATTCGCCGAGCTTATGGGCCTCGCCCAAACGAGTGAGAAGTTGTTGTGCCGCAAGGATAGAACGCTCGTCCCCCGCGTCGAGGAGGTCCGCCGCGACAGCCGCCGGGATCGCAAGGCCGCCCGCCCCCGGTGGGCGCAGAACGCCGGACAGGGCCGGAACACGGATCACCGCGTTGGGTTCCGCGCTGTCCAGGCGGAGCCGCCGTGACCGCGCGAGTTCGTCGAACCGCGCGGCCTCCACGTAGAACTCTTCATCGGCGCTGCCCGCCATCAGGTCGGCGCCGTGGCGCCCTGCGGCGACAGGGCCACTGACGACGGCGTGCGGATCTTCCCGCAGCCGCGCGAGCGGGCCGGGCAGCATTCGCACACGGTGCACACGCGCGCGACCGGAGAGCAGGCGTGGCCATTGGGCGGGCACGCGTTCCCGCGCGTAGCGCTTGAGCCTGACCCATTCCGACGGGGAGATCCACGACGGCTGGTAGCCGCTCAACGACCACAGGAAACCCCACGCCATCCGAGCGGAGAGCGGCCGGCCGGCCGCGGGCTTCACCACGCTCTTCCGATGTTCGACCGACCGGGCATCGACCAGTAGTTCACGGCCTATCCGGATCGCGTCGAGCCTGCCGCCGTGCACGAGTTCACGGACACGCTCTCGCGAGATATCCAGAGCTCGGGCCGCCTGCGCGACCGGGAGCAACTGGGCCGAGTCGACCATGTCCGCTCCCTTCGCTCGCCGACCGGTTCGCCGCAAGTTTACACAAACATTTGCAAACAAGAGGGTTTGTGTAAATCGAGATTTACTAGACCGGTCGTCATAGTTTGGGCTACAGTCGGCCGCATGGTCCGCCGCACCGACACCCGGCAGCGCATGCTCGACTCCGCCGCCGACCTCTTCCACCAGCAGGGTTATCACGCCACCGGGCTCAACCAGCTCGTCGCCGCCGTCGGCGCGCCCAAGGGCTCGCTCTACTTCCACTTCCCCGGCGGCAAGGAGCAGCTGGCCGCCGAGGCCATCCGCCAGTCCGCCGACCGGCTCTGCGAGCAGCTGCGCACGATCGCCGCGAACGCGCCCGACATCGTCACCGGTGTCGAGAACGTGGTCGACGCGCTGGCGATCTCGTTGGAGGAGTCGGATTTCCAGCGCGGCTGCCCGCTGGCGACGGTCGCGCTCGACGCGTCGGGGGACAGCGAGGCGATCCGCCAGGCCTGCGCGGACGGCTACAAGTCCTGGCACACCGTCATCGCCGACGCGCTGGACACCGACAAGGCGGACCAGCTGGCGACGGTCGTCCTCGCCGCCATCGAGGGCGGCTTGCTGCTGGCCAAGACGTTGCACGACACCGCGCCACTGCGCGCGATCGCCCCCCATCTCCGCGTCACACTCGAACGGGAGCTCTCCTGATGCGCGTCCATCACCTGAACTGCGGAACCATGCGGCCGATCGGCGGCAAACTCATCGACGGCAAGCCTGGGCTCTTCCGCCGCGCCGAACTTATCTGTCACTGCCTTCTGCTGGAGACCGACAACGGGCTCGTGCTCATCGAGACCGGTGTCGGGACCCCCACCGTCACCCGGCCGGTCGAATGGCTCGGCGCCGGTTTCGTCCGGCTGGTGCACCCCGACAGCGACGACGACCTCAGCGCCACCACCCAGATCCGCAAGCTCGGCTTCGACCCGGCCGACGTGCGCGACATCGTGCTCACCCACCTCGACCTCGACCACGCGGGCGGGCTCGTCGACTTCCCCCAGGCACGGGTCCACGTCCACGCCCGCGAGCTCCAGGCACTGGAGAAGCCGATCGACCGCAAGGAGGCGAGCCGCTACCGCAAGGTCCAGTTCGACCACGGGCCGGTCTGGCGCTCGTACCGCGCCGACGGCGAGCCGTGGTTCGGTTTCGACGCGGTCCGCGAGCTCGAAGGCGTCCCGGACGTCCTGCTCATCCCCCTCGCCGGGCACACCCGCGGCCACGCGGGGATCGCGATCGACACTGGTGACGGTTGGCTTCTCAACGCGGGCGACGCCGTCTTCCACGGCGGCGAACTGGAGCGAAAGCCGCACATCCCCGCCGCTTTGGGCTTCTTCGAGTCGTACATGCAGACGGAGAAGACGGCACGACTGGACAACCAGCGCCGGCTGCGCGAACTTGTCAGTAACAACGGTGCCGAAGTGACGGTCTTCGCCGCGCACGACGCCACCGCATTCGAACGGCTCAGCCAGAGGAGCAGGCTATGAAGGTGCACCACCTGAACTGCGGCACGATGCGCGCACCGGGAGGCAAGCTGCTCGACGGCCAGCCCGGTCTCCTGCGCCGCTCGGAGCTGGTGGCGCATTGCCTGCTCATCGAGACCGGCGACGGCCTCGTGCTGGTGGACACCGGCTTCGGCCGCAAGGGCGTCGCGAATCCCGGCGCCTGGCTCGGCACGCCGTTCACGATCATGGTCGGCGCGAAGCCGGTCGAGACGGAGACGGCGGCCCACCACGTCGAGGCGCTCGGCCACAAGCTCGAAGACGTCCGGCACATCATCTGCACCCATCTCGATGTGGACCACGCGGGCGGGCTCGCGGACTTCCCGAACGCCGTCGTGCACGTCCGCACCGCGGAGCACGACGCGGCGACGGCGCCGTCGAACCAGAGCGAGAAGCTCCGCTTCCGCGCCAACCAGTTCGCTCACCGTCCACTGTGGAGCATGTACGACGAGGCCGGCGACGACTGGTTCGGCTTCCAGGCCGTCCGCGAGCTGAAGGGCCTGCCGCCGGAGATCCTGCTGGTGCCGCTCGCGGGACACACCAAGGGCCACACCGGCGTCGCGGTCGACACCGGCGACGGCTGGCTGCTGCACGCGGGTGACGCGTACTTCTTCCACGGTCAGATGGATCCGGTGAAACCGCATTGCCCGCCGGGGATGACCGCGTTCCAGAACATGGTGCAGACGCTGCGCAAACCGCGGTTGGAGAACGTCGAGCGGCTGCGCGAGCTGAGCCGAGAACACGCCGACGACGTCACCGTGTTCTCGGCCCACAGCCCGGTGGAGTACCAGGCGCTCAGCCGCGGCTAGCCGACCGGCGGCTCGATGGGCCGCCGGTCTTCTTCACTGTGCGTGGCCCGCATGACGAGCCAGTTGATCCCCCACAGCACGATACCGACGCCGAGCAGGATCGCGGCGACCTTGTAGTCGCGCGCGGGCCGTCCGGACAACGGCGTCACCAGGTAGACGCAGAAGATCGCGGCCAGCACCGGGACGATCGTCGGCGCGCGGAAATGCCTGTGCGAAACCTTTTCCTTGCGCAGCACCAGCACCGCGACGTTGACGATGGCGAACACCGCCAGCAGCAGCAACGCCGTGGTGCCGCCGAGCACGCCGATGTCCACAAAGGACACCAGGGCGATCGCGATCAGGCTGGTGAACACGATCGCCACCCACGGGCTGCGGCGGAACGGGTGCACGGTGCCCAGCTGCTTCGGGATGATCCGCTGGTTCGCCATGCCGTAGAGCAGGCGGCTGGCCATCAGCATGTTGATCAGCGCCGAGTTGATGACCGCGAACAGACCGATCGCGGAGAACACCTCGCGCGGGAAGCCGGGTGCCCCGACGTCGAGCACCTTCAGCAGCGCGCTGCTCTTGGCCGCCGCCAGATCGTCCGCGGGCACCAGCAGCGAAGAGGTCACCGAGACCATGATGTAGATGGTCGCGGCGATGACCATGCCCCACAGCATCGCCTTCGGGAAGATCCGGATCGGGTCCTTGCACTCCTCGGCCATGTTCACCGAGTCCTCGAAACCGACCATCGCGAAGAACGCCAGCGACGTCGCCGAGGTGATCGCCACCAGCATCGTCTGGTTCTCGGTGTCGAACTCGACCAGCCGCGAGGCATCCCCGTTGCCGTTCAGCACCGCCCACACGCCGACCCCGATGATGATCAGCAGACCGCCGATCTCGATGCAGGTCAGCACCACGTTGGTCTTCACCGATTCGGAGACCCCGCGGAAGTTGATCAGCGCGAGGCCGATCACGAACAGGATCGCCACCAGCGGCATCGGCGCGGTGATGAACTCCTTGAGATACGTGTCCCCGAAGGCCTTCGCCGCCGACGAGGCCGACGTGATCCCGGAGCACATCACCGCGAACGCCACCATGAAGGTGAGGAAGCGGATCTTGAACGCCTTGTGCGTGTAGAGCGCGGCCCCCGCCGCCTGCGGGTACTTCCCGACCAGTTCCAGGTAGCTGAACGCGGTCATGAACGCGACCACGAACGCGATCAGGAACGGCAGCCAGAGCGCGCCGCCCACCCGGCCCGCCACCTGCCCGGTGAGCGCGTAGACGCCCGTCCCGATGATGTCCCCCACCACGAAGAACAGCAGGAGCTTGGAACCCATGACCCGTTTGAGGCTCGGCTGACCGGCCGGACCGGTCTGTTCTGTTGTCGTCGTGTCCGCCATGCGGCAAGAGTGTGCCGCATCACGTCTGTGGCCGACAGTCCGATTTGGTCAGTTCTTCGTCACGGGTTGACGAAGGCCGCTTCTGGGTAGATCGCTCAGTTGGCGTCGACCGCGGTCTTCACCAACGGGGTCATCATGTCCTGCGTCATCTTCGCCGGACCGGTGTAGTTGACCAGCACCGGGACGTTGTCCACGAGTTCGGCGGCCGCCAGCGTCGCGGTCTTGTTCTCGTCGGTGTAGTAGATGGCGCCCTCGCCGACACCGGCGACGTCCTTCGCGTTCTGCTTGGCCTTCTTCAGCGCCGCGACCATCTCGGCGGGCTTGATCTTGTTGCCTTCGAACCGGGTCACGGCGAGCGCGCCGATCTGCTTGCCGGCGGCCGAGTAGACGCAGCTCTTGGCCTTGCCCCCGTTGGCGGCGTTGTCCTGCACCGGGCCCGGCGCCGACGTCACGCCCTGGATGGAGACGGCCTTGCCGACGGCCTCGGCGGGCAGCAGCGCGCACGGCTCCTTCGCACCGGCGCCACCGGTGGGAGCGGAAGAGGAACTCGGCGCGGCGGAGGGCGAGGGGGCCTGGCTCGACGGCTTGGCCGCGTTGTCCGTCTTTTCATCGCCGGACGAGCAGGCGGAAAGGGTCGCGATGACAGCGGCGAACAGGATGATCGCCCGTGAAATACGCATGGGCCCGACGATAGCCCGGACGGCTCAGTCCACCGGGGCCCGGTACCGCCAGAAGGACGGGATCAGCAGCGCCGCGCCGACGACCAGCACGATGACCAGCACCCCGCCGCCGGAGGCCGCGGCCGCCGTGCCGACACCGGCGGCCGCCCAGCCGTGGGTGAGGTCGGCGATCCGCGGACCGCCCGCGACGACGACGGTGAACACGCCCTGCAGCCGTCCGCGCATCTCGTCGGTGGTGGCGACCTGCAGGATCGACATCCGGTAGATCGCGCTGACCATGTCGGCCGCGCCGGCGAGCGCCATGAAGAACACCGCGAGCCACAGCGAGTTCGCGAGCCCGAAACCGGCGACCGCGGCGCCCCAGACACAGACCGAGACGATCACGCCCGCGCCCTGGTTGCGGATCCTGGTCAGCCAGCCGGAGAAGAGGCCGATCAGCATCGCGCCCGCGGGCAGCGCCGCGTACAGCCAGCCCAGCGCCGGACCGCCGCCGGGCGGATCGCCGAACGTGCGCTCCGCCATCTCCGGGATCAGCGCGCGCGGCATGCCCGCGACCATCGCGATGATGTCGACGAGGAACGAAGCCAGCAGGATCTTCTGCGTGGCCAGGTACTTGAAGCCGTCGATGATGTCGCGGATCCCGGCCCGGCGCGCGATCTCGCCGAGCGGCGGGATCGGGGGTAGCCGGTAGACCGCGACGAGGGTCAAGGTCAGCGCGAGGACGTCGATCAGGTAGAGCGTCGAGAGGCCGAGGATCGGGATCAGCGAACCGGCGAGCAGCGGGCCGAAGACCGCGCCGAAGGTGGCCATCGTGCTGCTCAGCGCGGTCGCGGGCGCGATCAGGTTGTCCGGGACCAGGCGGGCGACGACGGCGCTGCGGGTCGGCATGTTGACCGCGAAGAACGCTTGGTTGACCGCGAGCAGGCCCAGTACGAGCCAGACAGAGCCGATGTTCAGGAACGCCTGGAGCCACAGGACCACCGAAGTGAGCGTGACGCCGACGTTGGTGACGAGGAGCAGCTTGCGGCGGTCGACGGCGTCCGCGATGGCGCCGCCCCAGAGCCCGAAGACGAGCAGCGGGATCAGGGCGACCAGGCCGGTCAGGCCGACGTACGCGGACGATCCGGTGAGGTCGAAGACCTGTTTCGGGACCGCGACGGCGGTGAGCTGGCTGCCGATCGCGGTGACCGCGGTGGAGAGCCAGAGGCGGCGGAACGCGGGGATCTTGAGCGGCCGGGTGTCGACGACGATCGAGCCGAACAGCTTGCGGACGCCTTTGCGCTGCTCAACCCCCACGTCGTCACTCACAACCAGACAGCTTAGCCGCGCTAACTAACCATCCGCGCGCGATTTATGTCACCCGGTGGCCGAAGGGGCCTTTCCCCACGTCAGACGCGATGAAGGGAGCTTTCACCTCATGAGACGCGGCAAAAGTCCCCTTCAGCCCCCATCCGTAACCGCACCGAGCCCTAGGCGACCCAACGGTCTCCCGGAAGCGCGCCAGCGCGACGGGGAGACTTCACCGCCGCGCGCCCTCTTTTGGGCCGAAGGCCCCCGGAAACGCGATGAAGGGGCGCCTCTCCGCTCAACGTGACGTTGAAGCGGAACGACGCCCCTTCGGCGCGTTTGCGGAAGCGCGCCGGCAAAAATTACGGCGCGACGCGCTCGATCTGCCAGCCGTCGTCGGTCCGCACGTAGCGGAGCCTGTCGTGCATGCGGTCCTCGCGGCCCTGCCAGAACTCGACGACGTCGGGCCGGATGCGCCACCCGCCCCAGTGCGGCGGGAACGGGATGTTCTCGACGTCGGCGAAGCGGCGCTCGATGCCGTGCAGCGCGGTCTCGAGGGCGCGGCGGCCGTCGACGACGCGGGACTGCGGCGAGGCCCAGGCCCCGAGTTGCGAACCCCGCGGGCGGGACGCCCAGTACTCGGCGGTCTCGGCGACGTTGACCTTCTCCACCTCGCCGCGCACGTGGACCTGCCGCTGCAGGGGGTACCAGGGGAAGGTGACCGACGCGTAGCGCGTCGCGGTGAGGTCGTGGCTCTTGGTGGAGGTGTAATTCGTGTAGAACACGACGCCGCGCTCGTCGAGGCCCTTGCACAGGACGGTCCGGGAGGACGGCCTGCCCTCCGGGTCGGCCGTGGCGAGCACCATCGCGTTCGGTTCGGCGATCCCGGCGGAGACGGCCTGGTTCAGCCAGTCCTGCAGTTGGTCGGTCCAGGTCTCCGCCAGCGCGGACTCGTCGAAGGCCGCCCCTTCGTAGGCCACCCGCATCCCGGGCAGGCGCACGACGGCGTCGCCGTTCCCGGCAGCGCCTTCCTTGATCTCCGGCATCATCCGCCAAACCTCCGTACCCGGTCGGGGCATCTGTGACTTCGGCTTTGCCGCCGACGGTATTGCCTCCGACGCGGCGGCGAAACCCACTGAACGGTGACACCCGCCACCCCTGCTGGATCATCTGTGTGTAGCCGCCGGACCGCAAGCCGTCACCTCCCCGTTACCCGGCCGAGCCTGATCGATCAAGGTCGAACGTCGGTCCCGCGAAATCGCGTCCGCCTCCACAAACGGCGGAAATGCCCTGGACAGACCGGGTCCGCGCGGATCGGCGAGGAATTCTTTCCACTTTGTTTCGCCGGTATTTCGGCGCGCCGCGAACAATTCTTCCGGTTTTCACGACGGCGCCCGCGCCGACCGGAGCCAATTCTGTCGATTGACAGAAATTACCGCCCGGAACATCTCCCCCGGATGTGTCAGCGAGGGTCGGCTCCGGGACGGCAATTCGCGTCCCGAAACCGGCCTTCGCTTCTGTCAGTTCGTGACAGTGAACTCCGCGCGGACGATCCAGCCCCAGCAGTCGTAAGCCGCCGTGTAGCGCCCAGGCACCGCCCCGACCGGACCGTCGCCGCGCAACGCGACACCGATGCCGCCGGTGCCGCCGTCGCCCACCACCCGCAAGGGGATCGGGGCGGCGAGACCGTCCGCGACGAGGGACGTCGCGAGCTCGCCCGCACCGGACGGGCGCAGGCAGTAGATGTCCGCGGTGACCGTCCCACCTGCGGCGACGGCGCTCGGGCTGATGACCAGACTGGACGGTCTGGTCGCGTTCGCCTGCCCCGCACCGAGCAAAGTGGACACGAGCGCCGCCCCCGCGACGCACGCCGCGGCCGAACGAATTTTCATCCTCTGCTCCCTCCCGAAGGGCGGGCGAAGATTCACCCGCCACCCGATGGACGTACGACGTCCGGGACCGGGTTGTCCATCAGGCGAGAGTCCGCCCATTGGGGCGAACGGCCGGATTTAGCAGAATGTGACAGCGAATCGTGCAAGAGCCGACGATCACACTAGGTAGACCTTGCGCCACTCGATAGGATCGCCGCCGAGAGCAACGGGGTGATCACCTCTATCCAATACGTTCAGAGGTTTGGATGGGACGGCCGGGTGTGCGGCCGCGCCATCCGCCATTGCCGGCCGGGCTTCCCCGAGGGAGTTCGACACCGGTCGATCAGTCCTGCGCTCGAACAGCCGGAACTTTCCACGCCCGAGTTACTCCCCTTCCCCAGGAGTGCGTTGTGATTTCCCGTTCCCGCCGTCTGATGACGGCGTTGTTGTGCGCCCTTTCGCTGGCGGGCGTGACCGCCCTTTCGGCTTGTTCCGACAGCACGGCCGCCTCCGGCACCAAGGTCACGATCGGTTACAGCGCCTGGCCGGGGTGGTTCCCCTGGGCGGTCGCCCAGGAGAAGGGCCTCTTCGAGAAGAACGGCGTGAACGTCGACCTGAAGTGGTTCGACAGCTACACCGAGAGCATCAACGCCCTCTCCTCGGGCGCGATCGACGCCAACAGCCAGACCCTGAACGACACCCTCGCCTCGGTCAGCGGTGGCGCGAAGCTGTCGGTGGTGCTGGTCAACGACAACTCGACCGGCAACGACAAGATCATCGCCCGCCAGGGCATCACCGGCGTCGCCGACCTCAAGGGCAAGAAGATCGCCGTCGAGCAGGGCACCGTCGACCACTACCTGCTGCTGCTCGCGCTGCAGGAGGCCAAGCTGACCGAGAAGGACGTCGAAATCGTCCCGCTGCTGACCGACGCCGCCGCGGCCGCGTTCGTCGGCGAGCAGGTCGACGCCGTCGCCGCCTTCGCCCCCTTCACCTCGAAGGCGCTCGAGCGCCCCGGCAGCCGCGCGATCGCGACGTCGGCCGAGTTCCCCGGCGCCATCCCGGACCACCTCGTCGTCTCCGAGCAGATGTCGAAGGAGCGCAAGAAGGAGGTCCAGGCGCTGGTGAACACCTGGTTCGAGACGATCGGCTGGATCAAGCAGAACCGCGAAGAGGCCGTGAAGATCATGGCGAAACGCGGCGCGGTGTCGATCGACGAGTACAAGTCCTACGACGCGGGCACCACGATCTTCACCAAGCAGCAGAACCTCGACGCGTTCACCCCCGGTGTCACCCCGGCCCACCTGAACTTCCAGGCGGGCAAGATCGCCGACTTCATCGTGTCCAACGGGCTCGCCCAGAGCCGCCCGAACTTCGACGGGCTGTTCGACGACCAGTACGTCAAGGCGGTGAAGTGAGCGCCACCGACGCGGCGGGGCGGGCCGCTCAGCGGACGGACGCCGCTGACGAGGCCGAAGCGCGCCGTCTCGAAGACGAGCAGCGGCTCGCCGAGGCGCAGGAAGAGCGGCGTGGCGCGCGACCGGACTGGTCGCCGCTGCCCCGCCGGGCGGGCCTCAAGCCGAACGCCTCCCCGCTGCTTTCGCTGCGGACGCCGATCCCCGCCCGGTGGCGGTGGACGCTGGCGGCGGCCTCGTTCGTGATCCCGTTGCTCATCTGGGTGACGCTGAACGCGCTGGGCACGATCAAGCCGATGTTCCTCCCGACGCCGGTCGCGGTGTTCGACGCGCTGGTGAAGATGATCGAGTCGAGCGAGCTGTTCAGCGATCTCTGGGCCACCACCCAGCGCGTGCTGCTCGGCTTCGGGCTCGCGATCCTCGTGTCCGTGCCGCTCGGCATCGTGATGGGGACGTTCGACGCGGGGCTGGCGCTGTTCGAGCCGGTCATCGCGATGCTGCGCTATCTGCCGGCGAGCGCGTTCATCCCGCTGCTGATGATCTGGCTCGGCCTCGGTGAACCGTCGAAGGTCGCGGTCCTGTTCCTCGGCACGGTCTTCTTCAACACGCTGATGATCGCCGACGCCGTCCGCGGGGTGCCGCGGTCGCTGATCGACGTGTCCTACACGCTCGGCGCGCGGCGCGGCGAAGTGCTGCGCAAGGTGATCGTCCCGCACGCGCTGCCGGGCATGATCGACGCGACCCGCGTCAACGCGGCGGCAGCGTGGAACTTCGTGGTGGTCGCCGAACTGATCAACGCCACCGCCGGGCTCGGCCTGCGGATCATGCGGGCACAGCGGTTCACCCAGACCGACCGGATCTTCGCGCTGCTGATCGTGATCGGCCTGCTCGGGCTGGTCATCGACATCGCGCTGCGGCTCCTGCGGGCCAGGGTCGGGAAGTGGGCGGCATGACGCTTCAGCTGAAAGCGGTCGCCAAGGACTACACGGTCCGTGGCAAGACCACCCGCGCGCTCGACGGGATCGACCTCGACGTCGCGCGCGGCGATTTCGTCTGCGTCGTCGGCGCGAGCGGATCCGGCAAGTCGACCCTGCTGTCGCTGATCGCCGGGCTGACCGAACCGACCGAGGGCCTGATCACCCTCGACGGCGACGCCGTGACCGGGCCGGGCCCGGATCGCGGGCTGGTGTTCCAGCACGGCGCGCTGTACCCGTGGCGCACGGTGGAGAGCAATGTCGCGTTCGGACTCGAACTGCTGAGCATCGACAAGGCCGAGCGGGCGCGCCGGATCGACTGGTATCTCGACGAGACCGGGCTCGGCCACCTGCGGAAGTCGTTGCCCAAACAGCTTTCCGGCGGGCAGAAGCAGCGGGTCGCGATCGCGCGGGCGCTGGTGTGCGAGCCCGACGTGCTGCTGCTGGACGAACCCTTCGGCGCGTTGGACGTCCAGACCAAAGAGGACATGCAGGTCCTGATCCGCCGGATCTGGACCGACACGCACACCACCGTGCTGATGGTGACCCACGACGTCGAGGAGGCCGTGTTCCTCGGCGGGCGCGTCGTGGTGCTGGCCTCGGATCCGGGCCGGGTGGCCGCGGACATCGTGGTCGACCTGCCCGCTGAACGCGACCTCGCGGTCAAACGCGCGCCCGAGTTCGTCTCGTTGCGCGCGTCCATCGAAGACCTCGTCCGGGAACAGCACCGCGGACACCTCGGGCGGAGCCGGGGAGAAAGGTGACCATGAGGCACGGGAAGTCCCGGCCGGAACGCACGGCACGGTCCGGGTTGCTCGGCAGACTCGGCATCCGGGGCAAGCTCAACCTGCTCCTGATGCTGCCGCTGACCGCCGTGGTCCTGGTGTCGGTGCCTTACGTCGCCGGGGAAGTCGACGACGCCCGGTCCGCCCGCACCACCGCCGACGTCGCGTCGCAGGCCCGCGCGCTCGGCACGCTCGCCTGGGAACTGCAGCGCGAGCGGCTGCTGACGGCGCACTACATCGCGTCCACGTCGGCGGGCGGTTCGGCGATGCTGAAGCAGCAGGGCGTGGTCGCGGAAACCGTGAACCAGGTGCGGTCGGGGCTGAGCGCCGACGCGCCGGAAGAACTCGCGGCGGCGCTGGTGCGCATCGGGTCGCTGAACGAGATCCGGGAGAACGCGCTGCGGCGCGGTGCCTCACTCGACAGTGTGGCGCGGACGTATCACGCGGTGATCGACGCGGTCATCAACGCGCTCCGTCTCGTCCCGCAGCAGACCAGTGACGCGGCGGGCACCCAGCAGCTGACGGCGCTCGACGCGCTGCTGCGCGCGAACGAGGAGAACTCGTTGCGCGGGATGGCGTTGATCATCGTGCTGGTCACCCCCGAATCGGGGGCGCCGGTGCTGGCCGACGCGAAGCAGCAGTCGTCGCTGTTCCTCGAACGGTTCGTGCAGCAGGCCGACGTCACCCAGGCCACGCAGGTCGTCGCGGTCGAGCAGGGTGAGACGGGCCGCCGGGTCGACGCGCTGGAGGCCAGGCTCTCCGACGCCAAGGGCCCGCAGGCCGTGCAGAACCTGCTGCCCGACATCCTCGGCGCCGTCGACGCCCAGTCGAACCAGCGGCGGCTCACCCAGGACGCGGTCACCACCGGCATCACCGACGCGGCGACCGCGCGAGCGGACGCGGCGCAGAACCTGGCGTGGACGATCGGTGTCGGCGCCGGTGTGCTGTTCCTGCTGGTCGGCGGGCTCGCGATCGCGGTCAGCCGGTCGATCGCGGATCCGCTGCGGAAGCTGACCACGGCGGCGACGTCGGTCGCGGACCTCGCGAGCACCGAACTCGTCCGCGTCACCGACACCGAGCAGGCCGAAGAGCTCGCGCCGCGGCTGGCCATCATCGACGTGTCCTCGCAGGACGAACTCGGCAAGCTGGCCGAGGCGTTCAACCGGGTGCAGGCCACCGCGGCCGAGCTGGTGGAACGGCAGGCCGTCACGCGGCGCAACGTCGGCCTCATGTTCGCCAACGTCGCGAAGCGCACGCAGAACCTGGTGGGCAGGCAGCTGGCGCTGGTCGACGAGCTGGAGCGCAACGAGCAGGACGTCGCCCTGCTGGCGAGCCTCTACCGGCTCGACCACCTCTCCACTCGTCTCCGCCGGAACGCGGACAACCTGCTCGTCGTCTCGGGAAACCGGGACGAGGCAAGGATTTCCGGCCCGATCGAACTCTCGACCGCGCTGCGTTCGGCACTCGCGGAGATCGAGGACTACCAGCGGGTGCGGCTCGGCTCGATGGGCGATGTCCTGCTGTCGTCGCCGTTCGGCTCCGATCTGGTGCTGATCTTCGCCGAGCTGCTGGAGAACGCGACGTCGTTCTCCCCGCCGGAGTCCTTTGTGGACGTCGGCACGAAGATCCTGCCCGACGGCTCCTGCCTGATCGTGATCGTGGACCAGGGCATCGGCATGACCGCGGAACGGCTCGCCGAGGAGAACCGGCGGCTGGTCGAACGCGAGCGGCTCGAACTGGCGCCGACCAGTGTGCTCGGGCTGTTCGTGGTCGGACGGCTCGCGCGGCGGCACGGCCTCAAGGTCGAGCTGACCGAGACCGAGCCGGGCGCGGGTATCACCGCGCGGCTCACCGTCCCGCCGAATCTGCTGACCTACCGGCCGCCCACCCCGAAGTCCGTCCCGGCGCCGCCGGTGTGGCCGACGGCGGAACCGGGTGACGAGCCCGGACCGCCGTCGCTGCCCGAGCCGCGGCAGAAGGCGGCTCCGAGCGAACCGCCGACGCTGGCGATCGCCGGGATGATCCCGCGCGACGGCAGGCAGCCCAAGGACTTCCGGTGGTTCCGCAAGACCGACGGAGAGATCTTGGAACCACCGCCCCTGCCGACGCCGGTGCCTGAGCCCGTCTACCAGGCTCCCGCGCCGACGCTCACCGCCGCCGACCCCGGCGAGACCCGAGGCGGGTTGCGGCGGCGGGTCAAGGGCGCGCAGCTTCCCGGTGCCCCCGAAGCGCCGGCGCGGCAGAAGTCCAGGCATGATCCAGAAGCCGCAAAGGCGGCCTTCGACGGGTTCGAGGCCGGACTCGCGAAGGCCACCGCACCACCGGCCGCCGCCCCGGCGCCGATGCCGACCCCGACACCGGTGCCCGCCGCCTCCCGCGGTGGTCTCACCCGGCGGGTCCCCGGCGCGCAACTGGCGCCGGGACTGGCGAAAGGTCCGGCCGCGCGGCACCAGACCGCGCGGGCGGCGCTGAACACCACCAAGCCCAAGGGCATGCGTGACCCCGAGGCCGAGCGTGCCGCGTTCGACGCCTTCAGTGACGGGTTGGAGAAAGCCGTCAACCCGGAGATGGAACAGAGAGAGAAGAGCAAGAGATGACGACCGGAGTCAGCGTCGAAGCCCGGAACTTCAACTGGTTGGTGACGCGCTTCGCGCAGAACACGGCGAGCGCGATGGGCGCGATCGCCGTCTCGGCCGATGGCCTGCTGATCGCGATGTCGTCCGAGCTGGAACGCGCCAACGCCGACCGGCTGGCCGCGATCTGCTCGGCGATGCTCGGCCTCGCGCACGGGGTCTCCGAGAGCCACCCGCTCGGTTCGCCGGACAAGATCATCATCGAGCTGGAGCAGGGCTACCTGCTGGTCTGCACGATCAGCATCGGTTGCTCGCTCGGCGTGCTCGCCACCAAGCAGGCCAGCCTCGGCACCATCGCCTACGAGATGGCGATGTTCGCCAACCGCGCCACCGAGGTGCTCACCCCCGCGCTGATCGAGGAACTCAAGAAGAGCGTCGGCAGCTGAACTGACGAGGGGACAAGGGAATGAGCGACGATCAGGTACCCCAGCCGCGAGGCGCCGAACAGGGCATCTCGCCGCTACGCCCGTATCTGCTCACCGCCGGCCGCGCGCAGCCGGTGGACGGCACGCTCGAAATCGAGGCTCAAGTGCTCACGAGCAGGCTCGGCGCGGCGTCGCACGCGAGGCTGACCTTCGAACGGCGGGAGATCGTTTCCCTTTGCCGGGAAACGAAATCCGTCGCCGAAGTGGCGGCGATGCTCGGCCTGCACATCGGCGTGGCCAGGGTGCTCGTGGCGGATCTCGCCGCACTCGGCTACGTCGTGCTCCGTCGCCCGGCGGGAGCCTTCACCCAGGACCTCGGCATGATCGAAAGGGTCATTCGTGGACTCGAAGCAATTCGCTGAACCGGCGTCGGCCAAACCGCCGACACCGGTCAAGATCGTCATCGCCGGCGGGTTCGGGGTCGGCAAGACGACCACCGTCGGCGCGATCTCCGAGATCAAACCGCTGACCACCGAGGCGGCCATGACCTCGGCGGGCGCGGCCGTAGACGGCTCCGGCGGCGACGTGCCGTCGAAGACCACCACCACGGTGGCGCTGGACTTCGGCTGCATCACCATCGACGAAGAGGTGAAGCTGTACCTCTTCGGCACGCCGGGGCAGGACCGGTTCGGGTTCATGTGGCACGACCTCGTGCTGGGCGCGCTGGGCGCGCTCGTCATCGTCGACACCCGGCGGCTCGACGACTGCTATCCGGCCGTCGACTACTTCGAGAAGGCCGGATTGCCGTTCGTGGTCGGGGTGAACGTCTTCGACGGCTCGCTCAAACACGACCTCGAAGACGTTCGCTGGGCGCTCGCGGTGGGCGAGGACGTCCCGCTGATCACCTTCGACGCGCGGCAGCGCCTCTCCGTGCGAGACGCCCTGCTCGCCGTGCTGCACAACACCTTCCGTCGCGCCTCCGCCGCCTCCTGACGCGTTTCGTCCTCTGGATGCGGTACTTGCGTGTGCAAGGACCGCATTCAGAGGACGAAACGCAGGGGGTGGTCAGGCGGGCCGGGTGATCGCGGCGAGCATCAGGGCCCGGAGTTCGGCGGCGACGCCGGCGACCGGCAACGGCGGGGTGTGCGCCTGCCACTCGCGCAGCAGGCCGGTCGCCGCGCCGACGAGCGCGATCGCCGTCAAGTGGTAGTCGCGGTCGGGCGCCACCCCGTGCTCGGCGGCGTGGCGGGCCTCGGCCTCGATGAACGCGGCCCACCGGTCGACCCATTCCTGGTGCTGTGCCTCCAAGGCGGCGCTGACGCCGACGGCCTCGACGTAGTTCAGCCGCGGCATCCGGGGGTCCGAAGTGACCGTGCTGACGAAGACGTCCAGCAGCGTCCCGATCCGGGTGACCGCGTCGGCGTCCTCCAGCCGTTCCAGGGTGCCGGTGACATGCTCCAGCGCGAGCGCGTTGATCCGCTCGTGCAGGGTGAGCAGCACCTTCTCCTTGCTCTCGAACTCCTCGTAGAAGTTCCGCGTGGAGACACCCGCGCGGGTGCACAACTCGGTGATCTTCGCCTGCTGGTAGCCCGTCGAGGTGAACAGGTCCAGGGCCGCCAGGAGCAGGCGTTCACGCCGTTCGGCGCGCCGTTGCTCGGGCGCGACCCCGCCATAGGTGCGGGCCACTCGACCTCCCCCGATTCGGTAACAGGGATTGCCAGATGCTAGCAACAGCGCCTACATTGCGAAAATCTCGATTACCAAACTGGAGGCAACGGCGCTTCGGACAGTTCTGGTCTCAGCCCTCGCAGCCACCCTGATCGGCGCGCCCGCAGCGCAAGCCGCGCCGAGCGCGCCCGGGGACCTGGTCGACTACAAATCGGTCGTCGCCACCGCCCCGGCGAAGGCCTGGAAACTCCACTACCGCTCCACGTCGGCGACGGGACAGCCGAACACGGTGTCGGGCATCCTGCTGGTCCCGCACACGCCATGGACGAAGGGCGCGCGGCCGCTGGTCAGCTACGCCGTCGGCACCCACGGCCTCGGCGACCGCTGCGCGCCGTCGACCCGGCTGACGAACGGGTCCGAGAACGAAGTCCTCCTGATGAGCCAAGCGCTTTCGCGCGGCTGGGCGGTCGTCGTGACCGACTACGAAGGCCTCGGCACCCCGGGCACGCACACCTACGCCGTCGGCCAGTCCGAAGGCCGGGCCGTCCTCGACGCCGCCCGCGCCGCCTCCCGGGTCCCCGAAGCGGGCCTGTCCAAGACCGGACCGGTCGGCGTTTTCGGTTACTCGCAAGGAGGCCAGGCCGCGGCGTTCGCCGGTGAACTGCAGCCGTCCTACGCACCCGACGTCAACCTGGTCGGCGTCGCGGAAGGCGGTGTCCCGGCGGATCTGAACGCGGTCCTGAAGTTCAACGACGGCGGTCCGGCGTTCGGGCTGGTGCTCGGTGCCGCCGTCGGTTACGCGACCGCGTATCCGGAACTGCCGTTCACCGACGTGCTCAACGCGAAGGGCGAGAAGGCCGTCGCGAAGGTCAAGGAAGCGTGCACCGTGGAACTCGGCGCGGCGGCGCCTTTCGCGCGGCTCAACGACTTCACGACCGTTCCGAACGTTTCGTCGGACCCGCGCTGGCAGGCCCGGCTCGGCGAGAACCTGGCGGGCAAGACCAAACCGGGCGCGCCGGTCTTCCTGTACCACGCGTCGCTGGACGAACTGATCCCGCTGGCGGTCGGCAAGGGCTTGCGCGACCGTTACCAGGCCCTCGGCACCGACGTCACCTGGCAGGAATTCCCGCTGCTGGAACACATCGGCGGCGTCTCGGCCGGCGGGCCGGTCGCGATGACCTGGCTGGGCACGAAGTTCTGACGGGGAGTCGGTCCGTGAAGGCCTCCTTGAGGGACCCAGAGTCCCTCAAGGAGGCCTTCACGGACTTTCGAAGACCCGCAGCGCGGTCACGGCGTCCGGCGCCAAGGAAGTCGTGAGCGTCCCACCGGCGGCGAGCGACGTACGCGACCACCACTCACCGGAAGCCTCGGGCACCACGGGACCACCGACGACCAGATCGGTTGCCAGCACCCGTCGCCCGGCCAGATGCGCGAGACTGGCGTCCAAAGTGGAGTCCCCGATCTCCAACGTCTGCCGCAGTAACGGCATTTCACCCCGCGTCACATGCTGCGTCGTCACCAGGGAGCCAGGCCGCTCACCCGCCCGTCCCAGAACCAGCACCTCCCGCGTATGCAAGAAGGCGCCAGACGCCAAAGCGGCCCGCAACACGGCGGTGTGCCGGGCGCGCGCGGTCACCACGGTCGGCTCCGGCAGATACTCCAAAGACCCACCATCGTCCACGGCGATGTCCACAAGGGACGAACTCCCCTCCCCATGCAGCCCAGGGAGCGCGATCGTCGCCGCCACCCCGGAAAGCCGCAGCGAAGCACCGGCACCGACCCGGATGGTCAGCTTCAGCTCATCGCCGCCCAATGGCGAGGTCGCCGAGTTGACCAGGTGCACCACCGCCGTCGCACCGATGCCCCGCTTGGGAAGGAGCGTGAGCGGCGCCATCGAGCGCAGCTCACGCAGTACGGTCCGGCCGCCCTCGAAGCAGGCGGTCAGCCGCGCGTGCGCCTTCACCCCGCGCGGACCGGGAGCAGCGAGCGGACCCAGTCCGCCACCGCCGGCGCGTTCGGAGTGTCCACAAGGGACTGGGTGATCACCGGCAGCTCGCCCCGCATCCGGTGCGCGTCCGAGGTCATCACGTCCATGTCCGCCCCGACCAGATGCGCGATGTCGATCTTGTTGATCACCAGCAGATCCGCCGTCGTCACGCCCGGCCCGCCCTTGCGCGGCACCTTGTCGCCACCGGCGACGTCGACCACGAACACCTGGCTGTCGGCGAGTCCCCGGCTGAACACCGCGGTGAGGTTGTCCCCGCCGCTCTCGATGATCACCAGATCCAGCCCAGGAAACCGCTCCTCCAGCCGTTCGACCGCGTCGAGGTTCGCGGTGATGTCGTCGCGGATGGCGGTGTGCGGGCACGCGCCGGTCTGCACGGCCTCGATCCGCTCCGGGTCGAGCACGCCGGCCTTGCGCAGGAAGTCGGCGTCCTCGGTGGTGTAGATGTCGTTGGTGACGACGGCGAGGTTCACCTCGTCGCCCAGCGCCCGGCACAGCGCCGCGGTGAGCGCGGTCTTCCCGCTCCCCACCGGCCCGCCGATCCCGATCCGGTACGCGCGCCCGGCGGTCGGCGCCTGCTCGTAGTGGTCGGGTTCCGCGGCGGTCGGGTCGAAGTTGACCGGGTGCACATGTCCGTGACCGTGACCATGCTCAGCTGGCAAAGAGACGCACCTCTTCCTGGTGATGCCGGGCGTGTGCCTCGGCGAACAGATCGAGCGCCGGTGACCCCGGCGCCGGGAGATCGGCCGGATCGTCGCCCGCGACCTCGGCGGCCCGCCGGGAAACCTCCTGGACCTCGTCCGCGAGGCGGGCCACGACGGCGTTGACGGCGAACGGATCGAGGCCGAGCAGCCGTACGGCCGCGCTCGCGGGACCGCTGATCGCGAGGTAGGCCACCGCCATCGCGGCGTCGAAGGGCACCCCGGCCAGCGCTCCGACGATCACCGGATGATGCGGCCGCGGGGTTTCCTTCAGCAGCTGGGAAAGCACCGGCGACGGCCAGGCCGCCTTACCCGCCCGTGCCGTCCCCCGCCCCTGCGCGCGGGAGGCCTCCCGCTGCGCGAGCGAAGGCGTTCTGGCGTCGAGTTCGAGATCGAGCCGTCGCCAGTGTCCACTTCGGACGTTCCTTGCCGCCGCGTGCGCCGACGCGGCGGCGAACACCGCGGCCAGCGAGCCGGCCGTGCGCAAGCGCCCGGAGAGGAACCCCGGAAGGTCACGTTCGTGCGTGATCAGCTTCCGGGCGACGGCTTCTTCGAGCCCGCCGGAATGGACGTGACCACCCCCGGGGAACCTGGAATCGGCCAAGATGACCGCTGCGGTGTTCATCAGAACAAGAAGTACCGTTGCGCCATGGGCAGTTCGGTCACCGGCCGCGGCTCGATCAGCTCGCCGTCGACGTGCACGGCGAAACTGTCCGGCTCCACCCGGATGTCCGGTGTCGCGTCGTTGAGCACCATGTCGGCCTTGCCCCGGGACCGGGTGTTCGCGACCGGCACGAGCTTCCGCGCGATGCCGAACCGCTCCGCCACCCCGTTTTCCAGCGCTTCCGGGGCCACGAAATGGAAGCTGCTCGCGGCGGCGATCGCCGCTGCCGCGCCGAACATCGGCCGCGCGAGCACCGGCTGCGGCGTCGGGATGGACGCGTTCGCGTCGCCCATCGCCGCCCATGCCGGGAATCCGCCCTTCAGCACCACATGCGGCCGCACTCCGAAGAACTTCGGCTCCCACAGCACGAGATCCGCGAGCTTCCCGACCTCCACCGAGCCGACCTCGCGCTCCATGCCGTGCGCGATCGCGGGGTTGATCGTGTATTTGGCGACATAGCGACGAGCCCGCAGGTTGTCGGCCGCGCCGTCGCCGGGAAGCGCGCCACGCCGCCGTTTCATGACGTGCGCGGTCTGCCACGTCCGGATGATCACCTCGCCGATGCGGCCCATCGCCTGCGAGTCCGAGCTCATCATCGAGATCGCGCCGAGGTCGTGCAGGACGTCCTCGGCGGCGATGGTCGTCGGCCGGATCCGGCTTTCGGCGAACGCCAGATCCTCGGGCACCGACGGGTTCAGGTGATGGCAGACGACGAGCATGTCGAGGTGTTCGTCGAGGGTGTTCGCGGTGTGCGGGCGCGTCGGGTTCGTCGACGACGGCAGGATGTTGGGCAGCCCGGCGACCTGGATGATGTCCGGCGCGTGCCCGCCGCCCGCGCCTTCGGTGTGGTACGCGTTGATCGACCGGCCGCCGATGGCGTCCACAGTGGACTCCAGGAAGCCCGCTTCGTTCAGCGTGTCGGTGTGGATCGCCACCTGGACACCGGATTCGCCGGCCACGGTCAGGCAGGCGTCGATCGCGGCCGGGGTGCTTCCCCAGTCCTCATGTAGTTTGAACCCGCCCGCGCCGGCGGCGAGCTGTTCGCGCAGCGCCTCGTGCCGGACGGTGTTCCCCTTGCCCAGCAACAGGATGTTGACCGGCTGGCCGTCCATCGCCCGCAGCATCCGGCCGAGGTTCCACGCGCCGGGCGTGACGGTGGTGGCCTTGCTGCCCTCGACCGGCCCGGTCCCGCCGCCGACGAGCGTGGTGAGACCGGACGCCAGCGCGGTGTCGGTCAGTTGCGGGCAGATGAAGTGGACGTGGCAGTCGATGCCGCCCGCGGTGAGGATCTTCCCGTTGCCGGACAGCACCTCCGTGGACGGTCCGACGACCAGAGCCGGGTCGACGCCGTCCATCGTGTCCGGGTTGCCCGCCTTGCCGATGCCGACGATGCGGCCGTCGCGGACACCGACGTCGGCCTTGACGATCCCCCAGTGGTCCAGGATCACCGCGCCGGTGATGATCAGATCGGGCGCGCCTTCGGCCCGGGTCGCCATCCCCTGGCCCATGGATTCGCGGATCACCTTGCCGCCGCCGAACAGCACTTCGTCACCGCTGCCCGACGGCCCCATGCTGCGGTCTTCGGTGACCTCGACGATCAGATCGGTGTCGGCGAGGCGGATCCGGTCGCCGGTGGTCGGGCCGAACAGTTCGGCGTAGCGCTCACGATCGATCGACGGCATCAGGTCGCCTTCCGCAGTCCGGGCACCGCGCGGTTCCCGGCCAGCGGGACGAGATCGACTTCACGTTCGACCCCCGGCTCGAAACGCACGGACGTTCCTGCGGGCACGTCGAGCCGATGTCCCCTGGCGGCTTCGCGATCGAATTCGAGCCCCGGGTTGACCGCCGCGAAATGGTAGTGCGAACCGACCTGGACGGGCCGGTCGCCGAGGTTCCGCACGAGCAGCCGGACCCGCGGCCTGCCCGGGTTCAGCTCGACCGGCGTGTCGCCGGTGATGATCTCTCCTGGTCGCACTCGCGGCCCTTTCTAGACGATCGGGTCGTGCACGGTGACGAGCTTCGTGCCGTCCGGGAAAGTGGCTTCGACCTGCACGGAATCGACCATCTCCGGCACTCCGTCCAGCACCTGCGCCCGGCCCAGCACCGACCGGCCGCTCGCCACGAGCTCGCTCACCGTCCAGCCGTCGCGAGCGCCTTCGAGGACGTGATCGGTGATCAGGGCGACCGCCTCGGGGTAGTTCAGCAGGACCCCGCGCTCCAGGCGTTTGCGAGCTACGTCCGCCGCGACGTGGATGAGCAGTTTGTCCCGCTCCTGGGGGCTCAGGTGCATGGGAAAGGTCTATCACCGGAAACGGCCCGCCGCCGGTTCTCGAAACACAGGATTTACGTCGGCGCCCGGTACACGCAAAGTGAACGTCGCCGTAACTCTTCGCGTACGAACGAGCTTTTCACTGAATCGTTCTCGTAATCGTGACCGAAAGCACCACATCTTTCGATTGCCCCAGGCCGCGACGTGGAGCAAAGTTTGTCCATCCGTGCGATGAGGCGCGCCTTCGCTGCGTGTATCCCGTCCACGCATGAACACAAAGCCGGGGAATGCGCATCGAAAGGTTTCACCACAGTGAGTACCTCCACGATCAGCACCAATCAGCCGTCCGAGCAGGTCGACGACGGTTTCCGACCGGGTCTCGAAGGCGTGGTCGCCTTCAAGACCGAAATCGCCGAGCCCGACCGTGACGGCGGCGCGCTGCGTTATCGCGGTGTCGACATCGAGGATCTCGCCGGCAAGGTGACCTTCGGTGACGTCTGGGGTCTTCTCGTCGACAGCCGCTTCGGCCATGGGCTACCGCCCGCCGAGCCGTTCCCGCTGCCGGTGCACACCGGCGACGTCCGCGTCGACGTCCAGGCCGCGCTGGCCATGCTCGCCCCCATCTGGGGCTACCGGCCGCTGCTGGACATCACCGACGACGAGGCGCGCGACCAGCTGGCCCGCGCCTCGGTGATGGCGCTTTCGTACGTCGCCCAGTCCGCCCGCGGCATCGGGCAGCCCGCCGTCCCCCAGACCCGGGTCGACGAGGCGAAGTCGATCACCGAACGCTTCATGGTCCGCTGGCGTGGCGAGCCGGACCCGGCCCACGTCAAGGCCATCGACGCCTACTGGGTCTCGGCCGCCGAGCACGGTCTCAATGCCTCGACCTTCACCGCCCGGGTCATCGCCTCGACCGGCGCCGACGTCGCCGCGGCGCTGTCCGGCGCGATCGGCGCCATGTCCGGCCCGCTGCACGGCGGCGCGCCGGCGCGGGTGCTGCCGATGATCGAGGAGGTCGAGAAGACCGGCGACGCGGTCGGCCTGGTCAAGGGCATCCTGGACCGTAAGGAACGAATGATGGGCTTCGGGCACCGCGTGTACCGCGCGGAGGACCCGCGGGCGCGCGTGCTGCGCCGGACCTGCCAGGAGCTCGGCGCGTCGCGCTACGAGGCGGCCGCGGAGCTGGAGCAGGTGGCGCTGAAGGAGCTGCGCGAGCGGCGTCCGGACCACCCGATCGAGACCAACGTCGAGTTCTGGGCGGCCGTGATCCTGGACTTCGCCCAGGTACCGCCGCACATGATGCCCGCGATGTTCAGCTCGGCGCGTACCGCCGGCTGGGCCGCGCACATCCTGGAGCAGAAGAAGACCGGCCGCCTCGTGCGCCCGTCGGCCAAGTACGTCGGGCCGGAGCCGCGGAAGCCGGAAGACGTCGAAGGCTGGGACCTGGTCGCGAAGCAGTCCTGACGCGCGCTATGAAAGGTCCTTTCCTTGCAAATTTTGCAAGGAAAGGACCTTTCATAGCATCTGCGGGACCGAAGAATCGTGCGCCGCGGTCGCCGAGAGCATGGCGGTCAGCTGATCGACCAGCCAGCCGTCGAGCGCCTCACGCGGCACGGAACGCTCCTGCAGCCAGCTCAGCAGAGCGCCCTCCACCACCGCCGTCCAGCACCGCAGGGTCAGCAGGAGCATAGGCGAGGGCTCCGACACTCCCAGCGCGCCGAGGATGAGCTCGACGGCGCGGTTGCGGACCTCGTCGATCGCCGCGTCCGTCTCCGACGTCGCGATCACCGAACCGCTGCGCAACAGCGCGACATACCCCGCCCGGTAGTGGTCGGCGACGTCGATCAGCCCGCGGACGGCGGCACGCAGCCGGGTTTCGGGCGGGCCTTCCTCGAGCCCGGCCAGGCCGTCGATGAGCCCTTCGGTGACTGTTTTCAGCGCTTCGACCTGCAGTTCCCGCAGGCTCGAGAAGTACCGGTAGAACAGCGGCCGGGAGACCTCGGCGCGGGCGATGATGTCATCGACCGTGACGAGTTCGGGCGCGCGTGAGCCGAACAGGTCCAGCGCGGCGCGGATCAGGTCCTCGCGGCGCGCTTCCGGCGACATCCGGCGTGGGCGTCCGGTCACGGGGTGACGTCCAGTTTGGCCGCGGCCCGCAGCAGTCCGGGGGTGAGCCGGGAGAGGACGAGCGCGGCCTTGGCCTCCGGCGTCGAAGGCTGGATGGCCTTGTCCTTCTCGACGGCCCGCAGGATGTCGCGGGCGACCTTCTCCGGGCCGAAGCCGCGTTTCGCGTACAGCTTGCTGCTCGACTTCTGGCGCCGCTTCTGCTCGATGTCGTCGACACCGACGAAACGGGGGGTGCTGGTGATGTTGGTGTTCACGATGCCGGGGCAGATCGCGGTGACGCCGATGTTCTCGGCGGCCAGCTCCGCCCGCAGGCAGACGCTCAAGGTCAGCACGGCGGATTTCGTGGTGGCGTACGCGGAAAGGATCTTCGACGGCAGGTACGCGGCGGCCGAGGCGACGTTGACGATCTGGCCGCCTTCGGCCCGTTCGCGCATCTGCTCGGCGAAGACGCGGCAGCCGTGGATGACGCCCCACAGGTTCACGTCGATGAGACGTTCCCAGTCCTTGACCGTCGTGTCGAGGAACGGGCCGGACAGGCCGATCCCCGCGTTGTTGACGACGATGTCCGGGACGCCGAACTCCTCCTTGACCCGCTGGGCGAACTTCTCGACCGCTTCGGCGTCGGAAGAGTCCACTGTGTACTCGCCGACGGTCGCGCCCTTGTCCCGCAGCAGTTTCGCGGTGTCGGCGGCGGCGGAGCCGTTGATGTCGGTGATGACGATGTCCGCGCCCTTGTCCGCGAACGCGAGCGCCGTCGCGCGGCCGATCCCGCTGCCGGCGCCGGTGATCACCACCAGCTTGTGCGCGAAGCCTTTCGTCCTGGCCTGTTTGAGCGCGCGGCTCTCCTCGCCGCCTTCGACGTGGTCGATCAATTCGGCGGTCGCGTCGGCGATCACCCGCGGCTTCTCGCGGACAACCCAGTGCGTGCCGACGATCCGGCGGATCCGGAGGTCCGGTGCCCAGCGTTCGATCTCGGTCTGCAGTGGCGTGGTGACGAACTTGTCACCGGTGGGCGCGAGCACCTGCACCGGGATCTCGGCCGGCCGCGGCCTCGGCCGGGAAAGGCGCGTGAACATGTTGGCGCGATACAGGTTGAGGCCGTACAGGCCGTCCGAAGTGGACGGTGCTCCGGCCGCCGGGTCCATCCGGCCGATCAGCGCGCCCATCGCGCCGGTGCGCCAGAGCACCTGCGGGATCAGGGGGATCTGGAAGCCGAGGATGTAGGTCGAATGCGCCCACTGGACGAGCGCGTTCTTGAGGCGTTTCGGGCTCGGACGCAGCTGCGCACGGAACCACGCTCCCGCGTGGTCGAGACTCGGCCCGGAGATCGACGTGAACGACGCGAGCCGTCCGCGCAGCCTGTCGCCGGTGACCGAATGCCAGGTCTGGATGGAGCCCCAGTCGTGCGCGAGCAGGTGGACCTTGCCCTCGGGCTGGACCTCGTCGACGATCGCGGCGAGGTCATCGGACAGCTGGTCCAGCTTGTAGGACGCGCGTCCCGAAGGCTTGTCCGAGCGGCCTGCACCGCGAACGTCGTAGACGACCACCCGGTAGCGGCGTTCCAGCAGGGCGGCGATGCCGTCCCACATGGAGCCGTTGTCCGGGTAGCCGTGGACGAGCACCACCGTGGGCGCGTCGTCGACGCCGGTCACCCGGACCGAAAGGCGGACACCGTCGCTGGCCGTCACCCACTTGTGAGACATCCTGTCATGTTAGACAACTTGTCAATAAGGCCGCTTCTTGAGGAGTTCGCGACCAAAGGTCCATACGGTGTCGATCACGAGGACGAAGGTCCAGATACGCCCGAGGTTCAACAGCCAGTGACCACTGGAGTTCCAGTACCAGCCGGCTTCGTGCGCTTCGCCGAACAAGGCTTCGACAGGCCAGCTGTAACCGGCGACCGCCAGAGCCGCCTGCGCGACGACGTAGACCCCGGCGTGGATCGCCCAGTTCCGGAGCGGATTCGCGCGCTTGTTCGCCTCCTCCGTCACCGATTCGGCCGCTTGTGGACTGTCCTCGATCGTGCGGGGTGCTCGCTTTTCCTTTTGTGACACCGTTTTTCGTGGTTCCACGGGAAACTCCGCAACTCCGACACGCCGTACGGCGCCACGAACCACGAACGATCCGACGAGCAGAAACCCCGCCGCGCCGAAACAAGCGACACGCCATCCGGTATCCGAGCCGTAGAGCTGCCCCGCCACGAAAGTTCCGATCGTCGCTCCGAGTAGCGTCGCGCTCTCGTAGATCCCCATCGCCCGGCCGAGGCTCAGCCCGGCCGCTTCGGCGACCACCGCCTGCTCGACCGGGATGGCCGCCGCGAACGCCGCCGCGGACAGGACCCACATGACCGCGAGCACCGGCGGGCTCGGCGCGAAGGACAGTCCGGCGGCGAAGATCGCGCTCGCCATCATGGCCAGCGCGAGCACCCGCGTCCGGCCGACCTTGCGGACGAAGCCGTGCAGGTAGTCGGGCAGCAGGCTGTAGACGATAAAGCCGGGAATGAAGACCGCCGCGATCGCGCCGAGCTGGAGCTGATGCCCGCGTTGCAGGTGCATCAGGAGCAATAGGGCGACGCCTGCCTCGGCCATCGCGGTCAACGCGACGAGCGCGAGCATCGGACGCATCCTCTTGCCCAGCTGAAGCAGCCGCGGCGCGTCTTCCTCGCGCACCTGCGTGGACTTCGCGTTCAGCAGGACCACCGCGGCCACCGCGCAGGCCGCGGCGCCGAGCCAGAACACGCCCCGGTAGTCGATCCAGGCGATCGCGGTCAGCGCGACCACGAAGGCGATCCACGTGCCGCCACCCTCGGCCGCGAACAGCTTGCTGAACGCGCCGTCGTCCGCCGCGAGCCCCTCCCCGACCCGGGCCCGCAACGCGACCCAGAACAACGCACCGCCCGCACCGCCGAGAACCGCGGCCAGGTAGGCGACCCCGATGCCCGGTGTCACCGCGTAGACCACAAAGGACAGTCCATAGAGGACAGCACCGACCGCGGCGATCCGGCCCCGGTCGAACCGGTCGGCGAGCGAGCCCGCGATCGGCCGGACCACGAACGACACCAACGTCTCCAACGCGGTCAGCGCCCCGACCTCGGCGGCCGACGCGCCGAGCCGGCTCCCCACCCACAGCGGCAGGAGGAAATCGAGCACCTCCGCCGGTCCTTTGGTCAGCGCGGCGGCGAGCCGGTTCTCCTCCGCCCGTCGTTTCTGTGCTACCTCGTCCACCCCAGTACCCCCTTTTCGGATACGACTGTATTCTAAAAAGAGGCGGCCGGGCAAGGTGGGCGCCGGAGCGGAGCCGGTCCGGGTGGGTCGTGAGTGGCGTTTCGGGTTCTAACCCGAAACGCCACTCACGACCCACCCGGCCCATCCGGTGCACAGAGGGGAGGATGCATCCGTGCCGAAGATCGTGGACCGCGCCGAACGCCGCCGGGAGATCGCCGGCGCCCTCCTGCGCATCGTCGCGCGCGAAGGCGTCGAGGCCGTCAGCGTGCGCTCGGTCGCCGTCGAGGCCGGGGTGTCCGCGGGCGCGGTGCAGAAGTACTTCTCCACCAAGGAAGACCTGTTCCGGTTCGCCCTCGACATGACGAGCGAGTTCCTGGAGCAACGCTGGGAAAACCTCGATCAGTCCGGCGACCTGCTGGACCTGCTGCTGCGCCTGCTCTTCGAGGCGATGCCGCTCGACGAGCAGCGCCGCGCGGAGGTGATCGTCATCAACGCCTTCACCGCCCGCGCCGCCGTTCGGCCGTCCTGGGCCGAGTTCATCCGCACCGGTTACGACGAGCTCGCGGAGATCACGACGCAGTACATCTCGAAAGCGCAGTCGGAGGGCCACGTCCGGGACGACCTCGCGGCGAGCGACCTGGCCGATGCCGTCCTCGCCCTGTCGGACGGCTTCGCGACCCGGATGCTCACCGCCGCCGATCCGGCCGCGCTCCTTCCTTCCCTCGAAGCCGCCGTGCGCACGCTCCTGACTCCGCAAGTGCAGCGTTAGTTACATTCAGACGTAACTAACGCTGTCAAGCGAGGTAAACTTCGCTGCATGAAGACGAGTGACGCACTACTGCTGCTCAGTGCGTTCACCAGTGCTCAGTGGGGCTTGGTCACATCGCGGCAGGCCAAGGGTGCCGGCGTTGACGGCGTCACGCTGCATCGCTTGGAGAAAGCTGGCCACTTCGACCGTGTCCGTCACGGCGTCTACGCGGCGACGATCGCCGTCGTGACCGAAGCCAGGAACGAGCAAGCGGCCTGGCTGATGCTCAACGCCGCCGAACCCGCCTGGAAGCGTCCGCTTCTCGAACCAGCCGGAGGAGTGATCTCACACGGGTCGGCCGCTCGATTGCACGGGCTCGGCGAGCTCGTCGACGACCGGGTGGTCCTGACCACGCCACGCCGTCGCACGAGCCGAGATCCCAACGTGCGCCTCATGACCGCGGAATTGCTCGAAGACGACGTGACGACGATCGACGGACTACCCGTCACCACGGCCTTGCGCACCATCCTCGACCTGCTGGACCAGCGCACGGACGGCAGCCATATCGCCACGATCATCCAAGAAGCGGTGGAGGCGGACCTCGTCCGTATCGATGTCTTGGCAGAGCGCATCGGTCCCTATGCCTTGCGTTATGGCGTACGCCGCCCCGAAGACGGCGGAGCGTTGCTCGATCACTTACTCGCCGAGATCGGCAATTCGGCCGCGCGTCTCGCCCGGCAACCGACTCCGCTGCGGCCGTAGCCCTTGCGTAGCGGCAAATCCAGGCCGCGACACCTTCTCCATCGAGTCCGCACTGCCGCACGACGATGGAGGAATGCCCTCGCAGCGCCCGAGAACACCGCGCGGTTATCTCGATTCCCAGAAGAGCAGAGCGAAGAACGGTGCGGAGCGGACCGGCGCTTCCACCGGCGAACTACTGCAGTTGCATTTCCATCGACGTTTGATCGCGCGTGTCTTCCATGGCGACGAAGCCGCGAACTGGGTGCTGAAGGGCGGTCAAGCCCTGCTCGTTCGTTGGCCCTCCGCGCGCTACTCCACCGACATCGACCTGCTCTCCGTGGAGAACACGACCGACGGCGCCGTCGACGCGCTCAAGACGGCGGCCAGGCTGCGTCTCGACGATCACATCTGGTTCTCCCACCTCGGCACCTCCGGTCAAACGCATGTCGAACGCCCGACCCGCAAGGTGTCGTTCATGGCGATGTTCGAAAACGCGCCCCTCAATCACCGGGTCCGTGTCGACGTCGTCACCTCCGGGCACCTGCCGCGCGGGCCCGTCACCACCGAGCCGCTGGAGCCTCCGTTCACCAGTGACTGCGCTCCTTGGCCGGAAGCCAGGATGTTCCCGATCGAAGACCACGTCGCCGAAAAGATCTGTGCGATGTACGAGCGTCATCAGGTCGGCAGCCACCCGTCCACCCGCTACAAGGATCTCGTCGATCTCGCCCTGTTCGCGTTGAAGTCGCCCATGCCTGGCAAGGAGACCCACGAGATCCTTCACGACGAGATCGCCCGCCGCCGCGGACGCGGGATGGTCGTGGTTCCACCCTCCAGGTTCGAGGCCCCCGATCCTCGTTCCTGGAAGGGCGGCTATCGCAAAGCCGCCCAAGGCGTCCGCGCCCTCCCCGCCGAATTCCGGACACTCGAAGTGTGCGTGACCTCGCGGACGCTTTCATCACTCCCCTTCTCCACACGACTCCTCCGACAGGGCGGTGGAACCCCGGAGAACGAGCCTGGCGGTGACACCGGTGTCCATCGATCGGTTGACAGCCGGGTTCAGTCCAGCGGTCGTCCCGGGACAGCGGCCCGCTGAAGCACGATCGACGTATGAACAAAGCGGTGAAAGTGCGTGGCCTGCGCAAGGAGTACCCGGGCCACACGGCCGTCGGGGGGATCGGCCTCGACATCGAGCAGGGCGAGGTGTTCGCGCTGCTCGGCCCCAACGGCGCGGGCAAGACGACGACGGTCGAGATCCTGGAGGGCCATCGCGAAAGAACCAAAGGCGAGGTCGACGTCCTCGGCGAGGATCCCGGCACGGCGGGCCGCGCCTGGCGGGCCAGGCTCGGGATCGTGCTGCAGACGGCCAACGACGCCGCCGAGCTCACCGTCGCCGAGACCGTCCGGCATTTCGCCCGCTACTACCCGAATCCTCGTGACATCGACGAAGTGATCGAGAAGGTCGGCCTGACCGAGAAGGCAGGCGCCCGCGTCAAAAGCCTGTCCGGCGGGCAACGGCGTCGGGTGGACGTCGCGCTCGGGATCATCGGGCGGCCCGAGCTGGTTTTCCTCGACGAGCCCACGACCGGGTTCGATCCGGCGGCCCGGCGCCAGTTCTGGGAGCTGATCAGGAGTCTCGCCCGCGAGGGCACCACGATCCTGCTCACCACGCACTATCTGGACGAGGCCGAGGCGCTGGCCGACCGGGTCGCGGTCATCACCCGCGGCGCCATCGTCGCCGAGGGGACGCCGCAGACGCTCGGCGGCCGCGCCACCGCGGAGGCCACCGTCCGCTGGGCCGACGAGCACGGCGCCCACCTGGAACGCACCCACTTCCCGGCCAAGCTGATCCGCGAGCTCTCCGCCGACGGCCGCGAGCCGTCGGAGCTGACCGTCCACCGCCCCACCCTCGAAGAGACCTATCTCGACCTGATCGGAGAAGCCCGATGAGCACGCTGACCCTCCCGGGCACCTTCTCGCTCGGCCTCGTCCGCGGCGCCGCGGAGATCAAGCAGTTCTTCCGCCTGCGGGAGCAGGTGATCTTCACCTTCGCCTTCCCGTCCCTGCTGATGGTCCTGCTCGGCTCGATGCTGAACTCCTCGATGCCCGGCATGGCGATCACCACCGGACAGGTGCTGGCCGCCGGCATGATCGGCTCCGGCATCGTCTCGACGTCGTTCAACAGCGTCGGTATCGGCTTGGCGGCGGACCGTGAAGCCGGTGCGCTGAAACGGCTTCGCGGTACGCCGATGCCCGCGGCGTCCTACTTCATCGGCAAGATCGTCCTGGTCGGCGCGACGAGTGTCGCCCAGGTCGTGCTGATGTCGGTCGTCGGTGTCCTGCTGTTCGACCTGAGCCTGCCCACCGATCCGGTGAAACTGCTGACCGCCCTGTGGGTCTTCCTGCTCGGCGTCACCAGCTGCACCCTGCTGGGCATCGCGCTCGGGTCGGTGACCAAATCGGTCAGCGGCGCGGTCGCCGTGGCCAATCTGATCTACATCGCGTTGCAGTTCATCTCCGGGGTGTTCGTCACGCCGATCACCAACCTGCCGAAGGTTATGGTCGACATCGCTTCGTTCTTCCCGGTGAAGTGGATCTGCCAGGGCTTCCGCTCGGTGTTCCTGCCGGCCGAGGCCGCGAGTCAGGAAATGGCGGGGACATGGGAACTTCCGATGGTGGCACTGGTGCTGACGGCGTGGTGCGTCGCGGGGCTGCTGCTGGCGAAGCTGACGTTCCGCTGGTCGAACGAAGGCAAGTGAACGCCTGGGAGCGGTTCTACTGGCTGTGGGAGGTCCTCTTCGGGATCACCTTCGCCGCGACGACCGCCCTGGTGGTCTTCGACGACGGGACGACCACGGACAAGACGGTCGCGATCCTGTGCTTGACCGGTATCGCCGTGGCGTACCTGGTCCGGGGCCGCCGGCTCATCAAGGGCCCGGACCACGAAGACACACCGTGGCTGCACACCGTCGTGGTGATGCTTTTCCTGGCGGGCGCCAACTTCGCCAGCACCACGTCGAGTTTCATCCTGTTCTTCGTGTGCCCGGTGCTCTACATGACGCTGTCGACGAAGACGGCGTCGGTCTTCACCACGATCGGGGTGCTGCTGGGCCCGGCGTCGTCGATCGCGCGAGGCGGCTTCGACCAGCCGTCCCTGCGCATCCTGCTGCCGATGACGGCGATCCTGATCGTCTTCAGCATCCTCGCCGGCCGCTACACCAGCCAGATCATCGATCAGAGCAAGAGCAGGGCCGCGTTGATCGAACAGCTGCAGGCCAGTCAGGCGGAAGTCGCCCGCCTCTCGCGGGAGGCGGGGACGGCCGCCGAACGCGAACGCATGGCCCGCGAGATCCACGACACGCTCGCGCAGGGCTTCACCAGCATCGTCACGCTCACCCAGGCCATCGAGTCCGAAATGGACACCGATCCCAAGGCGGCCCGCCGTCATCTGGAGCTCGCGGCGCGGACGGCGCGGGAGAACCTGGCCGAGGCGCGGGCGATGGTCGCGGCGCAGGGACCGTCGGCACTCGCCGCCGCCTCGCTGGAGGAAGCCTTGCGCCGCCAGGGGGAACGGCTGACCGAGGAGACCGGGATCGAGGCGTCGATCGAGGCCGGCGGCCCGCTGCCCGCGCTCCCGATGTCCACGGAGGTCGTCCTTCTCCGGGCGGCGCAGGAGGCGCTGAGCAACATCCGCAAGCACTCCCGCGCCACCCGCGTCTCGCTTCGACTGTCCGTTGTGGACGGACGTGTCCGGCTCGGCGTCACGGACGACGGCATCGGATTCGACCCCGACGCGCCCACCGGCGGCTTCGGCCTGGCGGGGATGCGCACGCGTACCGATCAGGTCGGTGGCATCGTGACGCTGAAGAGCGAACCCGGTGCGGGGACGACAGTAGAACTGGAGGTGCCCGCGTGATCACGATCATGCTGGTCGACGATCACCCCGTGGTGCGGGAAGGCCTGCGCGGCATGCTGGAGGCCGAGCCGGACCTGAGCGTCATCGGGGAAGCGGGCTCCGGCGACGAGGCCGTCGCGCTGAGCCGGGTCAAGCAGCCGGACGTGATCCTGATGGACCTGCGGATGCCCGGTCTCGACGGCGTCGGCGCGACGCGGAAGATCCTCGCCGACCGGCCGGGCCAGCGGGTCGTCGTGCTCACCACCTACGAGACGGACGCGGACATCCTGCGCGCGGTCGAAGCGGGCGCCTCCGGCTACCTGTTGAAAGACGCTTCGCGCGCGGAGCTCGCCGGTGCGATTCGTGCCGCGTCGCGCGGCGAGACGGTCTTGGCGCCTTCGGTCGCCGGGAAGCTGGTGAACCGGGTACGCAACCCGACGGCGTCGCCCTTGTCGGCACGCGAGATCGAGGTACTCCGGCTGGTGGCGCTGGGCAGCACGAACGCCGACATCGGCCGGACGCTCCACATCAGCGAGGCGACGGTCAAGACCCATCTGCTGCGCGTGTTCGGGAAACTGGACGTTTCGGACCGTACGGCCGCTGTGACCACCGCTATGCGACTGGGGCTGCTCGGGTAGGCAGAATGCGACCCATGCTTGCCACGACCGAAATGGCGCTGCTTCGCCGCCTCGCGCACGAGCAATCCTCGTGCCGCACCCCGTCCATCGTCGCCGCCGTCGTCCGCGACGGGGAAATCGCCTGGTCCGGAGGACGCGGACGCGTCGACGGCGAGACACCGGGCGCCGACACGCAGTACCGGCTCGGGTCGATCACCAAGACACTCGTCGCGACGGCCGTCATGCGGTTGCGCGACGAAGGCAAGCTCGACCTGAACGACCCGCTGGAGCAGCACCTGCCCGGCACCTCGTTCGGCTCGGCCACCATCGCCCAGTTGCTGTCGCACACCTCGGGCCTGACCGCGGAATCGCCCGGCTCCTGGTGGGAGCGCACCGTGGGCGCGGACTGGGACGCGCTCGTCGAGAGCCTCAAGGACGGCGCGACACGGCTGCGGCCGGGCAGCCGGTTCCACTACAGCAACGTCGGTTACGGCGTGCTCGGCGAGCTGGTCGCGCGGCACCGCGGGCAGTCGTGGCTCGACGTCGTCCGCGCCGAGATCCTCGGCCCGCTCGGCATGAACCGGACCTCGCCGCATCCGGAAGGCGCGCACGCGGACGGGTTCGCCGTGCATCCCTTCGCCGATCTCCTCATGCCGGAGCCGTCGCCGGACGCGGGCGCGATGGCCCCCGCCGGCCAGCTGTGGTCGACGGCCACCGACCTCGCCCGCTGGACGGCGTTCCTCGGCGGGCACACCGGCGGCGTCCTGAGCGAGCAGACCGTCGCGGAGATGCGCGAAATGGTCACCGTGGACGACGGCGACGCCTGGACCACCGGATTCGGCCTCGGCCTCATGCTGGTCCGCACGGAGGGCAGGCGGCTGGCCGGGCACACCGGGTCGATGCCGGGCTTCCTCGCCTGCTCGCTGGTCGACGCGAACGCGGGTATCGGCGCGCTGGTGCTGACGAACTCGACGGCGGGCGTCGGCATCACGCAGCTGTGCCTCGACCTGATGAACCTGACCGAACAGCACGAGCCGTCCATGCCCGCCGAATGGCAACCGTCCACTGTGGACCCGAGTTTGCTGGAGCTGACCGGGCTGTGGCACTGGGGGCCGACGCCGTACCACCTGCGGCTGCTCCCGGGCGGCCTGTTCTCCCTCGCGCCGACCGACGGCCCGGGCCGCGCGTCGCGGTTCGCGCCGGTGGGTGACGACACCTGGGTCGGTCTCGACGCCTACTACGCGGGCGAGACGCTGCGGGTCGGACGGGATTCGGCCGGCAAGCCGAACCACCTCGACCTCGCGACGTTCATCTTCTCGCGCACCCCGTTCGACCCGGCCGCGCCCATCCCGGGCGGCGTCGACCCCGAGGGCTGGCGCTAGCGGTCCAGCACCGCCGATTTCACGTGATCGACCGGACGACACGCGTGATCCGGCGGACGACACGCGTGACTGGATGGACGACACGACACGCGGCCGGCTCCCGTGCGTGACCAGGGACGAAGGCTCCTTTCACCGCATCAGGCGCGGCGAAGGGAGCCTTCATCCCACCATCGGCCCGCCCGAGAACACGCCACGTTCGACCCTCGACTCAAAGAGAACCCGAATCGCCACTCACGACCACATCAGACCGCCGGGGTGTGCCCGACCGCCGCGCCGACGGCCGCGATGAACTTGCGGGCGATGCGCTTGCCCTCACCCCAGTCGACGAAGCCGAACTTCAGGCTCGTCTGGATCGCCAGCCCGGAGCCCTCGGAGGTCCTCTCGACCTTCACGGTGACCGTCTGCCCGTAGCTGAAGAGGCCCATGCTGGTGGAGAAGGTGACGTAGCCCGCGGCCGCGTCGTAGAAAGGGTTCTTCCCCTTGACCGCCGTGACCCCGTTCGGAAGGGCCTGCCACAACGCCTCGGGGGCCAGGGGGAATCGCTCGTGCACTGTCGCCATGAGGCGAGAAGCTACCCGGACGAGGGGCACCCGCGGGAGCGAGTTCTCCGATCCCACATACCGGACACGCGACACCGACTTTCAGCAGGGTCATCCCGACCTGAGAGACTGGGCACATGACCGACGCACCTGAGTTGACCCTCCCCGCGGACCTGAAGCCTGCCGATGGCCGCTTCGGCTGCGGACCGTCCAAGGTCCGTGACGAGCAGCTCGCCAACCTGGCGAAATCCGGTGCCACCTACCTCGGCACCTCGCACCGTCAGAAGCCGGTGAAGTCCCTCGTCGGCCGCGTGCGTGCGGGTCTGTCCGAATTGTTCTCCCTGCCCGAAGGCTACGAAGTGGTCCTCGGCAACGGCGGGACGACCGCATTCTGGGACGCCGCCGCGTTCGGGCTCGTGCGGGAACGTGCGCAGCATTTCACCTATGGCGAGTTCTCCTCGAAGTTCGCCACGGTGACCAAGGGCGCCCCGTTCCTCGCCGACCCGATCGTCGTGAAGGCCGACCCGGGCAGCGCGCCCGAGATCGCCTACGAGGCCGGCGCCGACCTGGTCGGCTGGGCGCACAACGAGACGTCGACCGGTGTCGCGGTGCCGGTCCGCCGCCCCGAAGGCAGCGAAGGCGCCCTCGTCGCCATCGACGCCACCTCCGGCGCGGGCGGTCTGCCGGTCAAGGCCGAGGACTTCGACGTCTACTACTTCGCGCCCCAGAAGTCCTTCGCCTCCGACGGTGGCCTCTGGATCGCGCTGGCTTCGCCCGCCGCCGTCGAGCGCATCGGCGAGATCGGCGCGAGCGACCGCTGGATCCCCGAGTTCCTGTCGCTGACCACGGCGCTCGACAACTCCCGCAAGGACCAGACGTACAACACCCCGGCGGTGTCGACGCTGTTCCTGCTGGCCGACCAGATCGAGTGGATGAACTCCAACGGTGGCCTGGAGTGGACGACCTCGCGGACCAGCGACTCGTCGACCCGGCTGTACGAGTGGGCCGAGAAGACCAGCTACACGACGCCGTTCGTCAGCGACCCGTCGCTGCGCTCGCAGGTCGTCGGCACCATCGACTTCGCCGACGAGGTGGACGCCGCCGCGGTGGCGAAGGTGCTGCGCGCCAACGGGATCGTCGACACCGAGCCGTACCGGAAGCTGGGCCGCAACCAGCTGCGCGTCGGCCTGTTCCCGGCCATCGACCCGGACGACATCACGAAGCTGACCCAGAGCATCGAGTACGTCGTCGAGCGCCTGGGCTGAGCTAGCTAGCTGTCCGTGAAGGCCTCCTTGAGGGACCCAGGGTCCCTCAAGGAGGCCTTCACGGACTTGCGGAAGACTGCGGCCAGGGCCAGCAGCACCAGGCCGTACAGCACGTAGGACTCCGTCGCCAGCCACCAGCCGAAGCTCCCGGCGGGCCGCGGCGCGAGCCACATCGGCGCGATCACGAACAACGCCACCGTCACGGCGGCGAGCACGTAGGAAACGACCGAACGCGCCCAGACCAGCAGCACGAGGATCGGCACACACCAGATCCAGTGGTGCGTCCACGAAACCGGCGACACCAGCAGCCCGCCGACGGCACACGCGGTCAGCGCGAACACCGGCTCCGCGACGCGCACGATCACGAACGCGGTCAGCGCGACCACGGCGATCGAGGCCAGCACCCAGACGACGTCTTCCGCCGAGCCGAAACCGAACCGCGCGAGCATCCCGCGCAGCGACTGGTTGCCGACGTAACCGCGATCGCCGATGCGGCTGGTGTCGAACAGGATGTCCGTCCAGAACCTCGCCGACGCGCCGGGCGCGGTCAGGAACATCAGCGCGCCCGCGCCGAGGAAACCGGCCACCACCCGGCCTGCGGAGCGAAAGTCCTTGCGGAACAAGAAGAACAGGATGAAGAAGGCAGGCGTCAGCTTGATCGCCGCGGCGACGCCGATCAGCAGGCCCTTCGTTCGGGCGCGGCCCGGCAGCAGGGCGTCGAGGACGACGAGCAGCATCAGCAGGGTGTTCACCTGGCCGAAGCCGAGCGTCGAGCGGACCGGCTCCATGATCCCGCCGACGGCCTGTGCCCCGATCGCCGCCAGGACGGCGATGGCGCGGCCCCGGACGGCGGAACGATCGGTGAGCGAACCGTTGAGCGTCGCGACGAAGAGGTAGACGACGATCCCGCCCGCGATGATCGACGCGAGCCCGACCAGTCGTGTGGCCAGCGCGGCCGACAGGAGCGTGCCGGGCAGGAACACCGCCGCCGCGAACGGCGTGTAGGTGAAAGGCAGCCAGCCGCCGTGCGTCTGCACCCACGCGCCGTACGGGTCGCCGGAGTCGACGAGCAGCCGCGCGCCGCCGATGTAGACCTCGAGGTCCTGGCCGTCGAACACCTTGAGCGTGAACAGCACGCCGACCACGACGGCTTCGAGCGCGATCAACGCCCCCGCGAGTTTCCGCCCCGACAATCCCACCAGCACCCGGCGAGATTACCCACCGTCGTCCCGCGTTCAGTCCTCTGGATGCGGTGAACCACCGCATCCAGAGGACGAAACGCGAGCTAGGCGAGGGCCTGGGTCGGGGGCAGGCGTGCCGCGCGCATCGCCGGATAGGCACCGGCGACGGCACCGACCAGTGCCGAGATCCCGACACCGCCGAGCAGGGCGCCGACGGGGAGTACCGCCGGCCAGCCCTGGCTCAGCGCGTAGCCGGACGTCACCAGCACCCCGACCAGGACCCCGGCGATCCCGCCGAGCCCGGACAACAGCACCGACTCGGCCAAGAACTGGCCTCTCACCTGCCGTTTCGTCGCGCCGAGCGCCCGGCGGAGGCCGATCTCCCGGCGCCGTTCCAGCACCGAGATCACCATCGTGTTGGCCACCCCGACGCCGCCGACCAGCAACGCCACCCCACCGAGCCCGAGGAACAACGCGCTGTACGTGTTCTCCGTCAGCTTCTGCGCCTCCAGTGCCTCCGACGGACGACGGACCTCGACCTCGTTCGGCGCCTCCGGGTTCATCGTCTGCGCGAGCACCGACCGCACGTTCTCGACCTGCGAATCCTTCGCCCGCACGTACACGGTCGTCGGGTGGCCCTCGAAGTCGAGGAGCCGCTTGGCCGCGTCCCAGCCGACCAGCACCGAACGCTCGATCTCGGGCGCCAGCGGCGTCGGCCCGAGGATCCCGCCCACGGTGAACCACTTCCCGTCGATGTACACCTGCGGCGGTTTCGCCGGGTCGATGTGGTCGATCCCGAGCCGTGCCGCCGCGACCGAACCCAGCACGACGACCGGATAGTCGCGAGTGGCGTCCCGGAGGAACTGCCCGTCGCGGACGGCACCGCCGATGACGTCGAGAAGATCCGGCGTCGCCGCGTAGACGCCGAGGCCGGACGTCTCGTCCTTGTCGATCTTGTCCGTGCGCCGCACGGTGCCGCCGGTGGTCCCGGTCGCGGACGCCGCCGTGACCGGGGCGATCCGTTTCGCCATCGGCACCGCGCTGTCCGGCAGGGTCGCGTCGCCGCCGAACATCGTCTTGCCCGGCCCTGCCGTGAGCAGGTTGGTGCCCAACGCGGCCAGCTGGTCTTGCAACGCCTTCGCGCCCGACGCCGGGATCGCGAGCACCGCCACCATCGCGGCGATCCCGATCCCGATGCCGAGCGCGGACAGCACCGCCCGCATCGGCCGCGTCCGCATCCCGTGCGCGCCGAGGTTCAGCACGTCACGCGGGCCGAGCCGGGCCGGATCCGGCGTCTTGCCGAGGACGGGCGCGCTCACACCAGCACCCCCGTCCCGGTGTCGAGCCGGATCCGCCCGTCCCGCAGTTCGATCCGGCGCGGGATGCCCGCCGCGATCTCCCGGTCGTGCGTGATGATCACGACCGTCGTCCCCTGCGAGCTCAACGTGGCCAGCAGGTTGAGGATCGCCGCGCCGTTGCCCGTGTCGAGGTTCCCGGTCGGCTCGTCGGCCAGCAGGATCGACGGCGAGTTGACGACCGCCCGCGCGATCGCCACCCGCTGCCGTTCCCCGCCGGAGAGCTCGTTCGGGAAATGCCCCGCCCGATGCGCGAGCCCGACGCGGTCGAGCGCGGCCAGCGCCCGCTCGCGCCGTTTCCGCCGCGGCACTCCCGCGTACAGCAGTCCCGTCGCGACGTTGTCGACCGCGCTCACCCCCTCACTGAGGAAGAACTGCTGGAACACGAACCCGATCCACCGCGACCGCAACGCCGAAAGCTTGCGGTCGGGCAGTTTCGCCACGTCGTGCCCGCGCAGTTCGATGACGCCGCTGGTCGGCCGGTCGAGTGTGCCCATCAGCTGCAGCAGCGTCGACTTGCCGGAACCCGACGGCCCCAGGATGGCGACCATCTCCCTGTCCTCAATGGACAGTGTCACCTCGTGCAGGGCGCGCACGCCGCCGGGATAAGTGCGCGAGGCGTTGCGCACGGCCAGCACCGGGGTCATGACGTCGTCACCACCCGCATCCCGGCGGAGAGGCCGGTGCCGGTGACCTCGACGCGTCCGCCTGAGAACAAACCGGTCTTCACCGCGATGAGACGCCGCTTGCCGCCTTCGTCGACCTCGACGGCGTATCCGCCCTCGGCGAGCGCGAGCAAGGCCCCGACCGGGACCGCCAACACTCCACTGTGGACTTCCTTGGTGAACCGCACGGACACCGGTGTCGAATCGAGCGATCCCGCCGCGGCCGGGTCATCCAGTTTGATCTTCACCTTGATCTTCGGCTTGCCGTCGTCCTGCCCGGCGCCGTCCTTGCCGTTCTCCGCGACCTTGCCGACGTCGGTGATCACGCCGGTCGTGGTCTTGCCACCGGTGATGTCGACCCCGACCTTGTCCCCCGCCTTGGCGATGGCCTGTTTGGCGGCGTCGAGTTTGACCTCGACGAGACGCTCGGTGCCGGTGTACTTCAGCAGTTCGCCGCCGCCGGGACCGCCGAGTTGCGCGGCGACCTGTGAAACCCGGATCTCAGCCGGCGCAAGGACGACGTCGCCCTGCCCGAACGCGCCGGTCTGCTCCAAGCCCAGCGACTTCTGCCATTTCTTGATCGCGGCGGCGGTCGCGGAGGTGAACTTCTTGTCGGGCGTGCCGAAACCGCCGAAACCGAGCGCCTTCAGGTTCTCTTCCAGCTGCTTGACGTCCGGGCCGTCCGCGGCCCCGTCGGCGAGGTCGCGGAAGAACGGCAGCGTGCCGTAGAACAGCGGGACGGGTTTGGCGTCGACGCCGTACACGGCCTTGCCGCGGGTGAGCACCGCGCCCGCGTCCGGCAGGGACGTGATCGTGCCCTGTTTCCGGCCGGCGAGGGAGCTTTCCTCGCCGTAGCCCAGTTTCCCGTTCGCTTCCTCTTCCTCCTGCAGGTCGGTCTTCTCGACCTTCGCGGTCTCGACCGGCGGCGGCGCCTGCCCGACCTGCTGGGCCTCGGAGGTGACCCTGGTCAGCACGACCACGGACATCGTCCCGACCACGACGACGAGGACCGCCGCGATGATGAACCAGCGCGCCCGGCGCGACCGCCGTGCGCCGCCGGGTCCTTCGTGTTCGCTCATTTCGCCGGGGCCGCCCTCACGGTCATGCCGAGACCGCAGGCCTTCGCCGCTTCTTCGAACTTCTTGGGGTCGCCCATGTCCATCGTCATGGCGGCGCCCTTGCCGCTGGGATCGGGATCCGGGAAGTCGATCCCGTGCTCGCGCATGCACTTGGCTTCCTTGCGCATCTTGTCGAGTTCTTCCGGCGTGGGCGGCTTGATCTCGCCACCGTTGGGCAGCAGCTTCCGGCACGCGTCGCTCGCGGCCTTCATCTTGTTCTCGTCGCGCCCGACCTCGCCGGCCTCGATGGAGATCGAGCCTTGCCCGTCGCCGTCGGTCTTGGGATCCGGCATGTCGACGCCGTGCTCCCGCATGCACTTCGCGAAGTTGCGCATCTTGTCCTCGTCGGACACGTTGTCCGCCTGCTTCCCGTCGCCCGCGCCGGCGGCGGGAGGGGACGAGATCGAGGCGACCTTGTCGCCGCCGTCCCCGCCACCACCGCAACCGGCCACGAGCGCGAAGACCGCTCCGGCGATCAGCACCGCCATGGGTCGTTTCCGCATCGCTGCTCCTTCGGTCGTCTTGGCGCCCCGATTTCTACGGAGACGGCGATTCCGGGGCGGTAAGCGATGTTGCTTATGTCGCGCTTACCGTCCCGATCAGCGGAACAGAGATCCGACCTTTCTGCCGTCTTTCCGGGTGAACTAGCTCTCCGATGGACCTTTCGGAGGTTCACATCCGACCTCTGGCTTCCTAAAGTCCCCGACGTCCACACCTCAGCGAGGAGGAGTGCATGAATCGCCGCAAGCCACTCCGGGCCCTGGCGGCCCTCGTCATCGCGACCACCGCACTGGGCGTCCTGCCCGCCGCGGAAGCCGCGCCACTCCCGTCCGACCACGCCTACGACGACCCGTTCACCGCCGACCGGACGCGCTGGTGGCGCGACGACCGCTTCGGCCAGTTCATCCACTTCGGCGCGTACTCACAGCTCCAGGGGAAGTACATCCGCCCCGATGGAAGCGTTTGCCAGGACGCCGAATGGATCCAACGGAACTGCCAGATCCCGCGCGCCGAATACGAGCAGATCGCCGCGAAGTTCAACCCTGCCGGCTTCGACGCGAACGCCATCGCGCAGTCGGCGAAGGACGCCGGGCAGAAGTACGTGGTGATCACGTCGAAGCATCACGAGGGCTACGCGATGTGGCCGACGAAGGTCAACAAGTTCAACCTCCGCGACCACTCGGCGTTCGACAAGAAGCGCGACATCCTCGCCGAACTGAAACGCGCGACGGCCGCGCGCGACGTCAAACTCGGCTTCTACTACTCGATCTGGGATTGGCACGACCCGGACTTCCCGGACCCCGCGACGTTCCCGAAGTACAAGGAGCGGATGTACGCCCAGCTCAAGGAACTCGTCGGCAACTACCACCCGGCGGTGCTGTGGTTCGACGGCGAATGGAGCACCGACCGGCCCAACAACCCTTGGACGGAAAGGGACGGCGAGGAGCTGGAGGCCTACGTCCGCAGCCTCGATCCGTCCATTGTGGTCAACAACCGCGTCGGCAAACGGCGGGTGGTCGACGGCGACACGGGCACGCCGGAACAGGAGATCCCGGACAAGCCGGTCGACGGGCAGCTGTGGGAATCGTGCATGACCCTCAACGGCAGCTGGGGTTACACCGATTGGGACCACAACTGGAAATCCTCGGCCGATCTGACCAGGAAACTGCTCTCGATCGCCGGCCGTAGCGGGAACTTCCTGCTCAACGTCGGCCCCGATCGCAACGGCCGGGTGCCGCGGGAATCCATCGACAGGCTGAAGCAGATGGGCCAGTGGCTGCGGACGAACGGCCAGTCCTCGGCCGTTTACGGCGCGGGCGCGCCGGGCCTGGTCGCAGAACCGGGCTGGGGTGTCGTCAGCCGTCGCGGCGACAAGCTGTACGCGTCGGTGTTCGATTGGCCCGCTTCGGGCGGTTCGCTGACACTCGACGCGTTGGCGCCTTTCCGCGTCCGCGACGCACAGGTGCTCGGCAGCCGTCAGCGCGTGCGGGTCGAGCAGTCGCCAGGAAGCGTGAAACTCACGCCGGCGGGCAGCCGGACGAACGACATCGCGACCGTCATCGAGCTGAGTGTCGACCCGCTGCCGCAGGCGCCTGTCGGACGCGGGACCGGGTTGACCGCCGAATACTGGCCGAACGCGGACTTCACCGGGACGCCGACGGTGCGGCGGGTCGAGCCGGGCGTGAACCACAACTGGAAGTTCACCGGCTCACCGGACGCGAAGATCCCGGCGGAGACCTTCTCGTCGCGCTGGACCGGGCAGGTCACCGCGCGCGACACCGGGAAGTACACGTTCACCACGGTCTCGGACGACACCGTGCGGCTGTGGGTCGACGGGAAACTCCTGATCGACAACACCACACCCCACGGGCCCAGTGTCGACAAAGCGACTCTCGACCTGGTCGCCGGGCGGTCGTACGCGATCCGGCTCGAACACACCGAACGCGGCGGGGAGGCGTCGATGAAGCTGCTGTGGTCGAGCCCGAACACTCCGCAGCAAGTGATCCCGGCGCGTCAGTTGCACCCGGCCGGCTGACGCGTGCCTGTACCCGGAACTCGCGTGTTTCCAGCCGGATCACGCGAGTTCCGGCTCCAATCACACGAGTTCGGCCTCCAATCACACGAGTTACGTCTTCGATCACGCGAGTTCGGCCTTACATGCCACCCGGTCGGCTGATCCCCGCAAGATCGAAAGGCCAGACGTCGCGAAGGGGACTTTCCCCTCGTCCAATGCGGGGAAAGTCCCCTTCACCCGCACTCCGGGGCGCGAAGTGACGTTGCGAAAGCGACCACACGCTTATCCCCCGCTTACCCCCTCCCGGGGCAGACTGGCCAGGTGAGAGTGCTGGTGGTGGAAGACGAGCGGCTCCTGGCGGACACGATCGCCGAGGGCCTGCGACGGTTCTCCATGGCCGTCGACGTCTGCTACGACGGCGCGCAGGCCCTGGACCGGGTGGGGGTGCACGGCTACGACGTCGTCGTGCTCGACAGGGACCTCCCCGTCGTGCACGGCGACGAAGTCTGCGCCGCGGTGATCGGGACCGGCGGCGAGGCCCGGGTCCTCATGCTGACGGCCGCGGCCGACGTCAACGACCGGGTCGCCGGGCTGGGCCTCGGCGCCGACGACTACCTGACGAAACCGTTCGCGTTCGCCGAACTCGTCGCCAGGGTGCAGGCGCTCTCGCGGCGCGCGCGGCCGGCGTTGCCGCCGGTGCTGGAACGCGGCGGCGTCGTCCTCGACCTGCCCCGGCACCAGGCATCCCGCGACGGCCGGTTCCTTCCCTTGTCCCCCAAGGAATTCGCCGTCTTGGAGGTGCTCATGCGCGCCGAGGGGACCGTGGTCAGCGCGGAAGAACTGCTGGAGAAGGCGTGGGACGAACACGCCGACCCGTTCACGAACGCCGTCCGCGTGGCGATGATGACGTTGCGGCGCAAGCTCGGCGAACCGCCGCTGATCGAGACCGTGCCCGGCGCGGGTTACCGGTTCGGGTCGTGAAACCGCTCCGGCTCTCCGTCCGCACCAAGCTGACGGCGCTCTACGGCGGCGCGTTCCTGATCGTCGGGCTCGCCCTGCTCATCGTCAACTACCTGTTGGTGAGCTCGACCCTGCCGGATACGGCGGCGTTCGCGAACGGAGCGACCGCGGGCGCCCAGATCGAGGTCGCCAGGGCGTATCCGATGGACACGACGAGCATCCTCCCCGCCGAACGAGCCCAGGCCACGCAACTGGTCGCGACGTCGATCACCGAATACCGCTCGGACGTCCTTTCGACCCTGCTGTGGCAATCGCTGGTGGCTTTGGCGATCGCCGGCGCGCTCGCGGTGCTGCTCGGCTGGCTGATGGCGAGCCGCGTACTGCGGCCGCTGCACGCGATCACTTCCACGGCACGGAAACTCGAGGTCGAAAACCTCGACCGGCGCATCGACCTCGACGGCCCCGACGACGAACTCAAGGAACTCGCGGACACCTTCGACGGCATGCTCGACCGGCTCGCCGTGTCGTTCGACAGCCAGAAACGCTTCGTCGCCAACGCTTCCCACGAACTGCGGACCCCGCTCGCGGTGCAGCGGACGCTGGTCGAGGTCGCGATGGCCGACCCCGGCGCGAGCCCCGAGGTCCGGAAACTCGGCGAACATCTGATCTACACCAACGAACGCAGCGAACGGATGATCGAAGGCCTGCTCGTGCTCGCCCGCAGCGACCGCGGCCTGGCCGCGCGAGCCCCCGTGCGGCTGGACGAGGTCGCGGCGACGGTGATCCGGTCGGCGTCGGCCATGGCCGAGGAGGCGGGGGTCACGGTGGAGTCGCGGCTGCGGCCGCGGACGGTGTCCGGCGATCCCGTGCTGCTGGAACGGCTGGTCACGAACCTCGTGCACAACGCCATCACCTACAACCGCCAGGGCGGCTGGATCCACGTCGACATCGGCGGCGATCCGGCGCTGGTGGTGCGCAACACCGGCCCGCAGGTGCCGCTGGACGCCGTACCCGCCCTGTTCGAGCCGTTCCGCCGGCTTTCGGGCGACCGCACCGGCGACTCCCGCAACGCCGGGCTCGGCCTGTCGATCGTCCGGTCCATCGCGAAGGCGCACGGTGGGACCGCGGGCGCGGAACCGGGCGGCCGCGGCGGCGGACTGGTCGTCCGGGTGCGGCTGCCGTAGATTCCCCCGATCGTGACTGTGCGTGTCCGGCGCGTCACGCGGCAAGCCGCCCGTCGCTCCCGCAGAATTCCCCTTGCCGTCATGAACAAAATAGTGAGCAGGACACATGACATCGGCGCGCCTCACACGTCAAGGCGACGCGCCGTTTTAACGTGGACACCCACAAAGGTGAAGAATCGGGGAGGCGAGAATGCGAGCGCTACGGGTGGTCGGGCTGCACGAGGACGGTAAGTCCATCGTGTGCGAAGACCCGGCGAGCCGCACGCGCTTCCTGCTCCCCGCGGATGAGAGGCTGCGAGCGGCGGCGAGGGGTGACATCACCCGCCTCGGCCAGATCGAAATCGAGTTGGAGAGCCAAATGCGGCCACGCGAGATCCAGGCACGAATCCGGGCCGGTGAGTCCGTGGAGCAGGTCGCGAGCAGCGCCGGCGTCACCGTGCAGCGCGTCGAGCGGTTCGCGTACCCCGTCCTGCTCGAACGATCCCGCACCGCCGAGCTGGCCCAGCGGGCGCATCCGGTCCGCGAGGACGGCCCCGACGTCCAGACCCTCGGCGAGGTCGTCGCGCACTCCTTCGGGCAGCGCGGTCACGACTACAGCCAGGCGACCTGGGACTCCTGGCGAGGCGACGACGGCAAGTGGGTCGTCGTGCTGAGCTGGAAGGCCGGCCGTTCGGACAACCGCGCGCACTGGGCGTTCGCACCCGGCGCGCACGGCGGCACCGTGCAGGCCCTCGACGAGAACGCCGAAGTCCTGCTCAACCCCAACGCCTACCGTGCCCCGCGCACGGTGCGGGCACTCGAGCCCGGCAGGGACGCGGTCGTCCAGCCGACCCTGGATTCGGTCCCGGACGAGCCGGTCGCGAAGGTGATCGACGCGCCGATAGCCGAGCCCGAAGAAGATGCCGAGCCACCACTTCCGGCTGACGAGCCGGAGGAAGTGGCCGAACCCGCTCCACGGGCGAAGGGGAAGAAGAACCACCCCATCGTTCCATCCTGGGAAGACGTCCTCCTGGGCGTCCGATCGCAACGAGGTTGAATCCGCACGTAGTGGCCCCTTCCGGTGGAGGGGCCATTACGTGCGTCCGGGGACCTGCGCGATCAGGGATTTCGGCGCCACGAGGCAGTACGCGTCGGTGACGATCTGTCCGATCTCGGCCCAGTCGACGTCGGTGTCCAGCCGCACCCCGAGCCATCCCCGATGGCCGACATACGGCGGCCGGAAGAACCGCTCCGGCTCGGCGCCCACCAGCTCCTCCTGCGCCCCGGGCGGCGCCGGGCACCAGAAGGCGACCTTGTCGTCGTGATGACGGTCCGCGTACATGACGAACGTCTTCTTGCCTCGCACGAACCAGGTCGGCTCGCCGTGACTGAGCCGCTCGGAGGTTTCCGGCAGCGCGAGACAGAGCCGTCTGAGTGAATCGAGCGGATCTCCGGCCATGGATCTCAGTATTCCTAGAAAACGACGATCAGCACGCCGATCCACGCGATCACGATCCCCGCGGCCGCGCCGAACGACGCCCACCGCACGATCGGCACCCGCCGCGCGAGCCACAGCGACGGCGTGATCCCGGCGGTCACGACGGCGGACGCGAGCAGCGCGAGCCAGCCGTTGGTCTCACGCGCGAGGGTGTTCGCCAGCGCCAGCATCGCCACGACGACCACGGCCGCGACGAACGCCGAGACCGTCAGCCCGGTCAGCCACGGTGTCGGCTCCCCGGCCGGGTCCGGGGTGCCGAAGAGGCGCCGCGCGAGTTCGCTGCGGGGTGCGGGGGCGGGCGGGTCGATGATGACGCCGTCGCCGGACACGGGGTCGACGAACCGCACCGACGTGCCCATCGTGGCGGCGACCCGCTGGGCGAGCTGGCGGCCTCGCTGGGAGACCACGGAAGCGGCTTCGGTGCCGGAGGAGCCGACGGCGGAGGCGACCCTGGCCCATTCGTGCAACGCCTGGGCGAGATCCGAACCGATCGCGAGTGAGTGCGGGTCCACCTCGCGCGCGCTTTCGCCGCCCGGCCCGGCCAGCACCGCGCGTCCCTCACGGATCCGCAATTCCATCGGTTCTCCTCGTGATCGCTCGGGTGCTCACGATAGCGGTGGACGCGTCTCGTAGAACGCGATCGCGCCCGCCGTGGCGACATTCAGCGAATCGACGCCTTCCGGCATCGGGATCCGCACCGCGACGTCGGCGGCGGCGATGGCCTCGCCGGTCAGGCCGGGGCCCTCCGCGCCCAGCATCAACGCGACCTTCCCCGGTGTCTGGTCCCGTAACTGGCGCAGCGAAACGGAATCCGCACGAGGAGTCAGGGCCGCGATGCGGAAACCGCGGTCCCGCAGCGATTCCAGGCCACCGGGCCAAGACCCGAAGGTGGCGAACGGGACGCGCAGGACGTGCCCCATCGAGACGCGGACACTGCGCCGGTACAGCGGGTCCGAGCAGCCGGCGCCGAGCAGGATCCCGTCGACGCCGAGCGCGGCCGCGTTGCGGAACAACGATCCGAGGTTCTCGTGGTCACCGACGCCTTCCAGGATCGCGAGCACCCGTGCGCCGTCGATGACGTCTTCGACCGACGGCGGCGGAACCGGCCGGTCGGCGACGGCCAGGATCCCGCGGTTCAGGTGGAATCCGACCACGTCGGCCATCGTCTCGGCCGAAGTCACGTAACCGGGGACGTCGACCGCGTCCAGGGCTTCGCCCAATTCGTGGAATCGCCGCTCCACACCGAGAAGGGAACGGACCGGATAGCGGGATTTCAGCAACCGCTCGACCACGACGGTGCCCTCGGCGATCACAAAGCCACGCCCACCCGGCCTATCGGGACGCCGATCGGCTGTGGACAAGTCGCGGAAATCGTCGAGCCGCGGGTCGTCACGGTCGTCGATGGTGATCAGTTCAGCCACCCGGAGAGTGTGTCATCCGCCCGCTGCGCGGTGTTTGCGTCCGAACGTCGACGGGTAGGTGGTACGAACGGAGGTATTTTGCTGTCAGTTAACCCCTAGTGACAGAGAGCACCAGTTTGGCCGCTAGCCGGGCGACAGCGATGCGTGAAACCGTTGGGCCGCCTGGCAGTCCCGCCTGGATCCCGCGGAGCGTGGCCAATGAGGAGCTCGACGAACATGGGTAAGAATCTTTCGGCGGACCCCTGTGAACCCCAGGATCGCGGACGTTACCGCCGGAAGGTCCAGCGTTGCCTCGACACCTTGGCCCGAATGCTCACCGATGGGAGTTTTTCCTTCCCGCGCAAGAACATCGGGCTCGAAGTCGAGCTGAACCTCGTCGACGCGGAGATGCGCCCGTCGATGACGAACACGACGGTGCTCGAGGCGCTGAACGACCCGTCGTTCACCACCGAGCTCGGCCAGCACAACCTGGAGCTCAACGTGCCGCCGCGGCCGCTGGCCGGCGAATCCGCGCTGCAGCTGGAGGAGGACCTCAACGCGTATCTGGGCGCCGCGTCGCGCAAGGCCGAGGAATCCGGCGCCTCGCTGGCGATGATCGGCATCCTCCCGACGCTGCGGCACGAGCACTTCGACCAGAAGTGGCTCACCAACAACGCCCGTTATTCGTTGCTCAATGACCGGATCTTCGCCGCTCGCGGCGAGCGCACGGTCCTCTCGATGGAGGGCGCGCCGCTGCCGGGCAGGCAGCCCGAGCGGCTGCGCAGCTACTCCGAATCGATCCTCCCCGAGGCCGCGTGCACCTCCGTCCAGCTGCATCTGCAGGTCGCGCCGGAGGAGTTCGCGGCGCATTGGAACGCGGCGCAGGCGCTGGCAGGCGTCCAGGTCGCCGTCGGCGCGAATTCGCCGTTCCTGCTCGGCAAGGCGCTCTGGCACGAGACCCGGATCCCGCTGTTCCTGCAGGCCACGGACACCCGGCCCGAAGAACTGAAGAACCAGGGCGTGCGGCCGAGGGTGTGGTTCGGCGAGCGGTGGATCACGTCGATCTTCGACCTGTTCGAGGAGAACGTCCGGTACTTCCCCGGCCTCCTGCCCGAGACCGATCGTGAGGATCCGATCGAGGCGCTCGACTCCGGGCAGGCGCCGAAACTCACCGAGCTGCGGATGCACAACGGCACCGTCTGGCGCTGGAACCGGCCGGTGTACGACGTCGTCGACGGCCTTCCGCATCTGCGGGTGGAGAACCGCGTGCTGCCCGCCGGCCCGACCGTCGTCGACATGGTCGCGAACGCCGCCTTCTTCTACGGCGCGCAGCGGGCCCTCGCCGAGGCCGACCGTCCAGTGTGGACACAGATGTCGTTCCAGGCCGCCGAGGAGAACATGTACGCGGGCGCGCGCCGGGGTTTCGACGCGCAGCTGTACTGGCCGGGTATCGGCTGGATCCCGCCGGACGAGCTGGTTCTGCGGGTCCTGCTGCCGCTGGCGCACGAGGGACTGCGCCGGTCGGACGTTTCGGACGAGGCAAGAGAGCGCTATCTGGGCATCATCGAGCAGCGGTGTCTCACCAGGCGGACCGGCGCGGCGTGGCAGCGGGAGTACGTCCTGCGCGCGGAGGAGCGCGGCGCCGAACGGGAGACCGCGCTGAACCGGATGCTGGGCCGGTATCTGGAGCTGTCCGCCACGGAGACGCCGGTGCACACCTGGCCACTGGAGGCTTAGGGGGTGCCTCTCAAACCGAGGCTCGGCTGGGCCGTGAGGACACGCGCGCGCGTTTCTTTTCGGCCGGAGGCCTCGGATTTGCGGAGGTGGGCCGCTGTCACGGCCGGGTGAGTGACCAGCTGACGCCGCGGCCCGGCTACGGAAATCCGAAAGCGCGCTTTGAGACACCGGGTTTAGAGTTTCCTTCCAGGGAGGTGGCTCGTGCCCAAGATCATCGGCCGCTCGCTGGAGGAGCACCGGCGCGAGGTCCGCAGCAGGGTGTTCGACGTCCTGCGCGGCCAGCTGTACGAACGCGGGTTCGACGCGATCACGCTCGCCGGTGTCGCCGCCGAAGCGGGCCTCGGCCGGACGGCGATGTACAACCACTTCCCCGACAAGGAAAGCCTGCTGGTGGCCTTCGTCGAGGACGAGGCGACGCGGTACGTCGAACGGCTGACGGCGGCCGTCGCGACCGCCGACACCCCGGTCGGGAAGCTTTCGACGTTCGTCCGGCTCCAGCTGCGGGTGCTCGCCGAGTACCACCTGCCGCCGGGGACGGCGCTCGCGTCGGCGCTGGCGCCCGCCGCGTACCGGCGGATCAGCGCGCATGCCGATCCGATCACCGGCCAGCTGCGGGAGATCCTCGCGGAGGGCGTACCGGACGAGGATCCGGACGTCCTGATCCCGATGATCACCGCCGCGCTCGGCAGCCGTCAGGTGGTCGACGTGCCACCCGAACGGCTGGACGACGCGATCGAGGGAGCCGTGCGCTTCGTGCTCAGAGCGGTCGGGATGTCGGAAAACCCGTAAATTAGGGTAGCCTAACCCGCAGTTGTGCCTTACGCTCTTTCTGACAGCATGTCAGATCGATGCTTGGAGGCTCTGTCCATGCCGGTGACCACCGACGTCGAATCCGGGCCGTTCTCCGCGGCCCTGCGCGCCTCCACCCTGCCCGCCCACGAGCGGGCCAACCACTCCGAGTACATGAACGCGCTGCTCGGCGGCGAGCTCACGCGCGACGGGTACACGCGGCTGGCGATCCAGTACTACTTCATCTACCAGGCGATCGAGCAGGCCGCCGACAAGCTGGCGAAAGACCCGGTGGCGGGCAAGTTCGTCTTCGAGGAGCTGCGGCGGCTGCCCAGCCTCGAACGCGACCTCGAACACCTCGTCGGCCCGGACTGGCGCGAGACCGTCCGGCCGCTGCCCTCGACGGAGCGTTACGCGCGGCGCGTGGCCGAGGCGTCGGACTGGTCCGGCGGATTCGTCGCCCACCACTACACGCGCTACCTCGGCGACATCGCCGGCGGTCAGGTCATCCGGCGGCTGCTGGAGCGCAAGTACGAGCTCAACGAGGCGGGGTCGCTGTTCTACCACTTCGACCAGCTGGGCAGCGCTCCGAAGTTCCGGGACAACTACCGCGAACAGCTGAACGCGGCGCCGTGGAGCGAGGACGAACGCGCGCGGCTGATCGAGGAGGCCATCGCGGCCTTCGAGTGCAACATCGCGGTGTTCGACGAGCTGGCGAGCGAGCTGGACGAGTACCGGGCCGCCTGACCTCGTGCGTCCGGTCGCGGGGTAGGGCCGGCCCCACCCCGCGATGGGCGGCCCGCCGGATCCCCTCACCCCGGGGAAATCCCTAACTTTCCAGGTATGTTCCGAATCGCGGCCACCGCCGCCCTGCTGACCGTCGCGACGGTCCTGACCGCTCCCGCCGCCCAAGCGGCGACGACCCCCGCTTCGGCGGCCGGAGTCTTCGACGAGATCCTTCCGCGAAGCCTTGCCGAGCACCACATCCCCGGCGCCGCCGTAGTGGTCGTCGAAGGCGGCAAGACGGTGTTCTCGGCGGGTTATGGGGCGTCCTCAGTGGACACCCAGACCAAGGTCGACCCCGAGCGCACCGGGTTCCTGATCAACTCCGTCGGCAAGTCGATCGCCGCGACGGCCGCGATGCAGCTCGTCGAACAGGGCAAGCTCGCACTGGACGCCGACGTCAACACGTACCTGAAATCGTTCAAGATCCCCGAAACCTTCCCCGGCCGCCCGGTCACCCTGTCCTCCCTGCTCACCCACACCGCGGGCTTCGAAGACCGCGTGTACCGGATGTTCACGCCACGGGAAGAGAAACTGCCGACGCTCGCGGAGCACCTCGCGGCCGAGATGCCCACCCGGATCCGCCCGCCCGGCGAGGTCGCCCTCTACTCGAACTACGGCTACGCGCTGGCCGGGCATCTCGTCGAGCTCGCGTCAGGACAGTCCTATTCGGACTATGTGCGGCAACACATCTTCGAACCGTTGGGGATGAAGGACAGCAGCGTCGCCCAGCCCACGCCTGATGTCCCGCCGGCGACCGGCTACCGCTGGGACGGGTCCGCGCAGGTCGTGCCGCCCGCCAACTTCGGCCCCGAACCGCCCGCGGGCGACGGGAACGTCGCGACTCCCGCCGACATGGGCCGCTACCTGTCCGCGAACCTCGTCCCCGGCGCGTTCAGCCGCCCGCTGCTCGACCAGCTGCACGGAGCGCGGTTCCGCAACGATCCGCGCCTGCCCGCGATGGGTTTCGGTTTCTCCGAGCGGTATCTGAACGGCCTGCGCCTGGTGGAGAAGACCGGTGACTCACCGGGTTTCTTCAGCGTGCTGGAACTCGTGCCGGAGAAGAACACCGGCGTGTACCTGGCGTTCAACGGCGGTGCGTTCTCCGGCGACGCCGCCGCGGTGACCGCCGAGGTGCTGAAAGCCTTCGTCGACCGGCTACAGCCCGCCACGCCCGTCCTCGCTCCCGTGAAGCTCGCGGGTGATGTCTCGAGGTTCGAGGGCAGCTACAACAACACCCGGCTGGACTACGACAGCTTCACCAAGGTCCGTGCGCTCGCGGGCGGTGTCACGGTGACCGCGGACGGCGACGGCGCGCTGACGACTTCCGGCCTCGGAGAGGGGACCCGGCGCTGGACACAGACCGAACCGGGGCTGTTCACCGACGCCGCCGGTGAGCGCATCGCGTTCCGCGAGTCCGGCGAGGAGGTCCTGCTCTTCGCGGGCGACGACCCGAACTCCTCCTACGAACGGGTGTCCTGGCTCGGCTCGCCCTCCACCCACCTGCTGATCCTCGGTGTCGCGCTGCTGCTCCTCCTGGGCGCGCTGGTGTGGTGGCCGATCCGCGCGCTCGTCCGGCGCGGCCGGGAGCGGAACCCGCCGGGCGCCCGGTTCGCGACCGTCGCCGCCTGGTCCGCGGCGCTGGCCGTCCTGCTGTTCACGACCGGTTTCGCCCTGCTCATGAGCGATCTGAGCGCCGCCGCCGTCGCGCTGACGTCCGGGCACTCGCCGTTGCTGAGCGTCACCTTGCTCCTGCCGAACGCCGTCCTGCTCCTGACCGGCGCGGCCGTCGTCTGCGCGGTGCTCGCCTGGGCCCGCGGCTGGTGGACCACGCCCGCCAGGATCACCTACACGGTGGTTTCCGTTGCCCTGCTCGCCTTCCTCGGCGTCATCGCCTCCTATCACCTGGTGGGACTGCCCTACCTGGCTTGATGACCGCCGTCACATCGCCTTGACCTCCAGCTAACTGGAGCTAGCAGGGTGGGTTTCAGGCGGTGGCCCCACCGGGTACAGCCGCTACGAACGGGTCGTTCCACCTGGGGAGAAACGCGGCGCCCCCGGTCGCCGCAAACGGGTGAAGACGACTAAGTTCGTCCTTGGAAACTTGTGTCGAAGACAGAAGGAGGGCCGATGGCCCGCTACGTGCTCCCCGATCTCGACTATGACTACAGCGCTCTGGCGCCGCACATCTCGGGCGAGATCAACGAGCTGCACCACAGCAAGCACCACGCGACCTACGTCAAGGGCGCGAACGACACGCTCGACAAGATCGCCGAGGCCCGCGAGGCCGGCAACTTCGGTGACATCGTCGGCCTGCAGACCACGCTGGCGTTCCACCTCGCCGGGCACGCCAACCACGTCGTGTGGTGGAAGATCCTCTCCCCGGAAGGCGGCGACAAGCCGACCGGCGAGCTGGCCTCCGCGATCGACGAGGCGTTCGGCTCCTTCGACAAGTTCAAGGCGCAGTTCACCGCGGTCGCCACCACGATCCAGGGCAACGGCTGGGCCGCGCTCTCCTGGGACCCGATCGGCAAGACGCTGATCACCCAGCAGCTGCGCGACCACCACAACAACCTGGTCCTCCCGACCACGCCGATCCTGCTGGTCGACGTCTGGGAGCACGCGTTCTACCTGGACTACAAGAACGTGAAGCCGGACTACGTCAAGGCGCTCTGGAACATCTTCAACTGGGCCGAGATCTCCAAACGGTTCGACAACGCCGTCGCCGGTGGCAACGGCCTGCTGCTCGGCTGACTTCTCGCCACGAAACGGGGCTCTCCTTCCGGGAGGGCCCCGTTCTTCGTTTCTTGACCTCCAGCCAAGTCGAGGTGTCAAGGTGGTCGCATGGACGTCGCCGCATACCTCGACCGACTCGGGCTCGACCGCCCCGCCGCCGCGGACGTCGCCGCGTTGCGGACGCTGCAGGAGCACCATCTCGCGGTGGTGCCGTTCGAGAATCTGAGCATCCACCTCGGCGAACCGATCGTCCTGGACGCCGAGACACTGTTCGACAAGATCGTGCGGCGGCGCCGTGGTGGCTTCTGTTACGAGCTGAACGGGCTCTTCGCCGCCTTGCTGGGCGAGCTGGGCTTCAACGTCACTCTGCAGGCCGCGAAGGTCTTCCGGCCGGACGGGACCCTCGGGCGGCCGTTCGACCACGCCGTCGTCCGTGTCGAGCTGGAGGAGCCGTGGCTGGCGGACGTCGGCTTCGGCCGGTTCAGCCGGTTCCCGCTGCGGCTGTCCGCCACCGAGGCGCAGGCCGACCCGGACGGCGAGTTCCTGGTGCTCGACGCGCCTTACGGCGACATCGACGTCCTCCAGGACGGCAAGCCCCAGTACCGGATCGAGCGGCGGCCGCGGGCGCTGGACGAGTTCGTCCCGACGGCGTTCTGGCAGGCGACCTCACCGGACTCGCATTTCACGCAGGGGCCGACCTGCTCGCTGCCGACCAAGCACGGCCGCGTCACGCTGGCGGGTGACAAGCTGATCGTCACCACCCACGGCGTCCGCACGGAGACCAGGCTTTCGGGTGACCAGGAGATCCTGGACGCGTATCGGAAGGAGTTCGGGATCGAACTCGACCGGTGCCTTGACCCGAGCGGCGCGGTCATCGACCATGAATCCTCCGGAATGAACGAAGCCCCGCCTCCGGGGGTGACCCGGTTGCGGGGCTTCGTCCGTTCCCGAACTGACTGCCGCTCCCACCACGAAGCGGACGTGTATGAGGTTAGCCTAACCTCATCTTCCCCGGCAAGGGGTTCGGTCGAGAGACGCCGATCTCACCCTTATGAGTGACTTGTCCCATGACTCTTCTCAGCGGCAAGGCCGTGGTGATCACCGGCTCCGGACAGGGCCTGGGCAGGGCTTTCGCGCACGATGCGGCCGCACAGGGCGCGGCGGTCGTGGTGAACGACGTGGAAGCGGGGATCGCGAACGAGGTCGCGCGGGAGATCCGCGCACTGGGCGGGCGGGCTGTGTCCCATGAGGGTTCGGTCGCCGACGCGGAGCAGGCCGCCGGACTGATCGACCGGTGCGTCGCCGAATTCGGACGCCTCGACGGCCTGGTCAACAACGCCGGCGTCAACTACCGGGCCGAGCCATGGGCGGCCGACCCCGCGCGGATGCGTGAAGTGGTCGAGGTCAACGTGCTCGGCCCGCTGTTCTGCGGGACCGCGGCGGCGAAGGTACTGCATGCCCAGGGCGGCGGCGTGATCGTGAACGTCGGCTCCGGCTCGATGATCGGCCAACGGCGCGCGGCCGCGTACTCGGCGTCGAAAGGCGCCGTCGCCTCCATGACCGCCTCGTGGGCGGTGGACCTGGCCGAACACGGCATCCGGGTCAACGCCGTCGCGCCGGTGGCCTGGACGCGGATGGCCCGGAACGATCCGAGCGTCGTCCAGACCCCTGAGCACACCCCGGAACGGGTGGCGCCGCTGGTGACGTACCTGCTCAGCGACCTCTCGGCGGGGATCACCGGGCAGATCCTCCGGTTCCGCGGCGACATCCTGTGCGTGCTGCGGCAAACCGCGATCAAGGACCCCGTGCTGGACCGGGACGGCTGGACCGTCGAAGACATCGCGGCGGCCTTGGACGGCGAGCTGCGGGAGGCGCTGGAACCGCCTCCGTCAGCGAGGTGGTCGTGAGTGGCCGCGCCTGGTCGAAAGTCCGTGAAGGCCTCCTTGAGGGACTCTGGGTCCCTCAAGGAGGCCTTCACGGACTGGGACACCCAGGCGTGGCGTGCGCGGAGGCGTGACTCGCGTGATCAGGGACGTGACTCGCGTGATCGGAGGCCGCTCGGGGTGTTCCGGCGCTGATCACGTGAGTTGCGGCTTCAATCACGTGAGTTGCGGCTTCAATCACGTGAGTGCGGTGCCACGGCGCCGGTGGTAATGCCACGTCACCGCCGCGAGCAGCGGTCCCCAAAGCACCAACGGCGCGTAGAGGACGACGACCAGCCAGTACGCCCAGGGCTCGCCCGCCATTTCACCGATGAAGGTCGTGTACACGAAGAAGCCTCCGTAGACCGTCGTGGCCAAAGCGCCGAGCGAGGAGACGACCACCACCTTGCGGGCGGAAACGGGTTTGCCGCCGACGAACGGAAGCCATCTCGGCCAGGTCTCGCCCCACGGCTGGATGAGACCGAGCGCCAGGAAGGCGACGGCTTCCGAGAACACGGCGAGGAACACGAGATAGAGCGAGCCCCAGCCGGGAGTGTTCAAGCTGTCCAATTCGGACTGAGCCAGCCCGAACGGGATCCCGACCGCGAGCCCCAGCCGCCAAAGGCCGGACGGGACGTTCACCAGTGCGACGGTGTGCGCCGACCACTTCGCCCATCCGGGCACTCCTGGAACGCTGCGAAACGCTGTGCTGTCCATGTCTTGAAGCCTCGTCGGACGCGCTTCGCGGCGGTTCCCTCCGGTGGTGCTTCGGGCTCCCCCACGAGAGGGGAACGCACCTGACTCGTGAGTGGTAAGGACGGTTCTAACCGTCCTTACCACTCACGAGCCTTTGGGCGTTTCACCGGACAGCGGGCGCCCGACGGACTAGCTTCACCCCCGTGGCCACCCCGAACGACTACCGCGCCATCGCGCGCAAGACCGACCGTCCGATGTGGATCTGGGCGGGCTGCGCGCTGGTCAGTGTGCTGCTGCTGTTCGGCGTCGGCATCGTCGTCGCGATCACCGTGCTGAACCAGGACGACGAGCCCGAAGCCGAGCTCCCCGCGACCTGGCCGTCCAGGTCCGGACAGGCGCTCCGCCCGGTCACGATGCCGACGGGCGAGATGGTGGCCGCGCTGACGGACGAAACCGCCGCGCAGGTGCTGTGCCAGGCGATCCCGGAGCAGCGCTGGGAGGAGATCCTCGGTGGCCGCACGCTTCGCGAGGCCGGCCAGTCCTGCCACGCGGTCACCGCGCAGCTCGACGTAAGCGCGCAGATGGCACCGGCGCTGCCGGACGACACGAGCCGCGGGCTGCCCACGAGGACCACGGTCGCGGGCAAGCTAGCGGTCATCGCCACGAACGAGGACGGCACCAGCCTGAGCGTCGAGCTCGTCGAAGTCGCGCCGCACAATGGCGCCTCGCCCGTGCTGCACGTCTCGATCCGCGGCAGGACCGTGAAGAGCCCGGAAACCGAGAAGAAGGCGAGAGCGCTCGCCGAAGCGCTGATCGCGGGCGCGATGCCGCCGGGGCCGAAGTTGCCGAAAATCGGCGAGAACGGCGAGATCCCGCTCGAGAAGACGGAACTCGGTCCGATCAAGGACAAGCCGCTGCCGGTGATCTCGTGGCTGCTGTGCGGAGAACTCGGCCGCGCGCTCGGCGTCCCGGCCGACACGGCGAAGCCGACGTTCTTCGCCGGATGCGAGCTGAACGGCGTGACCGCGGACTACAGCGAGCTGTCCACCGCCGTCGCCCCGACCACGACCGTCGCCGGGCTGCCTGCCCAAGTCGACGGACGAGGCGTCGTCGTGCAGCTCACCGGCGATCCGGCCGGGCAGACGCTCAAGTTCAAGGGCACCGGCGACCTCGTGGCCCTCGCCGAGAAGATGGTGCCGCCGCTGCTCGGCCGCTAGGCGCGGTAGTTCGACAAGAGGTCGCCGAGCAGCGTCTCGTATGCCGTCCGCTCGAAGCGGGCGCCGGTGAACCGGTACTCCTCCGGGTCGTCGAACGGCTCGTAGTCGGTTTGCCAGCCGAAGGCCCGCCACTCGACCACATCGTCGCCGAAGACGACTTCGACGCTGTAGGCACCACAGCCGAGATCGCCACACTGCGGACACATCAGCAGCGCGACCCGGCCGTCGTCGAAATCGCCCGGCAGGCGCCCCAGAAGACGGCGAAGCGTCTCGACCGCGGACTCGCGCCACCTGTCGTCGTCCAGGAACAACGGCGTCCGCTGCTCAGCGGGAACCATCGAGCGCAGCGCGACGCCGTCGATCGTCCAGTCGAGGAACCCGGTCCCCGACGGTTCGACGCCGAGCCGGTTCACACCCGTTCCCGTTTCAGCACGCGCAGACCGTTCCCGAACCGCCGCACCGGCAGGCTCACCCCGCCACGGCGGATCAGCACGACGGCGCACACCACCGCGGCGACCGCCGAGATCGCGCCGCCGATGTAGAACGGCGAGCGGCCGCCGAAGGCGTCGGCCATCCAGCCGGTCATCGGGCCGCCGATGGGGTTGCCGCCGATCAGCACCAGCACGTACAGGCCCATCACCCGGCCGCGCATCTCCGGGCTGACCGCGGTCTGCACGAGCGCGTTCGCCGTGTTCAGGAAGGTGATCGTGGCGAAGCCGAGCGGGATGAGCGCGAGGCCGAAGGTCAGGTACGTCGGCATGAACGCGGTGATCACCTCGAACGCGCCGAGCAGGAACGCCGAGATCAGCAGCAGCCGCACGCGCGGACCACTGCGGGTGTTGCGACGGGCCGACATCAGCGCGCCGGTGAAGGTGCCGACGGCGACCAGCGTCGACAGCAGACCGTAGCCGTCGGCGTCGGTGTGGAAGACGTTCGCGGCGACGATCGGCAGCGACGTGAAGTACGTGATGCCGAACGTGCTCACGAAGAACACCAGCACCATCACGGTCATCAGGTCACTGCGCCGCCGGACGTACCGCAGCCCCTCGACGAGCTGCCCCTTCTCGCGCGGGATGGCCGGGCCGCGGAAGAGCTTGTCCGGGTTCATCAGCACCAGCGCGGCGATGACGGCGCCCGTGCTCACCGCGTTCGCCATGAACAGCCAGCCGGTGCCGACCCAGGTGATCGCGAAACCCGCGATGGCGGGGCCGACGATCCGGGCCATGTTGAAGATCGACGAGTTGAGCGCGACGGCGTTGGTGACCTTGTCCCTGCCCACCATCTCGGCGACGAACGACTGCCGCGCGGGCACTTCCAGCGACGCCGTCACGCCGAGGGTGAAACAGAGGAGGTACACGTGCCAGAGCGCCGCGATCCCGCTCAGGTCGAGGGCGCCGAGGATCACCGCCTGCGTCAGGACGGCGATCTGGATACCGATCAGCAGCCGTCGTTTGTCGACGCGGTCGGCCAGCACACCCGCCCACAGCGAGAGGAACAGTGTCGGCGCGAACTGCAGCGCGACCGCGATGCCGAGCGCGATCGGGTCGTTGCCGCTGAGGGTGAACACCAGCCAGTCCTGAGCGATGCGCTGCATCCAGGTGCCGATGTTCGAGATGACCTGGCCGGTGAAGAAGAGCCGGTAGTTGCGGACCTTCAGCGAGGAGAACATGCTCCCGCGCGGCTTCTCGCGCGCGGGTGGTGGCGGTGGTGCGGGTTCCCGGGTAACGGTGGTCTTGGAAGGACACTGTGTTTCGTTACCCGTGGTCGTCACCGCTGTTAGTTCCCCGCCATCCTGTCGATGATCTCGGAGGCGCGAGAGAGCACTTCACGTTCTTCGGCGCTCAACTCCGCCAATTGCTTGTCCAGCCAGATCTCCCGCGCGGTGATCTGCTCGATCACGTAGGCCCGGCCGCGATCGGACAGTTCGACGATGGCCTGGCGGCCGTCCGTCGGATGCGGCCTGCGCTCGACGTAACCCATCTCCTCGAGCGCGGCGATCACCCTCGTCATCGAGGGCGGCTGGACGCCTTCCTTCGCGGCGAGCTGACCGGGGGTCAGCGCACCGCATTTGTGCAGCGTCGACAACGCGGACACCTGGGTCAACGAGATGCCGTCACCGGCACGCTGGGCCCGTAGCCGTCGATTGAGCCGCACCACCGCGAGACGCAGGCGGCTCGCCAGTGAGCGCTCGTGCGTGTCTCCGGACATATAGTTAGCATACCTCACGATCGGATCATCGGCCCGTGAGATCGCCCACGGATGACATAACCGCTGGTCAGTTGAACGCGGCCTGGATGGGCCCGACCGCGAAATAGGCCACGAACATCGCCGCGATACCCCACATCAGCGGGTGCACGCCCTTGGCCTTGCCGGTGACCGCGCGGATGACGACGTAGCTGACGAAGCCGGCGCCGATGCCGTTGGCGATCGAGTAGGTGAACGGCATGACCACGATGGTCAGGAACGCGGGCAGCGCGACGGTGAAGTCGGAGAAGTCGATCTCCTTGACCTGGCTCATCATCAGCGCGCCGACGACGACCAGCGCCGGAGCGGCGGCCTCGACCGGGACGACCTGGTAAAGCGGGGTCAGGAACATGGCCGCGATGAACAGCACGCCGGTGACGACGTTCGCGAGCCCGGTCCTGGCGCCCTCGGCGATACCGGACGCGGATTCGACGAAGACGGTGTTCGAACTCGACGACGCGAAGCCGCCCGCCACCGCGGCGGTGCCGTCGACGAACAGGGCCTTGCCGACGTTCGGGAGCTTGCCGTCCGCCGGGAGCAGCCCGCCTTCCTTCGCCAGGCCGGTCATCGAGCCCATGGTGTCGAAGAAGTCCGCCAGCACCAGGGTGAACACCAGCAGCACGACGGTGATGATCGGCAGTCGCGTCCAGGCGCCGAAGGAGATATCGCCGACCAGCGAGAGGTCCGGCAGCCCGAGGACCTGATCCGGCAGCGCCGGGTAGCCGAGGTTCCAGCCCTGCGGGTTGACGCCCTTGGACGGGCCGACCTTGGTGATCGCCTCGACGACGATCGCCAGCACGGTCGACGCGAGGACACCGATCAGGATCGCGCCCTTGACCCGCTTCGCCACCAGGATGCCGGTGACCAGCAGGCCGACGACGAACACCAGCGTCGGCCACGAGGCGATCGAGCCGTTGATGCCCAGCCCGACCGGCACGGTCGTCTTCGCGTCGTCCGGGACGCGGCGGACGAAGCCGGCGTCGACCAGGCCGATCAGGCAGATGAACAGGCCGATGCCGACCGCGATCGCGGATTTCAGCGGCGGTGGCACGGCGTTGAACACCGCCGTCCGGATGCCGGCGAACACCAGCAGGACGATGACAAGGCCCTCGATCACCACCAGGCCCATCGCCTCCGGCCAGGTCATCTGGGAGGCGAAGGTGACCGCGATCAGGCTGTTGATACCGAGGCCGGTGGCGATGGCGAACGGGTAGTTCGCGACCAGGCCCATGATGATCGTCAGCACGCCGGCGACCAGCGCGGTCACCGCGGCGACCTGCGGCACGGGGAGGATGTTGCCGAGGACGTCCTTGTGCGCGCCCGCGTCTTCGGCGGAGAAACTGCCGAGGATCAGGGGATTCAGCACCACGATGTAGGCCATCGTGAAGAAGGTGACGATCCCGCCGCGGATCTCCCGCCCCGGTGTCGAGCCGCGCTCGCTGATCTTGAAGAACCGGTCCAGTGTGGACCGGGTGCGCTGCTCCGCCATCGCGTACCACCCTTCGCCCGTTGCCGGGTACCCTTCCCCACGTGGGCGAATCGATCAATTCCGGGGAAGTAAACGGTTCATTGCGGCCAACGCCGGAGCTGCCGAAGCGGCTGACCGACCTGACGCCGGTCGTGATCGTAGGTACCTCGCTCTGGGCGGTCGCGACCGTGGTCCTGTTCTTTGTGACCGACGGCATCTGGGTGCAGACGGCGTTCTCCGGCGTCGTGCTCGGCTTCATCGGTCTCGCGATCATCGCCTGGCAGCGCGCCGCCGCCCGCCGGGGCTCGAAGAGCGCCCAGCGCCTCTAACCCCCGCATTCAGAGGACGAAACGCGGTCAGTTCAGGAGCGCGGAGGGCGAGGGGTCGTCGAGCAGGGCTGTCAGGACGTGACGGTCGGCCCAGCGGTCCGTGGCCCAGGCGAAGGCCCGGCCGAGGCCTTCCGGGGTGTCGGCGGCGTGCAGCCTGCCGTCGGACCACCAGGCGACCTCGTGCTCGGTGTCCTCGAAGGTCACCGTCAGTGCCTCGTGCAGCAGCACGCCGCCCTCGGGCAGTTCGACGCCCAGCTGATCGGCGGCCAGCCGGAGCGCGGACAGCTCCGTCCACGGCACGTACTCGCCGTCTTCGGTGACCTTGGCGTCGAGTCCGCTCGCCACCGGCAGGTCCAGCAGTTCCGCCAGCGCGGCGGCGCCGCTCGCCGAGACGACCATCCGCTCCGGCGCCAGTACGGCGGCGAACCACGGCACGTCGAGCACCACGGCGTCGTGAGCGTCGACGGCCGAGCCGTCCGCGGCACGGACGCGGTCCGGCGCGGGAACGTCCACTGTGTACTCGGCGAGGGCCGCGTGCGCGCGGGAAGCGAGCCCGGGGCTCACCTTGCGCTCGGGATCCCCGAGCCGATCCAGGAGATCCTCGACGTCTTCGGCGTCCGCCCCCAGCTCCGTCCGGACACCGGCGGCGAGCAGGATCTCCTTGCTCAGTCCCGAATCCGGGACGACGTCGTAGAGCCCGGCCAGCGCGGACGCTTCCGGCATCCGCCAGTCGAGCGGGGCGTGCCCGTCCAGCAACGCGTACCGCGCGAGCCACCAGCCGGTGTGCCCGCCGGGTTCGGTGAGGGCCCGCCAGGTTTCGGGACGCGCCGCGAGCAGGCGCAGCGCCTCCGGCCAGGCGTCGTCACCGACGAGGTCGAGATCGCGCACGGCGAGCACCCGCGACGGCGGCCGTTCCCGGGAATCCCACCACTCGTGCTCCTCGGGCAGCCCGTGTTCGGGTTCGAGGGGTTCGTCGTCGGTGATGATCGCGAACGAATCGAGCACGCCGACCGCGACGAGCGTCGCCACCGGCCAGTCTTCGGCGAATTCCTCGTCCAGCACGGACAAAGCGCCGTCTTCTTCGAAGACCTCGGGGTCGAAGATGTCGCCCAGCGGCGACGTCGGCAGGACGAGTTCGTCCGCGCGACGCCAGCCGTCCTCGCTCGGCAGGGCCAGCGCACCCGCCCAATCGGGGGCTTCGTCGCCGACCTCGGCGATCAGGCGGAGCACCGCGCCCGCGAGCGCCATACCGTCCAAACCGGACCGGACGTCTTCGACACTGCGTTCGACGGCCGCGCTCAGCGCGTCGGCTTCGAGCAGGTCGCTCGCCTCGGCGTGCTTGGCACCCAAGCGTTCCAGCAACGGATGCGCGGCGGCCGGATGCACCAGCCGCAGCCCGATTATGTCCACATCGGACAGGAGTTCGAGCAGTTCCGCCGAGCCACCGACGAGCAGCGCGTCGCGGACACCGGGCAAGGTGCGGCCGTCGGACATCGGTACCGGCAACGCGCCGAGATCGTCCTTGGCGAGGTCGTGTGCTTCGAGCGCCGGGAGCAGCACGTCGTAGAGCGAACGCCACCACGAGGGCTCGCGCTGGGCCCCGGTCAGCAGTTCGATGGCTTCGGCGGGCGAAAGCGACCGCGCGCCGACCGCGCGAAGGTCCACACCGGACAGTGAAATCAAGCCGGGCACGAGATCGGCCAGCAGCGGCGCCAATCCCGGCACGTCCACCGAAAGGACACGCGCCTGACGCCCCGGCAGATCGTCACCCTCCTGCGCGGGAAGCCAAGGCGAGTCGGTGAGATTCTCGAGGATGGCCTCGCGCAGCGTTCCGTCCACAGTGGAACGCGGGAAGCCCGCGCCGGGCACGAGCGCCAGACGTTCCTTGCCCGGCAAGGAACAGACGAGCTCGACGTACTCCCGCGCGGCGTTCTTCAACGCGGTGGTCAGCTCCGGACCCGGCAGCGCGCGGCGCCGGGACGGCTCGATCGGGAGCGTCGCGATCAGCCTGGCCGGCAGGGAAAGCTCGTCGTCGGTGGGGGTCGGCGCGTGCAGGACGTCGTCACCGAGCGGCCGGGGTGAACCTGATCCGTCGAGCGGGACGGCCCAGACGACCTCGCCGCGATGCACCTGCCAGTGCTCGGAACCGTCCGGCGACGCGATCTCGACGACACCGTCACCGAGATCGGAGCGGCGCCAGACACCGCCTTCGACCTCGACGCTTTCCAGCCAGGGCAAGGTGAGCAGAAGATCGCCGATGTCGTTCTTCAGATCCGCCAGCAGGGCCCGGACATCGACGCCTTCGCGCAGCGGAAGCCGGACCTCGGTGGTGAAACCCTCGGGCACGGGAGGCTCGTCTTCGGCGACCGGCCACGGCAGCCGCAGCACGGGAACGTCTCCGGTGCGATCGGCTTCCGCACGCGTGCGTTCCGCCGAGAACGCGACGCCGCCGGTCACCGAAACGATCCTCGGCTCGGCGGAAACCGTGAGCACGGCGGCGAATCCGACGCCGAACCGGCCGACGGTCTCCTCCCCCTTGCCGGAAGCGCGAAGGGAGGCAAGGGATTCGACCCCGCGGGCGTCCAAGGGCGCGCCCGTGTTGGCGAACCTCAGCTCACCGTCCACAACGGACACCCGGAGCGTGCCGCGATCACCGGCGGCGAGGGCGGCGTCGGCGGCGTTCTGCGCCAGCTCGACGAACAACCGGTCGCGATAGCCGCCGACCCGCAGGTCGTTCTCGGTGTTCGTGTCCTCGGTGAACCGCGTCGGCGAATCGGCCCACGCCCGCAGGACGGCGGCGCGGAGCCGCTCGGTGCCGAACGGGTCAGTGCTCACTGGCGCTTTCAGCCTCGACCTGCGCCTCGTCGGCCGTTTCCGTGGTCTCGGCGGCCACCGCCTCGGGTTCGACCTCCGGCTGGACCTCGGCGGTCTCGGGCGCCTCGGCCACCGGGGCCTCGGACTCGTCGACGACCGTGGCTTCGGCGGGCTCGGGTTCGGGAGCCTCGACGGGCGTCTCCGGAGCAGGCTCGAAGTCCATCAGCGAGTCGTCGTAGACTAGTTCCGCGACCGGCACCGACGAGGTCACCTCGACCTCGATCTCGGAGTGCGCGCCGCAGCCGTACTCGACGTCGACGACGTGGCCGTCCGCCGGGGAGATGTCGTTGGTGCACGCACCGAAGGCCGCGCTGAGCGAACCGGCGAGCGACACGAAGAACCCGCAACTCCCGCAGACGTCCGGCGCGCTGCGAGCCATGTCCGACCGCGGGCCGAACTCGCCGCCGTGCCAGCGGGCGGCGGCGTCGAGCCTGCCGTGCCGGGACAGCACGTGGACCCGGCCGAGCCCGGTCTCCTTGGCGACCGCTTCGACCGCGGGGTCATCGGACTCCAGGTACGCGGGGACGAGCCGCGGGTCGTCCTTCTCCACCGGGAAGATGTCGCCGACGCCGAGGTCGCCCGCCTGCACGCGGCGCTCCCACGGCACCCACGCCGGGGCGACGCGTGCGTCCGGACCCGGGATCAGCACGACCTCGCTGACCGTGATCGGCTCGTCCTCACCGGCGAGCGCGACCGTCACCGACCAGCGCCAGCCGCGATACCCCGTCACGGTCGCCTCGAACAGGTGGCTCGCGGAGACCGCGTCCTCGGAGTCCACGCCGACGTGCGCGCCGACCTGTTCGGCACCGGCGTCCTCCAGCACCGCCGCGCGGGCCAGATCGACCGCCTCGGCGAGTTTGCGCTGGATGGAGCCGTCGTCCAGGGTCAACAGCAGGGTCATACCCCTATTCTGCCGCACGCGATATCGCGGTCCGTGTCAGGCTGTCCGCGTGCGCACGCTGATGACCACCTCGCTCCTGCTGGCCGCCGTCCTCGGTGGCTGCGCCGCCGCGCCGGTGAGCGACGCCGCGCCGCCCGCGCCCGAGAAACTGAAGGTGCGGGTGCTCTCGACGTTGCCCCACGACCCGGGCGCCTTCACCCAGGGCCTCGAGTTCTCCGGCGAGACGCTGTACGAGGGCACCGGCCTGGTCGGGAAGTCGTCGATGCGGGCCGGGCCCGCGGGTGCGGCGCCGGCGGTCCGGCAGGAACTGCCCGGCCTGTTCGGCGAGGGCATCACCGTGCTCGGGGCGACGGCCTGGCAGATCACCTGGCAGGACGGCGTCGCGATCGAACGCGACGCCAAGACACTGGCCGAGCTGAGGCGGGTGACGTACACCGGCGAGGGCTGGGGACTCTGTCATCGCGACGGGCGGCTGGTGATGAGCGACGGGTCGTCGAAGCTGACCTTCCGCGACCCTGTGTCCTTCGCGCCGACGGGCGGTGTCGATGTCGGCCGTGACCAGCTGAACGAGCTGGAATGCGTCGGCGACTCCGTGTACGCGAACGTCTGGCAGACCGACCGGATCCTGCGGATCGACGCCGCGACCGGGCGGGTCACCGGCGAGATCGACGCCTCCGGCCTGCTGGACGGGGCCGAGCGGGGCGCCGCGGACGTCCTCAACGGCATCGCGGCGGTGCCCGGGACCGACGAATTCCTGATCACCGGCAAGCTCTGGCCCAAGATGTTCCGCGTGAAATTCGTCCCGGTTCAGGCATAAAACAGCGAAGCTTGCTTCTCCTTTGAGGGTGGCGGCGGGGGCATGGATGGAGAAAGCAGTGGTGAACGCGCGAAGCGGACCTCGCGTAAGGCAGGATTGAACCGTGGGAATCTTCGGCTCGAACTCTGGACCCGACGGCACGCGTTCCGGCCGGTCGGGCAAGGAGCGTGGCCGCAAGAGCAAGCGGAAGTGGACGCCGGAGCCCGGCGCCGCCCAGGCACGCAGCTGGTCCGCACCGCCGCCGACCAGGGTCGATCAGCAGCCGGTGCCCCCGCCCGCGCCGCGTGCGGCCCGCCCGCAGCCGCCGCACCAGCCCCAGTACCAGCCGCATCCGGCCGGTCCCACCGCCGACGAAGCGCGCACCAGCGCGATCCCGATGGGACACCACCAGCCACCGCCGCCGCCACCGCCACCGCCGAGGACGCCTCCTCGTGGCGCGCGGCCGTATCCGGATCCTTCGCAGCGTCAGACCGAACCCGTCCGGCGTCGTCCGGGCGGGTTCTATGACGAGCATCCACCGGGCAGCGGCGAGTACGAGCACTACGACACCGGCGGATACGCGGGTGAGCCGCGGGTCGCCCAGGAGCAGCCGCACGAGCATCCGACGACCGCGGTCCCGCCTCGCGCGGGCGCCTTGCCGAAGATGCCGAAGAAGATCACGGTCACCCGGGTCGCGGCGATGCGCAGCCGTCAGCTCACCGGGCAGGCCGTCGGCGCGTTCCAGCGCGCGACGAAGGCGGACGGCGCCGACAAGTCGGGCCTCACTTCGCTGACGTACGCGGTGATGCTGAACTACGCCAGCGACGCCGCGATGGCGATCGCGCTGGCGAACACCTTGTTCTTCGCCGCCACCAGCGGGGAGAGCAAGGGCAAGGTCGCGCTCTACCTGCTCATCACGATCGCGCCGTTCGCGCTGGTCGCGCCGGTGATCGGCCCGGCGCTGGACAAGATCCAGCGCGGCCGACGGCTGGCGATGTGCGTGTCCTCGGCGGGGCAGGCGCTGATGGCGATCGTGATGGCGCTGCACTTCGACGACTGGCTCCTGTACCCGGCGGCGCTGGGCATGATGGTGCTGTCGAAGTCGTTCACCGTGCTCAAGGCCGCGGTGACCCCACGGGTGCTGCCGCCCGAGATCACGCTGTCCAAGACCAACGCGCGGCTGACCGTGTTCGGCCTGGTCGCCGCCGGTGCGTTCGGCGCGCTCGCGAGCGGGGTCAACGCGATCTGGGGCTCGCAGGGCGCGCTGTGGTTCACCATGCTGATCTGCGTCGCGGCCGCGGTGCAGTCGATGCGCATCCCGTCCTGGGTCGAGAAGACCGAGGGCGAGGTGCCGGCGTCGCTGTCCGCGCATCCCGAGCGGCGGGTCAAGAAGCAGCGGCAGCCGATGGGGCGGCAGATCGTCGTCTCGTTGTGGGGCAACGGCACCGTCCGCGTGCTGACCGGATTCCTGATGATGTTCTCCGCGTTCGCGGTGAAGGCGCAGGCCGAAGGCAGCGGGCAGAGCCCGTTCGACCAGCTGCTGCTGCTCGGCATCATCGGTGCCGCGGCGGGTGTGGGTGGTTTCCTCGGCAACGCGCTGGGTTCACGGCTGCACTTCGGCAAACCGGATCAGGTGATCCTGGCCTGCGTCGGCGCCTGCCTCGGCATCGCGATCATCGCCACCGTGGCGGCCGGACTGGCGACGGCGGCGATCGTGGCGCTCGTCGGCGCGACCGCGAGCGCGCTGGCGAAGATCAGCCTCGACGCCGTCATCCAGGAAGACCTGCCGGAAGAGTCGCGCGCCTCGGCGTTCGGGCGGTCGGAGACCGTGCTGCAGATGTCCTGGTGCTTCGGTGGCGCCGTCGGCCTGCTGCTGCCGCCGACGTACTGGATCGGCTTCCTGGTGCTGTCGATCCTGCTGGCCGTCGGGTTCACGCAGACGTTCATGGTCCGGCGCGGGACCTCGCTGGTCCCGGGTCTCGGCGGCGACCGGCCGCTGCGCCCGGAGCCGACCAGCGAAACGCCGGTCCCCTCGCAGCCCGGTGACTCCCGGTGGCGGCCGGGCTCGTAATCTTCACCGTATGCGGCGACTTCGTATTTTGGCCCTGCTCGCGGCGGGTGGTTTCGTGGTGGCCGGTTGCGCGGCCCCCGGCCCCGAAGAGGTGACCTTCTTCGCCGACGGCAAGACGGTGAACGTCGGCCCGCTGGCGTCGTGCGACATCAAGAGCGCCCAGTGCACCACCAGGCCCGACGCCGCGGGCAAGCTGCGGATCCGGCCGGGGAAGCCGGTGCAGATCTCGGTGCCGAGCGCGATCGCGGAAACGCCGTGGAAGGTCACGGTGCAGTACGTGAACGGCCAGGGCGAGCCGCAGGAACTCAAGCAGGACATCATCACGTCGCTGGACCGGTTCGCCTACACCGTGACGACGCCGCGGCCCGACGACCAGATCCTCGTCGTCGAGGTCGCGCAGGCTTCGGTGCTCAGCCGGACCGGACGGCCGGAGGACGCCGAGGCGGTCACGACGGCCATCTGGTCGCTGCAGGTCGAGCCGCCGGCCGCCTGAGGGAGCAAGGGACCTTTGCTACCACCGCGCGGGCTCCCTGAGCTGCGGCGCTCCTCGAGTCCGTGAAGGCCTCCTTGAGGGACTCTGGGTCCCTCAAGGAGGCCTTCACGGACCGGGCGAGGATCCCGAGGCATCGACGTACGCGAGTGCCATGAAAGGTCCTTTCCTTGCAAAATTTGCAAGGAAAGGACCTTTCATGGCACGTGGGTGGGGAGCGCCGATCAGGGATCGAGGTCCCGCGCGACCGCGCGCATGATCTCGGCGATCTGCTTGGTGTTCTTGCGGTCCGGGTAGCGGTTGCGCCGCAGATCCGGCTGCACCTTGAGTTCGAGCAGCTTGATCATGTCCTCGATGAGCCCGTGCAGCTCCTCGGCGGGGCGGCGGCGCGCCTCGGCGACCGAGGGCGGCGGGTCCAGCAGCCGGACGGAGAGCGCTTGCGGGCCGCGGCGGCCGTCGGCGACACCGAACTCGAGGCGCTGCCCGGCCTTGAGCCCTTCGACGCCCTGCGGCAGCGCGGCTTTGCGGATGTAGACGTCGGCGCCCCCATCCTGGGTGACGAAACCGAAACCCTTCTCCGCGTCGTACCACTTGACCTTGCCGGTCGGCACTTCCCTCACCAATCCTTTGCTGTCCCGCTCACAACGAACGCGCCCGGGGGCGTACCCAGGGCGCGCGTCCCATAAGCGTATCTCGCCACAGGCCCTGTGGAGAAGCGGATACCGGCGGATACCCTCTCCTTCATGGAGACCGCAGTAAAGGAGGCCGCTGTGGCCGTCCCCGACAAGCCCGGCAAACCGATCCTCATGCGCGTCGGCATCGGCCTGTTCGCGCTGGGCATGATCGCCGTCACAGCGGTTTTCGTCATGTTCGCCGCCGGACTCGAGAACCTGCCGGTGTGGCTTTCCGCCGCGGCGGGCGTGATCACTCCGCTGGGGCTCGCCCTCGGCCTGATCGCCCTTATCCGCGAGGCTCGCCGAAAGAGCTGAGCCAGCCGGGGAACTCGGTCAGCGAGTCGAACACCACGTCGGCTCCTTCCGCGAGCAGCTCTTCCTTGGTGCACGGGCCGGTCGTGACCCCGATCGGGACCGCGCCCGCCGCCAGCGCGCCGCGGATGTCGCCGACGTGATCCCCGACGTAGACGCGGGCGCCGTGCTCGGTGAGCGCGGCGGCCTTCTCCGTCGACCACAGTTCCCCGACCAGGACGTCGACCTCCAGCCCGAGCGCGTCCAGGTGGAGTTTCGCGTTGGGCGCGTATTTGCCGGTGACGACGACGGTGCGTCCGCCCGACTCGCGGACCGCGTGCAGTGCTTCGGCCGCGCCGGGCATCGCGACCGTCACCGGCACGACCGTCTCCGGATACATCGCGCGGAACCGCGCCACCAGCTCCGGGATGCGCTCCTCCGGCGCGCCGAAACCCCGCAGGCTGGCGTCGAGCGGCGGGCCGAGGTTGGCCGCGAAGTATTCGCCGTCCAGCGGCAGGCCGGATTCCACGCCGAGCGCGTTCATCACCGCGACCATGCCCGGCCGCGGATCGATCAGTGTCATGTCGAGGTCGAACCCCACGGTGATGCCCACACGATCACGGTAACCGCCACCACCGACCGATTTACACCGGACGGGCACCCGTCAACTTCTTTGACATGCGCGTGATCTGTGTCAAGCTGGAAGTGTGGGCGAGATCACGAGCTTCTCCGATCGGACCAAGGCCTCCCTGCGGGAGGCACTGCTCGACGCGGCCACCGAGCTGCTCACCGAACACGGCTACACGGCCCTGCGGATGGCGGACGTCGCCGCCCGCGCCGGCGTGAGCAGGCAGACCGTCTACAACGAGTTCGGCAACAAGGGCACGCTCGCCGAGGCCGTGGTCCTCCGGACGACTTCGGAGTTCCTGGAAGGCATCCGCGTGCGCGTCCAAGACGCACTGGACCTGCGCGACGGGATCCGCGAGGCGGTCGTGTACACGATCGAGCACGCCCGCGAGAACCGGCTCGTCGCCACCACGCTGGGCACCGAAGCGGGCGAGGACCTCCTTCCCCTGCTCACCACCAAGGGCGAACCGATCCTGACCGCGGCCACCGAGGTCGCGGCCGGGCAGTACCGCGAGTTCGAGCCGTCGCTCTCCCCGGAATCCGCCACGCTGCTGGCGGAGACCGTCGTGCGGCTTTCCCTGTCCCATCTCGTCATGCCGACGCATTCGGCCGACGAGGCGGCGGCGGCGGTCGTCGCCGTGCTGGCACCCGCGATACGGGCGCTGACCACCGATTCGAAGGGGACCTCATGACCGACACGCTCTCCGAACTGCGGACCGGTTTTTCCTCACTGCGCAAAGGCGGGCTGAACTGGGACTCGTTCCCGCTGCGGCTGTTCGTCAAGGGGAACAAGAAGTTCTGGAACCCGGCCGACATCGACTTCTCCCGTGAACGCGAAGGCTGGGAAAGCCTCAACCCGGAACAGCAGCGGTCGACGACCTATCTGGTGGCACAGTTCATCGCGGGCGAAGAGGCGGTCACCGAAGACATCCAGCCGTTCATGCGGGCGATGTCCGCGACCGGCCGCTTCGGCGACGAGATGTACCTGACGCAGTTCTGTTTCGAGGAGGCCAAGCACACCGAGGTGTTCCGTCGTTGGATGGACTCCGTCGGGCTGACCGAGGACCTGCATCCGTACGTCGCGGAGAATCCCCACTACCGCAAGCTTTTCTACGAAGAGCTGCCGCAGTCCTTGCGTGCGCTGGAAGACGATCCCAGTCCGCTCAACCAGATCCGCGCGAGCGTCACCTACAACCACGTCATCGAGGGCAGTCTCGCGCTGACCGGGTACTACTCGTGGCAGCTGATCTGCACACAGCACGACATCCTGCCGGGTATGCAGGAACTGGTGCGCCGCATCGGCGACGACGAACGCCGCCACATGGCGTGGGGCACCTTCACCTGCCGCCGTCACGTGGCCGCCGACGATTCGCTCTGGGACGCGGTGCAGCAACGGATGGGCGAACTGCTCCCCCACGCGCTGGGCATGATCCAGTGGGTGCAGGATCAGTTCGAGGAGATCCCGTTCGACAACGATCCCGAGGAGATCATCCAGTACGCGGCGGACCGGGCGCAGCGGCGTCTCGGCGCGATCGAGTCCGCGCGCGGGATGCCGGTGAAGCAGATCGATCTCGACTATTCGCCGGAGAACCTCGAAGAGACCTTCGGCGAAGAAGACGCGAAGGCGATCGCCGCGGCTGCGGCCAACTCCGCGGCCTAGGGAGAGCTGAAGGACGCTTTCCCCGCATCGCACGCGGCGAAGGACGCTTTCACTGCATCACATGCGGTGAAAGCGTCCTTCAGCCCCTACCCGGCGGGCCAGTACACGGCGTGCGTGCGGCCGTTTTCGTTGTCGGACAAGCCGACGACCGTCCCGTTCGCCGCGATGTGGGTGGCGACGCTGTAGGAGCCGCCCGGCAGCGCGCCGAGGACCGTCGGAGTGCCGTTCGCCGACCACTTCGTCGCGATGTTGTTCTCCAGGCCCACGACCGTGCCGAGCCGGTCGATGTCGTAAGCCAGCCCACGCGCGGTCGAAAGTGTCGTACGGGTTCCCGCGCGGTTCCACTTGACCGGGCTTTCCGTGCCGAACACCAGATAGCCGCCACCGGCCGCGGCACCGGCGTTGTTCACCGCGTTCGCCCAGCCCGGATCCCGTTCCGGCCAGTCGAGCCAGGTCATCCGCCCGTCACGCTCCCACCGCACCGGTTTCGGATTGCCGTTCGCGTCGTCGGCGCTTCCGACGATCACCCCGAAGTCGTTCATGTCCTCCGGAGTGCTGCGCGGATTACCCGGGGAAAGATCGGCGATGACGCCGTCGGGATTCCAGCGCACGACGTGGTTGTTCCCCGCGGCGTCGGACGCCGTTCCGGCGACGGTCCTGCCGTCCGGGGTGATCCATTCCGCGTTCGCGTAGGCGCCACCCGGCAAGCCGCCGAGGTCCACCACCTTGCCGTCCGGGTTCCACCGGACGGCGTGCATCGTCCCGTCCGCCGCACGCCCGGCGCCGACGATCACGCCGCCGTCGGTGATCGCGTTCGCGGTCGCGTAATCCCCACCGGGCAAGTAAGGCAACGCGGTCACCGTGCCGTCGGGCGCCCATTTGACCGCGGCCTGGTTCCAGTTCGCGTCCTTGTGGGCCCAGCCGACCGCGACCCCACCGCGGTTGACGTCCGTCGCCTTGCTCTGCTCGCCGCCGAGGCCGGGCAACGCGGAAATCCGGCCCAGCGCGTCCCATTTCGCCGCGTGGTACTTGATCTGGGCTTCCAGCGGTGTCGACGAACCGACCATGACGCCGTCGTCGTTGACCACGTTGACCTCGCTGTACTGATCCCCCGGCAGCGTGCCCAGATCGATCGGCGCGGTGGCGGCGACCGCCACACCGGGCAGCATCAGCGGCAGCACCGCGAGCGAGCCTGCCAGAGCGAGAACTCTTCTGCTTCGCTTGAGTGTCATGACTTCTCCCCTTCGCGGCGGTTCGGGTCCGCCACGAAGGGAACACGCGACAACGGTGTGACAGGTTGCCTCGAAGTGTCAGGCGTGCTTGGTCGACGCCGCCTTCTCCAGCCCGAGGATGCTGATCGACTCCGCGCGCATCTCCACCTTGCGCACCTTGCCGGTCACCGTCATCGGGAACTCCTCGACGACATGGACGTAGCGCGGGATCTTGTAGCGCGCCAGCTTGCCCTCGCAGAACTCCCGCACCGCTTCGGCCGTCAGCGGCTCCGCGCCCTCGCGCATGCGGACCCAGGCCATGAGTTCCTCGCCGTACTTCTCGTCCGGGACACCGATCACCTGCGCGTCGAGGATGTCGGGATGCGTGTAGAGGAATTCCTCGATCTCGCGCGGGTACAGGTTTTCGCCGCCGCGGATGACCATGTCCTTGATGCGGCCGGTGATGTTGACGTACCCGTCGGCGTCCATGATCGCGAGGTCGCCGGTGTGCATCCACCGCGCCGCGTCGATCGCCTCGGCCGTCTTGTCGGCCTGTTCCCAGTAACCCAGCATCACCGAGTAGCCGCGGGTGCAGAGTTCGCCCGGTTCGCCGCGCGGCACGGTCAGCCCGGTCTCCGGATCGACGACCTTGACCTCCAGATGCGGCCCGACCCGGCCGACCGTCGACACCCGGCGCTCCACCGAATCGTCCGCGCGGGTCTGCGTCGAAACCGGCGACGTCTCGGTCATGCCGTAGCAGATCGACACCTCCGCCATACCCAGCCGGTCGATGACCTGCTTCATCACCTCGACCGGGCACGGCGAGCCCGCCATGATCCCGGTCCGCAGCGAGGACAGGTCGTGGGAAGCGAAGTCCGGGTCGGCCAGTTCGGCGATGAACATCGTCGGAACCCCGTACAGGGACGTGCATTTCTCGGCCGCGACGGCTTCGAGCGTGGCCTTCGGCTCGAACGCGGGCGCCGGGATGACCATGCAGGCGCCGTGACTCGTCGCCGCGAGATTGCCCATCACCATGCCGAAGCAGTGGTAGAAGGGCACGGGGATGCAGATCTTGTCGGCTTCGGTGTAGTTGCAGAGTTCGCCGACGAAGTAGCCGTTGTTGAGGATGTTGTGGTGGCTGAGGGTGGCACCCTTGGGGAATCCGGTGGTTCCGGAGGTGTACTGGATGTTGATCGGGTCGTCCGCGGAGAGTTCGGCCTGCCGCTTCACCAGCGGCTCGCGGTCGGCCTTGCGGCCGATCTCCAGCATCGACGGCCACGCGGGGCTGTCGAGCAGCACGACGTGTTCCAGCGCCGGGCACTTCGGGCCCGCTTCGGCGATCATGCCCGCGTAATCCGAGGTCTTGAACGAATTCGCGGCCACGATGAGCTTGATGCCGGCCTGGTTCAGCACGTATTCGAGTTCGTGCGAGCGGTACGCCGGGTTGATGTTGACCAGGATCGCGCCGATCTTCGCGGTGGCGTACTGGACGCAGGTCCACTCCCAGCGGTTCGGCGACCAGATGCCGACGCGGTCGCCCTTGGCGATCCCGAGGTCGAGCAGCCCCAGCGCGAGCGCGTCCACTTCGGCCGCGAGTTCGGTGTACGTCCAGCGTTTCCCGGCCGCGCGGTCGACGAGCGCGTCCCGGTCGCCGAAGGCGGCGACGGTGCGATCGAAGTTGTCGCCGATGGTGTCCCCCAGCAGCGGGGTGTCCGAGATTCCCGATGCGTAGCTCGGTACTGCGGGGGCGTCGGGCATGGAGACTCCTGCGTTCGGCGGCATCGACGCGTCGAGTCTAGGAACGTGGCGTGACGGCGGCCACCTGCAAGTGGAGACCACCTCAGGGGAAACCCGGAGGCCCGCTCCGGCGGCGGCCGATATCGTCGAGGACATGCGCCTCTACATCGTCGATGCCTTCACCTCCGAAGCCTTCGCCGGTAACTCCGCCGGCGTGGTGCTTCTGGACGCTCCGGGCGACGCGGGCTGGATGCAGTCCGTCGCCGCCGAGCTGAAGCACGCCGAGACGGCCTTCGTCGAGGTCGGTGGCGAAGGGCCGAAGTCGCTTCGCTGGTTCACGCCGGAGACCGAAGTCGACCTGTGCGGGCATGCGACTCTGGCGACCACGCACGTCCTCGGCGGCGAGCAGACCTTCACGACGAGAAGCGGCGAGTTGCGCTGCCGCGCCGAAGACGGCTGGGTGTCGATGGACTTCCCGTCGGATCCGCCCCGCGAGTCGGACGACGATCTGTCGTCGATCCTGCCGGGCCTGGAGTTCGAGTACGTCGGGCGCAGCAAGCACAACCTGTTCGCGGTGGTGGACGACGCTTCCGTGGTGCGCGCGCTCGCGCCGGACCTGGCCGCGCTGCGCGCGCACTGGAACGGACGGCTCATGGTCACCGCACCGGGTGACGTGGACGGGATCGACTTCGTCACCCGGTTCTTCGCGCCGGGCGTCGGCATCGACGAAGACCCGGTCACCGGCTCCGCGCACTGCGTCCTCGCGCCGTACTGGGCCGCCCGGCTCGGCCGCGACAAGCTCGTCGGCGAGCAGGCCTCGGCCCGCGGCGGCATCGTCCGGATGAGTCTCGAAGGCGACCGTGTCCTGCTTTCGGGGCAGGCGGTCACCGTGGCCAGCGGGGAGTTGCACGTCTGATGCGCCTGATCCTCAACGTCATCTGGCTCGTGCTGTGCGGCCTGTGGATGGCACTCGGCTACATCGTCGCCGGCATCATCTGCTGCATCCTGATCGTCACCATCCCGTTCGGGCTGGCGTCGTTCCGGATCGCGGCGTACGCGCTCTGGCCGTTCGGCCGCACCGTGGTGGACCGGCGCGACTCCGGGGCCGCGTCGACGATCGGCAACGTCATCTGGTTCATCTTCGCCGGCCTTTGGCTCGCCATCGGGCATGTGCTGACCGGGGTGGCGCTCTGCATCACGATCATCGGGATCCCGCTGGGCGTGGCGAACTTCAAGATGATCCCGGTGTCGCTGATGCCGCTGGGCAAGGAGATCGTCGAGCTCCCCTGAGGCTTGACCGGGGGTTGCGAAAGCCACTTTCGCAACGTTGAAGGTTGCGAAAGTGGCTTTCGCAACGTCGGCGGTGGCGGGGCCCGGCAGCCGCCGGAAGACGTGCCCCGACCACGCTACCGCCGCCCTTCGCTCGTCCCTGTAGTACATGAAGGCCCCCTTCCTTGCGCCTGGCGCAAGGAAGGGGGCCTTCATGTACTACGGATGCCCAACCGGACCCGCCAGGCTCAGTCCTCGGGCTCCCACGGCAGCGGGATGATCAGGCAAGGACCGCCGACGAACAACCCGCCGTCGATCCCCAGCGCCTTCCCGCCCGCGTAGAGATACGGTCCCTCGATCTGCGCGGGGTGGATCCCCAGCTGGTCCGCGATGACGCTGTGCCCGTGCACGATCCGCTCGCCGCCGAGCCGGTCCATGAGCTGTTGCGCGACGTCGGCGCCCTCCGGGCCGCGGAAGGCGTACCGCGTGGTCATCCGCCGCCACACGTCCCACCAGGCTTCGATGTCGCTGCCTTCGAGGATCTCGCGGCCACGCGCGTTGATCCCGTCGATGTCCTCGCCCCAGCCGAGGTACTCGAGCGTGTCCGAATGCATCAGCAGGTGATCCGCGGCCAGCGTCAGCATCGGGCGCGAGGTCAGCCATTCGATGTGCTGCGGGGTGAGCCTGTCCTGGTCTTCGAGCAGCCCGCCGTTGATCTCCCAGCTGCGGGCGAAGCTGCGCGGCCCGAAGTCGGACGGCACCTCCGTGTCGCCGAAGTGGTACATCCCGAGCAGCAGGATCTCGTGGTTGCCCAGCAGCGTCCCGCAGTGCCCGCCCGCCGTGGCGGCCTGGCGTTCCAGCCGCATCACCAGGTCGATGACGCCGACGCCGTCGGGCCCCCGGTCGACGAAGTCGCCGAGGAACCACAGGGTCGCTTCGCCGCCGGCCCAGTCGTCGTCGGAGTCGAGCAGCCCCTTCTCCCGGAGCGCCTCGGCCAGCTCGTCCCGGTGTCCGTGCACGTCACCGACCACATAGGTCGGGGACGTGGGCTGATCGTCGTGCATCGTCTGACGATAAGCCCTCCGCCCGCCGTCGTGTCGCTCAGCCTTCGCCGAAGGGGTCGCCGGTGCGCCCGACCAGATCGGCGATCGAGTCGATGATCTTGGTCGGCCGGTACGGGTAGTGCTCCGCGCTCTCCCGCGTGGAGATGCCGGTGAGCACCAGGATCGTCTGCAATCCGGCCTCGATTCCCGAGTGGACGTCGGTGTCCATCCGGTCGCCGATCATCAGCGTCGACTCCGAATGCGCGCCGAGCCGCCGCAGCGCGGACCGCATCATCAGCGGGTTCGGCTTGCCGACGTAGTACGGCGAACGGCCGGTCGCCTTCTCGATCAGCGCCGCGACCGAACCGGTGGCGGGCATCGAGCCCTCCATGCTCGGGCCGGTGGCGTCCGGGTTGGTGGCGATGAACTTCGCGCCGCCTTCGATCAACCTGATCGCGCGGGTTATCGCGCTGAAGCTGTACGTCCGCGTCTCGCCGAGGACGACGTAGTCCGGGTCGCGTTCGGTCAGCACGTAGCCGACCTCGTGCAGCGCCGTGGTCAGCCCGGCCTCGCCGATCACGAACGCCGAGCCGTTCGGCCGCTGCGACGCGAGGAACTTCGCGGTCGCCAGCGCCGAGGTCCAGATGGCCTCCTCGGGGATGTCGAGACCGGTCCGCTCGAGCCTCGCCCGCAGGTCGCGCGGGGTGTAGATCGAGTTGTTGGTCAGCACCAGGAAGCCGATGTCGTTGGCGCGCAGCTCCTTGAGGAACTCGTCCGCGCCGGGCACGAGATGCTCCTCCTGCACCAGCACGCCATCCATGTCGCTGAGGTAGGTCCAACGGCGCTCGTTCATGTCGCCGAGCTTAGTGATCCGAGACGGCGTGAACAGCCACGGACGCCGCCTTGACCGAAAGATTGACCGGTGTGCCGGGTTCGAGCGCCAGTTCGGCGACCGCGGCCGGGGTGAGATCGGCGGCGAGACCCGCCGCCCAGCCCGCGCCGCGGGCCCGGACGCGGATCACCGGTCCGTGTGGTTCCAGCGCGTCGACGATTCCCTCGACGGTGTTGCGCGGGCTGCCCCGGTGCTCGCCGTCGCGCAGGTACACGGCGACGGCGCTGGGCGCGAAGACGGCGACGGCTGCTTCGCCCTCGACGACGTCCTCGGCCGGGATTCCGGCCAACTGCCCGCCTGACGTGCGCAAACCGCCTTCGACGGCGACGCCGGGCACCAGGTTCAGCCCGGCGATCCGCGCGGTGAACGCCGTGCGCGGTGCGGAAAGGACCTTGCGGGTCTCACCGCGTTCGACGATCCGGCCGCCGTCGAGGACGGCGACGTGGTCAGCCAGCGCCAACGCGTCGAGCGGGTCGTGGGTGACCAGGACGGTCGGCGGCCCGGAACGCAATACCCGGCGGAGCAGCCCCCGGATGGCGGGCGCCGCGTCGACGTCCAGTGCCGCGAAGGGCTCGTCGAGCAGCAGAAGCCCTGGTTCGGCGGCCAGCGCCCGCGCGATCGCGACCCGCTGCGCCTGCCCGCCGGAGAGCTGGGCGGGCCGTCGGTCGGCCAGTTCGAGCGCGTCCACTTCGGTCAGCCACTCCCGCGCGCGCCGCTTCGCCTCGGCGCGCCCGGCTCCGGTCGAGCGCGGCGCGAAGGCGACGTTGTCCAAAGCGGACAGATGAGGGAAGAGCAGGGCGTCCTGGGAGAGCAGGCCGATCCCGCGCGCGTGCGGCGGCAGGCCCGCCAGGCCGCGCCCGCCGAGCGTGATCCGTGCCCGGTCCGGCCGGAGCAGACCGGCGAGGCAGCCGAGCACACTGGATTTGCCCGACCCGTTGGGGCCGAGCAGCGCGAGCACACCGCCGTCGGGGACTTCGAAGCCGACGTCCAAGGTGAACTCGCCACGCCGGAGCGCGATCTCGGCCGAAAGGGTCACGACCGGACTCCTTCGAGCGCGCGCGGCCGGGCGAGCGCGATCACCGCGACGGCGACCAGGATGAGCAGCAAGGCGAGCGCCACGGCGCTGTCGACGTCGACCTCGGCCTGGGTGTAGACCTCCAGCGGCAGGGTCCTGGTCACCCCTTCGAGGCTTCCGGCGAAGGTGATCGTCGCGCCGAACTCGCCCAGGGCCCGAGCGAAGCTGAGCACGATGCCCGACCCCAGCGCGGGCAGCAGCAGCGGCAGCGTGACCCGGCGGAACACCGTCCACGGCTTGGCGCCGAGCGTCGAAGCGACCCGTTCGTACCGGTCACCGGCGCCGCGGAGGGCGCCTTCGAGACTGACGACCAGGAACGGCATCGCCACGAACGTCTGCGCGATGACCACGGCGGCCGTGGTGAACGGCACCTGCTCGCCGGTCAGCGTGGTCACCAGGACGCCGAGGAAACCCTTGCGGCCCAGCAGGTACAGCAGCGCCAGGCCGCCGACCACCGGCGGCAGGACCAGCGGAAGCAGCACCACCGCGCGCAGCACGCGGACACCGCGCGCCCCCGAACGCGCGAGCACCACGGCGAGCGGGACGCCGAGCAGCACACAGGCCACAGTGGACAGTCCGGCGGTGAGCAGCGAGAGTTTGAGCGCGTTCAGCGAGGACGTCGAGGTGATGAGGCTCGGGAAGCGCGTCAGGTCCGAACGCGCCAGCAGGCCGACGACCGGCAGCACCACCAGCGCCAGCGCGCAGATCGCCGGCGGCCACAGCACCCACGGCACCCCCGCATTTAGTCCTCTGAATGCGGTCGTTGCGCGTGCATCTACCGCATCCAGAGGACGAAACGCGGGGTCACGGCGTGCCAAAACCGACCTTCGCCAATTCCTTCTTGCCTTCCTCGCTGAGCACGAAGGACCTGAACTGCCTGGCGAGGTCGGCTTGCGGAGCGTCCTTCACCACCGCGATGGGGTAGTTGTTGATCGCGCCCGCGGCCTCGGGGAAGTCCACTTTGTCCACCCTCCCGGCCGCCGACGTCGCATCGGTGACGTAAACGAGCCCGGCGTCGGCGTCGCCCGACTGCACCTTCGCGAGCACCGACTTGACGTCCTGCTCCTCACTGGCGGGCTTGAGCGTCACCCCGGACGACTGCTGGACCTTCTTCGCCGCCGACCCGCACGGCACTTGCGGAGCGCAGACGACCACGGTCAGCCCGTCCTTCGCGAGGTCGGCCAGGCCCTTGATGCCCTTGGGGTTGCCCTTCCCGACCGCGATGGCGAGCCGGTTGGTGGCGAACACCGACGGCTGTCCGTCGAGCACCTCACCCTTGGCCGCCTTGTCCATATTGGCCTGATCGGCGGAGGCGAACACGTCCGCCTTGGCGCCCTGGGTCAGTTTCTGCACCAGCGCCGAGGAGCCCTCGAAGCTGAACTTCACGGTCACCCCGGAGTTCTGCTCTTCGAACCGCTTGCCCAGCGTCCCGAACGACTCGGTCAGCGACGCCGCCGCGAACACGGTCAGCGTCCTCGACTCGATCGTCACGGTCACTGGCTGATCCGAACCGCAGGCCGTCGCGGCCAATGCCAGCGCGAGCAGGGCGGGGGCGAGTCTCCTCATCGGCTTCCTTCCGGGGTTTCGATCACGACGGTGGTCGCCTTGACGACGGCGACCGCGAGCACCCCCGGCCGCAGCCCGAGTTCGCGGACGGCTTCGGCGCTCATCAGGGAGACCACTCGATGCGGCCCGCACTGCAGCTCGACCTGCGCCATCACCTTGTCCGTGACGACCTCGGTGACGAGGCCGACGAAGCGGTTGCGCGCGGAACGACCGACGTTCGAGGGATCCTCGGGCTGTTCGGCCTGCGCCTTGGCGAACGCGGCGAGCTCGGCGCCGTCGACGACCTTGCGGCCCGCCGAGTCGTCGAACGCGGTGAGCTGGCCGGCGCGGACCCAGCGGCGGACGGTGTCGTCGCTGACGCCGAGCAGACGAGCGGCCTCAGACAACCGGAATTGCGGCATGCCTGGCAGATTACTTCCGCAGATACGGAAAAGCTATGGTCGCGAAGAAGTGCCGGGGAGTTCGTCGCGGAGGCCATCGAGCAACGCGCTCTGGAATCGCTCCAGCACTTTCCGCTCGTCGGGAGAGAACTGTTCGAGCACCGACTTCATGTTCGTGTACGCGGATTCGAAGAGCGGCGCGTACTGCTCCATGGCGCCGGGAACGACCTCTATCAGGACCTTCCGGCGGTCGGCGGTGTCGCGGACGCGGCGGGCGAGACCCGCCTTCTCGAGCCTGTCCATGACGCCGGTCACAGCGCCCGTCGACAGCCCGGTCAGCTCCGCGATCCTGCCCGCTGTCAACGGTCCCGGCGCCTGCCCGGCGAGTTCGAGCACCTTGTGGTCGGTGGCGGACAGGCCCATCCGCTCGGCGATGCGCGCGTGCCGGAGAACGGTCAGCGTGCTGCTTTCCCTGCCGAGATGGGCGAACCGGGCCAATTCGTCCGCCGAGAGCGGATATTTCGCCATCCGGAAACCCTCCCGATTCGGTACCTTCCGAATTCTAGACAGTCGGTTTTCGCCCGCTTCGGGGTTAGTCTGGTGTCAATGACAGCAGTCGATCTCGGGTTTCCCCGTGTCCCCGGTACACGTGGTCGCCCCAGCGTGCCCAGGCCGGACAATCCCGCTCTGATCGATACCTTCGGCCGCGTGGCGACCGACCTGCGGGTGTCGCTCACCGACAAGTGCAATCTGCGCTGCACCTACTGCATGCCCGCCGAAGGGCTCGAATGGATGCCGAGCGCGGACGTGCTGACCGACGACGAACTCGTGCTCCTGCTGCGGATCGCCGTCGAACGGCTCGGCATCACCGACATCCGGCTCACCGGCGGCGAACCGCTGCTGCGTCAAGGGCTGGAGAAGATCGTCGAACGGGTCGCGGCGCTCGAACCGCGACCGCGGCTTTCCATGACCACCAACGGGATCGGGCTCGCGAAGCGCGCGAAGTCGCTCGCCGACGCCGGGCTGGACCGCATCAACGTCTCGCTGGACACCGTCGACCGCGCACTGTTCGAGACGATCACGCGTCGCGACCGGCTTTCGCACGTGCTCGCCGGGATGGCCGCCGCGCGCGAAGCCGGGCTGGACCCGGTGAAGGTCAACGCGGTGCTGATGCGCGGCCTGAACGAGGACCAGGCCGTACCGCTGCTGAAGTTCTGCCTCGCCGAGGGGTACCACCTGCGGTTCATCGAGCAGATGCCGCTGGACGCGCAGCACGGCTGGAACCGCGGCGACATGATCACCGCCGAGGAGATCCTCGGCATGCTCGGCGAGGAGTTCTCGCTGTCGCCGTTCCCCGCCGCGCGAGGCGGGGCGCCCGCCGAGCGCTGGCTGGTCGACGGCGGCCCTGGCGACGTCGGCGTCATCGCGTCGGTGACCCGGCCGTTCTGCGGCGCCTGTGAGCGGACCCGGCTGACCGCGGACGGCGCGGTGCGCTCGTGCCTGTTCAGCAACGACGAGACGGATCTGCGTGCCCTCGTGCGCGCGGGCGCGCGCGAAGAAGAGGTGGCGGACGCCTGGCGGGCGACCATGTGGGGCAAGCTCGCCGGACACGAGATCAACGAGGCCGGGTTCGCGCAGCCGATCCGGCCGATGAGCGCGATCGGCGGCTGACATGGTGACCATCGTGGTGCGGTACTTCGCGTCGGCCCGCGCGGCCGCCGGCCTCGACGAGGAGAAGGTGACGCTCCCGGACGGCGCCCGCGTCGCCGACGCCGTCGCCCGCCTTCGCGAACTCCACCCGGAGAAGCTGCCGAAGCTGCTCGACGCGGTCTCCTATCTACTGGACGGCGTCGCGGTGCGGGATCTCACGCGGCCGCTCACCGACGCGGCCGAACTGGACGTCCTGCCCCCGTTCGCCGGCGGCTGACGTATCGCTCACCGTCGCTGACCTGCGCGAACCTCGAAAGTGGTAGCAAAGGTCCCTTGCTCGCCGTCTCGAATTCACCGTCCGGTCGCCGAAGCAGCCGAGGATGCGCCAGTGATCACTCCCCGCCGTATCCTCGCCGCGCTGCTCGCCGCGGTCGCCGCCACGAGCCTCGCGACCGCACCGGCCTCCGCCCACGAACGCGGCGTCAAGCCGCTGCCGCAGGCGCACAGCCACAACGACTACGAGCACACCCGTCCGCTGCAGGACGCGCTCGATCAGGGCTTCACCAGCGTCGAGGCCGACATCTACCTGGTGGACGGGCAACTGCTGGTCGCCCACGACCTCGCGGACACCCGCCCGGACCGCACCCTGGAGTCGCTCTACCTGGAGCCGCTGCGCAAGCGCGTGCTGGCCAACCACGGCGTCGGCGTCTATCGGCAACGCGCGGAGTTCCAGCTGCTGATCGACGTCAAGGGCGACGCGAACAGCACCTACGCGGCGCTCGAGAAGCGGCTGTACGACCCGCGCTACTCCTTCCTCTTCTCTCTGTACGCGTTCGGACACGTGAAGAAGCGGGCCGTCACCGCCGTGATCTCCGGCGGGCGCCCCAAGGACGTCATGCTCGGGCAGAAGTTCCGGCTCGCCTTCTACGACGGCCGGATCAAGGACCAGAACGACCTCGGCATCGGCTCGGACCCCCGTGTCACCCCGCTGGTCTCGGACTCCTGGACGGGGCTGTTCACCTGGACCGGCGAAGGCCCCTTCCCCGCCGAGGAGCGGGTGAAGCTGCACGATCTGGTCAAGCGGGCCCACGCAGCGGGTCAGCGCGTGCGCTTCTGGGCCACGCCGGACGCCGCCGGGCCCGGCCGTGACGCGTTGTGGAAAGAGCTGGTCGCCGCCGGGGTCGACCACCTGAATACGGATGACCTGCCAGGGCTGGCGAACTTCTTGAGGTCTCGCTAAAGTGCGCGGCCCATTCGCGCGCGAAGGCGCACGAATGGGCCAGTCATCCCTTAATCCACGTGATGCAAGCCTCACGATCCGTGAATTATCTCGGTCAGGAAACGGCCAGATAACGGCCCGCTGACCTGCATAAACAGCCGAATCGTTATGGGTTGCGTGCTGTTACTGTGATGTAGGTCACAGCTCGAATAATTTCCGTAGCGGCCGTTCGTTACGTACCGTCGCTTTTCGGTTGGCCCCGACCGACCACGCAACACCGGGAACCCGTAGCGCCGAGCCCTGTCCAACGGATTCCCGGACCCAACCCCGAGCGAAAGCATTTCCGGACAGGGACGAGGGGACCGAGCCGACGCGTCGTGCGTCAGGCGAAGTCAGCCGGCCCGCAACGGCCGGCCAGGACCCGCGGGTCTTCCCTCAGCACCGGCTCGTAGGCGCAGGGAGCGAGATCTATTCACATGTCTTACCGAGGCAAGCACCGCAAGATGTCCGCCGCCACCCGTCACATCGCCCGCGTCGCCATTGCGGGTGTCGCGGTCGGCGCTCCCCTCGCAATCGCCGCGACCCCCGCGTCGGCGACCAACTGGGACGCCATCGCGCAGTGCGAGAGCAGCGGCAACTGGAGCACCAACACCGGTAACGGTTACTACGGTGGTCTGCAGTTCTCGCAGAGCACCTGGCGCGCCTACGGCGGCACCGGCAGCGCGCACAACGCGTCGCGTGAGCAGCAGATCGCCGTCGCCGAGCGGGTCCTCCAGGGCCAGGGCATCGGCGCGTGGCCGCACTGTGGCAAGAAGGGCGGCTCCGCCAGCCCCGCCAAGGCCAAGTCGAGCGCCCCGAAGGCCACCAAGAAGGTGACCCCGAAGAAGTCGACCGCGCCGGTCCAGAAGCAGCAGGCTCCGGCCCCGGCCGCGAACGTCGCCAACTCGAACCCGGCGGGTGACTACACCGTCGTGGCCGGCGACACGCTGTCGAAGATCGCTTCCAAGTTCAACGTCCAGGGCGGCTACCAGAAGCTGCAGCAGCTGAACAAGGACTACGTGTCGAACGCCGACTTCATCGTCGTCGGCCAGAAGCTCGCCACCAAGTGAGCTCTTGAGCACGAGTAAGTCGTGATGCCCGCGGGATTCCCCGCGCGGCCACGTCACGACTGACAAGGCCCCACCGCGCCATTCCCCCGGCGGTGGGGCTTTGTCGTGTCCGGGGTGGGTGTCGGGTTCGGTCCGTGAAGGCTCGCCCCATTGCCAAGTACATGAAGGACCCCTTCCTTGCGCCTGGCGCAAGGAAGGGGTCCTTCATGTACTTGGCTTCACGGACTGGGAACACAGGGCGCGGCGTGAGCGAAGGCGTGACTCGCGTGATCAGGGACGTGACTCGCGTGACTGGAGGCCGCACTCGCGTGCTCCGCCTTCGATCACGTGAGTGGGGGTGCCAAGTACTCCAGGTGCCCAAGGTCCTACGGCGAGTTGACCCATTCGTCGCTGCCGTCGCTGAAGTGCTGGTGCTTCCACACCGGCAGCCGCGCCTTGACCTCGTCGACCAGCTCCGAGCAGGCGGCGAAGGCCTGGCCCCGGTGCTCGGCCGCCACGGCGCACGCCAGCGCGACGTCCCCGATGGCCAGCGCGCCCAGCCGGTGGCTGACGGCGACCGCCCGCACGCCTTCCCATTTTCCCGAGAGGTCCGTGACGACCTCCGCGAGCACGTCGGCGGCGCTGGGGTGCCCTTCGTAGGCGAGCCTCTCCACCGACCGTCCGCCGTCGTGGTCCCGGACGACCCCGCCGAAGGTGACGACGGCGCCCGCGGCCGCGTCGTCCACCAGCCGGGCGTGTTCTTCGACCGAAAGCGGCTCGTCGACCACCGCGATCCGTGCGACCCGAACGCTCACTGCTGTGCCTCCCGTGGGTGGTCGCCGCCCGCCAGCTGGTCGACGGCGTGGTCGAGGATCCCGTCCAGTACGCCCAGGCCGTCCTTCACCCCGCCGCGTGAACCGGGCAGGTTCACCACGAGGGTCCGGCCCGCGACGCCCGCGACGCCGCGCGAGAGCACGGCGGTGGGCACCTTGGGCAGTCCGGCGGCGCGGATCGCGTCCGCGACGCCGGGGAGTTCGTAGTCGAGGACGGCGCGGGTGACGTCCGGGGTGCGGTCCGTCGGCGAGATGCCGGTGCCACCGGTCGTCACGATCACCTGGACCCCGGCCGCGACGGCGTCCCGCAGGGCTTCGCCGACCGGTTCGCCGTCCTGGACGACGACGGGCTCGGGCACTTCCCAGCCCCGCGAAGCGAGCCAGTCCGTGATGACCGGGCCGGTCGTGTCCTCGTAGACGCCCTTCGCGGCACGATTCGACGCCACGATCACCCTCGCGACCCGGTTCACGGCCGCTCCCAGGTCCCGGTCTTGCCGCCGTCCTTGCGGATCAGGCGGACGTCGTCGAGGGTCGCCGCCGGATCGACGGCCTTGATCATGTCGTGCAGCGTCAGCCCGGCGACGGCGACGGCGGTCAGCGCCTCCATCTCGACGCCGGTCCGGTCGTTCGTCTTCGCGGTCGCGGTGATGTGCACGGCGGTCTCGTCGAGGACGAACTCGACCTTCACCCCGGACAACGCGATCTGGTGGCAGAGCGGGATCAGCTCGGGCACCTTCTTCGCGCCCATGATGCCCGCGATCCGCGCGGTCGCGAGCGCGTCGCCCTTGGGGAGCCCGTCCGTCGCCAGCAGGCCGAGCACCTCGGCCGTGGTGTGCACGGTGCCGCCCGCCAGCGCGGTGCGGGCGGTGGGCGTCTTGCCGGAAACGTCGACCATACGGGCGGCACCCGTATGGTCGACGTGGCTGAGTTCACTCACGCCCAGCAGGCTAGTCCTCAGTACCTGCCGGCGGAGCCGAGGTCTGTCCGGCGAGGCGCCCACGCGTGAACCCGCCCGGCCGAAGGCCTCGCTATCGCGGTGGCAGGCGCCCTACCGGCTCACCGTGAGGTGGATTACCGGCCGGCGCCTGCCGACGCCGATCGCGATCGCGGGTTCACCTCAGAAGGTTCAGAACATCCGCTGCTTCGAGCGAACCTCGCCGAGGGCCTTCTCCCGTTCCTGCCGCTGCTCCGGCGTCATCGAGGCGAAGAGCCCGCCCCGGTCCGCGGCGCAGGCCGTGTCGTGCGCGGGACGCTTGCCGTCCACGAGGAACCGGTTGACGGCGTTGTTGCCGCAGGCGTTCTCCGAGCTCAGCCAGACCCCGTGCCCACCGTCGTCGACCGACACCATCCGCGCCCGGTCGCCCAGCGCGCGCCGCATCTCCTTGGCCCCGCTCAGCGGGGTCGCCGGGTCACGCAGGTTCTGCACGACCAGGATGTTCGACGGACCGCGGTCGCCGATCCGCACCTGCGGCTCGATCGGCTCGGACGGCCAGTAGGCGCACGCCCAGATGTTCGCCGCGGCGGCGCCGAACATCGGGTACCGCACCCGGTCCTTCTCGACGTTGCGCTGGTAGGCCGCGACCTTCTCCGGCCAGTTCACGTCGTTGCACACCACGTGCAGCTGCGCGGACAGCAGCTGCGCCACGTCGAGCTGCTGAGCCTGAGCGGTCTGCTTCACGACGCCTTCGGTGTCGAGCGCCTGCCACTGCTGGGCCAGCACCGGGAAGGAGCTGGTCGAATACAGCGAACCGAACGTGCCTGCCCGGAAGGCCGCGCCGTCCACCCCCGGGACCGCGCCGCCGTCGAGCTTGGCGACGAGTTCGTAGAACTTCGCCGTCACCTGCTGCGGAGTGCGGCCGAGCCCGTAACTCGCGTGCCGCGCCGCCGCCCACTTCGCGAAGTCCGGGAAGCGGTCCTGGAACCCCTCCGCCAGCCGGCGGGACCCGGTCGTGTCGAGCCCGCCCGGACCGGTCGCACTGTCGAGCACGACGCGATCGGTCTGCCGCGGGAACAGCGTCGAATACACGGCGCCCAGGTACGTGCCGTACGAGACGCCGTAGTACGAGAGCTTCTCCTCGCCCAAGGCCTCCCGGATGCGGTCCATGTCGCGGGCGGTGTTGGCCGTGGTGATGTACGGCAGGTTCGCGGCCGTCTTCGAGTCACCGCACTGCTTCGCGACGCCCTCGACGTACTTCGCGCGCTCCGCCACCGCCGCGGCGTCGCGCGCGTACGGCGGGACGTTGCTGACCTGCTGCTCGGGCTTGAGGTCGCAGGTGACCGGCGTGCTGCGGCCGATCCCGCGCGGATCGAAGCCGATGATGTCGTACGCGTCGAGCACGCTCGACGGCATGCCCGCCGACCGCAACCCCGCGGGCATCGTCAGCCCGGGACCGCCGGGTCCACCCGGGTTGGTGAGCATGATGCCGCGCCGCTTCGCCGGCTTGGCGCTGGCGAGCTTCGAAATGGCGACGTCGATCGTCTTCCCGCCCGGGTTCCGGTAATCGAGCGGGACCTTCAAGGTGGCGCATTGCACGCCGGGCGCGGCCGCGTCCTCCGGACACGGCCCCCAGCTGACAGACGAAACCGCGGCGGACGCCGTGGCCGGTACGAGTACCGCCATGGTGACCGCCGCGGCCGTGAGTGTCCCGATCCTGCTCAGGACAGAGCGAGTCATCCCCAACCCCCGTCATGATCGACTTCCTGGTCGGAGTCGAGCCTATGAGCGGGCCATCGGCGGAGTCGTCACCCTGAAGTCGGCCTCGATGTCGGTCTCAGTGATGACGGCGCCGCCGAATGGAGCAAGGGACCTTTGCTACCACGTCCTAGGACTGAGCAGACTTCGCAGCCTTCGCCGCCTTCTTCACGGCTTCGGCGACCGCGGGGGCGACGGCGTTGTCGAACACGCTCGGCACGATGAACGAAGCGTTCAGCTTGCCGTTGTCCACGACGTCCGCGATGGCGTCGGCGGCCGCGAGGAGCATCGAGTCGTCGATGTGGTGCGCCTGCGCGTCGAGCAGCCCGCGGAAGACGCCGGGGAACGCGAGCACGTTGTTGATCTGGTTCGGGAAGTCGCTGCGGCCGGTGGCGACCACGGCGGCGTGCTTCTGCGCCTCCAGGGGGTCGATCTCCGGGTCCGGGTTGGCCAGTGCGAACACGACGGCGTCGGATTTCATGGTCGCGACCTGCTCGGCCCCGAACAGGTTCGGCGCGGAGACCCCGATGAACACGTCGGCGCCGACGAGCGCCTCGTGCAGCGTGCCCGCCTGCTGCTCCTTGTTCGTGTGCCCGGCGATCCAGGTCAGGTTGTCGTCGAGGTTGCCGCGCGCGGAGTGCACGATGCCGTCGATGTCGGCGGCCACGATGTCGCCCGGGTTCTTGCGCAGCAGCAGGCGGATGATCGCCGAACCCGCCGCGCCGACGCCGCTGACGACGATCTTGCAGTCTTCAATGTTCTTGCCGACCACACGAAGGGCGTTGCGCAGCGCGGCGACCACGACGATCGCGGTGCCGTGCTGGTCGTCGTGGAAGACCGGGATGTCGAGCTGCTCACGCAGGCGCTTCTCGATCTCGAAGCAGCGCGGCGCGGCGATGTCCTCGAGGTTGATGCCCGCGTACACCGGCGCGAGCGCCTTCGCGATCATGATGATCTCTTCGGTGTCCTGGGTGTCCAGGCAGACCGGCCACGCGTCGACGTCGGCGAACTTCTTGAACAGCGCCGCCTTGCCCTCCATCACCGGCAGCGCGGCGGCCGGGCCGATGTTGCCGAGCCCCAGCACCGCGGAGCCGTCGGTGAGCACGGCGACGGTGTTGCGCTTGATGGTCAGGCGGCGCGCGTCCTCGGGGTTCGCGGCGATCGCCTGGCAGACGCGGGCGACACCCGGCGTGTACGCGCGGGAGAGGTCGTCACGGTTGCGGAGCGCGACCTTGGGGCTGACCTCGATCTTGCCGCCGAGGTGGATCAGGAACGTCCGGTCGGAGACCTTGCGCACGCGGACGCCCGGCAACGAGTCCAGGGTCTGCGTGATGTCCTGCGCGTGGTTCTCCGACAGGGCGTTGGCGCTGATGTCGACGACGATCGATTCGGGGTGCGACTCGACGACGTCGAACGCGGTCAACACGCCGCCGACCCGGCCGACGGCGGTCGTCAGATCACCCGCCGCGGTGGACGACGCGGGGGCCTCCACCCGGACGGTGATCGAATATCCGGGACCGGGAACCGGCATGGCACTACCCCCGCTGAGGAAAGCTCGAATAGGTCGATCGAAAACCTACTCCCGTGACGACCGCCACGAACCCTCGCAGGGGTAACCCGCCAGTAGCTTCTTACCGGTTGATCTCGGTCTCGGGGTGCACGTACGGCACCGCGTCGAGGGGGAAGGTCACGTCGCCGAACGGGGACAAGGCGCCCTGCCGATCGGACGCGAGCTCGGTGACGGGGTGCTCTCCGTCTTCACCGGGCCACGTGGGGTCGATGCCCGCGCGCTTCTTGTTATCGCCCTTCGCCACAACGTCCTCCAGAGCATGGTCAAGCCGTTCTCAGGGGACAGTCTGCCCGAACGCGGCTGCCGGGCCACCACCCGCCCGGTATCCTGGTCGTCTATGCCCGCGCCATCCCTGGCGGACTGGCTGCGCCAGGAGTCCGACGACGCCCTCGCCGCGCTGCTGCGCACGCGTCGCGACCTGTCCACGCCACCCCCGTCCGACACCATCGTGCTCGCCACCCGGGCAGGCACGCCGGGCTCCGTCGCGCGTGCCTGCGAAGACCTCGACACCTTCACCCTCGCTGTACTCGACGCCCTGCTGCTGGCCGGAGCGGACACCGATCCGGTCGCCGCGGCCGAGGTCGCGCGGCTCGCGGGCACGGAGATCGGCGAGGCGCTGACGCTGCTGCGCAAGCGGGCCTTGGTCTGGGGTGACGACGACGCGCTGCGCGTCCCGCCGTCGGCCCGCGACGCGCTCGGCCCCTTCCCCGCCGGGCTCGGGGTCTCGTCTCCCTCACTCGCCGGAACGGATATCGAGGCCGCGCTCGCGGAGGTCGGCGAGGACGAACGCGCCCTGCTGACGACGCTGGCCGCCGGGCCGCCGATCGGCCGCACCCGCGACGCGTCGGCGGACGTCCCGCTGGAACGGGCGCAGAACCCCGTCCAGCGGCTGCTCGCCAGGGGACTGCTGCTGCGCCGGGACGACCAGACCGTCGAGCTGCCGCGTGAGATCGGGATCGCGCTGCGCGGCGGGGTGGTGTTCGAGCCGGCGTCGCTGCGCGAGCCGGAGCTCCCCGTCCATCCGCACCAGCAGTCCACTGTGGACACAACGGCGGCCGGCGAGGCGATGGAGTTCTTGCGCCAGACCGAAAACATGCTTCGCGCCTGGTCGGAGTCGCCACCACCGGTGCTGAAGTCCGGCGGGCTCGGGGTCCGCGAACTGAAGAAGCTCGCGAAGGATCTCGACGTCGACGAGGCGCGGGTGACCCTGCTCGCGGAGATCGCGGTGGGCGCCGGTCTGGTGGCCGACAGCGAAGCGACCACGCCGGAATGGGTGCCGACGACGCTCACGGATTCGTGGCTCGCGTCGCCGACCGCGCAGCGCTGGATGACGGTCGCGCAGGCCTGGCTCGAACTGCCCCGGCTGCCCGGTCTCGCCGGCGGGCGGGACGCGAAGGACAAGCCGATCGCGCCGCTTTCGGAAGACCTGCGCCGTCCGCTGGCGCCCACTTCGCGGCGCCGGATCCTCCTCGCGCTGGCGGCACTGCCCGAAGGCGCCGGTGTGAAGAGCACCGACGAGCTGGTCGCCGCGCTCGCCTGGCGCGCGCCGCGGCGGGGCGGGCGGCTGCGGGACGAGACCGTGCGCTGGACGATGGCCGAGGGGGCCGCAATCGGCCTGATCGGCCTCGGCGGGCTCACCACGGCGACCCGGGCGTTGCTGGCCGAGGATCGCCCCGGGGCGATCGAGGCGATGCTCGACGCGCTGCCTCGTCCGGTGGACCACGTGCTCGTCCAGGCCGACCTGACCGTGGTCGCGCCGGGGCCGTTGGAAGCGGAACTCGCGGCGGAGATGACCGCCGTCGCCGACATCGAATCGGCCGGGCACGCGACCGTCTACCGGATCACCGAGACGTCCGTGCGGCGCGCGCTCGACACCGGGCGGACCGCGGGCGAACTGCATCAGCTGTTCACGTCGAAGTCGGCGACGCCGGTGCCCCAATCGCTGAGCTACCTCATCGACGACGTCGCCCGGCGGCACGGACGGCTGCGCGGCGGGGCCGCCGAGTCGTTCCTGCGCTGCGACGACGCGTCGCTGCTCGCGGAGGTCATGGGCAGCCCCGTCGCGACGGAGTACGGCTTGCGGATGATCGCGCCGACAGTGCTCATCAGCGCGTACCCGCTCGCCGAAGTCCTCGACGCGCTCCGCGCCGCCGGGTTCGCTCCGGCCGCCGAAGGCCCCGACGGACGCGTCATGGACATCAGGCCGTCCGGACGCCGCCTGCCCGCGAAGGCGCGTGCCGCGCGTCGCGCGCCCGGAGAGCCTGCCGGGCTGACCGACGAGCAGGTCGGCAAGATCGTCGGTCACGTCCGGGCCGGCGACGCCGCTTCGGCGCGCCGACGGGGCGAGACTGTGCGCGCGCCGCAGGGAGGCGGCGCCGGGGACACGTCCGCGACGCTGGCGTTGCTGTCCCAGGCGACCATGGAACGCCGCGAGGTGTGGATCGGGTTCGTCGACTCACGCGGGACGGCGAGCCAGCGGGTGGTGCGGCCGCTGCGGGTCGGCGGCGGGGTCCTCGAAGGGACCGACAACGAGCGCTACCCGCTGCACCGGATCACGTCGGCCGCCTTGGTGGAGGACTGACCACGCCCCGCATTTAGTCCTCTGAATGCGGTACGGGTGCCCCGCGCTCGCATCCGCAACGTGCTTTACAGCCATGACTGATCTACACTGTGTTCGGAGCGTGACGTCGCGGACGTCAGGCGAGTCGCAAGGCCAGGTGCACCCGGGGCAGACCGGGACCCTGGCCTTACGCATGTCCGCCTAGCACCTGGTCTCCACGTCGATCTCGTACACGAGATCTTCGATCAGCCGCCGATAGCCGGGTTGCCCGTCCTTCGTGGCCCTGATCGCGCCGGCGACGATATCCGCGGCCCAGAGCAAGGGTTCGTCCTTGCCTTTCTCATGGACGACCCGGAACCGGGTGCCCTTTGGCAAACCGAATCTGGCGCCTCTGACCGTCTCGACATCCCGAGCGTTCAAAGTGGCTGTCCGTGACTCGAGGACGAGCATTTCGACGTCGAACGCGGAAAGCTCGAGAGTCAGACGCCGAAGGCAACCGGTCCGGGCCCGTTCCTGCCGCCGCCGGGGTACCGGGGAGCCGACCGCGACAAGGTGGAATCCGTCGAGGTCGGCGAGGGTCTTGACGGCGGCCGCTTGTTCCGCAGGATCCATCTCGTTCCAGTGGAGTTTGGGGATTCGCCGCCTACCCCGGAGCTCCGCCATGACGATCCGGGCTTCGTCGTGTACCGCTGGGTCGAAGACGGCGGCCACCAGTACGTAGAAGCCGTCAACGTCGGATTCCTTGAAGGATTCGTCACCGAACGCGAGGATCAGCGGCCGACCACCTGATGACATAGCGTGATTTTAGGTCACGACATGTACTCATGGTCTCCGCGTCGCCTTGCGTGCTCGCATTTACCCACTGCACCGGATCACGTCGGCCGCCCCGGCGGAGGGCTGACCACTCTCCGCATTTATTGAGGGTAAGTCGAACATGGCGTGATCGGACCCTGCCGCGCGGGATTCCGGAATGACTGGCGGGAATGACTCCGGCGCGATGCGTCCACAACGGACACCCTGCGCGGATTGAGTACCCGATTTATGTCATGATGTCCGGTTCCCGGGAGGGTCGTGAGTGACAAAGAGGGTTAGAACGACCATTGCCACTCACGACCCCCGGACAATACTGCGCAAAGTGCCCAAATCGGACGGTTTGATCTCGTAAAGTGACCTTTTTGGACAGTCCGAGGGGGATGCTAGGCCTCGGTGGCGAGCCCGCTCGCACCGCCGACTCCATCACGCCACCTTTGACTTACCCCTCAATAGACCGCTAAATGCGCAGCTACGCGAGTTACTCGGTGCGTAGATCCTTCAGCACCATCGACATGGCCTCGCCGTGTGTCGGCCAATCCGGCGTCCCGATCCCGACCGAATGCAGGGCGGACCGGACGGCGGCATGAGCCTTCGCGATCGCGTGCGAGCGATCATCGCCGGAAACATCGGCCTCGATCTCCATGACCGCTCGTCCGCCATCCGCGGAGACCGCGATTCCTTCGAGGCAGCGTTCCTGCTCGAGCAGCGCTCGCATCACCTTGTCGCAGTAATCGAAGAGATCACCATCGCCGTCGGCGATGAACACCCAATGCGCGTGAACCGTCACAGCCATCGGTAACCCCCTTCGATCTGGTAGCAAGGCACCGCTCGGCGTCAGGCCGACGGATCTAATCGAGACGCGACACAGTTTGCTACCGAACGCGCTGATACATCACCGCAAAGTAGTCACCTTGAGGGCGACTTGCACCGGCGCGCATTTAGAGGACGAAATGCGGGGGGTCAGAGGGCGCGAAGGCCTTGAAGCACGCGTTCCATGAAGGCGCGCGAAGAGGAATCACCGAGGATCAGCTCCGTCTGGTGGATCAGCACCAGACCGGCGTCCGCCATATCGCCCACGAGCACCTTCACCACGCCCAGCGGCAGCCGCAGATGCGCGGCGATCTCCGCGATCGAGCGGGTGTCCAGGCAGAGGTCGCAGATCTGCCGGTGTTCGGGGGTCCGCACGCCGCGGTACCGGCGGCCGTCCTCGCTGGTCGACACCAGCGCCTCCAGCGCCAGGTCGTGCGCGGTGCGGGTGCGCCCACCGGTGCGGGTGTAGGGCCGGACCCGGGAACCCGAAGCCGGCGGCAGGTAGATCGAAGCGGGCGCGACGTCGGCGGGCGCGGGCCGCGGAGGCGACTGCCGGATCGGCGAAGGCATCGGCGCGGGAGGTGCGAGAGACGCAGGAGGCGCCGGTTCGGGAGGCGGCGCGGCCGGACGCCGCGGCATCACCGTGCTGATCGAGCTCAGCTCGAACCGGCTAGGCGAATCGAAGGCCTCGCGTTCGGTGCCCTGATAAAGGGAGTCCCAGCCGGAGGGGTCCGGTTCGGTGAATCCGCTGATCTTCATCGGTCACCCACGTACGCCGCCCTGCAGCTGCGCCCGCAGCTCAGGGGTGATCTGCTGGCCGACCCGCTCGACGAGCAGCGTCATCTCGTAGGCCACGGTGCCGATGTCGCAGGTCGGTGCGGCCAGCACGGCGAGTGACGAGCCGTCGGCGACCGACATGAGGAAGAGGTAGCCGCGTTCCATCTCGACGACGGTCTGGTTGACCCCGCCCGCGTCGAAGCAGCGGGCCGCGCCGGCGGTGAGGCTGATCAGCCCGGAGGCGACCGCGGAGAGCTGTTCGGCCCGTTCCTGCGGCAGTCCCTCCGACGGCGCGAGGAGAAGCCCGTCCGCGGAGACCAGCACGGCGTGCGCCGCACCGGGAACCCGGCGCGCGAAATCCGTGATGAGCCAGCCGAACGAGCTTTGCTGCCCGGATGCCGTCACAAGTCCCTCCTCGCTGCGTCAAGACCACCTGGGCGGCGTGGTCCGGGCGTCTCCCGATGACCAGCCGAAAGACGCCTCCACCCAGCGTATTCGTCCCGTCGATCGTGTCGAGCCCGCCACCCGGCCGACGGCGTTAACCGAACGTAAACGTCCAGCCGCTCACCGCGTCGACACATCGTGAACCACGCATTCGTGGGTCACCCTGTGGTGGCCTGGCGCGACCAGGTGTGAACCGGCGTCCGCGCAGGTCACCGGCGTTGCGACCACTCGATCGGGGGTCGTCGGTGCCGGATCGCGTGAAAGGGGTCGCCCCGCGTTCGATCCGACCGGTGACACCACTCCCCGAAGCGGGTGAAGCCTGCCGAGTTCACTCCAACGGCCGCATCCGCTCCGGGCTTTCGTCCCTTTTAGCCCGCGCGCAACGCCGAATCGTGTGCGATGGCGTGCTGCACGACCGAGATCAACACCTGCTTGGCGGACTCACGTTCCCGGGCGTCACAGGCCATGATCGGCACGGACGGTGAGATCGTCAGCGCGTGCCGGACGTCCTCGATCTGGTGGTGCAGCAGCCGGTCGAAGCAGTTGATCGCCACGACGTACGGCAGCTTCCGGTTCTCGAAGAAGTCGATCGACGGGAACGCGTCGGCGAGCCGCCGCGTGTCGACCAGCACGACGGCACCGATGGCGCCGACCGCGAGGTCGTCCCACATGAACCAGAACCGGTGCTGGCCCGGCGTACCGAACACGTACAGCACCAGATCCGAGTCCAGCGAAATCCGGCCGAAGTCCATGGCCACGGTCGTCGTCGACTTGTTCGGGGTGGCCGAATTGTCGTCGACGCCGGTACTGGCCTCGGTCATCATGGCCTCGGTGGTCAGCGGATCGATCTCCGAAACCGCTCCGACCAGCGTGGTCTTCCCCGAGCCGAATCCGCCAGCGACCACGATCTTGGCCGACGAAGTCGGTCCGGTCACCTGCGGCGCATTCGCGTCGGAGTCAAATTCTCCGAAGCCCACTGAGCACCCTCTCCATGAACTCGATACTCGGCCGGTCACCCACGTTCTGGCTGGCGGTGTGCACCAGGACCAGACCGAGGCCGGCCACGTCTCCGATCAGCACCCGGACCACGCCGAGCGGCAGGCGCAACAGCGCCGCGACTTCGGCGACGGACCGGGTGTCCAGGCAAAGGTCGCAGATCGACCGGTGTTCGGGGACGCGTACCCGATCGAGCACACGTCCCTGTTCGCTGGTCGAGATCAACGCCTCGATGGCAAGGTCGTACGTCGGCTTGGTCCGGCCCCGCGTGCGGAAATACGGCCGGACCAGGCCGGAGGATTCGACGTCGGTGGTGTACTGCTCGTCGACGAACTCGTTCTGCGCCTGCTGCGGCAGGGCCGCGGCGAGCGGGTCGGCGGCGGCCGCCGCCCGGCGCTCCTCCTCCTTGTCGAAGGAGAACTTGGCGAACTCGCCCGAGTCGTAGAGCGGACCGCTGCCACCACCGAACAGCTCCGCCCCCGGCCCGCCGAGCAGGCGTTCCCGGTAGTCCGAGACGCTGAAGTCGGCGGGGCCCTGTCCCGCGTTCGAATCGGTCAGCCAGCGGGAGGCTTCGTCCGGGGACACGGGGTCGTTGTCCGACCCCTGTGCCCTTCGCGATCGCCATTCGCGGTCGACCCGGTCCCGGAAGGACGTCCAGTCCTCCCGGCCGTCGTCTCGTTCCGACCACCCGCCGGAGAAGTCGTCACCGAGCCGGCCATCGCCCCTCAAGCGCCCGTCGTCCACGGCATTCTCCTCGGTTCCCGGTCGCTCAGCGGCGGACCGACGCGCCCTGCAGCTGCGCGCGCATCTCCGGTGTCAGCTGTTGCCCCACCCGTTCCACCAGCAGGGTCATCTCGTAGACGACCAAGCCGATGTCGCTCTCCGGCGATCCGAGGACCGCCAGGCAGGAACCGTCGGACACCGACATCAGGAAGAGGAAGCCGTTGGCCATCTCGACCACCGTCTGCGCGACCGTGCCGCCCTCGAACACCTTCGCCGCACCGCGCGCGAGGCTCGTGAGCCCCGACGCGACCGCCGCCAGCTGATCGGCCCTGTCCTTGGGAAGTCCCTTCGAGGACGCCAGCAGCAAACCGTCCGCCGACACCACCACGGCATGCGCCGCGCCCGGGACCCGGTGCACGAAATCCGTGATCAGCCAGGCAAAGCTGCTCGTGTGTCCTTTACCCTGCGCCTGGCCGCCAGGCTGCGCCGGACCACCCGGCTGCATCGCACCCGCCCGTGTCACTGTCACTCCTCACTGCTGTCATCGGCAGGGGTATCCCTGCCGGTCACCGGAACGCCGTTGTCATCCAGCGCGTCGATCGGGCGTTCCTTCAACGCGTGCCGTCCCGACTTGTAGCCCTGCTGGAAGCTTGCCATCCGACTCCGCGCCGCCGTCGCCGAGCGGGCGATCGCGCCCGTGCCCGGCATTCCGGAGGTCTTGTCGGCGAACGAGTCTTCCTTCTTCGGCTCATTCCCGCCGATCGAGCCGGGGACGAGGTACTGGTTCGGCACCCGTTTGGGCAGGCCCGCCGGGGTGATCTCGTCGTTCCGGTCTTCGTACAGGACCTGCGCCGCCTGCCAGCCGTCGTCCGACGCGCTGCGCCAGCCATTGTCCTGGAGCACCGTCTCCGGCGGAACACTCCGCGGGGTCCGAGTGGGCAATGCCTCCTCGGATGGCTCCTCAGTGTCCCTGCCGACGGGTTCCGCCGTTTCGGCGGCACCGTTCGGGGTCCGCACGGGCAGCTCGGATCCGACCGGCTCGGTGTAGGTGGTCGGGGTGTCGCCCCCGGCCTCGTCACCTTCGCTGAACCAGCGCGAGAGCACCGACTGGTAGATCGGCAGCCGCCGCGTGGGCACGTCGTCCTCGAGCGCCGACTTGCCCGCGTCCGAAGGCTCTTCCGGCTTGCTCGGCGGCTCGACCGGTGTGTACTTCGGCTCCCGCTTCGGCAGCACCAGCGACGCGAACTGGGTCTCGGTGCCGCTGGAGGCGCCGTCGCCGTTCGTCGGCGAGATGTCTTCGGCCGTCGGCCACGCCGGGGCCTCTTCGGCGGGGGACGCGGGGCTGAGGAACGGCCCCGCCGCGTTCTTGCCCGCGACCAGGTCGTCGAGGCTGATCGGCTGGTCGAGCGGGACGAGCCCGCCCTGCGACGCGACCGGTTGCGGAGCGGCCGGCGGCTTCGACGGCGGCGGCGGGGTCATCTCCAGGCCGCGGTCGGACATCGGGATGTTCGGCAGCGACGTCTCGGAGATCGACGGCATCGAAGGCATCGACGTTTCCGAGCGGTTCGACGGCGGCGGGGTGTTGCGCGCGCCGGGCCGCATCTGCGTGAGCAGCTCGGCGGGCACGACGACCCGCGCGATCACGCCGCCCTCGATGTCCTCGTTCTCCCGGAGCCGGACCTCGATGCCGTGGCGGCGCGCCAGGCGCGCGACCACGTACAGGCCCATCCGCCGGGTCACCGAGACGTCCAGGTCCGGCGGGTCGGCCAGCCGCTGGTTGACCTCGGCGAGCCGCTCCTCGGTCATGCCGACACCGTGGTCGGTGACCTGGATGGCGAGCGCCTTCTTGCGGGTGATCACCGCGCGGACGGTCACCTTCGTCTCCGGCTCGGAGAAGTAGGTGGCGTTGTCCAGCAGTTCCGCGAGCACGTGCACGAGGTCGTGGATCGTCAGGCCCTGGACGGCGACCTCGGGGACGATCCCGATCTCGATCCGGGCGTACTGCTCGATCTCCGAGACCGCGGCGCCGATGACGTCGGCGGCGGGCACCGGCTTGGGCACCGACTTCGCGAGACCGGCGCCCGAGAGCACCAGGAGGCTTTCACCGTTGCGGCGCAGCCGCGTGGCGAGGTGGTCGAGCTCGAACAGGCTGGCCAAGTGGTCCGGGTCCTGCTCGTCGGCCTCGAGCCGGTCGATCACGCCCAGCTGGCGTTCCACCAGCCGCTGCGACCGGCGGGACAGGTTCACGAAGATGCCGTTGACGTTCTCGCGCAGGAGGGCCTGCTCGGCGGCCATCTTGACGGCCTGTTCGTGGACGACGTCGAACGACCGCGCAACTTCACCGATCTCGTCACGCGAAGTGACGGGCACCGGCTCGACCGACCGCTTCGAGGCGTTGACCGGGTCCGGGTCGTCGAGGATCGCTTGCACGGTTTCCGGCAGTCGTGTGTAGGCCACGTCGAGCGCCGTCTTCCGCAGCACCCGCAGCGGGCGCAGCATCAGGCGGGCGATGACGAGCATCAGGAACAGCGCCGCGAGCAGGGCCAGCAGCACGATCGCGCCGCCGATCCAGGCCGAGTTGATCGCGTCGGTGGCCAGACCGTCGGCCTGTGCCCGCAGCTGGCCGAGCAGGTTGGTCTCGACCGCGCGCAGCTTGTCCAGCGCGACGCGGCTGTCGTTGCCGAGCGCGACGTTGTCGATCGCCGGCGGCTCGTTCTGCTGGTGCAGCGAGAACGCCATGGTGGTGATCCGGCGCCGGTCGTCGACCTCGGGGCCGGAGAAGGTGTCCGAGTAGAGCTGCCGCTGTTCGGGGCTGGCGTTGGCGATGAAGGCCGCCGTGGAGGCGTCACCGCTCGCGACCGCCGAACGGGCCTGGTCGAACAGGTCGCCGGGGAATCCGGAGCGGAAGGAGGCGATCAGCAGCGCCGCGTCACCGCGGGCGATGAACTCCTTGCTCTCACTGATGGCCTGCACGGTGACGCCGAGCCGGAGCACGTCGCGGTTCGCCACCGCGGTGGTCACTTCGCGGCCGAGCTGGACCAGCGAGTCGAGGATGCCGGAGTAGGCGATGAGGACCGGGGTGTCGCCCAGCAGCGAGGTGTTCATCGCGCCGCGCAGCGGGCGCAGGGCGTCGAGCCGCTGCAGACCGCGCGAGTAGCGGTCCCTCGTGTCCTGGTCGTCCGGGTTGATCTGGTTCGCCGAGGCCCGCAGGTCGTCGACGGCGCGGTCGACCTTGGCGATCTGCGCGTCGAGGCCGTTCTGACGCGACGGGTCCTGCGAGGCGATCCGGGCGACGGCGAGCGCGCGTTCGCTCTGCAGCTCGTGCACCACGAGGGTGATCTTGTCGGCGAACGCGACCTGGTCGGCCGTGTCCTGGAACCGGGCCGCCTCACCGCTGTCGTCGATCACGCGGAGCGTGCCGAGCGCGAGCGCGGTCAGCGTCGGAATGATCAGGACGGCCGCGAGCTTCGATCGCAGACGCCAGTTACGCAGGCCCAGGAACGACCCGGCCTTCCCACCAGGACCGTCTCCGGTTTCCCGCGCAGGGGTCCCTCCCACCCCCGCGGTGTCTTCGTTCGGCACCGCCGCACCACCATCATCTTCATTCGGGCCGGGAAAGCCCATTTTGGACATGCCGTTCTGCTGCTGCCTGGGTCGGTTGTCGGAGACCACTACCCGCACGCTCCTGCCACCCGGCAGGGAGACGTTGGACGCGAGTGCTCACTCTGACGAATGAGGAAGTCGTCTTTGACGCAGTCTCTCAAGTGCACTTGGCCGAAATCCCGCCTGACGTCATTGGTCTATTCGGCCTAACCCGCAAGTGCGCGAGCGCACACCAGTGAAGCACGGCCGTGTTCGACATCAGGGACGTGTTCGACACAGAGTGCCTTGCACCTCGGGAAAGGTCCAGAGCGTTCGGCCATCCAAGGCACTCTCTTTCACTACATCAGTGGTCCACACCTCACTACCGGTGCATGAGGGTAGCGAACGGGCGGCCCAGATGTAACCCTTCGGTCAAGACACACGAGAAGGCCCCGGACGGCTCTTGACCCGTCGGCGCTCAGTTGTCAACAAGTCCCCGCCGCGAACACGCCCAGTTGTGTTCACTTCTGACAAACAACCTGTTCGGGTGATCGTTACCACTTGGGATCATGGGATGACCACCCATTGTGAGCACAGTGTGTGTTCTCTACAGTGGGCCCGTGACTCGACAAAGAGTCACTTCCGAATTCCACATCAGGCCACGTCATCACGTGTCCTCCCCCTCGATCAGGAGCACCACTTTGCTTGGCTCTGCAAGCTCGAAGAAGGCCTTGGGCATCAGCCGGGGTCGACGTGGAGCCCTCGCATTCGCGATGGCGGCCGTCGTCTCGGTATCGGTCAGCGGCTGCGGCCTGCTCGGCGGTGACGATTCGTCCTCCTCCGGCGGCTCGGGGAACCTCGAGAAGTCGAAGATCAAGGTCGCCGTGATGTCGACCATCGACCTGGCCCCGCTGCGCCTCGCCCAGGACGGCGGCTACTTCAAGAACGAGGGCCTCGACGTCGAGGCCATCGAGGCGGGCACCGGCCAGATCTCGCTGACCAAGCTGATCGGCGGCGAGGTCGACATCGCGTACGCGAGCTACACGCCGTTCTTCATCGCGATGAGCAAGAACACCGCCGACATCAAGCTGGTCGCGGACGCCTCCTCCGCCGGCCCGAAGAGCACGATGCTGGTCACGCTGCCGACGTCGTCGGTGAAGAGCGTCAGCGACCTGGCGGGCAAGAAGATCGGCATCACCGCGCCGAACACCGTCTCGGACACCCTCTCCAAATCGGTCATGAAGGACCACGGCGTCGACGCCAGCAAGGTCCAGTGGGTGCCGATCCAGCTGCCGAACGTCGGCGCCGCGCTCAAGAACGGCGACATCGACGCCGGCTTCCTGACCGAGCCGTTCATCACCCAGACCGCGAAGCAGGCGGGCACCGTCCCGGTCGTGGACACCGCCACCGGCGCCACCCAGGACTTCCCCACCGCGGGCTACGGCTCGCTCGGCAAGTTCGTGTCGGAGAACCCGAAGACCGTGGCCGCCTTCCAGCGCGCCATGCAGAAGGCCACCCGGGACGCGGCGGACCGCTCCAAGATCGAGCCACTGCTGGTCAAGTACGCCAGGATCGACCAGGACACCGCCGCGCTGACCACGCTGCTGACGTTCCAGTCCACCCTGGACCCCCGTCGCATCCAGCGGGTCCCGGATCTGCTGCTGCAGATGGGCGCGATCCCGACCAAGATCGACGTCGGCCCGATGATCGCGGCGCAGGCCACCAGCTGACGATGCGGCATTACATCTAATAGTCACATTTCTCGGAAATTGATCACTGAAAGTAATGATGTCCAAGCGGGTGATCAGGTGATCGGGCGAATGGCCTAAAATGATCACCCGCTCACGACACCCATTGTGAGCAGGTGGGCAAATCTCTAAGGTGACCGCGTGCCTGGCGGATTGAAGCCACGACACGGATGAAAAAACCCAACGGTGATTCATTGTTTCCGAGGAGCTGGCTTTGTTTCGAAACGCCATGAGCAGGAGCGGTGTACGTAGAGGACGGGGTGCCGTCGGCGTCGCCCTGAGCGCGCTCATGCTGGCCACCTTGGGCGCCTGTGGCGCACTCGGCGGCGAGGACACGTCCAAGGCGTCGGGTGGGGAAGGCGGCCTTGAGAAGGCGAAGATCAAGGTGGCCCTGCTGCCCGTCGTCGACCTCGCGCCGCTGCGGCTGGCGCAGGAGGGCGGCTACTTCAAGGCCGAAGGTCTCGAGGTCGAAGCGGTCGACGCGCCCAGCGGCCAGCAGGCGATGACCAAGATGATCGGTGGCGAGGTCGACATCGCCTTCTCCACCTACATGCCGTTCTTCGTCGCGAAGAGCAAGGGCGCGGCCGACATCCGGCTCGTCGCCGACTCGGTCTCGGCCAGCCCCAAGAGCAACGCGGTCGTCACCGTGCCGACCTCGTCGGTCAAGACGATCAACGACCTCGCGGGCAAGAAGATCGCGATCACCGACAAGAACACCGCCTCCCACCTGCTCACCGTCTCGGTGATGAAGGACCACGGCGTCGACACCAGCAAGGTCCAGTGGGTGCCGATGGCGCTGCCGAACATCGCCGCGGCGCTCTCGTCGGGCCAGGTCGACGCGGGCTACCTGCCCGAGCCGTTCCTGACCCAGGCCTCCAAGGTCGTCGGCGCGACCCCGGTCGTCGACATCTCGACCGGTGCCACGCAGGACTTCCCCCTGGCGGGCTTCGGCGCGCTCGGGTCCTTCGTGGACAAGAACCCCAAGACGCTGGCCGCGTTCCAGCGCGCACTGGGCAAGGCCGTGCGCGACGCGGCCGACCGCTCCAAGATCGAACCCCTCATCGTCAAGTACGCCAGGGTCGACGCGGAAACCGCTTCACTGCTCACGCTGCCGACGTTCGGGTCCACTCTGGACGCCCGTCGCCTGCAGCGGGTACCGGATCTGCTGCTGCAGACCGGAGTGATCGGGGCCAAGCTCGACGCCGCTCCGATGCTCGCCCCTCAAGCTGGATAAAGGTAAAGGTGCCACGACTTCTCCGTGCCCTTGCCGGTCTGGCCGGTTTCTTCCTCGTCTGGGAAGTGATCGTCCAGGCCGGCCTGGTCCGTAAAGAGTTCCTCCCCCCGCCGTCCGTCGTCCTCGTGACGATCGTCGAACAGTTCGGTGAGACCCAGTTCGTCCGGGACCTGATCGCCACGTTCCTCGCGTGGGCGATCGCCCTGCTGATCGCGGTCGCCATCGCGGTGCCCGCCGGCCTGCTGCTCGGCAGCATCCCCGGCCTGCGCACGGCGACCGCGGTGGTCATCGAGTTCCTGCGGCCGATCCCCGCCGTCGCGCTGATCCCGCTGGTGCTCCTGCTGATCGGCGGCGGGCCCGAGGCGAAGATCACGCTGGCCGTGTACGCGTCGTTGTGGCCCATCATGTTCAACACGATCTACGCGCTCGGCGAGATCGACCCCGTGCTGCTGGAGACCGCGAAGGCCTGCGGTACGAGCAAGTTCCGGACGCTGACGTCGGTGGCGCTGCCGCATACCGCGCCGTTCGTGTTCACCGGGGTGCGGCTGTCCGCCAACATCGCGCTGATCGCGGTGGTCAGTACCGAGTTCCTCGCCGGGGCCAAACTCGGCATCGGCAACTTCATCATGCAGGCCAGCACCGGCTCCACCAGGTTCGACCTCGTGCTCGCCGGCACCGTGGTGGTCGGCGCGCTCGGCTTCCTCATCAACGGCGGGCTCGAGATGATCGGCAGGCGGGCGTTCCGCTGGAGCACGGTCGACCGGGAGGCGGTCTCGTGACGACCCTCACGCTGACCAGCCGCGTCGGCAGGCGCGTGGGCCGGGGTATCGGCATCCTCGTCCGCAACTGGCTGCTCTTCTTCGCCCTGATCGGGATCTGGGAGCTGGCGACCCGGCTCGCGGAAAGCCCGTTCTTCCCGCCGCCGAGCGAGATCCTGAGCGCTTCGGCGAAACTGTGGTTCACCGGCCCGGCCTCGCAGCTGTTCCTGACCGACACGGTGTTCGACAACGTGCTCCCCAGCCTCGGCCGGACGCTCGGCGGCTGGCTGCTGGCCGGCGCGTTCGGTGTGGCGCTGGGTGTCCTCTTGGGACGGTCCAAGACGGGAATGGACTACGTCGGGCCACTTTTCGCGTTCTTCCGCTCGGTCCCGCCGCCCGCGCTGATCCCGGTGTTCATCGTCCTTTTCGGACTCGGGCCGGGGATGCAGACCGGGTCGATCATCTTCGGCGCGATCTGGCCGGTACTGCTCAACACCGTGGACGGCGTCCGGTCGGTGGACCAGGTGAAGATCGACACCGCGAAGTCGTTCCGGACCCCGCGGTCGTACTGGGTGCGCTCGATCGTGCTCCCCGCAGCCGGGCCGAAGATCTTCGCCGGCCTGCGGCTGAGCCTGTCCATCTCCCTGCTGCTGATGGTGATCTCGGAACTGGTCGGCTCCTACAACGGCATCGGCCGGTCCCTGATGGACGCCCAGCAGGCGTTCGACTTCCCGCTCATGTGGTCGTGGCTGGTCCTGCTCGGACTGCTCGGCTTCGGGTTCAACGCGGCCTTCCTCGCGGTGGAGCAGAGAGTGCTTCGCTGGCAGCCCACCCGCAACGGCCGTATCTAGTCGGTTGGACGGCGGAGCAGAGGGATGCAGAGGAAATCAGCCACAGGTTCGAAGCCGCCCCGGCCGCCGGCCCCGCTATCGCGGTGGCGGGGCGCCGGACCGCGCAACTCGACAAGCGTCACGAACGAGCGCCCTGCCGACGTCGATCGCGGTCGCGGCTTCGCCTCAAGGACACGAAGGGTCAGCAAGATGTCAACCATGCTCGAAGTCTCCGGGCTGAACCACCGGTACGGCGCGGGAGAAAAGGCGCACGTCGCGGTCAACGATCTGTCGTTCACCGTGGAAGCGGGACAGCTCGCGAGCATCGTCGGCCCGTCGGGCTGCGGCAAGTCCACGCTCCTGCGCTGCATCGCCGGGCTGATCAAGCCGACGTCCGGCCGCGTCAGCCTGCACGGCGACGACGTCTCCGGCGTGCCGGAGGACCTGGCAGTGGTGTTCCAGGACTACAGCCGCTCGCTGTTCCCGTGGCTCTCGGTCGCGAAGAACGTCGAGTTCCCCTTGCGGTGGCGCAATTTGAGCCGTTCCGAACGCCGGACGCGGGCGCAGGAGGCGCTGGAGTCGGTCGGCCTGTCCGGGGTCGGCTCGAAGTTCCCGTGGCAGCTCTCGGGCGGTATGCAGCAGCGTGTGTCGATCGCGCGGGCGCTGGCCAGCCGTCCCGCCCTGCTGCTGATGGACGAGCCGTTCGCGTCGGTCGACGCGCAGACGCGGTTCGAACTCGAGGACCTGACGCGGCGCGTGCAGCGCGAGAACGGCAGCACGGTCCTCGTCGTCACGCACGACATCGACGAGAGCGTCTACCTGTCGGACCGCGTGCTGGTGCTGTCGAAGTCGCCCGCGAAGATCGTCGCGGACCTCCCCGTCGGGCTGCCCGCGGAGCGGGACCAGATCACCACGCGCGAGTCCGCCGAGTTCGTGACGCTGCGCGGTGAGGTCGCGCGGCTGCTGCACGGTGGCGCCCCGGAAGCGGCCGCCGCCGCTTCGGACGCGGCCGAGTACGAGCTGGCGCAGCAGGAAGCGGCCGCCGACGCCGAGGCCGAAGTGCGCGCCAAGAGCTGAAGTACGTGAAGGCCCCCTTCCTTGCGTCCAGCGCAAGGAAGGGGGCCTTCACGTACTTCTCGGGGTGCTGCTGAGGGCCGAGCAGGCGTTGCGAAAGCCACTTTCGCAACGTTGAAGGTTGCGAAAGTGGCTTTCGCAACGCTCCGCAGGGGATCACAACCACGCGACGCGATGAAGGGCGCTGTCCCCGCATGTGATGCGGGGACAGCGCCCTTCAGCCGGCTCAGTACAGCGTGCGCGGGTTCGCGTCGATGCGGACGTGCACCAGATGCGGCCGCTCATCCGGCAGCGCGGCTTCCAGCGTCGGCTTGAGGTCTTCGGCCTTCTCGACGACCGACGTCCGCAGCCCCAGGCTCTTCGCCAGCGCGGGGAAATCGATGCCGCCGAGGTCGACACCCGGCACCTTCTCGCCGCCCGCGGCCTCGCCGAGGATGCGCACGGCGGCGTACTGCGAGTTGTCGAAGATCACGAACGTCACCGGCAGGTTGTGCTGCGCCGCCGTCCACAGTGCCTGGACGCAGTACATGCTCGACCCGTCGCCGAGGATCGCGACGACCTTGCGGTCCGGGCGGGCCAGGGCGGCGCCGACGGCGGCCGGGAGACCGTAGCCGAGGGTGCCGCTGGCGACGGTGAGGAAGCCGGTGTCGGTGGACTTGATCGGCAGGTGGTCGTGCAGTTCGTTGCGGTGGCTCGGCGTCTCCTCGACGACGATCGCGTCGTCCGGCAGGACTTCCGAGATCACCGAGTAGGCGAAGCCGGGCGTGATCGGCGTGACCGCGGCGGGCTTTTCCAGCCGGGTGCGGGATTTCGGCGCTTCCCGCGGCGCGGCGCGGTCCAGCAACGCGCGGATGGTGAGCTTCGGCGTCGCGCGGATCCCGGTGCCTTCCGCGGCCCTGGCGAGGATCTGCTCGTCGTCGCTGACCAGGAACAGCGGCGGCAGCGCGGTTTCCGACTCGCCGCGGTACACGTGGTAGGTGAACGCCGGGGCGCCGATGACGACCACGAGATCATGGTCCGCCAGCGCGCTCGCGAGCATTTTCCTTTCCGGCTGAAGGAATCCGAAGAACTGCGGGTGGTCCTCGGGGAAGGAGCAGCGCGCCCCCATCGGCGGCGCCCAGACCCCGGCGCCGACCTTCTCGGCCAGCTCGACGACGTCCGGCACGGCGCCTTCACCATCGATACCGGGGCCGACCACGATCGCCGGGCGCTCGGCTGCGTCCAAAGCCGACACCAGTTCGTCCAAAGCGGACGGATCGGGCGCGAAACCGCGGATCTGCGGCCGGGACACGATCGGCTTCGTGGTCTCGACGTCCCAGTCGTCCACGGGCACCGAGACGAACACCGGACCCATGGGCGCCTGCGTCGCGATGTGATACGCCCGCGCCAGCGCCGCCGGGACGTCCTCCGCCCTGGCGGGCTCGCAGCTCCACTTCACGTACGGCTTGGGGAAGTTCGCCGCCTCGACGGCGCCGAGAAACGGATCGTCCGGCAGCAACGACCTGGTCTGCTGGCCGGCGAGGATGATCAGCGGGGCGTTGTTGCGGTACGCGGTGAAGATATGCCCGAGCGCGTGCCCGACCCCGCCCGCGGAGTGCAGGTTCACCAGCGCCGCCCGCCTGCTCGCGCGGGCGTACCCGTCGGCCATCGCGACGACGGACGCCTCGTGGAGCGCGAGCACGTAGGTGAAGTCGTCGGGCCACTCCGTGAGGAAGGCGATCTCGGTCGTCCCGGGATTGCCGAAAACGGTGGTCAGGCCCAGATCGCGCAGCAGTTCCCTGGTCGCGTCACGTACGGTGCGGGTAGCCATGGCCACACGCTATCTGGTCGGCACCCGATAGTTGAAGATGCAACCTCGTATCACCGTGTGTGGTCTGGACCTGACCCCATGCGCACGTCCGGCAACCCCGCATTTCGTCCTCTGAATGCGGTAGTTGCACGCGCAAGGAAGGTCCGGCCTACTCCTTGACCAGTGCCGCCCATTCGCGCACGGCGGCGACGTCCACATCGGACTCCCACCCGCCCGGCCGGACCGCGCTGCCGACGTGGAACGCGCCGACCCCGCCCGCCCTCAGCAGGTGCACCTGCTGAGCCCGAAGGCCGCCGCCGACGAGCAGCCGCGGCCCGTCCTCACGCCGGGCGAGCCGCTGCAGGACCGAAAGCCCGTGCGCCACACCGTGCGGATGCCCGGCCGCGAGCACCGTGTCGCAGCCGAGCGCGGTCAGCCGGTCGTAGGCGCGCAACGGGTCCCGCGCGCGGTCGATGGCGCGGTGGAAGGTCCACGGCAGCCCGTCGAGCTCCTTGACCAGCGTCTCGCAGGCCTCCACGTCGATTTCGCTTTCCAGGTCCAGGAAACCGAAGACGAACTCCCGCGCGCCCGCGTCGATCAGGCGCCCGGCGTCCGCGCGCAGCCCGTCGAGGTCACCGGCGGCGAAGGACATGTTGTCGCGCAGCATGACCCGCACCGGGAGATCGGTGGCGGCGAGTACGTCGCGCAGCGTCTCGACCGACGGCGTGAGACCGTCGCTGGCCATGTCGCTGACCAGTTCGAGGCGATCGGCCCCGCCCTCCTGTGCGCGCTCCGCGTCCACCGCGGTCAGCGCGATCACTTCCAGCAGGCCGGTTTTCGGGCTCATGGACCATCCAATTCGCTTATACCGAGGGGTTGTCGTCACCCCTGGCGTGGCGACCGCGCCGGAAACCGCCTTGCAGGCTGGTCATCCGTTCGCGGACCGCTTCGGGGGAAAGTGAGAGTATCGGCCTCTCCCCCAGCGGTTTCTCCGGCCTGTCGTCCTGCGACCGCGCCTCGGGGACGACGGCGGGCAGCACCGGCCAGGTCTCCTCCGCCCCGTCCTCCTGCTCCAGCTCGGCGGGCGTCGGCCAAGCTGGCTCGGGTTCCGGCGCCTTCTCCTTCGGCACCAGAGCCTTCGGCTCCAGCGGCTTCAGCGTCGGCTCGGTCGGCTCGTCCGGATCCTGCGCCGGCTCCTCGGGCACGGCGTTCTTCACCGGTTCGAATGACGGCAAGGAGGGCGGGCCGGGTTCGGCGGGCGAAGGCCCTTCGCGCGGGCCTCCGTGGTCGAACCACTGCGAAAGCACGCTTTGGTACTTGGGCATCCGCTCGGTCGGCGAGTCCAGTTCGAGATGGTTGACGGCGTCGTCGTCGGAGGACGGCCATTCCGGCGGGGTCTCGCGCTCGACGACCGGCGCGCGCCGCAGCGGCCCGGGGTCCAGCACGGGCGCGAACCGCGATTCCTCGGCGCTCTCCTGGGGTTCGGGCAGCGGCGGGACTTCCAGCGGTGGTTCGGGTTCCGGCTCCGGCACGACGACGGTGACGGGCGGGGGCTCCGGCAGCGGAGCCGGCCGGGGCGCTTCGACGATGAGCTCGGCGGGCACGACGACCACCGCGGTGATCCCGCCGCCGTCGGCGGACCGCAGGCGGACGTCGATATGGTGCCGGACGGCCAGCGTCGCGACCACGAACAGGCCCATCCGCCGGGACACCTCGACGTCGACGTCGGGCGGGTTCGCCAGCCGCGTGTTGGTCCGGTCGATCTCCGCCTGCGGCATGCCCGCACCGTGGTCGGTGATCTCGATCTGCCATTCGCCGCGGTCGGTCTCGTGCCCCTCGACCTGCACCATCGTGCTCTGGTCGGAATAGCGGGTCGCGTTCTCCAGCAGCTCGGAGACCACGTGCACGAGGTCGTTGACGGCCTCGCCACGCACCGCGATCCGCGGCGCCGCGCCGAGTTCGATCCGCTGGTAGTGCTCGACCTCCGACAGCGCGGCGCCGATGATCTCGTCGGCGACCACGGCGCCGCCGTCTTCACGGACGACGTCGGTTCCGGAGAGCACCAGCAGGTTCTCGCTGTTGCGGCGCATCCGGGTGGCGAGGTGGTCGAGCTCGAAAAGGCCGGCGAGGGTGTCGGGATCCTGTTCGTCGGCCTCCATACGGTCCAAAACGGACAGCTGCCGCTCGACGAGATCCTGGCTCCGCTGCGACAGGTTCACGAACATCGCGTTGATGTTCTCCCGCAGCATGGCCTGTTCGCCCGCGAGCCGGACGGCCTCGCCGTGCACCGCGTCGAACGCCCGCGCCACCTGGCCGAGTTCCTCGCGGCTGAACACCGGGACGGGCGCGACGGCCAGCCGCCGCCGCAGGTTCTCCGGCTGCGGTTCGGGATCGCTCAGCAGACCTTCGACGGCCGCCGGTAGCTGATGCTCGGCGACCTGGAGCGCGCTGCGGCGCAGGATCCGCAACGGCCGCAGCAGCGAACGCGCGATGATCACCGACAGCACACCGGCGACGATCAGCACGGCGAGCACGATGCCGCCGTCCCAGATCGCGGACGTCCTCGCGCGCGCCGCGAGGGCGTCGGTGCGTTCCTGGAGCTGGACGAGCAGCGCCTGCTGCACCTGATGGGCCAGATTGACCGTGTACGTGGCCGAGGTGTCCCACTGGTTCGGGTCCAGCCCGCCGAGTCCCTGATCGTTCTCGGCGCGGATGAGCGCCGATTCCACCATGTCGTTGCCGATGTCGACGATCAGGCCGATGACCGTGTCGTCGTACATGCGCTGTTGTTCGGGCGTCGCGAAGGTGCGGTAGTCGCTGCGGGCGGCGGCGAGTTCAGCCTCCGCGCCGAGCAGTGCGCGGGTCCGGTCCCGGTTGAGGCCGCCCTGCGCGAGCGCGGCCGCCATGATCGCGCGTTTGACCGACATCTGATCCTTGACCCGCGCGAGCGCGTTGCCCGCGAGACGGAGCTTCCCCAGATCCGGGTCGGAGACGTCGGCCGCGGTGGCGTCGCTGATGTCGAGCAGGCCGGAGATGAGCTCGCTGTAGGACCGCAGCACCGCGTCGGCGGGAAAAGCAGAGTGTTCCGCGGAAAAGCGGAGGCCGGTCAGCACGCGCAGGCGGTCGCTGGTCTGCTGCAGGCTCGTCGCGGCCTTGTCTCCGAGCCTGCTCTTGCTCTCGCCGAGCGTGCGATCGAACGTGCCGATGGCTTCGTCGGCCCGTTTGCGCTGTTCGGTCAATTCGGAAAGATCGCCCTTGCGATCACCCGCGACGAACCGGACGGTGAGGTCGCGTTCGCGCTGAAGCTGATGCACCGCTTCGGCGACGGTGCTGTCGACCCGGCCGCGGGTGGCGAATTCGGCCAGCTGCCGCGCGTCCCGCAGATCCGAGTTGACCCGGAGCCCGACGAGGGCGACCACCGCGAGCGCGGGAATCAGGAGTACCACGAAGAGTTTGGTACGCAGGTGCCAGTTCCGCAGCCGCCAGCGGCCGCCGACACGAGGATGCCGTTCCGCCGCGTCGCCCCCACGGGGACGCTTGTCGCGACGGGCCACCTGGTTTCCTTTTCCCACCACGGGACCCTTTCCCATGGCTGACATCGGGGACGAGAGCCCGAACCTACTGTAGAGTAACAAGGTTCGAGAACGATCGAAAGCCGCGCCATCCGGCGTCTCCCGCAGGCGATCGTATGGGGCACGGACCATACGATCCAGAAGGAGGAGCACATTCTCTCGGTAGGTGAGCGGTGACGAAGATGCGTGTCTTGGCGATTCCGCTGGTAGCGGCTCTGCTGGCGACCGCCGGTTGCGGAGTGTTTTCAGGTGGTGACGCAAGCACCGACGCGCCACTCGAACGGACGGAACTGCGCATCGGCGTCGGAAGCCCCATCGACACGGCACCGTTGCGGGTCGCCGTCGCCGACGGGAAGTTCACCGCGGCCGGCCTTTCCGTGACCCTCGTCGAGGTTCCCGGCGACCAGGCGATCGGCAAACTCTCCGCCGGCGAGGTCGACCTCGCGTTCGCCAGCGACGTGTCGATCTTCCGCGCCGCCGCGGCGGGGACGGCGTTGCAGTTGCAGGGCGAGGCCTACACCGCCGGCCGCAACACCATGGCGCTCGTCACCCTCCCCGGCTCCGACTACACCGAACCGACGCTCAAGAAGTCACCGAAGATCGCGGTGAACATGCTCGACGACGTCGGCGTGCTGGCGGCCAGGTCGGTGCTGGGGACCGCGGGCGTCGACGTGAACCGGATCCAGTTCAAGCAGAACCCGTTCGACCGGATGCCGCAGGCGTTGCAGGCGGGCGAGGTCGACGCCGCGTGGATGGTCGAGCCGTACATCACCAGGGCCGAGAAGGAGCTCGGGGCGAGCATCCTCGCCGACGGCGCCCGCGGCGCGACCCTGGACTTCCCGATGTCGTCCTACGTTTCGATGGGAGCTTTCGCCCAAGCCAACGCCCGCACGCTCGCGGTGTTCCGGAAGGTGCTCGGCGAGGCGCAGGTGCGGGCGGCCGACCCCGCCGTCGTCCGCGACGCGCTGCCCTCGTTCTCCGACATCGACCGGACGACGGCTTCGCTGATCTCGCTCGGGACGTACCCGGTCTCCCTCAACGGCATCCGGCTGCAGCGCGTCGCCGATCTGATGCACAACTCGGGCAGTCTCGGCGCCCGGCTCGACGTGCAGTCGATGGTGGCGCGCCCTTAAATGTTTTCCCCGGTCGGCCTGAGGCACACGGTGCGCTCGGGCGGCCCGGTGTAGTGCAGGGCGGTGTCTTCCGACGAACAGGCGGTCTCCGACGATCCCCGCGTGACGACCGCCCGCGCCTCCGCGCTGATGTCGGTGCAGCGGACCTTCGCGATCCGCGTCTCGTGCACGACGTCGCGCAGGCAATCCCCGGTCTCGACGTTCAGCGCGAGACAGAGCGTCTTCTTGGCCGTCCGGCTGGACGAGGTCCCGTACAGCTCGAACTGGATGTAGTCCGCGTCGCGGCAGTCGGACGAACCCGTCCTCACCTCGTCGATGCGGAAGGTCGCGCGGTTCGAGCTGCAACTGGCCGTCGTGTAGCTCTGATTGCCGCCCGACTCGTCGGTCAGGTACAGGCATTTGCCCGCCTCGACCGTGGCGAAACTGCTCGACCGCGAAATGCCCCAGGCTGCCAGGCTCCCCAGGCCCAGCGCGAGGACCACACCCAGCACGATCGACACCCTGGCCGGCACGCTCAGCGGGGCCGGTTTCGGGAACGGCGTCGGCGGTGCCGCCTCCGGCATCGGCGGCAGGGGCGCGGGCGCGTGGAACGGATCGTACTCGGGCGTCCCGCCGGTCGGTGTAGTCGTCAAGGTCCCCTCCAGTCACCTTGTGTCCATCCTTCCACCAGCGGTGCCGCGACGGGAGCCGGTGTGGCCGGAACGTATAAAGGAGGATGTGACCGATGGCCCGCTGATCGTCCAATCCGACAAGACCGTGCTCCTCGAGGTCGACAACAGCCAGGCCGACGACGCGCGGATCGCCATCGCGCCGTTCGCCGAACTGGAACGCGCGCCCGAGCACGTCCACACCTACCGGATCACGCCGCTCGCGTTGTGGAACGCCCGCGCGGCGGGTCACGACGCCGAACAGGTCGTCGACGCGCTGACCACGTACTCGCGGTTCCCCGTGCCGCAGCCGCTGCTCATCGACATCGTGGACACGATGGGCCGCTTCGGGCGGCTGCAGATCGCCAACCACCCGGCGCACGGCCTGGTCATGTCGACCATCGACCGCGCGGTGCTGGAGGAGATCCTCCGGCACAAGAAGATCAGCCCGATGCTGGGCGCGCGTATCGACGACGACACCGTCGTCGTGCACCCGTCCGAACGCGGACGGCTCAAGCAGGCGCTGCTGAAGGTCGGCTGGCCCGCGGAAGACCTCGCCGGTTACGTCGACGGCGAAGCACACCCGATCGACCTGGCCGAGGACGACTGGGAGCTGCGCGACTACCAGCGCAAGGCCGCCGAGGCGTTCTGGGCGGGCGGATCGGGCGTCGTCGTGCTGCCGTGCGGCGCGGGCAAGACCCTGGTCGGCGCCGCGGCCATGGCGCACGCGAAGGCGACCACGCTGATCCTGGTGACGAACACCGTCGCCGGCCGGCAGTGGAAGCGGGAGCTGGTCGCGCGGACCTCGCTCACCGAAGAGGAGATCGGCGAATACTCCGGGGAGAAGAAGGAGATCCGGCCGGTCACCATCGCGACGTACCAGGTGGTCACGCGCAAGACCAAGGGCGAGTACAAGCATCTGGACCTGTTCGATTCGAGGGACTGGGGCCTGGTGGTCTACGACGAGGTCCACCTGCTGCCCGCACCCGTCTTCCGGATGACCGCGGACCTGCAGTCGCGGCGGCGGCTCGGGCTCACCGCGACCCTCGTGCGCGAAGACGGCCGCGAAGGCGACGTGTTCTCCCTGATCGGCCCGAAGCGGTACGACGTCCCGTGGCGCGACATCGAGGCGCAGGGCTGGATCGCGCCGGCCGAGTGCACCGAGGTCCGCGTGACGCTGACGGACGCCGAGAGGCTCGCGTACGCGACGGCCGAGGCCGAGGAGCGGTACAAACTGGCGGCGACCGCGGACACCAAGACCAAGGTGATCAAATCGCTGGTCGACCGGCATCCCGGCGAGCCGACGCTGGTCATCGGGGCCTACCTCGACCAGCTGGAGATGATCGGCGACGAACTCGACGCGCCGGTGATCCAGGGCGCGACCCGGAACAAGGAACGCGAGGAACTCTTCGACGCGTTCCGGCGCGGCGAGATCAGGACACTCGTCGTTTCGAAGGTCGCGAACTTCTCGATCGACCTGCCGGAGGCGTCGGTCGCGATCCAGATCTCCGGGACGTTCGGCTCGCGGCAGGAGGAGGCGCAGCGGCTCGGGCGGCTGTTGCGGCCCAAGGGCGACGGACGGCAGGCGCATTTCTACTCGGTCGTCTCGCGGGACACCGTCGACACGGAGTACGCGGCGCACCGGCAGCGGTTCCTGGCGGAACAGGGGTACGCGTACCGGATCGTGGACGCGGACGACCTGCTGCGCCCGATGTAGGGGCTTCGCTTCGGCTCGCGGTGGTCGCCTGAAGTACATGAAGGCCCCCTTCCTTTACCTAGGCGCAAGGAAGGGGGCCTTCATGTACCTGGGCAAAGGTGGACACCCGCTGGGACACGTGTGACTCCAGCGACGCCTGAGGTGACCACCCCGGGATCCCGCAAACGGGGTATCGAAAACTGTCGGTGCTTCGAACTAGTGTTCGGTAGAGTTGACCGAACACCAGTTCGAGGGGAAGCCGATGACCATCGCACCGTTCCGACCGGGTACACCACCAGTCCAGACCCTGCCGCCCGGCCGGTGGCACGGCCGGATCTGGGTTTCCGACCTGCCGTTGGCCAGGCCGGAGCGCTACACCGGCTGCGTCGCCGAGTTCGACCGGTCCGGGCTGTGGCCGGTGCTGATCCCGCACGACCAGCGTTTCGCGGCCAACGGCGAGGACTGGATCGACGACCGCGGCAGGCTCGCCCCCGCCGACCACCGGATCGACTCGGTGGATCCGGCCGAAGTGCTGGCCCGCTGGTGGGACACGTCGTGCTGCGACGGAGCCTGCCTGCGCCCGTTCGGCGCGAAGTTCCCCGGCCTCGCCCGCCGTCCGTCACGCCGGGCGGATCCGCTGGCCGAGGCGGGTAACACCGGGTCGATCCTGGCCGCGCGCGGGCAGCACCGGCTGGCATTGGTGCAGACCGAGCGGCCCGCCGACATCCCGGCGATCCTCGGCTGGACGGGCATGATCAAGGCGACCGACCAGGTCCACGAGCTGTCCGCCGTCCTGCGCAGCTGGGAAGACCGCTTCGGCGCGACGCTCACGGTGCTGGGCTTCGATTCGATGGAGCTCTCGGTGGCCGCGCCGCCGCGGACCCAGGGCCGCGCGCTCACGGTCGCCGCCGAGCACCGCTCGTTCTGCCTGCCGGCGTTCGCCGGCCAGCCGGGCAATCTGCGCGAGTTCGCGTCCACCCTGGTGCAGACCCGCCGGTGGCGGTTCTCGTGGGCGTGAGTGGTCGTTTATCCCGAGGAGAGAGGGGGAATCAGGGCGGCACGGGAAGGCGGTGATCGACGTCGCGGAGCTGAGGATCGGCACTTCGGGCTGGCGCTATCCACCGTGGCGCGGGGACTTCTACCCCCGCGGCCTGGTGCAGCGGCGCGAGCTGGAATACCTGTCGTCCCGGATGAACTCGGCCGAGATAAACGGCTCGTTCTACTCGCTGCAGCGTCCCGAGCGGTACCGCGCGTGGGCCGAGCAGACCCCGGACGACTTCGTCTTCGCCGTCAAGGGCGGCCGCTTCATCACGCATCTGAAGCAACTGCGCGACGTCGAGACGCCGCTTGCGAACTTCTTCGCGTCCGGAGTGCTGGCGCTCGGCCGGAAACTGGGGCCGATCCTCTGGCAGCTGCCGCCGCGGCTGGCGTTCGACGCCGAGCGCGTCGAAGCGTTCTTCAAGCTGCTGCCGCGCACCAGCCATGCCGCCGCCAAGCTCGCGAAACACCACGACGACAAGCTGAAGGCCGAAGCGCACACCGATCCGAGCCCTCGCCGGAAGCTCCGGCACGCCGTCGAGGTACGGCATCCGAGCTTCGCCGAGCCCGAAAGCCTGGACCTGTTCCGGAAACACGGCATCGCGCTCGTGGTCGCCGACACCGCGGGCAAGTTCCCGTACATCGACGAGATGACGAGCGAAGACTTCGCGTACGTCCGCCTGCACGGCGACGAGGAGTTGTACGTCAGCGGTTACAGCGACAAGGCCCTCAAGAAGTGGGCCCGGAAGATCAAGGGCTGGGGCCGCGACACGTACGTCTACTTCGACAACGACGTCAAGGTCGAGGCGCCGAAGAACGCGATCGCCCTCGCGGAACTCCTGGCTTGACCCTCGCAAGCTGCACAGTCAGCGCGCAGTGAGCGGTGTCCTGTTCACTGGCTCGTGAGGTCACGGGCGTACTCGCGTGCTGGTTCTGGGGGTCGGCACGCCGGGCGCCCGTGCCTCACTCAGCCTTGACGGTCTCGCCCACGAGCGAGGCCAGCTTGGTGCGGACGTCCTCGGCGTCGGGATGCGCGAGCTCGGTCAGCACTCGCACCGAACGCAGCCAGCATTCACGCGCCGACGAGGGATCACCGAGCCGCAGATGGATTCCGCCGAGCTGGGCCAGCACGTCGGCCGCCTCGTAGAGCTCGCCGTGGGCGAAGAACATCTCGACGGCGCGCCGCATGCAGCCGATGCCCTCGTCGCCGCGGCCGAGCCCGACCAGCGCGGTTCCCTTGGTGTGCAAGGTGAAGCGGGCTTCGTCGGGCAGCGCGTGCGCCTCCAGCGCCAAGGCCTGGTCGGCGAAGTCGAGCGCCTGCTCGAAGCGGCCGGCCTGGGCGCAGATGTCGCCGAGGGCCTGCAGCGCGCTGGCCTCCATGCCGGCGCCGACGTTGCTCTCGCGGATGAGCCGCAACGCGCGCGTGCCGTAGTCCCACCCCGTGTCGGGATCCTGGCTGGCCAGCGTGAGGTTGTAGAGGGCCCGCGCCTCGCCCTGCCGGTCCCCGACCTGCCGCTGCAGTTCGACGACCTGCTCCAGGTAGGCGATGCTGTCCTCGTATTGGCGGGCGACCCCGCAGGCCACGCCGAGCCCGCTGAGGATGGCGGCCTCGCCGGAACGGTCCCCGAGGTCGCGGGCGGCACGAAGCGCGACGCCGAACACAGAACGCCAGTCGTCCAGCCGGGCCCGCACGATGAAGTACGACTGCAGCAGCCACGCCAGCTGCCAGCATTCCCGGTATCGCCGCTCCCGGTACGCGATGTTCACCGCGGCGATGAGGTTCCCCGCCTCCTCGTCGAACCAGTCGAGTGCCTGTTCGTAGTGCCCGAACTTCAGGCCGGCGCCGTCGAACCGCTCCGGCTGGACGAGCCGGTAGTGCCGTTCGGAGCGCAGAAGCCTCGACGCGTTCAGCGCGGAGGCGAGCGACGCGTGGAGCAGCCTGTCCAGCACGGCCGTCCGCGCCTCGGGCCCGTCGAGCTCCGCCGAAAGTTCGGCCGCGTACGCGCGGATCAGGTCGTGGAACTGGTACCGGCCCGGTTTGGACCGCGCGATCAGATGCGCGGACGCGAGTTTCGCCAGATCCTCGTGTGCTTCCGCGATGTCGACGCCGGCCACCGCCGCGGCCGCGGGCACGCTGAAGTCGCCGCCGGTCGGCAGGCCGAGCAGCCGCAGCATCCGCGCGGCCCGCTGGTCGAGCGCCCGGTACGAGTACGAGAAGACGGCCCGGATGTTCGTCTCGTCGCCGTCGGCGAGGTCGAACGAGCCCAGCCTGTCCTGTTCGGCTTCCAGCAGCCGGACGAACTCGCCCAGCGCGAGGTCCGGGAACTGCGCCGCCCGCACCGCGAGGATCCGGATGGCCAGCGGCAGGCCGCCGCAGTACCGGATGAACCGTTCGGTGGCCTCGGGATCCTCGGCGACCCGGTCAAGCCCGATCGTCGACGCGAGGAGGGCGATCGCGTCCTCGTCCGGCAGCTCTTCCAGCGCGACGCGCCGCGCGCCGTGGGTCGCGACGAGCGCTTGGAGCTGCCATCGGCTGGTCACCAGCACCAGGCAGCCGGGGCCGGGCAGCAGCGGCCGGATCTGCTCGGTGCTCCCCGCGTTGTCGAGCAGGATCAGCATCCGGCGGCCCGCGCTGTACGTGCGCCAGGTGGCCGCGCGCCCGTCGACGTCGGCGGGGATCCGGTCGGCGGGGACGCCGACGGAGACGAGCATGGTTTCGAGCGCGGCGGCGGCTTCGACCGGCTCGCCGGGACCGTAACCGCGCAGGTTGAGGTACACCTGTCCGCCGGGGAAGCGGTCTCCGACCTCGTGCGCGAAGTGGACGGCGAGCGTCGTCTTGCCGATGCCGCCCATTCCCTCGATCGAGGCGATGGACGTCGACCGCTCGGTGTCCAGCGCCTCCGGGACGAGCCCGTGCAACGCCTTGAGGTCGCGTTGGCGCCCGGAGAACACACGCAGATCGGCGGGGAGCTGGCGAGGGATCAGCGGTTCGGCGCCGAGCCGGTACCGCGTCAGTTCGGAGTCCAATGTGGTCTCGACGGACTCCTCGCCGGTCAGGATCGCCTGGTGCGCCCGCTGCAGCGACGCGCCTGGGTCCAGGCCGAGCTCTTCGGCCAGCACCGCGCCGATCCGGCGGTAGACGTTCAGCGCCTCGGCCTGCCTACCGGAGCGGTAGAGCGCGAGCATCAGCTGTTCGTGCAGCCGCTCCCGCAGCGGGTTCTCGCGGCAGAGCCTGGTCAGCTCGGGCACGACGACGTTGTGCTCGCCGAGCGCGATGAGCGCGTCGGCCCACTGCTCGCACACTCGTAACCGCTCTTCGCCCAGCTGGTCGGCTTCGTCGCGAAGCAGCGCTTCGGAGTGGACGTTCTGCAGCGCCGGCCCTCGCCATTCGGACAAGGCCGCGGCGAACCGGCCCGCGGCTCCGCGCAGGTCGCCGTCCCGCGCGGCCTCCGCGCCGGCCGCGGCGTGGGCGCGGAAACGGGCGAGGTCGAGCAGGTCTTCGTCGAGTTCGAGCAGGTAACCACCCCGTTCGGTGCGGATGGTGACCTCGTCGCCGAGCGCGCGGCGGACCCGCAGGACGTAGGTCTGCAGCGCCCCCTTGGACCGCCGCTGGTCGTCCGGCCACAGCCAGCGGCCCAGCTCCCCGACCGGAACCACCGTGTTCGCGCGCAGCAACAGGCCTGCCAGCACGATGAGCGGCCTGCTGCCGCCCAAGGGCACCGGCAGCCCGTCCGCCGTGACCTCGGTGGGCCCCAGCACGCGAAAGTCGAGTGCCACGTCGCTCATTCTGTCCGGAACCGACGGAATCGGCACGCGATTCCCGCGGTGGCATGATCGGTGCCGATGGACGTCTACGCTATCCCCCTGCGCACGCGGTTCCGAGGCATCACGGTCCGCGAAGGACTGCTGGTCCGCGGCGAGGCGGGCTGGGGCGAGTTCTGCCCGTTCTCCGACTACTCCGACGCCGAGAGCGCGCCGTGGCTCGCGTCCGCCCTGGAGGCGAGCGAACGCGGCTGGCCGTCGCCCGTGCGGGACAGCGTCGAGGTGAACGCGACCGTGCCGGTGGTGTCCCCGGAGCAGGCGTACGAACTTGTTTCCGCTTCGGGCTGTCGCACGGCGAAGGTGAAGGTCGCCGACCCGCGCGTGAGCCTCGCCGAGGACTGCGCCCGGGTGGAGGCGGTGCGGGCCGCACTGGGCCCGCGGGGCGCCGTCCGCGTCGACGCGAACATGGCCTGGGACGTGGACACCGCGGTCAAGGCCATCGGTGAACTGGACCGCGCGGCCGGCGGGCTCGAGTACGCCGAGCAGCCCTGCCCGTCGATCGACGAACTGGCCGCCGTCCGGCGCCGGGTCGGAGTGCGGATCGCCGCGGACGAATCGATCCGCCGGGCCGAGGATCCGCTGAAGGTGGCCGTCGCGGGGGCGGCCGACGTCGCCGTTCTGAAGGTCGCGCCGCTGGGCGGGGTGCGGCGCGCGCTGGAGGTCGCCGAAGCCTGCGGCCTGCCGTGCGTGGTGTCTTCCGCCGTCGAGACGAGCGTCGGGCTCGCCGCCGGGCTGGCGCTCGCGGGCGCACTGCCCACTTTGGACTTCGCGTGCGGACTGGGCACGATGTCGTTGCTGACCGGAGATGTCTGCGGCGAATCACTGTCCCCTGTGGACGGTCGACTGCCGGTGCCGCTTCAGGCTCCCGTTCCCGATCTGTTCGCCGCCCACGCCGCCGCCCCGGACGTCCGGGAGGCCTGGGAAGCCCGCCTCACCCGCGTTCGCGCTCACCTCCGGATGCTATGAACGGTCCGTTCCTTGCGAAATTTGCAAGGAACGGACCGTTCATAGCGTTCGCGAGACGATCAGGTGCAGTGCTCGAAAGGCGATTCGTAGCTGGCTGATCCCGCCGAGCCGCCCCACCGGACACATTTCGCGCCGGCGGCCGCGCTCACCGGACCCGCGTAGTACTCGAAGCTGCCGGAGTCGGTCTTCCTGGCCGAACCCTGCACTTCGAGGAAGGCCGAGACAGCGCTGCCCGTGCCGACCGAGGTGGACTTGATGGTGGTGACGCAGTTGTTCTTGTTCGTGGCGTTGTACAGCAGGTACGCCGTCGCGGCGCTGCCGACCGCCTGCGAGTCGATCACCTTGTAGCCGTCGCCGCACACCTCGACGGCGTCGTACGGGTTGGCGTTCCCGTTGCCGCTGCAGGTGTTCTTGGAGGTCACGTTGGCGTTGGGGTAGCCGAATTTCACGCCGTTGAAGTACGCGGGCTTGATGTTGCTCGGCCACGACGAGTCGTTGGTGCGGACTTCGTAGTGCAGGTGCGGGCTGATGTTGTTGCCCGGCTTGGAGGTGTTGCCGACCTCGCCGATCTTCTGCCCCTGCGCGACCTGCGCGTTGAGCGCGACCGAACGGACCTTCAGATGCGCGTAGTAGGTCGACCATCCCCCACCGTGGTCGATCTTCACGAGGTTGCCGAAGCCGTTCTGCGACCCCTGGTGCGCCGAGATGACGACCTTGCCCGCCGCCGCCGCGACCACCGTGTCGCCCAGATCCGCCCCCGCGGAACTGCCCCGGTTGAAGTCGATCTCGTAGGCCCGGTGCGCGCTGCTGTTGTCGTTGTCGCCGTTCCACACCTGGTTGCAGGGGAACGGAAGCTGGAAGTTGGGACGCGGCCCGACGGCGGCTTCGGCCGACGTCGCGGTGATCGCCAGCCCGGCCATGCCCAGCAAGGCGGTGGCGGCCGCCGTGAGCACTCGTCTGAATCTCATCGGATGTCCTTTCTCGGCGTTTCGCGAGAAGCGTCCCGAAAGGGCGTACAAGCGAGATACAAACGACCACGAGCCCTCCTGGCCGAGGGGACCAGGAGGACTCGTGCCGCCTCCGCACCGGATCCGTCCGCGTCTTCCCCGTCCCGGTGCGGGTGTCTCAGCCGACGCGCTCGATGGTGGCGCGGCGGATCAGGAACTTGCCCGGTTCGCGGACCTGCTCGAAGGCCGCGTTGTTCAGCAGCGCGCAACTGCCGGAAACGCCGGTGACCTCGACGGTCGTGGACTTGTCGTTGTCCAGGTTCGTCACCTTCAGCTTGGTGCCCGCCGGGAACTCGCCGCTGGACGCCGCGGGGGCGCCGCCCTCGCCGGACAGCGTCACCGTGGAGCCCGGGCAGACGACCTCGCCGTCACCGGCGGCCGCTTCCTCCTGCGGCGCCGCCTCTTCCTTCGGAGCCGCCTCGTCCTCGACCGCCATGGCGTCGTCCGCGGCCTGCTTCCCGCTGTCGGCCTGTACTTCTTCGGTGCACCCGGCGGCTTCGCGGCGCTGCTGGATGAGGTCGACGACGGCCTGCCTGTTCGCGATCCGCGCCTCGGACAAGGCGTCCGGCTGCGCCTTCTGGCCCGCGATGAAGGTGAGGTTGTTGCGGAGAGCGGTGTCGAGCCCCTGGCAGCTTTCCGCGGCCTGTCCGTCCGGAGTGCTGATCGCGAACATCGCCGCGGCGATGGCGGCCACCCCGAGCACGGACGCGATGCCGATCGTCGCGCGTTTGCGGTGTTTCCCGGCGCTGTTCATCATCGGTGTCTTCCTCCGGTCTGGTTTCCTCCTCACCCACATCCAGGGATACGGCCGGATAACGAAAGTGGTTCAAACCGATTTCAGCCAAGCCAGGGCTTCGCGATACGCGCGTAAGTGCCGTCGTTCAGCGCGAGATGCAGCCACTGGTCGGTCCACTCCTTGAACACGACGTCGCGCGGCAGAAGGTACGCCTTCTCCGAGAAGGTGAACGGCTCGTCGGGATGCACCGCGCACAAACGCGGATTCCGCTTCGCCTGCCAACGGGTCTCGGTGGCATCGGTGATCATCAGGTCGGCCCGGCCGGCCAGGATCTCGGCGAAGATCGTGTTGTTGTCCGGATGCCGCACGATGGTCGCGCGCTTGAGGTTGGCGTCGGCGAACTGTTCGTTGGTACCGCCCGGATTCACGATCGCCCGCACACCCGGCTGGTCGATCTGCTCCAGGGTCTGGAACCGCTTTTCGTTCTCGCACAAGGTGATCGGCGTCTTGCCGTCGCGAAGATAGGGAACGGTGTAGAAACCCTTCTTCGCGCGGTCCAAGGTCACCGAAACCCCGCCCATCGCCAGATCGCATTTCCGCCCGACGTCGTCGGCGATCGCCTTCCAAGTGGTCTGGACCAGCTGGAGCCGGACGCCGAGCCGCCGGGCGAGGTCGCCCGCGAGGTCGATGTCGATCCCGCTCCACGCGCCGCCGGCGTCCCGATAGGTGAACGGGCGATAGTCCCCCGTCGAACACACGCGGATCTCGCCGCGGGCTTGAACGACGTCCAGTCTGCTTTGCGCGCCATGACCTTCGGGCGCGGCACCGGCCGTGCCGATTCCCAGCACGGTCAGCACCGCGACCCCGAACGTGAGCGCTTTCGCCTTGATCGTCATCAAGGCATCTTCCACGCCCTGAGGTAAGCGCGCACCAGCTCGTCGAGACGGTGCTCCAGCGACTCGGCCGCTTCCAGCGCTTCCTCGCGGGTTTTCTCGCCCTGCCTCAGATCCCGGAGCCGGCCGAGCCACGGTTCGGGGACCGGCAGCGTGATCCGGCCGGTCTCCAGCAGCTCCACGCCCTGCACGCCGAGCCGCACCATGTGCATGGCGAACTTCGTGTCGAAGCCGTACTTCTGGCGCCGAGTTCGTCGATCACCATGATCTCGGACTCGGGTACGAACAACGGCAGGAGGACGGTCGGGTTCCCGTTGAGCACGAGCCGCATCCACTTGCGCAGCGAGTAGACGATCAGGTCGAGGTCACCGGGGCCGGATCGGGCGCCTTCGGGTTGCGTGCGTGCAGCCCGGACCCGACCTGGCAGCGCAGGATCGTGCCCTGCTCGGCGATGGCGGCGAATTCGGGGCTGTCGTGTTCCACCGGACAAGTCATACCCGCGGGCAGGGACGCCGGGCATCCGGTTTTCCGGCCCCTCAGGGTCGGATTCCAGGGTCGGGTCGGGGCCGTTCCCCGATGTGCCGGGGGTCGTTCCGGAGCGAACATGGGGCCATGACGAACAGCGTGTACACCCCCCAGGCCACCAAGAAGCTCTACCGCAGCCGCACCGACAAGATGCTCGCGGGCGTCGCCGGCGGCTGGGCCGCCTACCTCGGCGTCGACGCCGCGATCCTGCGCATCGCCCTCGTGGCGGGCGTCTTCTTCACCGCCGGATTCGCGATCCCGCTCTACGCCGCCGCGTGGCTCCTGACCCCGGAACAGCCGGGCGAATCCTGATCGGGGCGGACGCCGTGCGCAGGGGGCGCGGCGTCCGCCGGATCGCGTTCAGCCCGCTGAACGCGATCCGCCTGGGGCAGGGGGATGAAGAAGGGCCCGGACATGGGGATGTCCGGGCCCTTTTCCGGTTTTCGGCCGCGGGATCACGGCTACCCCGTTACACTTCCCCTGACTTTGTCACAGGGAGTGGGAAGCGGGGGTCTCCATGGCCGGGTATCTGAGCCTCAGCGAGTACAAGCGGATGCTCGAAGGCGCGCTGGACGACTTCTGCCAGGCGCTCACCAAGCGCTGGATGGAAGACGCCGTCGACGCCATGGCGAAGCTCTCGCCGGCCGTCCCGTGCTCGACGGAGCCCTGGGCCTGGCAGTGGCAAGCCGAATCGTACGGCCATCTGTCGCACGGCGAAGACTTGTGCGGCTACCTCACCTGGGTCATGGACGGCCTGCACGGGCACTACAAGGACGTCCACTGCGACGGCTGGAACCCGCAGACCCAGAAGTACGTCGAGTGCCATGTCGAACGGAACCTGGCGCAGATCGAGCGGCTGGCCTGGAACCGGCGGCAGGAGGTCGCCAAGTTCGTCCCGCAGCTGGAAGGGCCCGACCTCGCGAAGCTGGAGGCCGCCCACAACACGTTCCTGAACGTCGCCGGCAATCTCGGCTTCGAGGACAAGAACGGGCGGGTGGCCGAGCTTCTCGGTCAGGGCGCGGTCGTCCGGAACGTCGAATGGCTGGCCGGTTCGACCAGCGCGAACGAGGAATGGTTCATCGAGTGGACCGGGCTCGCCGCCAAGGCCTTCCGTGAAGGATTCTTCGCCTCGATCGCGCCGACCATGGCGCACCAGTCGCTCATCCTCGCCAGCCTGTCCACGCTATATTCCACCCGCGCCGCGACGATCCAGGCGACCCGGCTCAACATCGTCAAACGGCTCAACTGGGCCACCAAGAAGCTGGACGAAAAGGTCACCCTCAAGGTCTTCACCGCGGACTCGATCCTGGAGAAGGTCGACGGGGCGAAAACACTCCACGGGATCGCGACCAATCTGCTGTCCGCGGGGGCGAAACTCAGCAAGGTCGTGAAGACCGTCGACGAGGCGGGCGGGAAGGTCCTCGGCCCGGTCGGCGCCGTCCTCGACCTGGCCGTTTTCGCCGGCGGGATCATCAAGGGACTCACCGTCGAGCAGGACGCCATGTCCCTCCAGGACATCCTGCAGAAGCTCACCACCTCGATCCAGGACGAGCACAACGCCTTGTCCGGCCTCGAAGCCGACTTCGGCGCGAACGTCCTGGCCCTGCAGAAGGCGATCGCGGGGGTGCACAGCTACGAGCTGGAGCTCTACGACCTCACCGCGAACACGCTGCCGAACCAGACCGACCGCGCGAAGTACAAAGGGGTCAGGGTCGAGGTCCACTTCCTGCTGCGTGTGGCGCAGACCTGCTTCGAAGCGGCCGACGCCTATTCGGTACAGCTGCGGATTCTGGCCGAGGCCGACGGCGCCGACCGGCATCTCGCGGGCCGTGACGAGCAGACGTGCACGGGCGACGACACGACTTTGGAGATCCGCGACGCCGTCGAACAGTTCATGAGGACGAGCTGCGCCCGGTTCCTTCTGGCCGGCGAGCAGCTCAGGAAGGCAGCCGAGGCCTACGCGCGAATCGATGGCGAGCTCTCGGACGACCTCAAGAAGATGTTCGCCGACTGGGAAAGCGCCAACAAGGACCGGGGGAAGATCGACCCCAATCCCGAAACGGTCGAAAGGGAAAGCGCGGGCAAGGAGGCCGGCGGCACGGACCGGACGGGCCTCGAGCCGAGGAAGACTTCGGAGCCGAACTCCACCGATCCGTACGAGACGGACCGCCGGAAGCAAGGCGGCAAGTACGCGGTGGACGGGCAGCGGTAGCTACCGGTCCGAAGTCCGTGAAGGCGTAACTCGCGTGAGTTCGGTGCCACGCCAGCAAATCGACCCAGATCACAGCGCGAGCCAGGCCTTGGTCCTTCAAGCCTTGTGAGTGGCTTTTCGGGTTATTGAGGGGAAAGGCAAACATTGCGTGATCGAACCCTGTCACACAGGGGGCTGTCTTCGCGACGGAATGGCCGCCCTGGACGACAGGGGTTCCGGACTGACGTGGGGGCTCACCCGGCACACAGTGTCCACAAGGGACAACACGCGCCGATCGCATGCCCGCTTGGTGTCGTGATGTCCGTTTATCGCGAGGGTCGTGAGCGGCAAAGAGGGTTAGAGCGATCATTTTCACTCACGACGCCCGCGCAAAGCGCCCAAATCGGACGCGAATGGCTGGATTGACGTCCTTTGTGGACGGTTGCGGGGTGCGTCAGATCCGGCAAGTGAGCCCTTGGCCTGCAACGCGCCACGTTTGCCTTACCCCTCAATACCCTCTTTACCACTCACGACCTCCACCGGGACCGGACATCATGACCCAATCGGCGCGAGGTGTCCCTTGTGGACACTCCGCACCGGGGTGAGCTCGCACGTCGGTCCGCAACCCCGCCGTCCAGGGTGGCAGGCTCATCGCGAAGTCGGTGAAGACGGCCTGCGCGACAGGGTTCGATCACGCCACGTTCGACCTACGAATCGCCACCCACGGCAAAGGAAAAGCCCGGACGCGCGAGGCGCGTCCGGGCTTTCCGGTGGTGCTACAGGCTCGAACTCAGAAGTCCATGCCGCCCATGCCACCGGACGGGTCGGCGGGAGCGGCCGAGGCCTTCTCCGGCTTGTCCGCCACGACGGCTTCGGTGGTCAGGAACAGCGCCGCGATGGAAGCGGCGTTCTGCAGCGCGGAGCGGGTGACCTTCGTCGGGTCCGGCACGCCGGCCGCGAGCAGGTCTTCGTACTCGCCCGTGGCGGCGTTGAGGCCGTGGCCCTGCGGGAGGGACTTGACCTTCTCCGCCACGACGCCGCCCTCGAGGCCGGCGTTGATCGCGATCTGCTTGAGCGGCGCCTCGACGGCGACCTTGACGATGTTGGCACCAGTGGCCTCGTCGCCCTCGAGCTTCAGACCGGCGAAGGCGGCCTCGGCGGCCTGGATGAGAGCGACGCCACCACCGGCGACGATGCCCTCTTCGACGGCGGCCTTGGCGTTGCGCACCGCGTCCTCGATGCGGTGCTTGCGCTCCTTCAGCTCGACCTCGGTGGCGGCACCGGCCTTGATGACGGCCACGCCGCCGGCCAGCTTCGCCAGACGCTCCTGGAGCTTCTCGCGGTCGTAGTCCGAGTCCGAGTTGTCGATCTCGGCGCGGATCTGGTTGACGCGACCCTGGATCTGGTCGGCGTCGCCCGCACCCTCGACGATGGTGGTCTCGTCCTTGGTGATGACGGCCTTGCGCGCCTTGCCCAGCAGGGAAAGGTCCGCGTTCTCCAGCTTGAGGCCGACGTCCTCGGAGATGACCTGGCCACCGGTCAGGATCGCGATGTCCTGCAGGATCGCCTTGCGGCGGTCACCGAAGCCCGGCGCCTTGACGGCGACGGACTTGAAGGTGCCGCGCATCTTGTTGACGATGAGGGTGGCCAGGGCCTCGCCCTCGACGTCCTCGGCGATGATCAGCAGCGGCTTGCCGGACTGGATGACCTTCTCCAGCAGCGGCAGAACGTCCTTGACGGTGGAGATCTTGGAGCCGAAGAGCAGGACGTACGGGTCCTCGAGCTCGGCTTCCTGACGCTCCGGGTCGGTCACGAAGTAACCGGAGATGTAGCCCTTGTCGAAGCGCATACCCTCGGTGAGCTCGAGCTCGAGCCCGAAGGTGTTGCTCTCCTCGACGGTGACGACGCCTTCCTTGCCGACCTTGTCCAGCGCCTCGGCGATGAGCTCGCCGATGGTGCGGTCCGCGGCGGAGATCGACGCGGTGGCGGCGATCTGCTCCTTGGTCTCGATCTGGACGGCGGCCTTGTGCAGCTGCTCGGTGATGGCCTCGACGGCCGCCTCGATGCCGCGCTTCAGGCTGATGGGGTCGGCCCCGGCGGCGACGTTGCGCAGACCCTCGCGGACGAGAGCCTGGGCGAGCACGGTGGCGGTGGTGGTGCCGTCACCCGCGACGTCGTCGGTCTTCTTGGCAACTTCCTTGACGAGCTCGGCCCCGATCTTCTCCCACGGGTCCTCGAGCTCGATCTCCTTGGCGATGGAGACACCGTCGTTGGTGATCGTCGGCGCGCCCCACTTCTTTTCGAGCACGACGTTCCGGCCCCGCGGGCCGAGGGTCACCTTGACGGCTTCGGCGAGGGTGTTCAAGCCGCGCTCAAGACCGCGGCGGGCGTCCTCGTCGAACGCGATCAGTTTGGCCATTGCGGTGTGGTCCTCCGGTATTGGGCGCCGCCGCACGCCTACTACAGCGCGGCGGCAGGACTCTTCCTCGGCCAGGCTCGGTGCCCGCGACGGACGACCCACCCGATCAAGGGTGCGGCCTCACCGTCCCGACCTTCAGGCGAACGGTCGGTGACCGCTCCGCCTGGCACTCGACGGCGTCGAGTGCCAATGTCGTGTTTAGCACTCTCCTGGGGAGAGTGCAAGAACCGCAGGTCAGCGCGGTGGCGTCGCCGAAGGCGGACCATGCCCGCATAAGACGCGGCGAAGGACGCTTTCGCCACATCTCATGCGGTGAAAGCGTCCTTCGGCTCAGCTCGTCAGTTGCTCGGCTTGATGGGGATCGACGACGGCGGCGGCTTCAACGACGAGCCGGGACCCTGCGTTTGGGAGCCGCCGGGGCCGACCGGGATGTTCGGCGCGGTGGTCTGCGGGCCGTTCCCGCCGCTCGAATCACTGAAGATGAAGATCGCGGCGACGATCGCGCCCGCGACCACGAGGGCGCCGACGACGATCCAGATCCACTTCGCGCCGCCGCCCTTCTTGGGCTGCTGCTGGAAACCGCCCTGCTGCTGCGGCGGCGGGCCGTAACCGGGCGGCGGGCCCTGCTGGAAGCCACCCTGTTGCTGGAAACCGCCCTGCTGCTGCGGCGGCGGGCCGTAACCGGGGGGCGGGCCCTGCTGGAAACCGCCCTGCTGCTGGAAGCCACCCTGCGGCGGCGGGCCGTAACCGGGCGGCGGGCCCTGCTGGGGCGGGCCTTGCGGCGGGGGACCCTGCGGTCCCGGTCCCTGCTGGCCGTAGCCGGGCTGCTGTCCTCCGTACGGGTGCACGGGGCCCCCCTCTCCCTGTGGCGGCGTGTTCTGCCGTGGCGCCTGCTGCGGTACCGCCTGCTGGACGGTCGCGGCCGCCGCCTGCCCGGGCGGCTCGTTCGAAGTCGCGAGCGGACCGAGCGCGCGCCTGGCGGCCGCGATCATCTCAACACAGTTGGGGTAGCGATCGGCGGGATTCTTCGCCATTCCCTTCCGGACGACCTCGTCGATCCCGGCAGGCAGGCCGACGATCCGCGAGATGGCCGGGGGCTCGCCGTTCAGATGCCCCTTGATGACCGTCTGCACGTCGCCCTTGAAGGGCGGGCTGCCGGTCAGGCAGGCGTAGAGGACACAGGTGAGCGCGTACTGGTCGGTGCGGCCGTCGAGCGGCTCGCCGCGCAGGTGCTCGGGCGCCGCGTACGTCGGCGAGCCGAGGAAGTCGCCGCCGCGGGTCCGGTGCCCGGTGGCGCCGCGGCGGGTCAGGCCGAAGTCGGCGACGTAGACGTGCTCACGCGAGGTCTCCTTGCTGGTGACCAGGACGTTCGCCGGTTTGACGTCGAGGTGCACGAGACCCCGGTTGTGCAGGGTGTCGAGCGCGTCGGCGACCTGGTCGAGCATGTTCAGCGCGCGGGCGGGCGCGATCGGGCCGCCGGAGATCAGCCCGGCGAGGTCGCCGCCGTCGACCATCCGCATGGCGATGTAGAGCATGCCTTCGAGCTCGCCGAAGTCGTACAAGGGCACGACGTTGGCATGGTCGATCGCGGACGTGTTCCGCGCCTCGTCGACGAAGCGTTCGCGGAATTCGGCGTCGGCCCCGAGGTGATCACCGATGACCTTCAGTGCCACCTTGCGTCCGAGCCGCACGTCCGTGGCCTTGTAGGTCACGCTCATGCCGCCCTTGCCGAGCACACCGTCGATGCGGTAGTTGCCCAGCCGACGACCCGTCAGGTCCCCCGACTCATCGCCTGTCACGCAGCGAAGCCTAACGCGCCAGTTCCGGGCGCCGCCGGGGGTCGCCCGAAGTCTCTTTAAGAGACCTTGCGTACGTCCGCGGCCTGACTCCGCCCGTCACGGCCGGACTGGACTTCGAATTCCACGCGGTCACCCTCGTCGAGCGTCCGGAATCCGTCGGCCTGAATGGCCGAGTAGTGGACGAAGACGTCGGGCCCTTCGGTGGATTCGATGAATCCGTAGCCCTTTTCCGAGTTGAACCACTTGACGGTGCCGACTGCCACGGCGCACTCCCTCAGCACAGGATCCGTCGGCCTTCTCTGCCCCGGCCGGCGGTTTCGAGTGCAGTTCACGCTACCCGAATTACCGGCGTCGGCAATGCTCAATTCGTCCCAAGGTCATCCGTGGGAAAGCCGCCTATTGCGCGCTTGCACGAGGACGCGTCCTGGTCCCGCGAAGTCCAGCGCGAGCCCTTCGCCGGTGCGCACCGACTGCGGGCCGGACTGGTCGACCGCGCGGAGACGACACTGCACGGTGTCCGGATAGGCCAGCAGGAAGTCCGGCCGCACGGTGACGAGTTCGCCCGCGGTGAGTTCGAAGGCGTCGACCGGTCCCTGCGCGGCCAGCACGAGCGGGCCGCTTCCGCTGTAGTGCTCCAGGAAACCGGAATCGGCGCCGAAGAGCTTCTGCAGCGGCGCCCAGCCGGGGTCGTGCCGGACGGTCGACGGCCGGGCGAGGATCGCGTCCCGGCTCACGCACCAGCCCCCGCCGCCGGTGAACTCCAGCGGGTAGACGTCGCCGGCGGCCAGCGGCGCGAAGTCGATCCAGCCGCCGCCCTCCGGTGCGTTGAACACCGACGGGGCCGCTTTGCCCGCCCGCGAACCACCGCGGGACGGGACGGTTTCGGTGATGCCGAAACTGCTGGCCAGCATGGTGTCCCCGGCGGCCTGGACGGCCTCGCCGGGGGACAGCAGCACGCGTGCGACCCCGAAGTTCGGGGTGTGCCTCGTCTGGACCCGCATGCGGTCAGCGGGAGGGGACCTGGGCGATCACCCAGGCGGACAGCGCCGACGGGTTGCGGGTCTGGGTGAGCAGCTGGCCCGGACCGGCGAAGTCGAAGACGAGGCCTTCACCGCTCTTCATCGACTGGATGACACCGGTGGCGACCTTGCGGATCTGGTACTGCACGGTGTCCGCGAACGCGACGACGTGCCCGGTGTCGATGGTGATCACCTCGCCCTGCTGCAGGGTGACCGTCTCCAGCGCGCCGTAGCAGGCCACGACGAGCGGGCCCTGTCCCGTCGCGTGCGTCAGGAAGCCGCCCTCGCCGCCGACGAGGTTCTTGAGCCCGCCCCATTTGGTCTCGGTCTGCACGCCGTGGGAGGACGCGAGCCACGAACCGCGCGTGACGCACCAGCCGGTGCGGCCGTCGAGGTTGATGATCTGCATGTCGCCCGGCAGGTTCGCGGCGACGTCGACCCAGCCGCCGTTCTGCGGTGCGGTGTAGGTGGAGATGAAGAAGGACTCGCCGGAGAGGAAGGCGCGGCCGAGGCCCTTCATGATGCCGCCCTGCGCCTGGGACTGGACCTGCACGCCGTAACTCGTCGCCATCATCGCGCCCGACTCGACCTGCGCCGGCTCACCCGGGGCGAGGACGAGCCTCGCCACCGCGAACGATGGCTGGTGACGGATCTGAACCTGCATGTCTTCTTCTCCCCGGATGGTCGTTGTGACGCGCAGAGTCTTGCATGCGGGGCCCGAGGCGGGAGGATGGTCCGGTGATCTCCGTCGACGCCCACCGTGAGACCGTCACCGGCCTGCTCGGAAACGCCCCCGTCATCCGCCTTCCGCTCGCCTCCGCCGCCGGGCTCGTGCTCGCCGAGGACGTCCGCGCGGGGGTTTCGCTGCCGCCGTTCGACAATTCCGCGATGGACGGTTACGCCGTCCGCGCCGAGGACATCGCGGAGGTGCCCGTGACGCTGCCGGTCGCCGAAGACATCCCCGCGGGACGGGTCGACAGCACGAAACTGGAGCCGGGCACCGCGCACCGGATCATGACCGGCGCCCCGATGCCGCCCGGTGCCGACGCGGTGGTGATGGTGGAGCACACGGACGGCGGCGTGACAGACGTCCGGATTCTCAGGACAGCTGTCCTGGGCGCGCACATCCGGCGTCGGGGCGAGGATGTCGTCGAGGGCACGGTGGCGCTTTCCGCGGGGACGGTGCTGGGTCCGGCGCAACTGGGTCTCGCGGCGGCCGTCGGGCTCGCCGAGGTTCCCGTGTACCGGCCGCTGAAGGTGCTCGTGGTGTCCACCGGGACCGAGCTCGTCGACGCACCGGAACCGTTGCGGCACGGGCAGATCTACGAGTCGAACAGCATCATGCTGGCGTCCGCGATCCGCGCGCTCGGCTGCGAGGCCGAGGTCGTGCGCAGTGTGGTCGACGACGTGGACGAGTTCCGCTCGGTGATCGAGCCGAGGCTGGCGGAGGTCGATCTGCTGGTGACCTCGGGCGGGGTGAGCGCGGGGGCGTACGAAGTGGTGAAGGACGCGCTGACCGGACAGGGCGTGGAGTTCCGGAAGGTCGCGATGCAGCCTGGCGGGCCGCAGGGCTGCGGACGCTGGAACGGCGTGCCGGTGGTGACGCTGCCGGGCAATCCGGTGAGCGTGCTCGTGTCGTTCGAAGCGTTCCTGCGGCCGGCGTTGCTCGCGGCGATGGGGCACGCCGGGATCGACCGGCAGAAGGTGCGGGCCCGGCTCACCGAGGCGATGACCTCCCCCGCCGGACGGCGCCAGTTCCGGCGGGGCTTCTACACGCATTCCGAAGGTGAGGTCACCGGGATCGTCGGTCCGCGCGGCGGACCGGGATCGCATCTGCTGGCGTCGTTCACGCAGGCGAACTGCCTGATCGTGCTGCCGGAGGACGTGGACTCGGCCGAGCAGGGCGACGAGGTGGACGTCCTCCTGCTCTGACCTGCGTTTCGCAGGCTAAAGGCGATCCGTCGGGAAGTCGCGGCACCGGCCGATCGGCGTGAACAGCAGCGCGAAGACGGCGAGCACCTCGAGTCCGGCCATCAGGCCCAGCGTCTGCCGCACGCCGGCCGTCTCGCCGAGGATCCCGCCGAGCAGGCCGCCGAGCGCGACCGCGCCGAAGCTGAGCACGGACGAACTCGCGGTGACCCGGCCGAACATCCCGGCCGGGACGTAGCGCTGCCTGAAGGTGGCGTTGAGGACGTTCGAACCGACGACGCCTGCGCTGAGCGAGAACCCGGCGGCGACGAAAAAGGCGAGCCCCCAGCCGCCGTTGGCGAGCGGGCCGAGCAGCATCATCAGCGCGCCGAAGGCCTCGCAGAGCACGAAGGCACGGGCGGTGCCGATCCGCGCGGCGAGTTTGCCCGACAGCGCGGCGCCGAAGACGCCGCCCGCGCCGGCGAGCGCGAGCACGAGGCCGGTGGCGCCCGCTCCCACGCCGAGGTCGCGAACGAGGAAAACGACCTCGATCGACTGGTAGCCCATGAGCGCGACGTTCGAGATCGCGCCGAAGACCGCCAGGACACGCAAATACGGGTCGCGGACGACGAAAACGAGGCCGTCGCGGATCTCGTCACGCAGCCGTGAACGCGTCTTCGCCGGGCGCTCCGGCTCCCGGTGCCGGATGGATCGCAGGCACAGCACGGAAAGCCCGAAGCTGACGGCGTCGGCGAACACCCCGGCGACGGCGCCGAACCAGTGCGCCAAGAGCCCGGCGAGCCCCGGTCCGCCGATCTGCGCGGCGGATTCGCTGCCTTGCAGCTTTTGGTTGGCCTCCTGCAGTTGTTCCTTGTCGACCAGCGAAGGCAGGTACGCGCGATACGCGACGTTGAAGAACACCTTCGCGACGCCGCCCGCCAAGGCGACGACGATCAGCTGGGTCATCGTGAGCAGGCCGGACCACGCCGCGACCGGGACACTGAGGAAGACCAGCATGGAAATGCCGTTGCACACCAGCATGACCGGGCGTTTCGGCCGTCTGTCGACCCAGGCGCCGGCGGGCAGGCCGATCAGCAGCCACGGCAGCCAGGCGGCCGCGGTCAGCAGCCCGACCGCGAACGTGCTCGCCTGCAGGGTGACCACCGCGACGAGCGGCAGCGCGACGACGGCGATGGAACTGCCGAGCACGCTGGTCGTCTCGCCGGTCCACAGCAGCCGGAAATCCCTGGAGCGCAGCAAGCCGCCGCGTTCGCGGGTGGTCACGGGCGGGCCGGGACGACGCGGGTGGAGATGAAGACGGGGCGGCGTTCCTGGCCGTCGTCCGGGATCTCGCGGCCGCTGTAGGACTTGATCAGCTCGTGGACCTTCTGTTCGAGCTCGGCCAGCTCGGCGACCGACATCTTCGCCCAGCTGTCGGTGGCGAAGGCGGCGCGATGCCATTCCTCCGGATAGCTGTCGCGTTCGGCGAACCATTGGCGCGCCATGGACACCTGGCGTTCGAGGGCGAGGGATTCGGCGGCGGCCGCGACCGGGTCGTCGGGGAAGTCCGAAGGCGACCAGGAAACCGCGTAGCTCACGCGGCGCCACCAGCGCTCGCGACGGTCGCGGGCGAGTTCCGGTGCTTCCTCGACGAGATCGCTCGCGGCCAGCACCTTCAGGTGGTGACTGACGTTCCCGACGGCCTGCCCGGTCCGCTCGGCGAGCACGGAAGCCGTGCACGGGCCGTCGAGGCGGAGGACGTCGAGCAGGCGGCGCCGCAGCGGATGCGACATCGCGGCGAGCACCTTCGAATCGTGGACTTCGTGGACTTCGCGATCGGCCATAACGCACAACAGTAGTTGCACAAGATCCCTTGCACAAGTCTCCTTGTGCACTACTCCATCCGGGTCGGTAACCTCGATGGCATGGGTTTCTTCTCGTGGATCGTGTTCGGCGCCATCGCCGGTTGGCTGGCCAATGCCGTGGTGGGCGGCCCGGACCGGCGCGGCGGCTGCCTGTTCAGCATCCTGGTCGGCGTGCTCGGCGCGGCGCTGGGCGGTTTCATCTACCGGCTCGCCACCGGCACCGAACGGACCTTCGAGTTCGACTTCCCCAGCTTCGGCGTCGCGATCCTCGGTTCGATCGTGCTGCTCGCCCTGCTGCGGCTGGTGCGCGGCTCCGGGCGGAGCGACTCGTATCGGCGGTGATCAACGGAGTGACCGTTGGTAACGGTTTTCTCGCGACCGGTGATCATCGGAGCGCGGGGAACTAGAGTGGGATGTTCGCTCAGTTCCAGTGGCCGCGTCCGGGTGCATGTGCCGTCGGGGGGCATATGCATCCGGACGCGCGTGCCTCGGCGATGACGGAGACGGCGCGGACGGGGTCGACGAGCGGAGGCATCGGCGCCGCCGAAATGTCCTTCTTCCAGGCGCGGAACAGCTCGGCGAGTCGCTCGCCTGCGGGGTCCGGGCTGGCGGGCATTCGAGGGTCCTCAAGGTCTGCTATCGGCGTCAATTACCTAGAGTTATCGCGTATTTCGACCTTCCGTTACCGGGATGTGGCCCCTCCCACCCGGCGCGGGGAAACCCTTCCGGGGGAGGCCACGGCCCGTCTCCGGACAGGGCGGTAGCGTGGTGGCTCTTCCTGTCCCGACCCCCCGACACGAACTGCGGTGAACCCGACCAATGAGCGGCAACCGGCCGGAAGCCACTGGTAATCCCCTCGCGCACGCCGTGAAGCTGGCCCGCGAGACCGTTCCGCCGATGCACCCGGCCGGCAGGCCGTTCGTGTTCGGCGGTCTCGCCGCGACGCTGGTGCTGCGGCGGTTCTCCAAGCGCCTCGGTGTCGTCGGCGCGCTCGCGACGGCCGCCACGGCCGCGTTCTTCCGTGAGCCCAAGCGGGTCCCGCCCGCTCAGTCCGGCCTCGCGGTCGCGTCGGCGGACGGTCTGGTCTCGCTGATCGAAGAGGCGGTGCCGCCGCCCGAGCTGGGGCTGCCCGCCGAGCCGCGGATGCGGGTGAGCGTGTTCCTGTCGGTGTTCGACGTGCACGTCCAGCGGATCCCGGCCTCGGGGGTGATCGAGCGGGTCGCGTACCGGCCCGGGAAGTTCCTGTCGGCGGACCTGGACAAGGCGAGCGACGACAATGAGCGCAACTCCGTGCTCATGCGCACCGAAGACGGCCACGAGCTCGTCGTGGTGCAGATCGCCGGGCTGGTGGCCCGGCGCATCCTCTGTGAGATCCGCGAGGGTGACAAGGTCGGCGTCGGCGCGACGTACGGCATCATCCGCTTCGGCTCGCGAGTCGACCTGTATCTGCCGCCGGGCAGCAAGGTTCTCGTCTCGAAGGGCCAGCGCACGATCGGCGGCGAGACGCCGATCGCCGAGCTGCCCACGGCGCCGCACCCGGAAGGCTGATCCATGGTCCGCGTGACCACTCCCGGCGTGCGGCTGCTGCCGAACGCCATCACGGTGCTCGCCCTGTGCGCCGGTCTGTCGTCGGTGCAGTTCGCGCTGATCGGCAACTATCCGATGGCGATCGCGTCGATCGGGATCGCCGCGGTGCTCGACAGTCTCGACGGCCGCATCGCGCGGCTGCTGGACGCGACGTCGAAGATGGGCCAAGAGCTCGACTCGCTGTCCGACGGCATCTCGTTCGGTGTCGCGCCCGCGCTGGTGCTGTACGTCTGGCACGCGGAGGGCGAGCGGATCGGCTGGGTGGCGTCGCTGATCTTCGCGGTCTGCATGATCCTGCGGCTGGCGCGGTTCAACACGCTGATCGAGGACACCGAGCAGCCGCCGTACGCGGGCGAGTTCTTCGTCGGTGTACCCGCGCCCGCCGGTGGTCTGCTGGCGATGTTGCCGCTGATCCTGGAGCTGCAGTTCGGGCAGGGCTGGTGGTCGCATCAGTACGTGGTGTGGGTGTGGACGATCGCCGTCGCCGCGCTGCTGATCAGCCGGATCCCGACGCTGTCGCTGAAGACGGTGAAGGCGCCGCCCAAGGCGATCGCGCCGCTGCTGGTCGGGGTGGGCCTGCTGGCCGCCGCGATCATCCAGTTCCCGTTGGTGGCGCTGGCGATCGCACTGGTGCTGTACCTGGCGCACATCCCGTACTCGGTGTACCGGCACCGGTGGCTGGCGAAGCATCCGGAGGCGTGGATGGCGCCGCCGCGGGAACGGCGCGCGATCCGGCGTTCTTCGAGCCGCCGCCGTCTCGGCCTGCGGCCGCCGCTGCGGCGCGTGGTGGCCGGCGCCGCTCAGCGGGTCCGGCTGCAGCGCGGCGAACAGCACGTCGCGCGCGCTCCGCGCACCATCCCGACCGACAAGGACCGGGACAACGGCCGGGGCCCGCGGCGCCGCTCATGGCGCCGGATCGGCCTGCGGAAACGCTGACTTACCCGGCTTGACCCCACTCCCAGCCCCCGCCCGTCCCTGGGGGACGGCCCCGCGCCCAGCGTACCGGGGGTGTCCGACGGGACCGGGGGAAACGAGGGTCGAGGGCGGGAGTTGTCCACAAGCGGGTGGGACTGTGGACAACCTGAGGACAGGCGGTCTTGAAGTACATGATGGCCCCCTTCCTTGCGCCTAGCGCAAGGAAGGGGGCCATCATGTACTTCGGCGGCTCGCCGCGCGGCGGCGTAGATAGGGTGGCGGGGTGAGCGCACCCCAGATCACGCTGACCGTCCGGCACACCCCGTCCGCACTGGACTCCCGCCGCGGCGTCGTCCGGCTGCACCCCGAAGTCCTCGACGCGCTCGGCCTGATGGCCTGGGACGCCGTCCGCGTCACCGGCGCCCGGGTCAGCTCCGCGCTGGCCGCCCCGTCGGACGCCGAGGGGATCCCGGGCGTGATCCTCCTCGACGACGTCACGATGTCGAACCTCGGCGTGACCGAAGGTTCGGAGGTGGTCGTCGCTCCCGCGGAGGTGTCGGCCGCGAAAACGGTCACCGTGGCGGGCTCTCGGATCGCGAGCGTGTCGCTCTCCCCGCACACCCTGCGGCTCGCCCTGATCGGCAAGGTGCTGACCGTCGGCGACGCCGTTTCCCTGCTCCCCCAGGATCTCGCGCCCGCACCGGGCTCCGACGTGTCCGCGGTCCGTGGTCAGCTTTCCCGCGCCATCGGCATGACGTGGACGAACGAGCTGCTCACCGTCACCGCCACCGAGCCATCGGGGCCGGTCGCCGTCGGACCGTCCACTGTGGTCAGCTGGCGTGACGGCGCCCGCACCGGCGAGGCCGCCCCCGCCGCCGCGCCTGCCCGCGCCGGGACGACGCTGGTACGCAGCACGCCCGCCACGCCGCACGAGGATTTCATCGACGCGGAGATCGTCGAAGACGAGCGGATCGACGAGGTCACCGAGGAAACCGTGCCTCCCCTGTCGGACCTCGCCGGTTCCGAAACGGCCGCCCGCAAACTCGCCGAATGGTTCGACCTGGCCTTCCACCGCCCGGAGCTGCTGGCGAAACTCGGGACGTCGGCGCACCTCGGGGTCCTGCTGTCCGGGCCGGAAGGCGTCGGGAAGGCGACGCTCGTCCGCGCCGTGGCACAGGCCGAGAAGGTGCGGGTGGTGTCGCTCGCGGCGCCGAACATCGCCGTCCTCGAACCGAACGTCGCCGCCGCGCGCCTGCGTGAGGCGATCGAGCAGGCCACCCGTGACGAAGACCCCGCCGTCCTGCTGATCACCGACATCGACGCGCTGCTGCCCGCGTCCCAGCCGCCGCCGCTCGCGACGGTCGTCCTCGACGACCTGCGCAAAGCCTTGCGCCACAAGGGTTTCGCCGTGGTCGCCACCACCGGCCGCGCCGAGTCCACCGATCCGAGGCTGCGCGCCGCCGACCTGCTCGACCGCGAACTCGGCCTGCCGCTCCCCGACGCGAAGACCCGCACGGAACTGCTGCGCGTGCTTCTCCGCGAGGCCCCGCTGGAGTCCGGCGTCGACGTCGGCCCGATCGCCGAGCGCACCCCCGGCTTCGTGGCCGCGGACCTCATCGCGCTCCGCCGTGACGCCGCCCTCCGCGCCGCGCTGCGGCAGCGTGAGGCCGACGAGCCGCGGATCTCCCAGCAGGACCTGCTCGACGCGCTCACCACGGTCCGCCCCATCTCGATGTCCACTTCGGACAATCTGGCGACCGGCGGTCTGACGCTGGACGACGTCGGCAACATGACCGACGTCAAGCAGTCGCTCACCGAGGCGGTGCTGTGGCCGCTGCGCTACCCGGACTCGTTCGCTCGCCTCGGCGTCGATCCGCCGCGCGGCGTCCTCCTGTACGGGCCGCCCGGTGGCGGCAAGACGTTCCTGGTCCGCGCCCTCGCGGGCACCGGCGCGCTGAACGTCTTCGCGGTCAAGGGCGCCGAGCTGATGGACAAATGGGTCGGCGAGTCCGAACGCGCGGTGCGGGAGCTCTTCCGTCGCGCCGCCGAGGCAGCGCCCTCGCTGATCTTCCTCGACGAGATCGACGCGCTCGCCCCGCGCCGCGGCCAGTCCTCGGACTCCGGCGTGTCGGACCGCGTCGTCGCGGCCCTGCTGACCGAATTGGACGGTGTCGAGCCGATGCGCGAGGTCGTCGTCCTCGGTGCGACGAACCGCCCCGAGCTGGTCGACCCGGCCCTGCTGCGGCCGGGACGGCTTGAGCGCCGCGTCTACGTCCCGCCGCCGGACGCGCACGCCCGTGAGGCCATCCTGGCCGCCAGCGCCAAGAACACGCCGCTCGCGTCCGATGTGGACCTCGCGGCGTATGCGGCCACTTTGGACGGTTACTCGGCGGCGGACTGCGCGGCGCTGATCCGGGAGGCCGCGCTGACCGCGATGCGGGAATCGCTGGAGGCCAAGGAGGTCACCGCCGAACATCTGACGAAGGCGGCCAAGGCCGTGCGTCCGTCGCTCGACCCGGCCCAGCTCGCGGCGCTGGAAGCGTACGCGCAGACCCAGGTCTGAAGTACGTGAAAGGGCCCTCTTCCTCGCGAGGAAGAGGGCCCTTTCACGGATCGGCTAGGAGCCGTCCTTGTCGTTGGTCTTGTAGTCCTTGGTGAGGATGACGATCACGCCCGGGCCGATGTTCTCGATCTCCTTGAACCTCGGCTCGGCGCGGAAACCGAACTCCAGCGCCAGCGCCTTCGCGGCCGCTTCCTCGTCGGTGCCCGGGCGGAAGTAGGCCACCGTCTCGGGGAGCCTGCCCGGGTAGCCCTTGACCTCGGAGACGTTCCAGCCCGAGGCGCGGAAATCCTTCGCGGCCTGCTCGGCGAGGCCCTGGATCGTGCTGTTGTTGTAGACGCGCACCGTCACCCACTTGTGCGACGCCTGCTGGTCGCCACCGGGCTGGCCCGGCTGACCGGTCTGCCCCGGCTGGCTCGCCGGCGGCGCGGAGCTCGCGGGCGCGCTCGACGGCGGCGCCGACGACGACGCGGGCGGCGTGCTGGCCGAAGGCGAGCCCGGCGCCGGTGACGAAGGCTGCGTCGCGCCGTCCGAAGACGTGGGCGTGGTGCCGGGCGGTGTCGCGGTGTCCGAGTCACCGCCGCCGCTGGTCAGGGTGATCCCGCCGATGACGGCGGCGATCACGGCGACACCGACCAAGGCCAGTCCGGCGGCCTTCATCGGCCGGGACAGGCCCGAAAACAGACTCATGAGAGATCGATCCCCAGTCGCCGGGCCGCGCGATTGCGCTGCCGGGCCGCTCGCGTCTTGCGCAGGCGCTTCACCAGCATCGGGTCGGCCTGCATGGCTTCGGTCTTCTCGAGCAGCCGGTTCAGCAGCTGGTAGTAGCGCGTCGACGACATCGAGAAGCGTTCGCGGATGGCCTGTTCCTTCGCGCCGGCGTACTTCCACCACTGACGTTCGAACGCGAGCATGTCGAGCTCGCGCTCGCTGAGGCCGTTCACGGTCTCCGACGGGGACGGCTGGTCGGGCTCAGCCATCGACTCCGCGGCGTCCATCCGACTCCTCGCAATCAGGTCAGTGCTCGGCGGGCGTGAAACCACAGGCTTGTCATTCCGCGGCGCCATTAGACCACGGATGCGGCGCCCCGCCTCGGTATCGGCGTCGGCGCGTCACGGGTAAGGGTGTACCAGAAGGGTCCGACTAAACTGCGCGCGTGACCGTCCATCCCATCGTGATCGCCGGCGAGCCCGTGCTGCACAACCCGACTCGGGAGATCACCGAGTTCGACGACAAGCTGCGCACCCTCGTCGACGACATGTTCGAGACCATGTACGCCGCCGAAGGGGTGGGCCTCGCGGCCAACCAGATCGGCCTCGACCTGCGCGTGTTCGTCTACGACTGCCCCGACGACGAGGGCACGCGCCACAAGGGCGTCGTGGTGAACCCGAAGCTCGAGACGTCGGAGATCCCGGAGACGATGCCCGATCCGGACGACGACTGGGAAGGCTGTCTGTCGGCGCCCGGCGAGTCGTACCCGACAGGGCGCGCTTCGTGGGCGAAGGTCACCGGCTTCGACGTCGAGGGCAATCCGATCGAGGTCGAAGGCACCGGCTATCTCGCGCGCTGCCTGCAGCACGAGACCGACCACCTGGACGGCTTCATCTACCTCGACCGGCTGGTCGGACGCCACGCCCGCGCGGCGAAGAAGATGCTGAAGTCGAACAAATGGGGCGTTCCGGGCAACTCGTGGCTGCCCGAGGCCCAGCCCTCCGACGACTGACCCTCTCAGCGCATGTCATGAAAGGGTCGTTCAGGACGAAAGATGTCCTGAACGACCCTTTCATGACATTTACGCGAGGGTCAGCACCCCAGGAAGTGGCACCGCACGACCCGCGGCTGCTCGATCACCTTCCCGGCCTGCACCGACCACGCGAGCCGGAGGTACTGGGCGTGCGTCCAGGCCAGCGGCGTCGCGGACGCGGTCGGCGTGCCCGCCGGGAAGCCCGGCCGCCCCGAAGGCGCGTTCTCGTCCCAGACCTGCTCCGGCATCGTGTCCCCGGAGCTGCTGACGCGCCCGAGGTCGCGAAGCCGCTTCGCGGCCGTAACCCGGTCACCGGCGGCGAGGTCGTACTCGCCACGTTCACCCGCGAGCAGCGGCCACAGTCGCCCGAAGGTGGTCCGGCTTTCGGCCGGGAACGTGTAGTCCCACGGCGACCCGTCGGCCTTCTCGCCGTATCCGTCCTTCGTGTAACGGTGCCAGAACTGCCCCGTCGGGGTGGTGAACGCGATGTCGGCGTCGGTGACCTTGATGCTGTTCGTGATCACCGGATCGTCGGCGCGGTAGATGCCCAGCCTCACCAGTTCGAGGAATCCGGCGTCGGTCACCGCACGCTGGTCCATGGTCACGCTGGAATTGCCCAGGTTGTACTTCGTGCCGTTGTTCGCGTCGCCGTCCTTGGTCAGCCGGACGAAGTACGGGTCCTTCGACAGCGGGCCGTTCGTGGTCACCGTCCACTGGGCGAGTTTCGCCTTGAAGGCGTCGGCGGTCGCGAGGTAGCGCGCCGCGTCGGCGTCGGCATCGTTGGCCTTGGCGAGGTCGGCCGCGCAGACCAGCCCGGCGATCACCGCGGCGATCGTCGAAGGCGAGTAACCGTCCTGCTCCTCCCAGCGTTCCTGCTGGCTGTACGGCGACGCGTGCCCGTTGTCCGCCTTGTAGGACAACAGGAATTCCGCCGCCTTGCGCACACCGCGCCAGGTCTTCGCGTCGGTACGGCCGAGTTGCTGCGCGAGCACGATCGGCAACGCGGTCTCGTCGAGCTGGATGGACGTCCAGTACGGCGTGCCGTCGACGTGGCTGTTCTGCGGCAGATGCCCGTCCGGCAGCTGCTGCGTGCCGAACATGTAGTCGACCGACCGGTTCGCGGCGTCGCGATCGCCGGCGGCGAGCAGCCCGGTCGCGATCTGGTAGAGGTCACGCGGCCAGACCAGGTGATACGTGCCCGACGGCGACCATTCCGGGTCGTTATTCCCGAACCGCCACGGCATGCTCGGCGACGCGATGAGCGCCCCCTGGTGGATCTTGTCCTCGCTCGCCGCGAGCATGAGCACGGACGCCTGATAGAGATCGCGCTCCCGCTTGGTCTTCAAGGAGGACGGCGCGTCCTTCACCTGACGGAGGTACTGCTTCCACCCGCGGTCGTACGCGCGGGCGGCGTCGGCGAATCCGCGCCGCAGAGAGGCTTTCGCGCTGGCGAGCGCGTCGGAGTCCTTCGCGCCCATACCCAGCGAAAGCGTGAAGTCACGCGAGCGGACACCGTCGACGGAGGTCTGCCCGGTGATCAGCACGTTGCCCTTGGCCGCGGTCGCGTAATCCTTGAGGCTGAAGGTTTTCGTCAGCTGCGTGAGGCCGTCGGAGGAGCCCGCGTAGCCCACGGAAGTCCGCGAGAACGCCGGTTCCGCCGCCAGTGCGGCCGCCGTCTTCGCATCCGACGAGACCACGCTCGCACCCTGTGAGCGCGCGGAGTCGTCGGATCCTTCATTGGTGAGATCGGGATCCGCGACCGCGTACACCTGGTACGGGCGGCCGGTCAGCGAAACGAAGTCGACGTCGATCAGCACACTCGAGCGCGCCGGGTCGGTGACGTAGGTCTTGCGGAGTTTCCAGCGGCGCTGGTCGTCGGTGATGGTCTGTTCGTAGGTGAGGCCGCCGGTGCGGCGCACCTGCTGGGCCTTGGCCGACGAATCGACGGTCGCGAAGCTCGTCCCGTCGGTCACGACGAGATCCAGCGACCGCACGCCGGGTGTCGACAGATCCGGGTAGTAGACCTCGGACATCCGGCCGCCCTGCAGGGTGAACCAGACGTTGCTCGCCCGTTCGCGGGCGGTGCCGAAGCCGGTCTTGTCGGCCGGGAGCCAGCTCGGATGGGCGCCGGGCGCTCCTGGCGCCTCACCTCCCTGGGCCTCGGCGACCGCCGGGACCAGCCCCGCGATCACCACGCCTGCCAGTGCCGGGAGCACGAGTTTCCGCATATCCACCCCAGACTTCTGTAACGGTGCAGAACCTCCGGGATTCTGTCGTGAATCCCCGGCGCGCACAGGACCCGAACCGGTGAACCGTCAACGCTGTCGACAAGTCGTCACCCGAGGGCGGGTTGATTGATGCGGCCCCGGCGTGGCATGGTCGGGGCACAACCAAACAACCGCGGGAGCTCGCGCCATGGCGGGCTGAGAGGGCGGCTGGTGTCTTTCTAGAGGACCCGGTGCCGCCGACCGCATGAACCTGACCGGGTAATGCCGGCGTAGGGAGTGAACGTCGTTGACGACGCTTGAGAATGCCCAGGGCATCAAGCCGACCGTGACCACCGGTCCGATCACCGGTTCCCGGAAGGTCTATCACCAGACGGAATCCGGTCTCCGGGTCCCCGCGAGGCGGATCGATCTTTCGAACGGCGAGCATTTCGACGTTTACGACACCTCGGGCCCGTACACCGACGACGACGCGCAGATCGATGTCCACAGTGGACTCCATCGGCTGCGCGCCGGATGGGCCGACGGTCGTGAGCACAACACCCAGCTCGGCTGGGCCAAACAGGGCGTCATCACCCGCGAGATGGAGTACATCGCGGCACGCGAGCGCTGCTCGCCGGAATTCGTGCGGGACGAGGTCGCGCGCGGCCGCGCGGTGATCCCCGCCAACCGCAAGCACCCGGAGACCGAGCCGATGATCATCGGCAAGAACTTCCTGGTGAAGATCAACGCCAACATGGGCAACTCGGCCGTCTGGTCCTCCGTGGAGGAGGAGGTCGACAAGATGGTGTGGGCCACCCGCTGGGGCGCCGACACGATCATGGACCTCTCCACCGGCAAGCGGATCCACGAGACGCGCGAGTGGATCATCCGCAACTCGCCCGTCCCGGTCGGCACCGTGCCGATCTACCAGGCACTGGAAAAGGTCAACGGAGAGCCCGAAAAGCTGTCGTGGGAGGTCTACCGCGACACGATCATCGAGCAGTGCGAACAGGGCGTCGACTACGTCACCGTGCACGCGGGTGTGCTGCTGCGCTACATCCCGCTGACCGCGCGCCGGGTCACCGGCATCGTCTCGCGCGGCGGCTCGATCATGGCGGCGTGGTGCCTCGCGCACCACAAGGAATCGTTCCTGTACACCAATTTCGCCGAGCTCTGCGACATCCTGCGCGAGTACGACGTCACCTTCTCCCTCGGTGACGGCCTGCGGCCGGGCTCGATCGCCGACGCGAACGACCGCGCGCAGTTCGCCGAACTCGAGACGCTGGGCGAGCTCACGCACATCGCCCGCGAACACGACGTCCAGGTGATGATCGAGGGCCCCGGCCACGTGCCGATGCACAAGATCAAGGAGAACGTCGAGCTCGAGGAGAAGCTGACCGGCGAGGCGCCGTTCTACACCCTCGGCCCGCTCGCGACCGACATCGCGCCGGCGTACGACCACATCACCTCGGCCATCGGCGCGGCGCAGATCGGCTGGTACGGCACGGCGATGCTCTGCTACGTCACGCCGAAGGAGCACCTCGGCCTGCCGAACCGCGACGACGTGAAGACCGGCGTCATCACCTACAAGATCGCCGCGCACGCCGCCGACCTCGCCAAGGGCCACCAGTACGCGCAGGAGTGGGACGACGAGCTGTCCAAGGCCCGCTTCGAATTCCGCTGGAACGACCAGTTCAACCTGTCGCTGGACCCGGACACGGCGCGCTCGTACCACGACGAGACACTGCCCGCGGAACCGGCGAAGACGGCGCACTTCTGCTCGATGTGCGGGCCGAAGTTCTGCTCGATGCGCATCACGCAGGACGTCCGCAAGTACGCCGAGGAACACGGACTGTCCACTGTGGAAGCCATCGAGGCGGGCATGTCGGAGAAGTCGACCGAATTCGCCGAGCAGGGCAACAAGGTGTACCTGCCGGTGGTCAATCCGTGACAGCCACGCCCAGGACGGCCCTCACCATCGCCGGATCGGATTCCGGTGGCGGTGCGGGCATCCAGGCCGATCTGCGCACCTTCTTCGCCAACGGCGTGCACGGGATGGTCGCGCTGACCGCGGTCACCGTGCAGAACTCGCTGGGGGTGCAGGCGTTCAGCGAGATCCCGGTCGACGTCGTCACCGGCCAGATCAAGGCCGTCGCCACGGACATGGGCGTCGACGCGGCGAAGACCGGGATGCTCGCGACGGCCGAGATCATCAACGCCGTCGCGAAGACGCTCGACGAGGTCCACATCGGACGCTCGACGGGTACGCCGTTCGTCGTGGACCCCGTCGCCGCTTCGATGACCGGGCACGCGTTGCTGCGCGAGGAGGCGCTGGAGGCGATCCGCACCGAACTCTTCCCGCGCGCCACGCTGATCACGCCGAACCTGGACGAGGTGCGGCTGCTGACCGGCGTCGACGTCACCGGGCCCGCGACCCAGCGGGAGGCGGCGGAAGCGTTGCTGGAATTCGGTTCCGAGTGGGTGCTGGTGAAGGGCGGGCATCTCGACGCCGCCCAGGACTGCGTGGACCTGTTGTCCGACGGCGCATCCTGGGTCGAGCTGAGCGGTCCGCGTTTCGACACCCGGAACACCCACGGCGGCGGGGACACGATGGCTTCGGCGATCACGTCCTCGCTGGCGAAAGGGGCCGACGTCCCGACCGCCGTCGCCGAGGGGAAACGGTTCATCGAACGGTGCGTCGTGGAGTCGTATCCGCTGGGGGCCGGAGTCGGCCCCGTTTCACCCTTCTGGCGGCTCTCCAGCCCCTGACGCGTGCAATGAAAGGACCTTTCCTTGCAAATTTTGCAAGGAAAGGTCCTTTCATTGCACGCGTTAGCGAGTGGTGAGGCGCGGAGCGTCCACAGCCCAGTACCAGTCGTTCCCCGCCGCGTAGAGCCGCCAGGTCAACTTCACCGAACGCGCCCCCGCGGGCACCCGCACCGAAACCGACGTCGGCACCGAAAGCACGTCACCGCCCTTGTTCGCCGTCCCGGACTCCGGCCCGTAGGCCAGCACGTTCTGCTCAGGACCACCGTCGAACGACGCCGTCAGCGCGCCCCGCTGCGTTCCCTCCTGCCGGTAGTGCGAGACGAACGCGACGTCCACAGTGGACTTTCCGGAGACGTCGAGCGAAGGCGACACCAGGGAAGAGTCGAAGGTGCCGCGCGAGGAGGGCGAGCCCTTGTCGTCCCACTCGTCCGGGTCAGCGACCGCGAACACGCCACGTGCCCGCGCGTTCGCCTCACGCTGCTGCCCGGGGGCGGTGCGGGCCCAGAAGTCGTCGGTCGTGAAGGCCCAGCCCTGCCATTCCGTCACACCGGCGGGCATGCCGGACGCGTTGCGCACGCTCCAGCCGCCGGGTGCGTCGTGCGTCCAGCCGAGCACTCCGGCCGGGACACCGGTTTCGTCCTGCCGGGCCTTCAGAACGGCGGTGTCGAAGACGTCCGAAGCCGCGGCGCCGAGCGGGTAGCCGTCGTAGCCTGCCGGAGCCGCGATGCCCAGATGCCGCAGCACCGTCGGTGCGATGTCGACGATCTTCGGTGCCACGGCGGGGGTTCCGGCCGGAACCGCACCGCCCGCGGCGATCACGAAGGTCATCCGCTCCTCGGGGCTGTCGCCGCCGTGTCCGCCGGAAGCCGTGTGGCCGTGGTCGGCGGAGATCATGATCAGCCAGTCCTCGTCGGCGCGGTTCGCGCGGGCGTCGACGGCGGCGAGCAGACGGCCGATCAACGCGTCGTCGGTACGCAGACTGGCTTCGTACTGCGAGGAGTCCGCGCCGTGCTCGTGGCCGGCGATGTCCGTCTGTCCGAAGTAGACGAACGATGCGTCGGCCTTGTCCTGCTTGAGATGCTTCTCCGCGTCGACGGCGACCTGCTCATCGGTCTTCTCGTAGCCAGCGCTGTCGCCGTTCAGGACGAACTTGCGGTCCTGGCCGGTGCGCAGGATCCGGTCACCGATCGGAGTCCAGTCGACCGCCGCGTAGGTGTCGAGCGCGGGGTTCGCGGTTTCGGCGCGCGCGAGCCAGCTCGGATGCGAGGCGAGATCGTTGCCGGCGAAGGAATTGTCATTCACCTTGTGCTTGTCCGGCCAGACGCCGGTGAGGATCGTGGACCAGCCGGGGCCGCTGACCGTCGGCGCCATCCCGCTGCCGTACAACGAACTGCGCGACACGTACCCGCGGTTCGCCAGCGCGTGGACGTTCGGGGTGTCGGCGGCCATCAGCTTGTCGAACCGGGCGCCGTCCAGGCCGATGACCAGCACCTTGGGCGTTTTGGCCGCGGCGACGGCGACACCGGACGTCAGCCCGGCGACGGCCACCAAGACCGCGAGGAGGGAAAGCGTTCTGCGCACGAAAGCCTCCGGTAACTTGTTCGAACCAATTGTTCGTCAAGTTAGTGCGCCGAACCGACTTCCCGATGAAGTCCGCGTGCCTTCGCGGAGGACGTCAGCCGACGGAAGCTCGTTCCGACCGTCTGAGATCGCGCATGGAAAATGGACCCATGAGCGAGAACCCGAGCCCGCCGTCGGCGCTGACCATCGCGGGGTCCGACTCCGGCGGCGCCGCCGGCCTGCAGGCCGACCTGCGCACGTTCCTCACATGCGGGGTGCACGGTCTGGTCGCGGTCACCGCCGTGACCGTCCAGAACACCCTCGGCGTGCACGACCGCACCGACATCCCGGCGTCCATCGTCGCCGGGCAGATCGAGGCGGTCGCGGCCGACATGGGCGTCAACGCGGCCAAGACCGGCATGCTCGCCTCGGCCGGGATCATCCACGCCGTCGCCGCGGCCTGCGACAAGGCCGAGATCGGCCGCGACAGCAAGGTGCCGTTCGTGGTCGACCCGGTCGCGGCGTCGATGCACGGGCATCCGCTGTTCGACGAGGCCGGGCTGGTGGCGCTGCGCGACGAGCTCCTGCCGCGCGCGACCGTCCTCACGCCGAACCTCGACGAGGTCCGCCTGCTGACCGGGATGACCGTGACCACCCGCGAGCAGATGCACCAGGCGGCCGTCGTGCTGCACCGGCTCGGGCCGAAGTACGTGCTCGTGAAGAGCGGCCACCTCGTCGCGGACCCGGAATGCGTCGACGTGCTCTTCGACGGCTCCACGTTCGTCGAGCTGCCGGGTGAGCGGTACGCGACGCAGCACACGCACGGCGCCGGGGACACGATGGCGTCGGCGCTGACGGCCGGTCTCGCGAAGGGGATGTCCGTCGTCGAGGCCGCCCGCTACGGCAAGTGGTTCGTCTCACACGCGGTCGAAAACGCCTACCCGATGGGGGCGAAGGTCGGTCCGGTTTCGGCGTTTTGGCGGCTTGCGCCGGAGCACTGAGCACACGGACGGTTACCATCTGCGCCGTGACGGGACGCGAAACGGTGGCCAGGGTCGTCGAAGACCGCCGCTTCCAGAACTTCATCATCGCGGTGATCGTCTTCAACGCCGTCACCCTCGGCCTGGAGACCTCGACCAGAATGGTCGCCGAGTACGGGACGCTGCTGCACACGGTCGACTACGTCGCACTCGGGATCTTCGTCCTCGAACTCGGCGCGAAGCTCTACGCCTACCGCGCGAAGTTCTTCCGCGACCCGTGGAACATCTTCGACCTGCTCGTCGTCGGCATCGCGGTGATCCCCACGACCGGCCCGTTCGCGGTGCTGCGGGCGTTGCGGGTCCTGCGGGTGCTGCGGCTGATCTCGGTCGTGCCGTCGATGCGGAAGGTCGTCACCGGCCTGCTCGCGTCGATCCCCGGCATGGCTTCGATCGCCGCGCTCCTCGCGCTGATCATCTTCGTCGCGGGCGTGATGGCGACGAAACTGTTCGGCGCGATCTCACCGGAGAACTTCGGCGACCTCGGCACTTCGCTGTTCACGCTGTTCCAGGTGATGACGGGCGAGGCGTGGCCGGACATCGCGAAGGAGATCATGAAGGAAGCACCCATGGCCTGGGTGTTCTTCGTGGTCTACATCCTCGTGTCCAGCTTCGCGGTGCTGAACCTCTTCATCGCCGTGGTGGTCAGCGGGATGGAGGACGAGCTTCGCCAGGACATCCGCGAGGAAGAGGCGAAGCAGGCCGAAACCCAGGCTCAGGCGAACAAGGAGATCCTCGACGAGCTTCGCGCTCTTCGCGCCGAAGTCAGCGCTCTTCGTCGGCAATAAGCGCTTCGAGCGCCGGGAGAGCCGCCGCGAGCGCCGCCTGGTGCTCCGGAGTCAGCCGTTCGAGGCGTTTGCCGAGTTCGTTCACCCGCGTCGACCGGACGCCGGAAACCAGCCTCTCGCCCTCTTCGGTGGCCTCCGCGAGCCAGGCGCGCCTGTCGATCGGGTCCGATTCACGGCTGACGTAGCCCGCTTCGACCAGCGAAGCGACGATCCTCGACATGGTGGCCGCGGCGACGCCTTCCTTCGCCGCGAGATCCCCCAGACGGAGCTGTCCGTGATGCACGAGCGTCGCGAGCGCGGAGATCGCACCGTGGCCTGGTCCGGGCACGCCCGCCTGCCGCAGTGACCGGGACAGCCTGCCCACGGCCAGGAACAACCTGCCCGAAACGTCCTGGACCGTTGACGTGGTCACCACTGGCTCCTCTGGGTACACGGCGGCGGGTATGCCTCCGGAAAGTGCCGTCAACCATACGGGCTCCGGGGGCGTACTCGCCGTGAAGGCCGTGAACCGTACAAAAGGGTTACCGTGGAGGGCTCGAGGCGTGCGCCCAGAACCGCTGCGGGATCCGCCCCGCGCCGGCGGCCAGCCGCCCGGCGGTGACGGCGGCCCGCATCGCCGATGCCATCCGTTCCGGATCCGCGGCCCTGGTCACGGCGGTGGAGAGCAGGACGGCGTCGCAGCCGAGCTCCATCGCCAGCGTCGCGTCGGAAGCCGTGCCGATCCCGGCGTCGAGGATCACCGGGACCCCGGCGCGCGACACGATCAGCTCGATGTTGTGCGGGTTCCGGATGCCGAGACCGGTGCCGATGGGCGCGCCGAGCGGCATCACCGCCGCACAGCCCGCCTCCTCCAGCCGCAGTGCCAGCACCGGGTCGTCGTTCGTGTACGCGAGCACGGTGAAACCGTCCGCGGCGAGCTGTTCGGCCGCTTCGAGGGTCTCGAACGGGTCGGGCAGCAGCGTGCGGTCGTCGGCGTGGACCTCCAGCTTGATGAGGTCGGTTTCGAGCGCTTCGCGGGCGAGCTGCGCGGTGAGGACCGCTTCGGCGGCCGTACGGCAGCCTGCGGTGTTGGGCAGCAGGCGGATGCCGAGCCGCCGAAGCAGTTCGAGGACACCGGAGCCGCCTTCGGCGTCGGCCTTGCGCATGGCGACGGTGGTCAGTTCCGTCCCGGACGCCACCAGCGCGCGTTCCAGCACGGCGAGGTTGCCCGCGCCGCCGGTGCCGATGATCAGCCGCGACGAGAGTTTGTGCTCGCCGATGACGAGTTCGTCACCGTTCATGTCAGCCTCCTTGCACAGCGGTGAGGATGTCGACGCTGGCGCCCTTGCGCACCACCGATTCCGGCCAGTCGCCACGCCGGACGACCACACCGTCCACCGCGACCGCGACCCCCCGCGTCGCCGTGCCCAGCGCCTCCAGCACACCCTCGACGGTGGTCCCGTCGGGGAATTCGCGCCACTGGCCGTTGACCTGGATCTCCATCACACCCGCTCCTCGCTTCGCCGCGACGGCGTGGCCGCCGCGACCTCGTCCGGCAACGGCCTTCCGTCCAGCCAGGCGACCGCGGCGTCCGCGGTGACCGGGGCCATCAGGAGACCGTTGCGATGGTGACCTGTCGCGGCGAAGACGCCTTCGCCCAGCTCACCGATGAAAGGCATCGTGTCGACGCTCGCCGCGCGAAGCCCGGCGGCCGTCTCGACGAGTTCGTATTCGGTCAGGCCCGGGAAGACGCGCTCCGCGCCTTCGAGCAGCTCACGTACGCCTCGGACGGTGACGGTCTCGTCGAAACCGGCCTCGTACTGGGTCGCGCCGAGCACGAGCTGACCGTCTTCTCGGGGGACGAGGTAGATCGGGCGGCCCTCGACCATCGCGCGGACGGTCCGCTTCGGCGGCGGCAGGCAGCCCCGTCGCGGCCGCAGGCGCAGGATCTCCCCCTTCAGCGGGCGGACGGCGCCGTCGAGCGCGGGGTGCAGGCGTCCGGTCCAAGCGCCCGCCGCGAGGACGACGTCGCCTTCGAGGTCTTCGAGCTCGGTGACCGTCTCGTGGCGGAACTCCACACCGTGCACATCGCACGCGTGTTTGAGCGCGTGCAGCAGCTTTCTGTTGTCCACGGCCAGATCCCCGGGTACCAGAAGTCCACTTCGGACTGTTCCGGCGAGACCGGGCTCGGCACGGCGGGCTTCGCGCCCGGTCAGCTGCCCGACCTCGCGGCCGAGTTCGGTGAGGTACGCGGCGAGCATTTCGAGGTTGCCCGCGTCGGCGCTGTCCAGCGCGACGACGAGCGTGCCGTGCGGGGACAGGCCCGGATCGACACCCTCTTCGGCCAGGTCACGGGCGAAATCCGGCCAGCGGCGCAGCGACGCCTCACCGAGGGTGAGCACGTCCTCCTCGCCGGGCCAGGCCTCGGTGACCGGCGCGAGCATGCCGCCCGCGAGCCACGACGCGCCTCGTCCCGGATCCGGGTCGTACACGGTGACGCGACGACCGCGCGCGGACGCGCGCCAAGCGACCGAGAGGCCGATGACCCCGCCGCCGACAACCGAAAGTTCCTTCATCTGCGATCACGCTCCCTGCGCCGGCATGACCCGGATCAGGTTCCACGGTCGGAGCGGTCTCGGCTCCCTCTCAGCCCGTCCTCGGGCTCCCGTGCGGACCACCACACCGTAGCGCGCGAGTACCGTCGCCGCCATGCCCACCCTGTCTGGTTCGCCGATCCGCGCCCGGCTCGCGGACGCCCGCCTGTACCTCTGCACCGACGCCCGCCGCGGCCGCGGCGATCTCGCCGAATTCGCCGACGCGGCGCTGGCCGGCGGGGTCGACATCATCCAGCTGCGGGACAAGACCGGCGGTGCCCCGATCGAGGCGAAACACGAGATCGCCGCCCTCGAAGTGCTGGCCGAGGCGTGCGAGAAGCACGACAAACTGCTGGCGGTGAACGACCGGGCGGACGTCGCGCTCGCCGTCGGCGCGCACGTGCTGCACCTGGGTCAGCACGACATCCCGGTGTCGCTGGCGCGCCGCGTGCTGGGGGACGACGTGGTGATCGGCCGGTCCACCCATTCGGCCGAACAGGCCGCGGCCGCCGCCGGGGAGCCCGGCGTCGACTACTTCTGCACCGGCCCGTGCTGGCCGACTCCGACGAAACCGGGCCGGTCCGCGCCGGGACTCGACCTGGTGCGCTCGACGGCCGCGTCCGGGAAGACGCGGCCGTGGTTCGCGATCGGCGGGATCGACACCGAGCGGCTGCCCGAGGTGCTGGCCGCGGGTGCCTCGCGGATCGTCGTCGTCCGGGCGATCACCGAGGCCGAAGACCCCGAAGCGGCCGCTCGCACGCTTCGCTCCGCCCTCCCCTGACCTATGCATTTCGTCCTCTGGATGCGGTAGTCGGCGATACGAACTACCGCATTCAGAGGACGAAACGCGGGAGGGGGTCAGGGCACGGGGGTGTTCGAGGCGGGAGGGGCCGACGGCGTCGTCGGCGGCGCCTGGGAGGTCGAAGGCGTGCTGGACGGCGCTGTCGGCGTCGTCGGGGGCGCCTGCGTAGTGGTGGGTGTGGTCGAAGGGGGCGGAGTGTTCGTCGGCGTCGTCTCGGGCCGGTCGTCCTTCGTTTCCGAAGGGGACGTCGCGGGCGGGGTGTCGTGCTTGTCCTGCGGCTCCCGTGCCTGTCCGCCGCCGATGATCTTCCCTATGGTCGTCCCGGTCCCGCCGCCGAAGGTCTTCCCGGTCGCGCCCTCGAAGCCGGTGATCGCGACGAGCGCCACCGCGAACGCCACCACGCTGACCCCGGCGATCACCGCCCAGCGTGGCTTGAACTTCCGGCCTGTGGGTTCCTCTTCGTCCTCGGACGGTTTCAACCGGACGGTCTCTTCTTCGCCCGGGTCGAGCACCCGGCGCCGTCCCGGCACGGTCAGCACCACTCGCGCCTTCAGCGCCGCGTCCTTCGTCCGCTGAAGCGAACGCAGGTACAGCTCGCCGCCGAGTGTCGTGATCACACTCGCCAGCCCGGCGCCCGCCACCGTTCCGGCCACGCCGAGCGTGGAACCCAGCAGCGCCGCGGTGATCGCGGCCATCGCGGCCGCCAGCACCTGGACGATCCGCCCCTGCTTTTCCGTCTTCTCGGTTTTCTCCGTGCTCTCCTTGGTCATGATCCCGTTCTGCTGCTAGTCGGTCCTCACCGGTCCTAACGAATAAGGCGCACGGGATGCTCCCCTCGTTGTCCGCACGTGAGCAGCGCCACGCCATCTGTCCAAAAAGGACTGTCCGCGGTTCACAACTCCTTGACATAATCGGGCGTATGGATCTGGTATCGATCGAGGAAATCCGCGACGCGGCGAGCCGTGTCAAAGGCGTCGCGGTGCGCACACCGCTGCTGGCACAAGGGTGGGCGCCGTTGTGGCTCAAACCGGAAAGCCTTCAGCCGATCGGCGCTTTCAAGGTGCGCGGCGCGTACAATGCGATCGCCGCGTTGACCGAAGATCAGCGCGCTCGCGGCGTCGTCGCGTTTTCCAGTGGCAACCACGCGCAAGCGGTCGCGTACTCGGCGAAGCGATTCGGGATCCCCGCGGTGATCCTCATTCCGGACGTCGCCCCGCGCGCCAAGGTCGAAGCCACCAAGGCGCTCGGCGCCGAAGTCATCGAGGTCCCGATCGACGCGCAGGAGTCCTCCGCGCTCGCCGTCGCCGAGGAACGGGGACTCACCATGATCCCGCCGTTCGACCACCGTGACGTCATCGCCGGACAGGGCACCGTCGGCCTGGAGATCGCCGAAGACCTGCCGGACGCAGGCGTCGTCCTCGTCCCGCTCAGCGGCGGCGGGCTGGCCTCGGGCGTCGGCACGGCGATCAAGGCGCTGCTGCCGGAGGCGAAGGTCATCGGCGTCGAGCCGGAGCTGGCGGCCGACACCGCCGAGGGCCTGCGCGCGGGCAGGCGTATCGAGTGGCCGATGGACCTGCGGGCGCGGACCAGCGCCGACGGTCTGCGCGCCCAGCCGTCGGATCTGACCTTCGCGCACCTCCAGTCGGTGCTCGACGACGTCATCACCGTTTCGGAGGAGGAGATCCGGGACGCCGTCCGGACGCTGGCGCACCGCGCGCGACTGGTCGCCGAGCCGAGCGGGGCCACCGCGACCGCCGCGTTCCTCTCCCACCGCGAAGCGCTGCCGCCGGGCAAGGTCGTTTCGGTCGTTTCGGGCGGCAACCTGGACCCCGCGACCTTGGCCGACCTACTGGCTTAGCCGGAACTCGCGTGATTGAAGCCGGATTTCGCGTGATTGGGGCCGGAACTCGCGAGTTCCGGCCCCAATCACGCGAGTTCCGTGTCTGATCACGCGTGACCGCCGGGGCGGACGTGCGTCGGCGGCGAGTCGACCCCGCAATGGAGGCATTCGCCCGGATGCGGTGACTCGTCGACGTCCTCGGCCGAAGGGGTGTCGAGGACGCCGTTGTGGATCCCGAGCGCGATCAGGCCGCCCCCGATCGCCAGCGCCGCGCACACCAGCAACGCCGTCCGCCAGCCCGCGGTCAGCGCGACCGGATCGGTGTACGCGGCGCCGGAAAGTCCGGCGACGGCGGGCAGGACGGCGATCGCGAGCAGGCCGCCGGACCGGGCGATGGCGTTGTTGACCCCGGAGGCGACGCCGGCGTACCGGTCCGGCGCGGCGGCCAGCACCGTCGCGGTCACCGGTGCGACGACCGTCGCCAGCCCGGCGCCGAACACGACGACGGCGGGCAGCACCGATCCCAGGTACGAAGAGCCCGGCCCGACACGCATCAGCAGGAGCATGCCCACGCCGACCAGGATCGGGCCGACGACCAGTTGCGTACGCGGCCCGATCTTCTGCGCGAGCGCGCCCGACCGGCCGGAGAACAGCAGCATGATGACGGTGATCGGCAGCCCGGCGAGCCCGGCCGCGGTCGGCGAATAGCCCAGCGACACCTGAAGCTGCATGACCATCAGCATCATCACGCCGCCGAGCGCCGCGTAGACGACGAAGGTCAGCGCGTTGGCGAGGCTGAACGTCCGGTCGCGGAACAGTTTCGGCGGCACCAGCGGATCGGCGGAGCGATGCTGGATCACCAGGAACGACCCCAGCCCCGCGACGCCGAGCACGATCGCCACCAGGACGACGACGTCACCGATACCGCGTCCGGGCGCCTCCACGAGCGCGCCGGTGAGACCGGCGAGACCGATCGCGCCGACGGCGGCGGCGAGGAAATCAGGATGCCCGGTCGCCTCCTCGTCGCGGGACTCGGGCACGTAGCGCCGGGCGAGCAGGACGCAGACGGCGGCCAGCGGCAGGTTGATCAGGAACGCCAGCCGCCACGACCACACCTGCACGAGGACGCCGCCGAGCAGCGGGCCGATCGCCGCCGCGATCCCGCCGAGCCCGGACCAGGCGCCGATCGCGCGGGCCCGGTCGTCATGAGCGAAGGACGCTTGGAGGATCGCGAGGGAGCCGGGCGTGAGCAAAGCTCCCCCGATCCCTTGGAGGATCCGGGTCGCGACGAGCATCTCGGTCGTCGTCGCGGCGGCGCACAGCCCGGAGGCGACGCCGAACCAGACGACGCCGACGAGGAACATGCGCCGGCGGCCGTAGCGGTCCCCGAGTGATCCGGCGACGAGGATCAGCGCGGCGAGCGCGAGCAGGTAGCCGTCAAGGATCCATTGAAGGCCCGCGACGGACGCTTCGAGTTCTTCGCCGATCCGCGGGAGCGCGACGTTGATGATCGTCCCGTCGAGCATCGCCATGCCCGAGCCGACGATGGTCGTGGCGAGTACGCCGCGCGCCACCGGCGTCCCCCATCGGATTCCCGCCGCCGTGTCAGTCATGGGATGACTGAATCACGCAACCCGCCACCGGGCTACCCAAATCGCCTGACACGTCAGGCAAATAAGAACCAAACAACGGAACCGGGAGATCGACTCCTCGAAGCGCGCCAGCGCGACGAGGAGTCCGCACAGCGCGCGCCCTCTTTCGGCCGAAGGCCACGGAAACGTTTTGTAGGGCGCCCGCGCCCTGCGAAACGTTTCCGTCAGCGCGCGCTCAAAGAGCGCGCAGCGCGCTCAAGGAAGCAGCGTGGTGACGAATTTGTAACGGTCACCCCGGTAGATCGCCCTGGCGAACTCGACCGGTTTTCCGTCGGTGGCGAAGGAATGCCTCGAAAGGAGCAACATCGGCATTCCGACGTCGGCGCCGAGCATCTCCGCCTCGTGCGGTCCGGCGAGAGCGGTCTCGATGGTTTCCTCGGCCCTTTCGAGCTCGACGCCGTAGTGCTCCCTCAACACGGCGTACAGGGAGCCACCTGCGGAAACGTGTTTGCGCAAACCGCGGAACCGGCCGAGTGGGAGATGCGTGGTCTCCAGCGCCATCGGCTGCGAATCGGCGAGCCGGAGACGGCGAAGGCGAAGAATCTTCGCGCCCACCCGGATTCCGAGCAGTTTCGCCAGATCGGCTTCGACGGGCAGTTCGTCGATCTCCAGGAGCTTGGAGGAAGGCTTGAGACCCTGCTTGCGCATGTCCTCGGTGTAGGACGACAACTGCAGGCGCTGCGCGAGTTTCGGTTCGGCGGCGAAGGTGCCCTTGCCCTGCACGCGGTGGAGCCTGCCCTCGGCGGTGAGGTCGGCGAGCGCCTGCCGGACCGTGGTGCGCGAAACGGTGAATTCCCCCGCCAGTGCCCGTTCCGTCGGAATCGGCGAGCCCGGGGGCAACGCGTCGAGCAGATCGAGCAGATGCTGTTTCAGCGCCCAGTACTTGGGTTCGCGCTGTCCGCGCATCCCTGCCGTAGCGCCCGCCTCACTCGCGGTGGTTGTCTCCAACATGACCGACTCCCTAAGCCTTCCCACTCGAACGCGCACCGTCCCCGCTAGGAAACGTACCCTTCTCCACAAACGTCCATTCGGGCTAGCATTGGTCTAGACCTACTCGGGGGACGAAGTACGTCCCGGTGGAAGGGAACGAGATGACCGAACAGCGCCCCGGCGAGCACATGGCCGCGGAGATCTCCCAGCAACCCGCCATTCTGGCAGGAATCGTGGAGCGACAGGCCGAAATCGCCGAGGTGGCCGAAGCCATCTCCAAGCGCCCGCCCAGGTTCGCACTGCTCGCCGCCCGGGGCTCCAGCGACCACGCCGCCCTGTATGCGAAGTACCTGATCGAAGTACTCCTCGGTCTCCCCTGCGGTCTCGTTTCGCCCTCCACCGCGACTTTGTACGGCGCCCGTCCCGATCTGCGGGACGTTCTCTTCATCACAGTAAGCCAAAGCGGTGGTTCTCCGGATCTCATCGAGGTCACCGAAACCGCGCGTCGCCAGGGAGCGCTGACCGTCTCGGTCACCAACACCCCGGAATCGCCGCTGCGCGCCGCCGCCGAACTCGGCGTCGACATCGGCGCGGGGCTGGAAAAGGCCGTGGCCGCCACCAAGACGTACTCGGCCACCTTGCTGTCGCTTTACCTTCTGATCGACGCGGTCCGCGGCGGCAAGGGCGAGGACGCGGAGAAGCTGGGCGAGCTCGCACAGCAGACCCTCGACGGTTCCGTCGAAGGCGTGCAGCGCGCGGTGGACCGCTACCGCTTCGTCGACCGGGTGCTCACCACCGGTCGCGGCTACTCCTACGCCTCGGCGCTGGAAGGTTCCTTGAAGCTGGCGGAAACCAGCTACCTCGCCGCCCGCGCGTACAGCGGCGCGGACCTGTTGCACGGTCCGGTCGCCGCGGTCGACGGCGAGACCGCCGTACTGGCCGTGACGAGCCAGGGCCACGGTGTGGGCGCGATGCAGGAGGTCCTCGAGGCCGTCGGCAAACGCGGCGCGGACGTGCTCGCGGTCGGTTCGGCTTCGGCGGACGTCCCCGCGGCGCTGCGGATCGGCGTCGCGCCGTCCGCCGAAGAGGTCGCCCCGATCCTGGAGATCCTGCCCATCCAGCGGATCGCGCTCGGCCTCTCGCTGGCGCGCGGCGGTGACCCGGACAGCCCCCGCGGGCTGCTCAAGGTGACCAAGACCCGGTGAGTCACGTCGTAGGTGTGGACGCCGGAGGCACGTCGACGCGAGCGATCGCCGTCGACGCCTCCGGCGCCGTCCTCGGCACCGGGCGCGCGGACGGGGCGAACCCCAACTCCCATCCACCGCACACGGCCGCGTCGCGGATCGCGAGCGCGATCACCGGCGCGCTGGGCGAGCTCGACCCGGCCGCGACGGCGGCGTGCGTCGTCGGCATGGCGGGCGTCAGCAAACTGAGCGATCCGTCGATCGCGGAGATCTTCGAAGCCGCTTGGAAGGACGCGGGGATCGGTCCGGTGCGGACGGTTCCCGACCCGGAGGTCGCCTACGCGTCGGCGACCTCTTCGCCCGACGGTTCGGTTCTCGTCGCGGGAACCGGGTCGATCGCCGGCCGGATCCGTGGCAGGCGCATGGTCTCCACCGTCGGCGGCTACGGCTGGTTGCTCGGTGACGAAGGTTCGGCGTACTGGCTCGGCCGTGAAGCCGTTCGCTCCACTTTGGATGTTCTCGGCCGCGGCGGCGAACCCGGTCCGCTCGCGCGTGCCGTGCTCACCGAAGCGCTCGGACCGTCCGCAGTGGACGCGGGGAGCGACCGGACCCCGCTCTGGCGCACGCTCGTCACGAGCGCCAACGCCGAAGCGCCGATCCGGCTCGCCAGGTTCGCCCCGTTCGTCAGCGAGGCCTACCGCGAAGGCGACCCGGCGGCGGACGAGATCACCACCCGCGCGGCCGCCCTGCTGGTGACGAACGTCATGACCGCGCGGGATCCCGGGGAGAGGACGCCGATCGTCCTGGTGGGCGGAGTGCTGTCGCCGGAGGGCCCGGTCGGGACGAAGGTCCGCGCCGAACTCGCCGGTCTCGAAGTCCTGACCAGCACCGATGGCGTCCTCGGGGCCGCGTGGCTCGCCGCCGTCGACGCCTATGGGGAAGGGGCGCCGCGGCCGGCGCATCGGTGAAAAAACACCCGAAACAAGCCCGAAAAGACCAAACCATCGACTCCGGGGCCGAACTCCGGGTACCGTAGGACCCGGCCCCCGGACCCTCCCCCCTCGCCGGGGGCCGCCTTATGTCCTGGGCAGCCCACCGGGCTCGGAATCCGAGGGATCCTCGTTCTCCTCCACCACCCGCAGACCGGGATGATCCGGCGGCAGCGTGCGGTACAGCACCCAGCCGCTCACGGCGACCGTCACCGCGACCAGCGGCCAGGACAGCACCGTCCGCGCGATACCGAGCGCGACCACCTGCCCGCTCCACCACAGCGAGCCGTACACGGCGACCCGCAGGGTGTACTGGAGGAAGACCCACACCCAGCTCGCCCGTGAATACGCGCGCAGCAGCGCGGGATCGCGGCGCCAGCGGGTCTTCTGCCCGATGACGAGCCCGACCACGACGCCCAGCAGCGGCCACCGGACCACGATGCTGGCCGCCCACAGCAGCGCGCTGGCCACATTGGACAGCAGCTGGATGAGGAAGAAATCTTCGGCGCGGCCGGTGTGCAGCGCGATCAGCGCGGCGGCGATCACCGCGGCGAGGCTCACCACGACCGCGCGGGCCTTGTCGCCCCGCGCGACCCGGTACCCGCCGAGCAGCACCGCCACCCCGATCGCCACACCGGAGCCCCAGGCGATCGACTGACCGGCGATCAGCCAGCCCAGGACGAAGGCCGCGGGCGGGATGCTCGCGTCGATGGCGCCACGCCGCCCGCCGAGGATCTGGGCGAGCGACTCGCGCGGGGGTCGTGAGGTCACCCTTACAGCCTGCCGGATCTATGAGCCCGAACACCCGGGCGGGGAGACGTTCGCCACATACCGTGTCCGGTTTACGCCCGCTTGAGGGGAATCTTCGCAGCCCAGGAGTGTACATCCCACTAAAAGAGATGCATGGACGTCCGACAAAATAAGAGACTGTGTCAACGGGCTGAACCACGGGTTTCGGTCAGGCGGGATTGCAGGGGCGCTCTCAGCTGTTAGTTGTGGTGTACAAGTACCAACCGGGGGCACACGGACGGAAGGGGACCCAACGTGTACGGATTCGACAGCTATGTGGCGATAGGTGACAGCTTCACCGAAGGGCTCAACGACGACCTGCCCGACGGCACCTTCAGGGGCTGGGCGGACAGGCTGGCGGAGATCCTCGCCGAAGGCAGGCGCGATTTCCAGTACGCGAACCTCGCCCTCCGCGGGAAGATGCTCGACGAGATCCTCGAAGAGCAGCTCCCGATCGCCCTCGAAGTGAAGCCCGACCTGGTCACCCTGTGCGCGGGCGGCAACGACATCATCGTGCCCGGCGCGGACGTGGACGCCGTCGCCGCGCGGCTGGAGGCGGGGGTCGCCAAGCTGCGCGAGGCCGGGATCCCGGTGCTCATCTTCAACGGGCCGGACACCAAGTACCTGTCCGTGATGCACGTCCTGCGGGGGAAGGTCGGCATCTACAACGCGCATCTGTGGGCGATCGCCGACCGGCACGGCGCCAAGATGGTCGACATGTGGGCGATGGCCCCGCTGCACGACCGCCGCGCCTGGAGCGACGACCGGCTGCATTTCACCCCCGAGGCCCACCGGCGGATCGCGCTGCGCGCGGCCGAGGTCCTCGGCGTCCCGGTCGCCGACGACTGGCGCGAGCCGTGGCCGGCGTCCGAGCAGCCGAGTACGTGGATCACGTCGCGCCGTTCGGACCTCGAATGGACGAAGGCGCATCTGCTGCCGTGGATCCGGCGTCAGCTCAAGGGCGAGTCCATGGGCGACGGCCTGTCCCCGAAGCGCCCCGCGCTCGCGCCGCTGCTCCCGCTGGAGCAGATCGAGTCGGCGACCGTCACCCTGCCCGCCAAGGATCTGCGGGAGATCCACCACCACGCGAGCTGAACCGCGTTCCGACGCCTCGAAGGGGCCCTTCACCGCATGATCTGATGCGGTGAAGGGCCCCTTCGGTTCACATCACCCGAACGGGTCATGTCCTGTTCGTCCGATGCACCCACGCCGAGCGCGGCTTACAGTCCCTTCATGCCCGGTACACGCTGGAGCCGCTTGCTGCCTACAGCGCTGCTGGTCACGCTCGCCTTGACGGCGATCACCGTCTGGTCGGCCTCGGACGACATCGAGGCCGAGCTGGCCGCGCGCGCGAAGGCCGCGCTCGCCGACGTCGGCGTCTCCGGCGGTCAAGTGAGCTTCTCCGGCCGCGACGCGAGCCTCGCCGGATTCCCGCCGGACAAGGCCGCGCAGGCCATCGACGCCATCCAGCGGATCGACGGGGTCCGGACGGTCGAGATCTCCGGCGACACCGCGCCGCCCGCGGGCCCGGTGACGACCAGCGGCGAGCCGCCGGCCCCGCCCGCTCCGCCGAGCCCCTCGCCCAGTCCCACGCCGACTTCGACCAAGCCGATGGACAAGGCCGGGTTCCAGGCCGAGATCGACCGCCTGCTCGCGGCCACGCCGATCACCTTCGAACCGGACACCACCGACCTCACCCCGGACGGCGAACGCGGCGCGCTGGAGATCGCGAAGCTGCTCACGGACGCGCCCCGCGACCTGAAGTTCCGGATCACCGGGTCGGTCGCGACCGGTTCGGACCGGAAGCTCGCGCTGAACCGGGCGCTCACGGTGGAGCGGCTGCTGGAGCGCAACGGGGTCAAACGCGACCAGGCGTACTCCCCCCAGCGCAAGAACTCCGACGGCGCGAGCGGCGAGGGCCGCCGCGTCGACATCACGGCGGAACAGAGGTGATGGCCTGATGCTCTGGCTCTTCGGGCAGATCTGGCTCTGGCTGCTCATCTCGTTCGCCCTCGGCTGCGGTGTCACCTGGCTGCTGATGCGCGGCGAACGACGTGACCGGCCTGCCACGGAACCGGTGGCCCACGAGCCGGTGCACGGGTTCCCGGCCGAACGCGAACCGGACCCCGAACCCGTGCCCGAACTGCTTTCCACCGAACGGACGCAGTTCCTCCCGCCCGCGCGGATCCAGGACGACGACGAGCCGTACGACCAGGAGGCGGAAGGCCACCGCGAGGGTCAGCTGATCCCGGAACCGGTGCGGGCCTACCACCCGGAGCAGCCGGAACCCGCCGCCCGCAACGGCGAGGGCGGGCACGAACCCGAACCGGTCTGGCCGAGCGACGAGGACTGGCCGCCCGCCAGGCAGGCGCCCGAGCACCGGCCGGGGCAGGGCGGCTGACACTCGCCTGGTAAATTCGGCTACGCACTGTGAGCGGGACGCCGGGTACGTTTCTTCGATCGGGAGCTCCGGCACACGAAGGAGGCTCCGATTGGCGCTCCCCTATTGGACGCCGCACAACCTGCTGCCTCCTGGCCGCCATCCCGCCGATCTGGCCGATGTCTACGAGCGGCTGGTCTTCGACGCGCCACACCAGAACGACCGTGAAATCCTGTTCAGCGCGCTGAACAGCTACCTGGGCGTCGCCCGGCGGATCATGCCGACCGGCCGCGCGTGGATCGGCGGCGAGCTGACCGCCAGGACCCCGCATCCGCCGCGCGGGCTCGACGTGGTGCTGTTCCCGGACGAATGGGGCGCGCTCAAACGGCTCGACGACGCGGGCCGCTCGGCGCTGTACGGGCTGCTGACGTTGCGCGGGGTCATCGTCGGCCAGCCCGCGATGTATCTCGACCAGGTCCAGCCCGTCGGCGGCATGCTCGACGGTTTCCTCTGCCGCCCCGGCGACGAGGAGATCTGGGAAGAAGTGTGGGCATCGGGTGGCAGGGGAATTCCGGAAGTGATCTGGTGAGGAACGAATTCCGGCGTATCGCCGACGAGATCCCCGGCGGCACCTGGCTCGACGACCTCGCCCGCGCGTCGGCGATGGCCGCGTACGCGAAGTTCGAGCGGACGTCGCGCTCGCCGCTGCTCCGCGTGTCCGTGATCGGCGAATCGCATCTGGACGCGTACACCTTTTCCGACATCAGCCGCGCGTTGCAGGACGCGACGGCGAAGATCGGGCACATCATCCGCAATCCGTCGGGTGAGGTGACCTTCGTCCAGCCCGCGGACCGGGAAAAGGCCCCGCTGATCCAGCGCGGCCAGGCGGGTAACGCGATCTTCTTCGGCTTCCCCGAACCGGCGCTCGACGACGCGCTGATCCACGACGGGATCGAGTCGCTGTCCGAACGCGCGGTCAAGGAACTGTGCGACTTCCTGCCCGCCAACGGCTCCGACGACGGCGCGCTGGACGCGGTGCTGCTGCAGCGTGACACCGTCCGCAACGCGGTCAGCGACATCGTCAACGCGGTCAGCAAACACGCCGGGGTCGGGATGGCGTTGACCCCGACGTCCGGCGAGGAACTGACCCGCAGCATGACCACCGAGCAGGCGAGGATCCTGTCCGGGAGCCTGCGCGAGTCACGCGAGGCCGTCGGCTACGAGACGGTCAGCGGCAGGCTGGACGGGGTCCGCACCCGGCGCCGGATCTTCTATCTCGAACGCGAATCGGGCGGCACGATCCAGGGCGCGGTGGCGCCGGATCTGCTCGACGAGATCAAGGAGAACCTGGACCGGCCGGTGACCGCGCGGTTGCGCGTCGTGCGCACCACGACCATCGACGGCCGCCGCGGCCGCCCGGTGCACGAACTGCTGGAGATCACCCCGGAAGTCAGTCTGTTCGATCAGTGATCGGGTTTCCGACATTCGGCGATGCCACAATTCTCGTCAGAAAATGTCGATGACCGCTTGATCATCGTTGAATGATGACTTTTTCCGGCAGGTAACAATTTCGGCCATTGCCCCGAACGATGGGTTAACGTCTTCGGACGGAAGCCTCCGAAAGGGCACGTATGCCGACCGATCCACCTCTCCCGCACCCGCCTGCCACCCGCTACGGCCCCGGGTTCGCCGCGCACGGAACACGGCACCGCAAACCCAAGAACGGCCTGGTCATCGCAGGTTTCCTGGTCGGCTTGGCAGCACTCGGGGTCGCCTTCGTCCCGATCGCCGGGATCGCCGCTTGGCCGCTCGCCGTGATCGGAATGATTCTTTCCGTGATCGGTTTGACCAAAATCAAGAAGGGCGAAGCGGACAAGAAGGGAATGGGGATCGCGGGGCTCGCGCTTTCCGTCGCCGGCCTGCTGGCCGCCGGCGGGTTACTGGTCTACACCAGTTTCTTCGCCACCGGCGAGTCCGGCTTGCACGTCCCGGCCGTCGCCGGGGACAAGAACACCGTCGAGTTCGTCGTCAGCGCCTCGGGCGGCGCGACCATCCGGTTCGGCTCGCTCAACGACCAGCGGACCGAGACGACCCCGGCCAGCACCGACGAATGGCGCGGCACGGCGTCCTTCAACTCGGGCGACTACCTGCTCACCGTCACCGCGGACACCCGGAACTCGTCGGTCAGCAACCAGATCGCCTGCACCATCCTGGTCAACGGCCAGAAGGTGGCGGAGAACAAGGGGCAGACCATCGCCCTGTGCACCGCCGGTACCGGCTGACCCCACACGTTTCGTCCTCTGAATGCGGTCCTTGCGTGTGCAAGTACCGCATTCAGAGGACGAAACGCGGTGGTGCCGCCTGGCGGCCGGCCGGTATCGCCCCCACCTCCACCGGCCGGACCGCCACGAGCCGCTCCTGGCGGCTCTTCAGACGGGCCCGCGAAGGGCCCGCCCGAGCGCCGATTCCTACCGCGTGCCCCTCCCCTAGGGCTCGATCGACGCTGAATCGGACCCTACGCGCGTGTGCGGCGAGGCCACTAAGAATCCGCTAAGGATCACTCACGGACTTTCGCCGAGGTCCGTGAGTTCCGCACGGACCAATCCCGCGAGCTTCGGATTGGCGTCCGCGAGGATCTTCAGCGCGATCGCGAACTGCTCGCGGGCACCGTCCACATCCGACCCGGCCCGCAGCACCCTGCCCAAGGTCAGCCGCAGTACGCCCTCCTGCAGGACGAACCGCCTGCTGATCGTCAGGTCCACGGCCTCCCAGACGTACCGTTCGGCCGCGGCGAGTTCGCCGATCCGCATGCTCAGTTCGGCCAGATTGTTCAGCGAGACGACGACGTAGCTGTCGTCGCCGAGGGTCCGGTCGATCTCCAGCGACGCGATCTGGTGCCCGATCGCCTCGATGAACCGCCCGGCCCGCTTTTCTGCCTCGGCGCAGTTGTTGAGCGCCTGCCCGCGCAGTTCGAGGTCGCCGGTCCGCTCGGTCTTCTCGACCGCCCGCCGCAACGTCCCGATGGCCTCGTCGTACCGGCCGAGCAGCGTCAGCGCGGAGCCGAGGTGGATGTTCGCCGAGACCATCAGGCGGTCGTCGCCGATCGCGCTCGCGAGTTCCAGCGCGCGTTCGGCGTCGGCGAGGCAGCCCTGCGGCAGCTCGAAGGTGAGCGCGATGGCGCACCGGGAGATCAGCATCCAGCACTGGCCGAGGACGTCGCCGGACCGTTCGGCGGCCTCCAGCCCGATCCCGACCAGCCGCGTCCATTCGTCCAGCAACGGGTACACGGCGCGATAGGTGTGCGCGACCCTGGCCAGCCGCCAGACGTCGTCGTGCCGTCCGGCGGCGCGGGCGGCTTCGAGGACTTCGAGCAGGTTCTCCCATTCCGCGGTGAACCAGTCCTGCGCCTCGTCGAAGGAGCCGATCGGCGGCGTCTGCGCGTCGGTCAGCACAGCGGTGAAATCGAGGGGGTCGACGATCCGCAGCATCTTGCGGCGGGCCCGGTCGGCGACGGCCTGATAGAACCGCACCGACCGCGACAGGACGTCCTCCCGGTCGGTCTCGTCGAGTTCGTTCTCCGCCAGTTCGCGCAGGAACAGCCGGACGAGATCGTGCGGCACGAAGGAATCGCGGCCGGTTTCGGCGAGCAGGTTGTGCGCGGCGAGCACCCGCAGATGCCGCCGTGCCTCGGCGACGGTGATCCCGCCGATCGCGGCCGTCAGATGCGAACCGGCCGAAACGCATTGGACGACGCCGAGCCGCAGGAACGTGTTCGCGACTTCGGCGGGCAGACCGCGGAACGAGACGTCGAACGCCGCGCGGACCCCGTCGTCCGGCCCTTCGACGTCGAGCGCGGCCAGCCTGGTCCGCTCGTTGCCGAGTTCGTCGACCAGATCCTGCGCGGACCACTGCGCGCTGGCGGCGAGCCGGGCTCCCGCGATCCGCAGCGCCAGCGGGAGATAACCGCACAGCCGGGCGAGCGCGTGATTGAGGTCGTAACCGGCGGGCCCGGCGAGCTCCTCGATCAACCGGACGGCGTCACCGGGCGCGAGCGTGCCGAGCACCCGCAGTTTGGCGGCGTTGGACACGGCGAGCCCGTCGAGGCGGGAGCGGCTGGTCACCAGCGTCATCGACCGCGAACCGGGCGGCAGCAACGGCCGGACCTGGTCGGCGGAGCGGGCGTTGTCGAGGATGACCAGCATCCGGCGGCCGGCGATCATCGACCGGTAGAGGGCGACGCGTTCGTGGACCTGTTCCGGAACGCCTTCGGCCGGGACGCCGAGCCCGAGCAGGAACTGGGTGAGCAGCTCCGCGGGCTCCAACGGCGGATGATGCGGATCGAACCCGCGCAGCGCGGCGAAAAGAATGCCGTCGGGGAAGCGGCGGGCCGCGCGATGCGCCCACCACACCACCAGGCTGCTCTTGCCGATCCCGGCGGTGCCGGTGACCACGCCGACCGCGGTCTCGCCGGCTTCGGCCCGCTCGGCGAGTTCGTCGAGCCAGGCCAGATCCGCCTCGCGTCCGGCGAGATTCGGCACCGCGGGCGGCAGCTGCTGGACGGGCCCCGCCTCGGGCTTCGGCTCGGCGACGACCTTGACCGGCAGGTCGTCGTTGAGGACGCGTTCGTGTAGCCAGCGCAGGTCCGCGCCGGGCTCGACCCCGAGGGTGCGCAGGGTCGCCCGGGACACCGTGCGGTAGAGCTCGAGCGCGTCGCCGCGGCGTCCGGCGTGGTAGAGCGCGCGCATCAGCTGACCGGCGGTGCGCTCGGCGAGCGGCGCGGCCCGGACCAGCGGGCTGAGCTCGACGATCAGTTCCGCGTGCCTGCCGAGTTCGAGATCCGCGTCGACCCTGGCGCCGTGGACGGCGAGCCGCAGATCCTCCAGCTCGGGAGCGCGAACCGAACTCGGCACGCCGGCCAGCGCGGGCCCCTGCCAGAGTGAGAGGGCCTCCGCGAGCAGTTCGGACGCCTTCTCCGGCTCTTCCGTCGAAGCCCGCTCCAGCAGGGACCGGGCGCGGTGGACGTCGATCCGGTCCGGCTCGACCGTGAGCTGGTAGCCGGGCGGCGTGGTGCGGATCTGGGCACCGTCCGGGTGATCGCCCTGGATGCCCCGGAGCACGCGGCGCAGATGCGAAACGTTGCCGTGGACGATCGTGCGGGCGGTGGCCGGCGGATCGTGGCCCCAGAGCGCGTCGATGATCTCGTCGAGCGCGACGACCTTGTTGACCTTCAGCGCCAGCAGCGCGAGCAGCCCGCGGACGCCGGGGCCGCCGACGGGGACGGGCCGATCGCCGTCGAGGAGGCGCACGGGACCGAGGAGCTGGAAGCGGGCAGGGGAACCGCTTTCGGCCATGACAAGCCCCCCTCCCTCCGATCTCTCCCCTTACCGGAGTAGCCAACCTACCGCGCGAAGAGCCCGCCAACCAGAACGCGGCAGGTCGTGAAGGCCTCCTTCCCTGCTTTGAGGGTAGGGAAGGAGGCCTTCACGGACGCTCGATACGGACAAATGCCCCACGAAGGCTTCTGTCCACTATGGACCCCCGAGAGAGGCGCCCTGAAGTACATGAAGGCCCCCTTCCTGTACCTAGGCGCAAGGAAGGGGGCCTTCATGTACTTGGCAAGGCGTGCCGCTCAACGAGACGAAAAAGGCTCCGTGCCATCAGTCCCGATCTGATGGCACGGAGCCGGGGGATGTCCGACTTGGGCCGCCTGGGGGCGCGACCCACATCGGACATCGGCGTCCACGTCCGTCCGGGTGGGCTCACCCCGAGCGAAGAACCCGTTCGGTCGTCGACAACACCTACGTGAGCGAGCCCACTGGCCCCCTCACGTGGCGACAACGTAACAGGGCGCACACCGACGGCTACAAGCGCCCCGTCATGGCCTTCGCGACCTGCGGTTTCGTCAAACGGGTCAACGCGTCAGCGGTGTCGAGTCGCGGCCGGCGATGAAGGCCGGGCGCGGTTCGATCGCGGCGTACGGCTTCTGCAGCGCGTTCTCGACGCTGTTGAACACGACGAAGATGTTCGACCTCGGGTACGGCGTGATGTTGTTCGAGGAACCGTGCATCACGTTCGAATCGAACCAGAGCGCGGAACCGGCCTGTCCGGTGAACTGGTCGATTCCGTATTCGGCGGCGAGCGACGTGATGTCTTCCTCGCTCGGGACGCCGACCCGCTGCTCTTTCAGCGAACTCTTGTAGTTGTCCTCCGGGGTCTCCCCGGCGCACTGCACGAAGGTCCGCTGCGAACCCGGCATCACCATCAGCCCGCCGTTGAACGGGTAGTTGTCGGTGAGCGCGATGGAGCAGCTGACCGCGCGCGGCACCGGCATGCCGTCCTCGGCGTGCCAGGTCTCGAAGTCCGAGTGCCAGTAGAAGCCGGTGCCCTTGAAGCCGGGCATGTAGTTCACGCGGCTCTGGTGGATGTACACCTCGGAGCCGAGGATCTGCCGGGCCCGGTCGAGCACGCGCGGGTCGCGGACGAGTTCCGCGATCAGCTCGCTGGTCTCGTGGACGTCGAAGATGGAGCGGACCTCACCGGTCTTGGCCTCGGTGATGACGCGCTCGTCGTCGCGGTGGTCCCCCGACGACATCCTGACGAGTTCCTGCCAGTACGTCTGGACTTCGCCAGGCGACAACAACTGGTCGACGACGGTGTAACCACGCGTTTCGTGGTTGGCGAGCGTGGCCGCGTCCAAGGGACCGTCGGCCTCGGTGCCCCAGACGGTGGGGTGCGTCCTGGGCAGGTGTTCGGGCTTACCCGTGATGCGGGTCGGGTAACTGTCGTCGACTCGGGTGTCGGTCAGCGTCAATGCAGTCGCCTCCTCGAGCGATTTCTAGGGTTCGGTGACGAGCGGGTACACGCCGTTTTCGTCGTGGACCTCACGGCCGGTGATGGGCGGGTTGAACACGCAGACGCACTTGATCTCGGTCTTGGGCCGGACCTGGTGCTTGTCGTGGTCGTTGAGCAGGTACAACGTGCCCGGCTTCAGCTGGAAGACCTCGCCGGTCGCGGTGTTTTCGAGCTCGCCTTCACCGGAGGTGATGAACACCGCTTCGATGTGGTTGGCGTACCAGAAGTCATTGACCGTCCCGGCGTACAACGTGGTCTCGTGCACCGAGAAACCGACGCCCTCCTTGGCCAGCACGATGCGCTTGCTGCGCCAGTTCGGGGTCTTGATGTCGGCGTCGGTGTCGGTGACCTCGTCGAGTGTTCTGACAAGCAACGGAAAACTCCTTCTCGTTCCTGGTTGAGGGCGGTCGGTTCGGGTCAGTCGAGGACGGCGGCGACGGCCTCGTCGATGATCGACAGGCCCTTCGTGAGCTCGTCGTCCGTCAGGGTGAGCGGCGGGAGGACCTTCATGACCTCTCCGTCCGGCCCGGAGGTCTCCATCAGCAGCCCGCGCTCGAACGCGGCGGCGCAGACCTTGCCCGCGAGGTCGCCGTTGGCGAACTCGATGCCCCGGGCGAGGCCGCGGCCCTTCGCGAACAGGTTCGCGTCCGGGTACGCCTCGACGATGCCCTGGAAGGCGGCGGCGATGCGCTCGCCCTTGGCCTTCGTCGACTTCTCCAGTTCGTCGTCGCTCCAGTAGACGCGCAGCGCCTCGGTCGCGGTGACGAACGCCGGGCTGATGCCGCGGAAGGTGCCGTTGTGCTCACCCGGCTCCCAGACGTCGAGGTCCGGGCGGATCAGCGTCAGCGCCATCGGGATGCCGTAGCCGCCGATGGACTTCGAGAGGCAGACGATGTCGGGTTTGATACCCGCGTCCTCGAAGCTGAAGAACGGGCCGGTGCGGCCGCAGCCCATCTGGACGTCGTCGAGGATCAGCAGGATGCCGTGCTTCTTGCACAGGTCGTCCAGAGCCTTGAGCCACTCGACGCGCGCGGCGTTGATGCCGCCCTCGCCCTGCACGCCTTCGACGATCACGGCGGCGGGCTCGTTCAGGCCGCTGCCGGAGTCTTCGAGCAGCTTCTCGAAGTAGAGGAAGTCCGGGATGGAGCCGTCGAAGTAGTTGTCGTACGGCATCGGGGTGGCGTGCACCAGCGGGACACCCGCGCCGCCGCGCTTCATCGAGTTGCCGGTCACCGAGAGGGCGCCCAGCGTCATCCCGTGGAAGGCGTTGGTGAAGTTGATGACCGATTCCTTGCCGGTCACCTTGCGGGCGAGCTTCAGCGCGGCCTCGACGGCGTTCGCGCCACCGGGGCCGGGGAACACGACCTTGTAGTCGAGATCGCGCGGCCGCAGGATCTTCTCCTGGAGCGTCTGGAGGAAGTCCCGCTTCGCCACGGTGAACATGTCGAGTGCGTGCGTCACGCCGTCACGGGCGATGTAATCGATCAGCGCCCGCTTCAGCGCCGGGTTGTTGTGCCCGTAGTTGAGCGCGCCGGCGCCCGCGAAGAAGTCGAGATAGGCCTTGCCGTCTTCGTCGTACAGGTAGCTCCCCTGGGCCCGGTCGAACACCACGGGCCAGCCACGGCTGTAACTGCGTACTTCGGATTCGAGTTCCTCGAAAATGCTCATCACGTTTTCTTTCTCCCTGAGATCCCCGGATTTACGTTCTATTGACTGCTGAGCGGACCGATTCGGTACAGGTCCTCCTGCTCATGCGTTCCTTCCTCGGCCGGGAAATCCGTCGCGGAGAACAGATCCTGGCGTTCAACGGTGGTGTCCCACCGCTTGGCGAACGAGGCGAACAACCGGATCGAAGCCTCGTTGTCCGGCGTGATCGTGGTTTCGAGGTACCGCACGCCCTGCGCGGTCAGACGGCCGAACAGCTCGTCGAGCAGGGCTCCGGCCAGGCCTTTTCCTCGCTGGGACGCGTCGACCGCGACCTGCCACACGAAGCCGGTGTCCTGCTTGCGGTATCCGATCACGAAGCCGACCGGGACGCCGTCGACTTTCGCGACGACCGAGGTGTCGGCGAAATCGTGGCACCACAGCAAATAGGCGTAAGGCGTGTTGAGATCGAGCTTCTTCGAATCGCGAGCGATTCTCCAGAGCGCGGCACCGTCTGCCTTGGTCGGAGTTTCGATCAAGTGCTTTCCGGACATGTCCAAGAAACGTACCGGAGGATTCGGGCGCGGTCAGATCAGCGCGGCAGCGGCAACGCGGCTACCTGCAACAACCTCGAAACACACGTGATAAAGGTAACTGTAACGTTTGAAGCGCAGCACGTGTGGGTAGGGCCGCTTCGGTGCGGTCTCACTGCACGTGACGATACCAACCGTTACCACTTCGTCGCACGGTCAGGACGCGATTCGGGTTCCGATTCCGCTATTCACGACGTCGCTTGCGACCCGCGAGCGAACCGATCGGCGTCCAGATGGCGGGCAGGACGAGCAGCAGGCAGACGACCAGCCACCACACCGGTGCCTCGCCGCGCCGCCACCCCGCGACGACGTCGCCGAGCCAGCCGAAGAGCGGGTCGCGCACCGGTGGCAGGAACGCGGCGAACAGCAGGGCCGCCACCACCAGCACGCCGAGCACCGTGAGCACCATCCGCCACGTCTTGCGCAACGTCATCAGGCTGACCACCAGGAACACGACGGCACCCGCGGCGACCGGCACGCCGACCCACTGCAGGACCGGACCGCCCTGTCCACCGAGGACGAAGCCCGCCAGCACCGTGATCAGCGCGGCGAGCACGTTCCACGGCGACGGCAGGGTGGCCGCGCCCCGCGTGATCCACCACGCGCCGCGTCCGGCGGCCTTGGCGAAGGTCGCGGCGGGCTGGACCGATTTCGGCACCCGCGTCGCCCCCGCGGCCGCGTTGAGCCCCGCCGCGCCCGCCTTGACCAACGTCTTCGTCAGGAGCATCGTCCCGCGTTCGTGCTCGAACCGTTCGCCGGAGACCTGGCACGCCTGGAACGCGCGCTGGGTCTGCTCATCGGTTTCCGGCTCGTTCTCGATCATCCGGCGGAACCGTTCCGACGGTTTTCCGTTGCCCTTGGCCGTTTTCGCGTCGTGTCCGCAGTGGAGGCCGACGCACGGCAGTTCCTCGCGCGCGATCTCCAGCTGCCGCACCCTGGCGAGCACCATCGCCGTCACCGGCATGCTGATCGGCAGGACGGCTTCCCCTTCGACATCGGCGAGTTCGCCGTCGAGACCGAGGAAAGCCAGCTCCCCGGACAATTGCGCGCGCAGGGCGTCCGCTTCCTCTTGCGACAGCCCGTCTTCCGTGCCCGGCTGTCGCCAGCCGATCGCCTTGAAGGTGTCCCGTACCTGGGTCCGGAACGCCTCGCGCCCGACGACGTCGCGCAGTAGCCGCAGGCGTTTCGGGTCGAGCAGGCATTGCACCAGCCAGCCCGCGCCGTCGACGCGGCCCCACATCCAGTCGTTCGCGCGCCAGGACGCCTTGTAGAACGCGCCGAAGTAGTCGGCCTGCATCCCGGTGAGCTTGTCCCAGGATCGGCGGCGCTTCATGTCCATCAGCGTCCGCGAATCCGCGCTCACCTGGACGAGATCGACCCGCTGGTCGACCGACGGCGGCTGCGCGAGCAGTCCCCGCGTCGCGATGTGCAGGCGCACCAGCCGCGAGGTGACGATGGGATCTCCAGCACTCGTGTCGTCCGAGGTGAGCCCCGTCCAGGCGAGCAGCGTGCTGACCGCGTCGGCGGCTTCGGTATCGGGTTTCGCCTGTGCCAGCGGCAAAAGGATCGGTGTCGCCTGCCGGAGCGCGGCGACGACGAGCGGCCACGCCTCCTTCAGCGTGTCCGACCGGCCGAGCCTGGCCCATTCCTTGGCGAGGCCTTCGATCCAGGCGGCCAGCGTGACGTCGGCCGACGGCGGGCCCTGTTCGGTGACCCAGCCCGCGAGCCGTTTCCCCCGCGCGGCCTTGTGACGCGCTTCGTGCAGCAGCACCCGGCAACGGTTGAGCTGCACCGCCTGCTCCGGCGACGGATCGAGCCGGAAGCCGGCGTTCACCAGCTGGAGACCGGTCGCGACGGAGTCGTCGAGCGCGGTGGTGCGGAAGGCGACCAGATCCGTGAGATCGCAGGTGTCCTTCGGCGGCTCGGTGGGCAGGCCGTCCCGCAATCCGGCCGCCGCGGCCGCGCGCAGCTGCGCCGCCGTACCGGACGCCCACTGACGGCCTTGATCCTCCACATCGGACAGTGAGAGCCTGCGGGTCGCCTCGCGGACCAGCGCGGTGGCGTCCTCCTGCACCCGCCGGTCGCGGTAGTCGTTCATCAGCCGCTGGTCGACCAGCGTGTCCGGGCCGCCGCGAACCCCCATCGCGGCCAGGGAGACCCTGGTCCCCCTGGTGCGGACGACAGCGTCGTTGTGCCTGGTCAGGTCTTCCAGTTCGGCGCTGATCGTCTGGCTCAGCACGGTGCCGACGACCTTGCTCATCGCACTGCCCAGCAGCGGCGGGCGTTCGGGATCGACCGCGACCCGCTCGGCCTCGCGTTCGGCCGTCGGCACCACGTACAGCAGCAGCCGCCGGACGTCCGAATGCGACTGCCGTTCGAAGATCTCCCGCATCGCCGGGCGCAGCGGCTTGTTGAGCAGCACCCCGCCGTCGGTGAGCCAGTGCGACCGCGTGACGTCGGTGTATTTCGTCATGTCCGGATGCAGTGGCCCGGTCTTCTCGCCGATCGGCATCCGGGACAGCTCGAAAGCGCCGGGGAACGACGCGGTGGACCGGGCCGCGAGGGCGAGCGGCCCGACCACGTCGTCCGTCCACAAAGGAGCGTCGAAGCGGAACAGCAGGCGATGTTCGGTGTCCCGCACCAGATTTCCGAGCGCGTCGTCGAACCGGGTCGTCTCCCCGTCGATCATCGTGCCGGTGAGCAGCACGGTGATGTCGGGACAGTCGGGTTTCACCGTCGCCTTGTCGGTGATCCGGTGCAACGCGTCCTTGAGATCCCCGAGCAGCACCTTGTCGCCGTCGAGCAGCGAACGTGGTTCCTTCTCGCCGGGATCGCGGATCAGGTTGTCGAGCGATCCCGTGCTGATCCACGTGTCACGCAGCACCTGCGGGCTCGACCGGAACGCCTCGGCCAGCCCGAGGCACGCCGCGTTGATGCCGCCCGCGCTCGTGCCGGTGAGCACGTCGAGCGAGACGGTGGCGTTGAGCAGGTCGAGCAGGGCCCGGTACGGGCTTTTCGATTCCGGCGCTCTCGACGCCTGCAACAGATGCGAGGTCTCGGTGGCGACCCCGCCCATCCAGACCGCGAGACTCGCCCCGCCCACCATGGTCATCGCCAGCCGGATCTCCTGCGGCCACGGGCTCCCCGCGTCGGCCATGTGCGCCCTCCCCAAGGCTTTGCTGCAGGGGGCACTCTAGACCGGACGGCGGACCCGGTGTACCGCCGATGGGGCAGCCATCCGCGCATTTCGTCCTCTGAATGCGGCGGTGTCAGGCGGCGAAGTGCTCCAGGAGGAGGACTTGGGCCTCACCGACGGCGAAGCCCAGGACGGCGCCGGTCGCGATCAGGATCCATTCGTCCTGCTGGAACGCCGGCCGCAGCAGGCCTTCGAATTCGCGCGGCGAAAGCTCCTTCATCTTCGTCACCAGCACGTTCCGGATGTCCATCGCGTCGGTCGCGTAATCCTCGATGTACCGCATGGTCTCGGGAAGCTTGTCCATGATCTTCTCGGCGATGTTCAGCTTCATGTCCTGATACCGCCTGCTGCCGACGGCGAACACCACCAGCGGTTTCCCGACGCCGACGCGCCGCCCGAGCTGCGCGTCGAGCTGCCGTTGGATGAGCCCGAGCACCCGGTCCGACAACGGGCCGCGCAGCACCGCCTCGATCACGTTGTGCGGGGTGATGATCTCCTTCGCGATCAGCGCGCCGTACGCCTCCGCGACCTCGCCGCGCCGCTTCAGGAACAGCCCCTGCCAGCGCACGCCGAAGTACCGCCGTTCCTCGATCGGGTAGAAGATCATCCGCAGCGCCAGCCAGTCGGTGAACCAGCCGGTGAAGAGCCCGAACAACGGCATGATCAGCGGGAACTTGAACAGCACCCACGCGATCATCTGGATGACGCCGATGAGCCCGCCGAAGAAGATGCCGGAGCGGGCGATGAACTTGAACTCCTTGTCGCCCGCTTCCTGGAAGATCCGGTTCAGCAGCCGTTTGTCCTTGACCAGTGCGGTGACCACCATGCCCTTGAGGTCGAACACACTGTCCACATCGGACTTGATGAGCTCCAGCACGGCCGCGACCATCCGCGGCGTCTCGGCCTGGACGCGCTGGATCACCAGCCGCTGCATCCCCACCGGCAGCGATTCCCACAGCCCCGGCTGGTAGTGGGCGGCGACGTCGCGCACGATGTCCTCGACGGCCGCCTGGAGCGGTTTTTCGATCTCCTTGGCGATTCTCTGCGGATCGAGCCGGGCGACGACCTCCGCCGGTTTGATCAGCTGCTCGGTCATCGTGTCGCAGGCGATGCTCGCCATCCGCGCGGCGCGTTTGGGCACGATGCCCTGCCAGCCGAGGAAGGGTTTGATCCCGATGAACTCGACCGGCTGGAACATCATCCGGATCGCGACGAGTTTGGTGGTGTAGCCGATCAGGGCGGCGACGATCGGGATGGAGACGTAGAGCGGCCAGTGCCTGCCGAAGTCGGCGAGGATCCCGTCGAGGAACGCACCCATGCCGGGGTCAACCGGCGCTCGGGTCGCAGGCCTGCCAGAACTGGGCGCCGAGCCGGGAAATGTGGACCGTGCGTTTGACGAACTTGGCCCGCTTCACCGATTTCTCCGCCTCGCGGACGGTCTCGTCGGTCAGCAGGATCTCGTACTGCGTCTCCAGCGCGGGCACCTCTTCGTCCAGCTCGACCAGGCCGAGCCCGATCAGCCTGGTGAGGTAGCCGGGCACCTGGTCCGGCAGCGACACCCCGGCCGCCTTGCCGACGGTGGAGGCGTTGCGCAGCACGAACCGCCCGGCGGCGCCGAGACTCGTGCGCTCGGCGACGTCGACGGCGGGGAACGGCGAGCCGTCGGAGAGCGCGGAAAGGATGCGTGCCTCGTCCGGCGTGAGCTGCCGCAGGATGATCGCGTAGAGGTATTCGCGCGCCCGCTCGCGGCCGAAGCCGATCGAGTGGTTGAGCAGTTCGGCCATCGCCGCGCGGAGCGGTTCGAGCTGGGCGCGGGTGTGCACGAGGGTGATGGTGGCCTCGACCGGCCGGGAGCCGTTGGTGTCGGGCCGGTTCATCGCGGACGCGGCGGTGAGCGCGGCGTGGTACGGGTCGTCGACCTCGTCGAGACGGCGGCGCAGCTCCGAAAGCAGCTGCCGCTCGCCCTGTTTGATGACCTGTTCCGCGATTTCGACACCGGGGAGCTTGCGGGTGAACTCGAAACCCGTGCGGGCGGCCCAGCCCGCCAGCTGTCCCGCGCGTTTGGCGAAAGCGGCCAGGTCTTCACCGGCGGGTCGGTCGTTGCTCACGGGCACTCCCCTCACGTTCGCGCTGATGCTACCTGCGAGTAGGCCGAATGGCCGAAATTGTGATGGACCTGGGTGTTTGGATGGTCACCATGAGCTTCACGCGCTGGGGTCCGCCGATCGACGTCCTCCCGTTGTTCGCGCGGGAGGAGCAGGCATTGCTGGACGTGCTGACCGGACTGGCCGCGGAGCGGTGGGCCGCGCCGACGGTGTGCACGGGCTGGACAGTGCATGACCTCGCGGCCCACATCCTGGGCGACAAACTCGGCAGGCTGTCCCGCGACCGTGACGACTACCGGACGACGGCGCCCCGTGAGGGTGAGCGATTCGAGGACTTCATCGACCGGATCAACGACGAATGGGTGGTCGCGTGCCGGCGGCTGTCCCCCGAAGTGCTGTTCGCGATGCTGGTGGACAGCACCTCGCAGATCGCCGAGATGTTCGGCCGCGCCGACCTCGACGCCCTCGGCGACCCGGTGAGCTGGGCCGGGGACGAGCCCGCGCCGGGATGGCTCGACGTCGCCCGCGAGTACACCGAGTTCTGGGTGCACCAGCAGCAGATCCGCGAGGCCGTCGGCGCGCGGTTGCTCGACGATCCGGACTTCCGCGGGCCGGTGGTCGACACCTTCATGCGGGCGCTGCCGCACACCCTGCGTGACATCGACGCCCGTGTCGGCAGGCAGGTCGCCTACACCGTCACCGGCCAGGGCGGCGGGAAGTGGACGGCACGGCGGGCGGCGGACGGCTGGGAACTCGACCGCGTCGCGCCGACGTCACGGGCGCCGCTGGCCTCGGTGACGACGGACGCGGACACGTTCTGGCGGCTGTGCACCCGGAACCCGGCGGACCGCGCCCACGTCACCGCCGAGGGCGACGAAAACGTTTGCGCCGCCGTGCTCGGGATGACGTCGATCATCACATCGAGTAGCGGCCGACCTTCTCCGGCCGGATGACGAGCCGCACGAGATCGAGGGTCTGGATCCCGGCGAGCTCGCCCGCGTGGGCCGGGTCTTCGAGATCCCAATAGCGCTCGGCGAGCCGGGCGGCCAGGTCGTGCGCCCCGTCGGGTTCCACCGTGGCGGGGCCGGAGACGGAGATCCAGCGCTCGCGCTCGCCGACCGGCGCGGCCACGATGATCGACGCGCGGGGATCGTCGGCCAGCCGTCGCACCTTGGGCGACTCACGGGGCGTGAACAGCTCGATGGCGCCGTCGGCGGTGGCCTCGAACCACACCGGCCGGACCGGGCCGCCGGCCACGGTCAGGAATCCGTGCAGGGGGCGGCGGAGGAATTCGAGATCGTCGGAGGTCAGCATGAGCTCGATTCAATCCGGCGGGCTCGGACGTGCCCATAGGTGAAAAACCGGATCACCTGTCCATTCGTCTAACCTCGGCCGTGTGGACGTGTTCAGTGACCTGATCCGCGGCGTGCGGTCCCACGGTTCGTTGTTCGGCAGCACGACGCTGTCCCCGCCCTGGGCACTGCACTTCGTGGACGGCGCGCCGCTGACCCTGTGCGCCGTGCTCACCGGGGCGGGCTGGATCGTGCCGGAGGAGGGCCCGCCCGAGCCGCTTCGCGCGGGCGAGTCGGTCATCGTGCGCGGGCCCGCGACGTTCACTTTCGTCGACGAAGTCGGCACTTCGGCCGAGCCGCTCGCGTGCGGCAAGCATTGCGCGACGCCCGAACAGGGCGGGACCCGGCACCGGCTCGGCTGGGTCGACGACCCCGGCGGCGAGACGACCTTGATCGTCGGCGCGTACCCGGTGCGCGGCGAGATCGGCCGCCCGCTGCTGGACGCGCTGCCCGTCGTGCTGCGGGTGGACGCCGGGGGCGCGGGCGACCCGGTCCTGGAACACCTCGCCGCGGAAGTCGCCGTCGACGCGCCGGGTCAGCAGATCGTCCTCGACCGGCTGCTGGACTGGATGCTGGTCTGTTCCCTGCGCGAGTGGTTCGACCGGCCGGGCGGTGAGCCGCCGGCGTGGTGGGCGGCGCAGCGGGATCCGGTGGTGGGCGACGCGCTGCGCCTGCTGCACGCGGAGCCGGCGGCACCGTGGACCGTCGGCTCGCTGGCCGCACGCGCCGGGGTCTCACGGTCGACGCTGGCCAAGCGGTTCGCCGACCTGGTCGGCGAACCGCCGTTGACCTATCTCACCCGCTGGCGCATGACGCTCGCGGCGGATCTGCTGACCGGCAAGGCGTCCGCGACCATCTCGGACATCGCGCGCACCGTCGGCTACTCCGACGCCTTCGGGTTCAGCGCGGCGTTCAAACGCGTGCGGGGCTTGAACCCCAGCGAGTTCCGGAGCGGCGTCGCTCAGCGCAGCTGATGCCGGGACTTCTTGGCCTGCTTGCGCAACTGCAGGATCCGGGCGCCGCCGACGAGCGCGACCAGCGCGCCGCCGGCGATCACCGAGAACAGCATCGCGACCGCCAGCGGCATGCTGCCGGACATGCCGAGGAAGTGGACGGTGGCCGTGTCCTGGTTCTGCAGGATGAACACGAGCAGGAACACCAGCACGATCAGCGCCACGATGACGGCGATCCAGGTGCCGCTCACCCGCGTCCGTTTGAGTTTCGGGCCGGCCTCGAACTTTCCGCTGTGGCGTGCGCCGCCCGCGGTCTCGGGCGGCCTGACGGGAACCTCGGCGGTGCCTTCCTCCGGCTGCGTCATGCAGGACAGTGTCCGCCGAAGCGGGCTAGATCGCGCTCTCAAGCGTCCGAACGGGTGACCTCGTCCGCCGCGCGCAGCACGCGCAAGGTGTTCTTCCCGGCCAGCTTCGCGCAGTCGTCTTCGCTCCAGCCGCGTTCCAGCAGCGCGGCGAACAGCACCGGGTACTTGGAAACGTCCTCGAGGCCTTCGGGCAGCGTCGCGACTCCGTCGTAGTCGCCGCCGAGTCCGATGTGGTCGACTCCGGCCACTTCGCGCGCGTGCTCGATGTGCGCGACGACGTCGTCGATGCCCGCCTTCGGCTTCTCCGGGCCGCCTCGCTCCGCGGTGAACTTCGTGCGCTGGTCGATGTTGCGGTAGTCCTTGCCCGCGGCTTCCATGTCCAGGCGCAACTGATCGTCCCACTCGGCGACCTTCGGCGAGATGAAGCCCGGCACGAACGTCACCATCGCGACGCCGTCCTTGGCCGCCAGCGTTTCCAGCACGTCGTCGGGGATGTTGCGGGGGTGGTCGTTGACCGCGGTGCAGGAGGAGTGACTGAAGATCACCGGGGCGGAGCTGACCTCCAGCGCGGCGCGCATGGTGCTCGGCGCGACGTGCGAGAGGTCGACGAGCATGCCGATCTCGTTCATCTCGCGGACGACGTCACGGCCGAATTCGGTGAGCCCGCCGTGCTCGGGTTCGTCGGTGCCGGAGTCGGCCCAGGTGGTGTTGTAGTTGTGCGTCAGCGTCATGTAGCGGACGCCGAGACGGCGCAGGATCCTCAGCACACCAAGGGATTCGGCGATGCTGTGGCCGCCCTCGGCACCCAGCAGCGACGCGATCTTGCCGTCGCGGAACGCGGCTTCGGCCTGGTCGGCGGTGTCCACGAGGGCCAGGCGATCGGGGTATCGCTCGGCCATCTGGTGCACGATCTCGATCTGTTCGAGGACCGCCGTCACCGCGCTGTGCCCCTCGAACTGGCAAGGCACGTAGACGGACCAGAACTGCATCCCGAGCCTGCCCTCGGCGAGCTTCGGGAAGTCGGTGTGGAGATGCGGCTGGCGGACCGTGAGATCCGTGCCCGCCACGGCCTCGACCGGATCCGGCCCGGTCGTGACCCGCAGCTCCCATGGCAGATCGTTGTGCCCGTCCGCGAGGAGGACCCTGTCGAGCAGGGCCTGGGCGCGGACGAGGTCCCCGTTAGTCATCGGACGATTTTACGTTCGCGTGCTTTGCTCTCCCCGCTACGGGTTGAGCCACCCGGCGGCCGCTACCAAACCGTTGCCGGTGACCTGGTGCCCGCCGGGATGCCGGTGGGCGACGACGTCCGCGCCGCGTTCGCGCAGGTCACGGGCGAGTGTCTCGGCCGAACCCAGCGGCGCCATCGGATCGTGCTCGCCGTTCGACAGGAAGACCCGGGTGCCGGACAGGTCTTCGCGTGGCGGCTCCGGGAGCGGTGACATCGCCGCGAACAACGCGGACTCCCGGACGGCGTCCGGGCGGAGCAGGGTCACCGCGGCGGCGATGTTGGCGCCGTTGGAGAACCCGATGGCGACGAGCCGCCGGTCGCCGAGGCCGTATTCCTCGCGCGAGGCGAGCACGAAATCGGCCAGCTGGTTCGCGCGGAAGACGACGTCCTCGTGGTCGAAGACGCCCTCGGCCAGCCGCCGGAACCAGCGCGCCGCACCGTGTTCCGACACCGGCCCGGCCGGTGCGAGCAGCGCCGACGCCGGGCTCAGCTGCCGGGCGAGCGGTACGAGGTCGTCCGGCCCGCCGCCGGTGCCGTGCAGGAGCAGCAGCACCGGCTCGTCGGCCGCGCCCTCGACGTACTTGTGCTCCAAGGTGCTCATCGCGGGTTGTTCTCGCTCGGGAGGTCCAGCTTCGGCAGCATGGCCTCGATGTCCTCGCGCTTGGGCTCCAGCCACGGCGGGAGTTTCAGCGCGCGGCCGAGTTCGAGCAGCGGCTCGTCGATCGCGAAACCGGGTTCGTCGGTCGCGACCTCGAGCAGGGTGCCGCCCGGCTCGCGGAAGTAGATCGAGCGGAAGTACTGACGGTCCAAAATGGACGTCACGTTCACGCCGTCGTCGATGAGCTCGTCGCGCCAGGCGGCCTGGGTCTCTTCGTCCGGCGCGCGCCAGGCGACGTGGTGCACGGTGCCCGCCGCGACCAGCCCGCGCGGGGCGTCGGGTGTCACGAGGACGTCGACGAGCGCGCCGGGGCCGCCCTCACCGGCGGAGAACCGGAGGCGGTTGCTCTCCTGGTGCTCGAAGGACAGGCCGAGGCCGTCGGTCAGCATCCCGGCGGTCGCGTCCTCTTTGGACACCGACAGCGTGACGGAGTGCAGGCCGCGGATCGCGTGTTCGGCGGGGACGAGCTTCGTGTCCCACGGGTCACGCGGATCGCCCTGCGGATGCGCGACGAGCGCGAGCTTCAGGCCGTCCGGATCGGCGAAGGTGAGCGTCTCCTCGCCGTCGGAGTTCCGGATCTGGCTCGTCTCGGTGCCGCTCGCGGCGAGGTGCTGCTTCCACCAGCCGAGTGAGGCCTCGGGCACGGAGAACGACGTCGTGGTCGCCTGGCCGGTGCCGTGACGGCCCTTCGGCGCGTCCTTCCACGGGAAGAACGTCATCAGCGAGCCGGGTTTGCCGGACCCGTCGCCGTAGTAGAGGTGGTAGGTGCCGGGGTCGTCGAAGTTCACGGTGGTCTTCACCAGCCGCAGGCCGAGGGCCCGGGTGTAGAAGTCCGCGTTGCGCTGGGGGTCGCCACCGATGGCGGTGACGTGGTGCAGGCCCGAAGTCTTGATCGACATGGTGCCCTCCTCTGGAGCCGGTGAAATCAAGCTAGCCCGATAACCTCTCGCGCGCAAGATATATTCCCGGAAGAGTTCTTGGTGTACTCTCCCCCGCGTGACAACCGAGGAACCGCAAGACGACGAAGTGGTCACGTGGTGGGGCCTGGTGATCGAGGGCTACCTGGCCACGCAGAACAAGCTGATGGGCGAGATCGCCGAACGGTTCGGCCTGGCGCCGGCGTCGTTCGACATCCTGCTGCGGCTCGTGCGCTCACCCGAGCACCGGATGCCGATGACGCGGCTGGCCGTCGAGGCGGCGTTGTCCAGCGGCGGGTTCACCAAGGTCGCGGACCGGCTGGTCGCCGCGGACCTCATCTGCCGGGTGCCCAGCCCGGACGACCGCCGGGTCACGTTCGCGGCGCTCACCGAGCACGGTCTCGACGTCGCGGAGAAGGCGCGGGAGGCGTGCGCGGAGATCCTGCGGCGCATCGTCCTGACTCCGCTCGGTGACGACGCGCACGCGCTCGCCGAAGCCATGCGGACGCTGCGCACCGTCAACGGCGGCTGAAGTTCCGCCTCCAATCACGCGAGATCCGGCTTCAATCACGTGACTTCGCCGCTCAATCACGCGTGTCGTCCGTCCAATCACATCGGCCCGGCGTGCCGCATCGGCGAACTCGCGTGACCAGAGAGCGAACTCGCGTGATCAGACGGCGAACTCGCGTGATTGGAGGGACGTCAGCCGGGCAGGGGTGAGGTGGGGTCGGGCTGATAGGACCGGACCTCGTACATGTCCCGCACCAGTTCCCGGATGACGTTGCGCCGGATCTTCCCGGTCGCCGTCTTCGGCAGTTCGCCCAGCTCGACGATGCCCCGCGGCCGTTTGAACGACGCAAGCCCGGCCCGGCAGAACTCGATCAGCTCGTCCGGATCGAGCCGGTGCCCCGGCACGCCGACCACGCACGCGACCGGTTTCTCGATGCCGTCGGCGTCGAAGGCGGCCACCACCGCGACCTCGGCGACCGCCGGATGTTGCCGCAGCCGGTCCTCGACCTCGGTGGGCGAAACCCAGATCCCGCCCGGTTTCAGCATGTCGTTGAAGCGCCCCAGACAGGTGTAGCTGCCATCGGCGTTGCGCACGAAACTGTCGCCCGTCCGCAGCCATTCGCCCTGGAAGACCTGCTTCGTCGTCTCGTAGCGGGCCCAATACCCGGTCGCGATCGACGGCCCGGCGACGAACAGTTCGCCGGGTTGCCCATCCGGCACCGGATCGCCGTTTTCGTCGCGCAGCGCGATCTCGTAACCCGGCACCGGCGTCCCGGTACTGCCGGGACGGACCTGACGCGGCCGGTTGGACAGGAAGATGTGCAACGCCTCGGTCGAGCCGATCCCGTCGAGGATCTCGACACCGAACCGGTCGCGAAACCGTTCGTACAGCACGGCGGGCAGCGGTTCGCCCGCCGAAACCGCTTGGCGTACCGAGACGAACGTGTCGTCGGGGATGTCGCTGGCGAGCAGTGCCGCGTAGAACGTCGGGACGGCGAAGAACAACGTCGGCCGCTCCGCGCGGGCCCTGGCCGCGATCAGTCCCGGGGTCGGCCTCGCCGGTTCGAGCAGTGCCGTCCCGCCGGCCGCGAGCGGGAAGAACGCCGAATTCCCCAAGCCGTAGGCGAAGAACAGCTTCGGGACGGAGAGGAACCGGTCGTTCGGCCCGATGTCAAGCACGCCGCGCGCGTACGTCTCGCAGACCGCGCGGATACCCGCGTGCCGGTGCATCGCGCCCTTCGGCTTGCCCGTCGTCCCCGAGGTGTACAACCAGAGCGCGGGCGAGTCCTCCCAGGTCGGCGCCGGTTCGAAGCCAACATCGTCCACTGTGGACAGATCGCCCCACTGGTGCGTGCGGATCCCGGACGGCAGATCGGCCGCCTTCGCCCTGTCCAGCACGACGTCGGTGACCTCCGGCGCCAGCCCCAGCGCGACCGTCGCCTGCGACGCGAACTCACCGGAGACGCACAGGACCCTGGCCCGCGAATCGGCGAGCATCTTGCCGAGGTCCAGCCCGGTGACCATGGTGGACACCGGTACCGCGACCGCTCCGGCCAGCATCGCGCCGAGGATGCCGGTGAGCAGTTCGACGTCGTCGGCCATGCAGAACAGGACCCGCTCCTCCGGGCGGACGCCGATCGCCTTCAGCCCCGCCGCGACCCGGCGGGTCTCGGCCGCCAGCCCCGCGTACGTGAGACTTCGCCTCGGGGAAACGACCGCGTCCTTCGCGCCCCGCCCTTCCGCCAGATGCCGGTCGAGCAGGTAGCTCGCCGCGTTGAACCCGGTAGCAGCAGCGGTCACGGGCGCACCTCAATCGCTCAGCTCAGGTAAACGTATTCGTAGTCGAACGGTTTCCCATTGATGCCCTGGCGTGGCGGCGCCACCCAGCTCGCGATCTTTCCTCGCTCGTACACCGGGTGCATCAGCGATCGGACGAAAGTCAGGTCTTCGGGAGTGGGCAGCCACTTGCGTTTGCCGGCCAGCCATGTCCGCTCGTCGACAACGGTGCCGTCGGGCGTCACATGGTGGCCGGAGTTTATGCCGACTTCGCGATTGAATCCAGGGTGCGGGAGGACGAATCGGAAGTCGACGCCCGCCTCGTCCAGGATCTTGTTCCAGCGGTTGACCCCGGTCTGGCAGTCGGCGCGGTACTCCTCCCGCAGGTCGAGGTTCAGCAGCAGGATGGCCGCGTGTTCCTCGGTCTCCCAGGTGCCGTCGGCTTTCGGCCGGGACAGCGATCCGGCGGCGTCGGTGAGCTTGTGGTCGTCCTTGCGGCGGGGCTCCTGCCAGCGGCCTTTCAGCCCGGCGGTGTAGTAGTTCGCCGCGTTGGTCGACGTCTCCCCGCCGAACAGGTCGAGCGAGACGGTGTAGTGGAAGTTGAGGTAACGCTGGATGACGTCCAGCGGGATCCCGCCGTGCCCGGCGATGTCGAAGGTGTCGTGCTCGCGGATCAGTTCGGCACTGCGGGTGACCACCCGGTCGACCCCCGTGGTGCCGACGAACATGTGGTGCGCCTCTTCCTTGAGCATGAATTCACAAGTGCGGGAAAGCGGGTCGAACCCGCTTTCCTTGAGGGTGCCGAGCTGATATTTGCCATCACGATCGGTGAAATAGGTGAACATGTAGAACGCGAGCCAATCCGCGGTCTCCTCATTGAAGGCGCCGAGGATCCGAGGGGCGTCCGGACTTCCGGAATTCCGGAGCAGCAATCCTTCCGCCTCGTCCCGGCCTTCGCGACCGAAGTAGGCGTGCAGCAGGTACACCATCGCCCACAGATGGCGACCCTCTTCGACATTGACCTGGAAAAGATTCCGCAGGTCGTAGAGGCTCGGCGCGGTGAGGCCCAGCAGTTTCTGCTGTTCGACCGAAGCGGGTTCGGTGTCGCCCTGGATGACGATGAGCCGCTGCAGGTCGGCGCGGTATTCACCGGGAACCTGCTGCCAGGCGGGCTCGCCCTTGTGCTCGCCGAAACCGATGACGCGGTCGGGGTCGGGCTCCGCGAGGAAGATCCCCCACCGGTAGTCGGGCACGTTGACGTGGTCGAAATGCGCCCAGCCGTCCCGTCCGACACTCACCGCGGTGCGCAGGTAGACCCCCTGCGTCCGCAGTGTGGGGCCCATTTCGCCCCACCAGTCCAGGAACTTCGGCTGCCAACCTTCCAGTGCCCGCTGAAGGCGGCGATCACCGGAGAGGTCGATGTTGTTGGGGATCTTGGCGTCGTAATCGATCTTGGTGGGCATGCGCTGTTCAAACCCGCTTCCTGTCGAAGACGGCCTTCTGACCAGTACCGTAGCGACGCAACGCACCCTCGGGACCGGATGCGTTCGGACGAGTGAAGATCCAGTTCTGCCAGGCGGCGAGCCTGCCGAAGATCTTGCTTTCCAGTGTTTCGGGACCCACGAACCGGTGATTGGCCTCCATCCCGGTCAACGCGTCAGGACTGAGCGAAGCCCGCCCTTCCAGCGCGATCCGGATCTCGTCCTCCCAGTCGAGGTCGTCCGGGGCGTCGGTGACCAGGCCGAGTTCGTTCACTTCCGCCGGGCTCAGCGCCTTGCCGCGCACCTCCGCGAGCCCGGTGACGTGGTCCGGGTCCCCGAAGAAGCGGGATTCGAGGCGGGTCAAGCCGTTGCCCATCGGGAAGCGGCCGAAGTTGGCCTCGGACAACGTGATCGCCGCTCGTTCTTCACTGTCTTCGTCGTCGATCGGCGGACCGTCCAAGATGTACTGCCGGTCGGCGGCGAGCGCGAGTTCCAGCAGGAGCCCGGCGTAACAACTACCCGGCTCGACGAGGGCGATCAGGCTACGGCTGGTGACGTCCAGCCGCTTCAGCGTCCGCTTGAAGTAGTGGACGATTTCGTTGCTCAGACAGTCTTTCGCGTCGAACACGGCGCGTTCGTGTTCGAGGACCTTCGCCGGATCGCCTTCCGTGCGGAGCACCCACGTGCCGAGTTCGGGTTCGTTGGTGCGCAGCCGGAGGATCGCGTCGTCCAGCTCGCGCGTGACGTCCAGCAACCAGCCGTCGTCGTCCTCCGGACCTTTGACGGTGATCGTCGCTTCGGTCGCGGTGCGGGCGATGTCGACATAACGATGCTTGAGCGGCTTCAGCTCGACACCTTCGCCGTCGAGCCGCTCGCTCGTCCGCGCGAACTCCTTCGCCCTGGCCAGCACGGCTTCGCGGAACCCCTGCCGCGGCACGAGTTCGTCGACGAGCCGCCAGTCGACGGCGGTCCGCCCTTTCACTCCGTCGGGGCGCGTGGCGAAGACGTCGGCGAGGTCCCGCCGTACGCCGCGTTTGTCGACCACCCGGGTGAGCCCGCCGGTGCCGGGCAGGACGCCGAGAAGCGGCACCTCCGGCAGCGCGACGGTCGAGGAGTTGTCGTCGACCAGCAGGATCTTTTCGCAGGCGAGCGCGATCTCGTAGCCGCCGCCGGCGCAGGTGCCGTTGACCGCCGCGACGTAGAGCTGGCCCGAATGCGCGGCGGCGTCCTCCATCGCGTTGCGGGTCTCATTGGTGAATTTGCAGAAGTTCACCTTCCACTCGTGCGACGACGACGCCAGCATGCGGATGTTCGCGCCGGCGCAGAAGACGTTGTCCTTCGCGCTGGTCACGATGACCACGCGGACTTCAGGATGTTCGAACCGCAGCCGCTGCGTGGCGTCGTACAACTCGATGTCCACGCCGAGGTCGTACGAGTTGAGCTTGAGCTCGTAACCCGGGACGAGGCCGCCGTCGGGGTCGACGTCGAGTTCGAGCCACGCGACGTCGCCGTCGGTGGTCAGTTTCCAGTGCCGGTAGCCGCTGGGATGACGTTCGAACGTCACCGATGTGGTCCGCGTCACCCCTCCGATTGTCTACATTGCACTGATCAGCGTCAATGTTATGTAGAAAGTTGGTCACGGAGCAGGTCGAGGAAACGAACCCAGTCGGCACCCTTGCGGATGACCGAGGAAAGCGCGCCGACCAGGAGATACACGTCGGCGACCGTGCAGTCCGACCGAAGACGGCCGGCGGCCTGATCGCGAGCGATGATCTCGGCGACCACGGTTTCGAGGCGCTCACGGGCCGAACCGCGCGGCTCGCTCCCGGGCCGCCCGCGGGCCGAATCGATGGCGGCGGTGAGGCCGCGATCGCCCGCCAGCACCTCGCCGACGTACCGGAAATAGCGCTCCAGACCGGAATCTTCACCGAAACAGTGCGCCCTGGCGTACTGCTCGATCTCCGCGAACCGATGCTCCGCCGCCGCCTCGACCAGCGCCTGGCGATCCGGGAAATGCCGGTACACGGTCCCCACGCCGACCCCGGCCACGCGGGCGATCTCCGGCATCTGCACGTCGTCCCCGCGTTCGGCGAACAACGCGCGCGCGGCGTCGACCACCTTCGCCCGGTTGCGTTCCGCGTCCGCTCGCGGCTTGGTTGACAACCCGCCTCCCTCGCGTTTAAGTGGAAACGGAGTCCGTTTCCACTTGAAGGGCAGCGTAGCATGCCGAAGGACCGTTTTCTCCTGCTCAAACCCGGCGAAGCACGCCCCGGCCGCGTACCGCTGCCGCCCTCGTTCAGCGTCAAGGCGATGACCGAAGACACCGAGACGAGGTTTTCGCTGCTCGAGGTCACCCTCGCGATGGACATCCCGCGGCACGTGCACCACGAAGCCGACGAGTGCATCTACGTCCTCGAAGGCGAGCTCGGGATCGATTTCGACGACGAGACCCACATCGCGACGAAGGGCACTTTCGTGCTGCTACCGCGCGGCGTCCCACATGCCTTGCGCCGCGTCTCCGAGCCGCCGCGGGTTCTGCAGATCTCGTCCCCCGGCGGCTGGGAGCACTACCTGGAAGACCTGTTCGAGGCGGGACCGGCGGTCTTCACCCAAGGCGCGATCGACCCGGCGAAGATCAACCGGATCGCCGCACCCCATCGCATCACGTATGGGAGCCGACCGCCGCGGGAACGCGGTTGAGCTTCGTCGCCGCCCAGGTCACGAAGACCCACAACACGAGCGCCGAGGCGGTGTCGGTGTAGATCGTGGCGAACCAGAAGGCCGGGATCTGCGGCACGGCGACCAGGAAATGCCCGAGGCTCGCGAGGCCCGACAGCGAGAAGACCATCAGGAACGCGAGCGCCCGCCAGTAGCGTCCGCGCAGGTAATCGCGGTAGCCGGCGAGACCGAACGCGGTGAAGACGACGTACGCGACGGCGACCAAGGTGGCGGCGACCGCCACCGGGATCCCCTCGATCTGCGGATAGTCGGCCGCCCTGATCACGTTGTGCGCGTAGTGCAACGTGGTGGTCAGCAGGGTGAAGGCCAGGATCAGGCGTAGCGCGGTGAGTCCGCTGGTTCGAAGAGCTTCCATGTTCGCCCCCTTGCGATTTGATAGATCGCTCTAGCGAGAGAGTAGCCCAAGGCGAGGGTGTGTGGAAATAGGGACGTTGAGTGTCCCTATTTCCACACACCCCGTACTCCGCGTAGCGATGCTGACTGGCTGTGAAGGGCGGCGGGCGAGTGCGCCCAATGTGGCATTGGGGACACTGAGCGTCTCCGATGCCACATTGGGCGCACTGAGTGAGACTTGCGTTGTCTCGGCGCCGCATGGAGCCGCGACTCGGAGAAGGCTGGTAGTAGGCAGGTCCGTGAAGGCCCCCCTTGAGAGACTCGTTTTGCCTACCCACGGGCGTGGGCGAGCCTGAGGGGTTCGGGACGTCGAAACGTCCTGACTCCTCCACACACGGATTCGTTGATGAAGGATTCGGGACACTGAACGTCCCAAATCCTTCATCAACAACGCTCGACCCGGTCCGGAACGGAGCGAATCCCGCTCACGCACAGGTCAGACGTAGATCAACGAATACCGGTCCGTGAAGGCCTCCTTGAGGGACTCTGGGTCCCTCAAGGAGGCCTTCACGGACCGAGCGATCGCCACGTTCGCGCCACATGCACCAGCAGTCACAAGGGCTGCCGACGCACCTTCCCAAGTACATGAAGGCCCCCTTCATTGCGTCTAGCGCAGTGAAGGGGGCCTTCACGTACTTCAAGCGAGCAAGGTACCGACGCCCAGCACCTCTTCGGCTCTCGGAATTGTCGGTGGGTGCGCGTAGAGAAGGAGGAGTGCCCGAAACGACCGTGCCCCTGATCGGGGTCGAGAACCTCAAGATGCCCGAGTGGGCCACGGTCGACGAGACCGTGGCCGAAGCGGGGATGGTCAAGGCCATCCGCACGCTCCCGTCCGCAGTGGCCATCGTGCTGCGGCTGGCCTGGCGAACATCGCCGCGGCTGACCCTGCTCGCCGGCGTCGTCCATCTGCTTTCCGGCTGTGTCACGGCGTTCGGCCTGCTGGCGACGGCGAACGTGTTCATCGCGCTGCTGGAGAGCGGGCCGACGCCGGAACGCGTGCTGCAGTCGCTGCCCGCACTGGTGGTCGTCGTCGGCACGTATGCCTTGCGCGCGCTGCTCGACACGGCGGTGGCCGCGGTCGAGGGCGCGCTCCGGCCGCGGGTCGTGACGTCGGCGGGCGACGAGGTCACCGCCGCGATGGTCCGGGTGCGGCTGCTGGCCTTCGAGGACGCCGATTTCCGGGAGCTGGCCAGGCAGGGCGCGCGGTACGGGGTCCGGTCGATCGAGATGAGCCTGCGCTGGCTCGCGGATCTGACGTCGGCGCTGATCTCGCTGGTCGCCGCGCTGGTGGCGGCGGGTCTGCTCAACCCGTGGCTCGCGCCGGTGCTGCTGCTCGCCGCGGTGGCCGACGGCTGGGCGGCGGCGAAGGTCGCGCGCCTGAACTACCGGCATTATCTCGACACCGTCGGCCGCAACATCCGGAAAGGGATCGTCGAAGAGGTGGCCACGTGGCGTCAGTTCGCCCTCGAACGACATGCCCTCACCCTCCAGGAGCCGTTGCTCCAGGAGTACCGGCGGATCACGGAAAGCCTGATGCGCGAAGAGGTCCGGCTCGCGCACCGCAGCAACCTGGTCCGGCTGACCGGTCGTGCGGCGGCCGGGGTGGGCACCGCGATCGCGTATCTGGTGCTCGGTCTCCTGCTCTACAGCGGGCAGATGGAGCTCGCCCTCGCCGGGACGGCCGCGCTCGCCATGCGGACGGCGTCGAATTCGCTGTCCATCACGATGCACGCGGTGAACTCCTTGTACGAGGAGTCCTTCTACATCGCGTTCTTCCACCGCCTGCTCGTGGAATCCGCGAAACGTGGCCCGGTGAAGGGCGGGGTCGCCGCTCCGCCGGATCCGGCGGAGATCCGGCTCGAGAACGTCGGATTCACCTATCCCGGCCAGGAAACCCCGGCCCTGCGTGAGGTTTCGCTGACCATCCGGCGCGGCGAGGTGATCGCCCTCGTCGGGGAGAACGGGTCGGGCAAGACCACGCTGGGCAAACTGCTCACCGGGCTCTATCCGCCCTCGGAAGGAACGGTGTACTGGGACGACGTCGATCTCGCGGGCGCCGATCACGAGTCGGTCCACGCGAACATCGCGGTGATCGCCCAGGATCCCGCCGAATGGCCGATGACCGCGGAGCACAACGTGACCGTCGGCAGGCTCGGCCGCGAGGACCCGGGGCGCGTCGCCTGGCAGGACGCGATCACCTCTTCCGGCGCAGACGAGGTGATCGAATCCTTACCCGCCAAGGAGAAGACGGTGCTGTCCAAGAAGTTCGACGACGGGCAGGACCTCTCGGGCGGGCAATGGCAGCGCATGGGCATCGCCCGCGGGATCTACCGGGACGCCGCCGTCCTGGTCGCCGACGAGCCGACGGCAGCGCTCGACGCGAAGGCCGAGGCCCGGGTCTTCGCCGGCCTGCGGCACGCGAGTGTTTCGGGGGCGGGCAGGCGCACGACGATCCTGGTGACCCACCGGCTGGCCAACATCCGCTCCGCGGACCGGATCCTGGTGCTGGAGAAGGGGCGGCTGATCGAGCAGGGCACGCACGCCGAACTCATCGAGGAAGGAGGGCTCTACCACGAACTTTACGAAATCCAGGCTCGCGCGTACCGCGGCGAGTAGGCACACTGTCGTGATGCCGGAGAAGATCGCCGAAGTGAACGGCATCCAGCTGTGCCACGAGACGTTCGGCTCGCCGGACGGCAGGCCGCTGCTGATGATCATGGGCCTGGCCTCCCAGATGATCTGGTGGGACGACGAACTCTGCGAGAACCTCGCGGCCGAGGGGTTCTTCGTCATCCGCTACGACAACCGGGACGCCGGCCGGTCCAGCCGGATGACCGGCCGGGTGAACCTGCCGCTCGCCTATGCCCTGCGCACGGCGCCGTACTCCTTGGCGGACATGGCGGGCGACGCCGCCGGGCTGCTGACCGAGCTCGGCGTCGCGAGCGCGCACGTCGTGGGCGCGTCGATGGGCGGGATGGTCGCGCAGACGCTGGCCATCGAGTATCCGTCGCGAGTGCGGTCGCTGACGTCGATCATGTCGACCACCGGCAACCGGTTCGTCGGGCGCCCGAGCGCCAAGGCGATGGCGATGCTGCTTTCGGCGCCCCCGCGCGGCCGCGAGGAGTACGTCGACTCGCTCGTGCGCACGTTCCGCGTGATCGGCTCGCCCGGTTATCCCTTCGACGAGGCCCGGATGCGTGAGCGCGCGGAGCGGTCGTTCGATCGGGGCGTGAACCCCGGCGGGACGGCGCGGCAGCTGGCGGCGATCGTTTCGAGCCGGGATCGCTTCCGCGCGTTGCGGAAGGTCGACGTGCCCGCGCTCGTCGTGCACGGTTCGAAGGATCCGCTCGTGCACGTTTCCGGCGGCCGGGCGACGGCCCGCGCGCTGCGGGAGTCCGAAGTGGACATCGTCCCGGGCATGGGGCACGACCTGCCGCGCGCGATCTGGCCCCGGCTGACGCGCGGTCTGGTCCGGACGGCCGACCGCGCCGACGTCAAGACCCGGCGAGCGTGATCGAGCCCAGGTTCGAGAAATGCGCCGCCACCCGTGAACCCGGGCGCACGTCGACCGCGTCGGTCATCCCGCCGGTGAACACGAGCCAGCCCGGCTCCAGCGCGCGCCCGCGCGCACCGAGGATGTTGGCCGCCAGCGCCAGCGCTTCCGCCGGATGCCCCAGCACCGCCGCCCCGGTGGCGGTGTCGACGATCGCGCCGTCGACTTCCAGCAGGGCCGCCTCCAGCGAGAGATCCAGCGACGCGGGCTGTGCGCCCACCGGGCCGAGCGTGACGTACGCGGAAGAACCGTTGTCCGCCACGACGTCCGGCAGTTCGAAGCGATAGTCGCGGTAGCGGCTGTCGATGACCTCGACGCCGCCGTAGACCCGGTCCACCGCCGCCATCGCGGTCGCCGCGGTCACGCCAGGGCCGGAAAGACGTTGCCCCAGAACGAAAACCAGCTCCGGCTCAGCACGCGGATGGAGCAATGACGGCACGGGAACCCCGGCGGGGAGCACCATCGCGTCGGTCAGCCACGCGAGCAACGGCGAGTCGATGCCCATGCGTTGCTGCTTCGCCCGTGAAGTAAGGCCGAGCTTGACGCCGATAAGCGTCTCGCCGCGCTCCAGCCTGAGCCGGAGCGCCTCGTCTTGGATCGCGTACGCGGTGTCGACGTCCAGCTCCGGCCACGCGTCGGTCAGCGGCTCGCGTTCTTCCCCGGACAGCAGCGCTTCCGCCGCCTCCCGCACTTCAAGGCTCACGGCCGTTCCTCCCCGGAGAACTTCGCGGTGACACTGCCGAGCCCCGCCATCGTCGCGACGACGGTGTCACCCGGATTCACCGGGATCGCCCGCGTCATCGAACCCGGCAGCACGACATGCCCCGGTTCGAGCGCGACACCGAGCGGGCCGACCGTGTTCGCGAGCCACACCAGCGCGTTCACCGGCGAACCGAGCACCGCGCCACCGGCGCCGGTCGCCGCGATCTCACCGTTCTGGTGCAGGACACAGCCCACCAGCCGCAGGTCGATGTCGCCGATCGCGGTCGGCCTGCTGCCGAGGACGACACCGCCCGAAGACGCGTTGTCCGCGATGGTGTCGACGATGCTGATCTTCCAGTCCCGGATCCGGGAATCGACGATCTCCAGCGCCGGGACGACGAAGTCCACCGCCCGCAGCGCGTCCGCCACCGTGACGCCGGGGCCGCGCAGCCGCGAACCGAGCACGAACGCGATCTCCGGTTCGATCTTCGGCTGCAGGAAGCCGCCGATCGGGATCGGCTGGTGTTCGAGGTGGAACATCGAAGCGGTCAGATGGCCGTAATCGGGCTGGTCGACGCCCATCTGCCGCTGCATGGCGGCGGAGGCGAGGCCGACCTTGTGCCCGCGCACGCCGTCGCCGCGCTCGGCCCAATGGCGGACGAGCCGCTGCTGGACGCGGTACGCGTCCTCCAGCGTCGCGGCGGGATAGGTCTCGATGAGGGGCGCGATCGGCTTACCGGTCTCGTACGCGCTGAGCAGCGCGGCCGCGGCCTCCTGCAGCGTGCTGGCGTCCATGGGCTCCTTCCGACAGTCGGACTCTGCCCCGTCACCCCTGCCCGCACAAGACGGCCGTTCCACTGGCCGGTACGCACAGATTAGGCCGTGTTCTTGAAGGCGCGCGCGTGTCCTCACCTGCTCTGTCGACCCCGCCTCCGGGCACATGGATTAGGCCGAAAGGGTCTCGCACGACCCCGATCATCACCTAGCCTGCTCCCATGTCCGATTGGACGCTCTCCCGGGCGAAGACCAGGATCGACCGCCGCGAGGAGCTCGACGAGCTCACCGCGCGTATCCGCTACGAGGTGCGGGTGCACCTCAACGAGCCCACCGCGCACAACGCCTACGACGAGCTGACCGACATCTTCGCCATCGGGCACGCGGAGTGTTCGGCACTGCTCAAGCACCGCCGGGTCCTGCCGTTGTGGGAGCGGCTGCTGCTCCAGCGCTACACCCGGCGCCTCTACGGCAAGGCCGTCTCGGCGACCGTCGGTGATCTCCCCGCCGACGCGGGGCCGGCGCCCGCGGCCGCGTTCGGCCCGGAGATCGCGTCATTGACCCCGGATTCCGGCGACACCGGCGCGAAGTTCGACATGCAGGGCCGCGGCCTGGTCAACGTCTTCCGGATCGCCGCCGGACGGCACGGCGAGATCTGGCCGGACCGCCACGACGTCGCGACGACGTCCGCGCGCAGTGTCCTCACCTGTTCCGCGGTCTTCCTGCGGCGCCGCGTGTGGCACGTCGTCTGGCCGGTGTACCGGGTACGCGGGCTGCGGCTCTGGAAGCTCTAGGAATTCCTTGGGGCCGGTGGCGGTTGTACGGGGTATGACCGATCGCGCCACCGAGATCCTCGCCGGATCGAAGACGATCGCCGTCGTGGGGCTGAGCCGCGATCCGGCCAAGTCCTCGCACGGGGTCGCCGCCGTACTGCAGGCACACGGGTTCCGGATCATCCCCGTCCACCCGTCGGCTGACGAACTGCTGGGCGAGAAGGTCTACCGCTCGCTCACCGACATCCCGGAGCCCGTCGACCTGGTCGACGTCTTCCGCCCGTCCGCCGACACCCCGCCGATCGCCGAACAGGCCGTCGCGATCGGCGCGAAGGCGCTTTGGCTGCAGCAGGGCATCGTCTCCGCCGAGTCCCGCCGGATCGCCGAAGAAGGCGGTTTGGACTACGTCGAAGATCGCTGCACGGCGGTCGTCCGAGCGATCGGAAACCTCTCGGTGCGTTAGAAACGGACTCCGCCCCGAACCCTCGCCGCGATTTTCCGGCGGGGGTTCTTTCATATCCGTGAACAGAAGAATGACCTCTGAAGTCATACGCCGAATCGGACCCACCGAAGGGATTGGTCCAAACCGGTGATCTTGACGGAAAGCCCGCGAGCTGGGAAAACTTGTCCGGTCGCCAGTTTGTTAAGAAACCTTCCCAAGGGTCCGGTGAACTGTTAACGTCCGAATCCGCTTAGCGGAAACAGGTGCCGGTCAGTGGCACCCCGGTCCTACGGAGGGCGAAGTGGGCACACCACGCGGGCTGGATTCCAGTGGCACACTCGAGCGCGGTCTCGCGGTTCTCGAGCACGTCGGCCAGAACCAGGAGATTTCCACCAACGCGATCGCCAGGCAACTGGGTCTCTCCCGGAGCGCCGCCTACCGCATCGTCGGCACCCTCAAGAATCTCGAATACCTCGAAGCCGATCGCGCCACCGGCCGTGTACGGCTCGGTACCCGGCTGGTCGAACTCGGCGCCCGCGCGATGGCGGCGACCGATCTCCACCGCTGCGCGCCGCGCTACCTCGCGTCGCTCGCCGAGCGGAGCGGTGAGACCACGTATCTCGCCGTCCCGGACAACGACACGATGGTCTACGTCGCCACCGAACGCAGCGCCAACGCCGTCACGCTGGCCTGCCGTCTCGGCACCCGCCGTCCGCAGCACGCGACGTCGCTGGGCAAGGCGTGGCTGGCGGCGTTGCCCGAACAGGACCGCGTCGAGCGCATCCGCCGGATGAAACTCGACAGTCTCACGCTCAAGACGATCAACGATCCCGTCCGGCTGCTCGACGATCTCGCCAGGACGAGCCGTCGCGGCTGGGCCGTGGACGACGTCGAGAACGAACCGGACGTCGGTTGTGTGGCCGCCGCCGTCCGCGACCACACCGGACGGCCGATCGCCGCGATCAGCGTCGCGGGCCCCGCCGGCCGCGTGCTCCGTCGCACCGACGAACTCGGCGCGACGGTGGCCGGGACCGCCGCCGCGCTGTCGCTCCGCCTGGGTTACGTCCGGGCGCAAAGGGCCTGAGGTGGGCTGGCTCCAGGACTACCAGCCGGCGGGCGGGCTGTGGCTTTCCGCCGCGCTGGCGGCGCTGCCGATCATCGTGCTGCTGGTGACGCTGGGAGTCCTGCGCCGCTCGGCGCAGCTCTCGGCCGGGCTCGCGCTGATCACCGCGCTGCTGGTCGCGGTGCTGCTGTATCGCATGCCCGCCGGGCTCGCCCTCGATTCCGCCGCCATGGGGCTGGCCTTCGGGGTGTGGTCGGTCGCCTGGATCGCGTTCCACGCCGTGTACTTCCACAACGTCACCGTCGCGACCGGACGGTTCGACGACATCAAGGCGGTCCTCGCCGGGTTCAGTGAGGACCGCCGTCTCCAGGCGCTGCTGATCGCGTTCGGTTTCGGCGCGCTGCTGGAAGGGATCGCGGGCGGCGGCTCGCCGATCGCGATCACCGCGGCGATGATGGCCGCGCTCGGTTTCCCGCCGGTGAAGGCGGTCGTGCTGGCGTTGCTGGCGAACACCGCGCCGGTCGCGTTCGGCGGTCTCGGCAATCCGCTGATCGTGCTGGGCAGGCTGACCGCTCCGATCCTCGGCATGAAACAGGAGCAGGCGACGGAACTGTTCTCGTCGATGGTCGGGCGCCAGCTCCCGTTGCTGGCGTTGATCGTCCCCGGTTTCCTGATCGTGGTCCTCGCGAGCTGGAAGCGGATGATCGAGGTCTGGCCCGCCGTGCTGACGGCCGGGCTGTCGTTCGCCGTCATGCAGTTCGTCACCTCGAACTTCATCAGCCCGAGCCTCGTCGACGTCGTCGCCGCGCTCGCCGCGATGGCGTCGCTGTGGATACTGACGCGGTTCTGGCAGCCGTCGGCGATTTGGCGTTTCGACGGCGAAGAACCGGTGAAGACCGGAGCGAGCCTCGGCGCGGCGAAGGCCGGACGCGGCGCGCTGTACGCGTGGGCGCCGTACATCGTCCTGATCGCGGCGATCTTCCTTTCCCGGATCGGCACGATCTTCAAGAACCTGCCCGAATGGCTCGACCTGACGAAGCTGCTGCACAAGGCCGACTGGGTGTTCGCGTGGCCGGGGCTGCACAAGGAGGTCGTCCAGCACGCGCCGATCACGCCCAAGGACACGCCGTACGCGGCGACGCTGACCGTCGACTTCCTTTATTCGCCCGGAACGGTGGCCCTGATCGCGGCGATCGTGGCGGGGTTCGCGATGGGCGCGAAACCGCGGCTGCTGCTGGCGACCTACCGCCGGACGCTGCACCAGATGCGGTGGGCGCTGGCGACGATCTTCATGATCCTCGCGATCGCGTTCGTCATGAACTACTCGGGCGCGACGCAGACCCTCGGTCTCGCGCTCGCGACCACCGGGGTGCTGTTCCCGTTGTTCTCCGCCTATATCGGCTGGCTGGGCGTCTTCCTCACCGGCTCGGACGCGTCGACGAACAGTCTCTTCGGGCCGATGCAGGTGATTTCGGCGCAGCAACTGCACGTCGACCCGATCCTCGCCGGCGCCACCAACACCTCCGGCGGTGTGATGGGCAAGATGATCTCGCCGCAGAACCTGTCCATCGGCGCCACCGCGATCGGTCAGTCCGGGAAAGAAGGCGCGCTGCTGCGGCAGACGTTCCTGTGGTCCGTGGTGCTGACCGCCGTGGTCGGGGTGATCTCGTTGCTCCAGGCGACGGTGCTGCGGTTCATGATCCCGTCGTGAACGTGAATTCGAGAATGTCCACATTGGTCATCCGATCTTAACCGGCCATTGGGCTGGATGGATGAACACCGGATCCGTTCACCGGAATGCGAACTACCGTTGTCCTCATGCCCATGACGCTGATCAAAGGTACGTTCCAGCTTGTCGGAGCCTCACCGGACGGCGATTCGGTGCGGTTCTATCCCGAAGACCCGCAGGCGACCAAGAAGGCGGGCCTGAAGGTCCGGCTCAATTCGCGGGGCGGGATGCAGTTGCGGCTCGACGCGATCGACGCGCTCGAAACGCATTACCAGGCCAGGGGAACCGGCGGGATGTGGCACCAGCCCGCGGAATTCGCCGACACCGCCGCGGCGAACCTGCTGAAGTGCCTCGGCTTCAAAACCGTCGAACGCGACGAACGGGGAAGGGTCACATCGTCGACGCCGATCAAGGTAGCCGGTCACATACTGACGCGATTCGCCGACAAATACGGACGAGCCGTGGCGTTCGCCTTTCCCGGGCAGCGGCCGGGACGGTCGGCGGACCTTTCCAAGGTCCACCTCGACGTCAAAACGCTGAAGAACTCCGCGAACTACCGGCAGGTCGCGGACGGTCTCGTCTATCCGACGTTCTATTCACTGCTTTATCCCGATCTCCGTGACGCCTTGGCCGAAGCCGCGGTCAAAGCCCGTCAGAACGGGCTCGGGCTGTGGCCGCAGGACGTCACGAACTCCGGGTTCAAGCTCGCGTCGCGGCGGCAACTGGCCGACGAACTGGTGATCCTGCCGAAACTGTTCCGCCGGCTCGTCGACTACCTCGCGCTCGACGAAAGCGGCGGGGTCTCGCTGACCGGCTTCTCCGACTTCCTCGATTCCCGCAACGATCGCCTGTTCACCGTCCCGGACGGGCACGCGACGGAATTCGAGACCTTGGTGAGCGTGAAACGGCAGACCGTGAGCCTCACGATCGAGCCCGAGCGGATCGTCTTCATCGAGGCCTGACCCGCTCGTGTGGGCAAAAAGACCGTACCTCCCTCCCCCGCGGCCGTGCTCATCTGAAAGGTGGGAGAGGGAGCCGATGGAAGGACACGGTTCGCGACGGCCGGAGGAGGCCGACGGGCGGATGGAGCCGACTTCGAAACACGTCGACGCCGTCCGCGTCCTGGTCGTGCGTTATTGCCGGGCGCGGATCGGTCGTCGTTCGGGCACCTACGACATCGCCGACGCGGTCGCCAAGGACAGCTGCCGCGAGATCGTCGCCGGGACGGCCGGTGCGCGCGCCCTGCTCGCGTTCGCCTACGACGTCACGCACGGTCTGGTCGACGACTTCCACCGGACCGCCGCCGAACTGCCGAACCCGCTTTCGGGGCTGCCGGGGCAGCAGCGCGAGATCATGGTGCTGCGGTCGCTCGTCGGGCTTTCCGCCGACGACACCGCGCTCGCGCTCGGCTGCTCCGTCCAGGCGGTCCGGTTGGGGCAGCACCGGGCGTTGACCGCGCTTCGCCCCGCCCCCGCCTGACGCGTTTCGTCCTCTGAACGCGGTCGAACCATCGCATTCAGAGGACTAATCGCGAGGGGTGCATTCGGCCGCGCGGTTCAGGAGCAGGGTGCGCTCCCGGTCGTTCCCGGTCATCTCGGCCGCGCGCTCGAACTCGGCGCGGGCCTCGTCGAGGCGGCCGAGTTTCGACAGGAAGTCGCCGCGCACGCTCGGCAGCAGGTGGTAAGCCTTGAGCGCGGGCTCCGACGTCAGCTTGTCGACGATCTCCAGCCCCGCCTCCGGCCCGACGGCCATCGACAGCGCCACCGCGCGGTTCAGTTCGATCACCGGCGACGGGTTCAGCTTCCCGAGCCCTTCGTACAGGGCCGCGATCCGCGCCCAGTCGGTCTCCTCGCCCGTCCGCGCCCGCGCGTGGCAGGCGGCGATGGCGGCCTGCGCCGCGTAGACGCCGAAAGCGCCGCCCGTGAGCGACTCGGAGAGCTCCAGCGCGGAGAGGCCGCGGCCGATCAGGATCCGGTTCCATTTCGTGCGGTCCTGATCCATCAGCAACACGGGTTCGCCGTTCGGCCCGACGCGGGCGGCGGATCGCGAAGCCTGGATCTCCATCAGCGCGACGAGCCCGTGCACCTCGGGTTCCTTCGGCATCAGCCCGGCGAGGATCCGCCCGAGCCGCAGTGCCTCCTCGCACAGCGCGGGCCGCATCCAGTCCTCGCCCGCCGTCGCCGAATAGCCCTCGTTGAAGATCAGGTAGATGACTTCGAGCACCGAGGAGAGGCGCGCGACCCTGTCCGACCCTTCGGGCACCTCGAACGGCACCTTGGCGTCGCCGAGCGTCTTCTTCGCCCGCACGATCCGCTGCGCGATGGCGGTCTCCTTGGCCAGGAACGCCCGCGCGATCTCGTGCGTCTGCAGCCCGCCGATCATCTTCAGCGTCAGCGCCACCCTGGCTTCGGTCGAAAGCACCGGGTGGCAGGCGGTGAACACCAGCCGCAGCAGATCGTCCTCGATATGGTCGTCGAGGCCCGCGGTGAAGTCGGGCTCCTCCTCGTACTCCTGCTCGCGGCCGATCTCGCCGAGCTTCTTCTCGTACCGCTCGTTGCGCCGGAAGGTGTCGACGGCCCGGCGTTTGGCCGTGGTCATGAGCCAGGCGCCCGGATTCCTCGGGACGCCCGACTCAGGCCACTGTTCGAGCGCGGCGACCAGCGCGTCCTGCGCCAGCTCCTCCGCGAGGCCGACGTCGCGCGTCATCCGCGCGAGGCCGGCGATGAGGCGGGCCGATTCGATCCGCCACACCGCGTCGATCGCCGAACGGGAGTCTGTCGTTGCCGTCACGCCGACCAATCAACATCGTCGGCGCGACGACCGCAACCCTGGCCGCGTCCGACGAGGCTTGTTCGATGGGCTTCGTGATCCAGGCGGTTCCTGACGGTGCGGCCGGATCGCCCTCGTACCGGGTCGTACTCGGGCGCATCCGCCCGTGCCGTCAGGGGCCACCTGGGCGCGAAGACCGCGAACAAGACTCGCCGGAGGCGGCCTACTTCGCCTCGGCCTGCTCCCGCAGCTTCTTCTCGTGCTCGACGATCTCGGGGGTCGCGTTGTCGAAGTCGTCCAGCTCGGCGATCCGGCGGATCTCGATCTCGCCCTCGCGGAACGGCGCGCGCTTCATCCATTCGATGACCTCGGCCCGGTCCTTGACCTGCAGGATCCAGAAACCCGCGATGAGTTCCTTGCTCTCGGCGAACGGCCCGTCGACGACGCGCGCCTCGGTGGTGCCGGAGTACTGGAGGCGGAAACCCTCGGAGCTGGGGAGCAGGCCTTCACCCGCGAGCATGACACCGGCCTTCACCAGTTCCTCGTTGAACTTCCCCATCTCCTGCAGTTCCTCGGCGCTCGGCTGGGCGCCGGCCACGTCGGTCTTCTCGTCGCTCTTGACAATCACCATGAACCGCATCGAAGTCTCCGTTCCCGGCGGGGCTCGTCCCTGCCACATCTACGCGTCGATCGGGCACCCCGGGATTCGACACGGTCCCCGAACTTTTTTCCGCGGATATTCGAGCAGCCGGAAAACCGCAGGTCAAGGCCTCATGCTGCCACCTCATCCCCACCACCCACCCTCGCAGGACGCGCTTCGCGCGACTCGATCTAATCTTCGATCGTGTCCGCACTCCCCGAAACCCTCCGCTCCGCCCTCGACGAAGAGCTGGGCAAGTACCCGCAGAACAGGCTGACGCAGTCCGTCGAGCGGCTCAGCACGCGCTACCGCGAGAACGCCCCCGCGAGCGCGCCCATCCTCTCGTCCGAAGCGGACATCGCGGCGTACGCGGGCTACCGGATGCCTGCCACGTACGCGGCCGTACACGCCGTCCTCGCCGAAGCCGCTCTTCGCGCCCCTGGGTTCGCTCCGCGCACGCAGATCGACATCGGCGGCGGAACCGGCGCCGCGATCTGGGCGGCGGCCGACGTGTGGCCGACGCTGGAGGAGAGCACCGTCGTCGAGCAGGTCCCCGGCGCGATCGCGCTGGGGCGTCGGCTCGCGGAGAACGCCGGGGACAAGGCCGTCCGGGGCGCGACCTGGCGGCGCGGCCTGATCGACCCGGCGGCGCCCGCGCCCGAGGCCGATCTGGTGACCCTCTCCTATGTCCTCGGCGAGCTGCCCGAAGCACGCCGGGCCGACACCGTCCGCTGGCTCTCGGCGAAGGCCTCGATGCTGGTGCTGATCGACCCCGGCACCCCCGCGGGTTACGAGCGGATCGTCGCGGCGCGGGATCAGCTCGTCGAACTCGGGCTCTCCCTGGTCGCGCCCTGTCCGCACGAGGGCGCGTGCCCGATCCCGCGCGGCAAGGACTGGTGCCATTTCTCCGCGCGCCTCCCGCGCACGGGCCTGCACCGTCAGCTCAAGTCCGGGACGCTCGGCTTCGAGGACGAGAAGTTCTCCTACGTCGTCGCCTCCCGAACGGCGCCGGAACGCGCCGACGCCCGCGTCCTGCGGCATCCGGCCAAACGCAAGGGCATGGTCAGCCTGTCCCTGTGCGCCGAGTCCGGGCTCACCGAGAAGATCGTCACCAAACGGCACGGCCCGGCCTACCGCGCGGCCCGCGACGCGGAATGGGGCGACGCCTGGCCCGATCACTCCACAGTGGACTGACGGCGTCGCGCCGGATTGCCGATGGCGGTGAGCAGCGCGCCGAGTGCCGGATTGTCGTTGCCGCGCCGCCACATCAGGTCGAGTTCCACCGGACGGCCCTCGACCCCGTCCACCGGACGGAGCACGACGCCTTCGAAGCGCAGCGTGCTCGCCGCGGCCGGGACCAGCGCGACGCCGAGTTCCGCCTTCACCAGCGCGAGCACCGTATGCACCTGACAGGGGTATTGCGTGTACTCCGGCGACACCCGGGCGGCGCGGAACACCGCGACGAGCAGATCGTGGAAGTACCGGCCTTCCGACGGCGAATACATGATGAACGGTTCGGCGTCGAAATCGCGGACGTCGGGATTCTTCTTGCGCCGCGCCAACGGATGCGCCGACGGCAGCGCGGCCAGCAGCGGTTCCCGCCACAGCGGCAGGGTCACGATGTCGGCGCCCGCGACCGGTGGCCGGATCATGCCGAGGTCGATCCCTCCCGCCAGCAACTCCTCCACCTGCGCCGCCGTCACCATCTCCCGGAGCACGAGATCGACGCCGGGCACCTCGGCGTTCGCCGCGGCGATGACGCGTTCGAGATACGAATACGCCGCCGTGGCGGTCAAACCGAGCGTCACGACGCCGACCTCACCCTTCTTCACGCGGCGGACGTACAACGTCGCCTCATGCGACGAACGCAGGATCTTTCTTGCCTCGGCGAGGAAAACCCGTCCGGCGGGGGTCAGCCGGACGGTGCGGTGCGTCCGGTCGAAAAGCTCGGCCCCGAGTTCACGCTCCAGCAGCTGGATCCGCCTGCTCAACGGCGGCTGTGTCATCGAGAGCCGCTCCGCCGCCCGGCCGTAGTGCAGTTCCTCGGCCACCGCGACGAAACTCACCAGCTGCTCCAGGGAGAACACCCATCCAGTCTAGGAATCGGCCTGGGGCGGACAAGCGCCGAACCGGTATCGCTCAGCGCCGGATTTCCACCGTGCGGTCGACGATCCCGGTCGCCACGGCGAGGATCTTGCGGTTGTTGCTCCGCGCGTAGGCGCGCAATACGCCGAACGCATCGCCGACCGAAACGCGGAGTCGTTCGGCCAGAACGCCTTTCGCCTGTTCGATGATCACCCGGCTGTTCAACGCCGTCCGCAGCTGCGTCGTGATGATCTCCTGCCGCTCCAGCAACCGGTGATGCAGGATGCCGATCGTGGCGACGTCCGCGAGTGCCTGCCCCAGCCGCACTCCCTCGTCGTCGAGCAAGGCGGGACGGGTGCCGAACAGGCTCAGCGCGCCGATCACCTCTTCCCGCAACCGCATCGGCAACGCGTACGCGGAACGGAATCCGGCGTTTTCCGCCTCCCGCGCGAACTTCGGCCATCTTCCGTGCACACGCGCCAGATCCGGGCAGAGCATCGGCTCGGCGTCCCGCTGGCAATCCAGGCAGGGCCCTTCGGAGTTCCGCAGCTGGAACAGTTCGAGCAACCGGGTCTGTTCTTCGGACGCGGCCACCATGGTGAGCGTGCCGTGCGGGTCGGCGAGCACCAGCCCCGCCGTGCGGACGCCGAGCACCACCAGGGTGTCCGCCAGCTGCACGAAGGTTTCCCTCAGGTCGGCCGCCAGGTCGGTCATCTTTCCGGTATCTCCTTATCGCACATCCGTCATGACTCGGGCCGGAACGTGACCCGGCGCCGCACCACGTCCTCGGCGACCTCGTCGAGCTTCCGGTCGTTGAGGTAGGCGTACGCGCGCAGGCGGGCGAGCGCGTCCGGAAGCCCGATCTCGAGCTGGGCCGACACCACGCCCGCGGCCTGATGCACCCGGGCGCGGTGTTCGGTGAATTCACGATCGATCAATTCACCGAGAACCGGCTCACCGGTATCGGCCAAGGCGAGGGTGATGACCGCCTCCGCGCAGACGAGAGCCTTCGCCAGGCCCTCCTTCGAAGGGGAGTCCGGCGAATTCGCGATAACAGCCGACCGCACCCAAAGTGATCGCACCGACCTGAATCGGCACCGCGATGATCGATTTCACGCCGCTGTCGATCGCCTCGGGCGCGAACATCGGCCATCGGAGTGTCGCCTCCGAACCGAACTGCAGCTCTTCCAATTCACGGCTGCGCGCATCGGTGGCGAAGACCGGCTCCGGCAAACCCGTTCCGGTGGCGAGCGTGAGCCCGGCACCGGCCGCTTCGAGCACTTCCCCGCAGACGACGCAGGCGTGCTCCACTGTCACCGTCGAATCGGCTTCCGAAGCGAGAAAACGCATCTTCGACCAGACCAAGGCGGCGCGATCATGCCGTGGGAACGTCATGACATGTCTCCCGGGCGTGTCCGGATTCGGACGAGACCGCCGGGGCCGGAGCGAACAGAGCGCTCGCGCGCCACGGTCATCCTCGCACGGTTTCGTCTCTTTGCCGCGCTTTCGACGCCTTCTCGGCACCAAAGCAGTAGCCCGAAGAGCCGAACGGCCAGGCCGGATGCGGCCAATGGTCCGTTCAGCCGGTTCCGGCTCCCCGGACCACGCCTAGGGTGGAGACCGAGACCGCTTGTCCTGGCCCTCGGCAACGGTGCTCGCCGGCAAGCTCTGGAGGGGCCATGTGCGTTCGCATTCTCGAAACCCGCGCCAAACGGGAGAATCCGTTGATCCGGCTGTTGATCCGTATTCAGCTCAAAACCTCTTGGCGCTGAACACAGGCCCGCAGCCTGCTGATCGCGCGATGTTTGGTCACCCTTACCCGTGACGACGTCGTGCCGAGGGCCGCCGCGGTCTCGTTCGACGTGAGTTCGCCGATCACCCGCATCCCCAGCACTTCGCGGTGGGAGACGGGCAGGGTCCGCATCAGCCTGCCGAGCCGGACCCCGAGTTCGGTCCGCAGCGCACGCTGCTCCGGTTCGTCCGCGAATCCCGCCGGCCTTTCGGGGAGTTCGTCGGTCAGGACCTGCTTGCTCCGCGCGACCTTCCGGAAGACGTCGGCGACCTTGTTCGCCGCGATGGCGCGCAGGAGGAACAGGAAGGAACCGCCGCGCACGCCGTACCCGGGGACGGCGACCAGGACCGCGAGGCAGATCTCCTGCGCCACGTCGGCCGGTTCGAGATAGGTCAGCTCGTGGCCGCCGAGGCGGGTCTCGGTGTACTGCCGCGCCCACGCCGCGACAGCGGACATGAGGTCGTCCATGCCGCGCGGCTCGCCGTCCACCGCGGCCTTCACGAGGCCGTCCCAGCCCGCGGCGGAAATCCACGTCTCACCGCCGCCGGTTCTCGGCATCGGAAATTCGTCGCTCATGTCCCGCTCCCCACGGATGAGAAAACCCGGCCGCCGGGGTCCAGGACGGAACCCGGCCAACGGTAGTCCAGGAATCCGCCCACCTCAATCGACGAAGGTCGGCGACAAATTGTCCGTCCCGGCGCAAAACCGGACAGATTCCCACCAGTGGTCTGGACATGTCGGCGTCCCGCGACGTAACTTCCCGTGCTGAGACCCCTCGCCAAGGTCACGCCCAGGCCGGGAACGCGCCCCCGGCCGACATCCGCAAGCACCGCCGCGGCGCGTCCACGCTCCGCGGCGGGATTCCGCCGAGGAGTGAACTGTGCGCATCCGCAAGAAAGTCCGGCGCGTTTTGACCGCGTTGGCGGTCGCCCTCCCCCTGGTCACCGGTGTTTCGGCGCTTTCGGCGTCCACCGCGGCCGCCGCCGGCCCCGATCCGCTGCCGCTGACCGTGACGAACAATTCGAACCGCTCCGACGCGGTCCACCTCTACGTGCTCGGCACGAACCTCAACACCGGGAAACTCGGCTACGTCAACGCCGCCGGCGCCTTCACCGCGTGGCCGCCGGGCGCGAACCCGCCGAGCCCCGCGCCGGACGTCTCGATCGCGGGCCCCGGCAACGGCGGCTCGACCACGCTGCGGATCCCGCGCATGCTCTCGGGCCGGGTCTACATGTCGTTCGGTCAGAAGATCAAGTTCTTCCTCACCCCGGACGGCCTGGTACAGCCCGCGCCGTGGGCCGACGGCGACCCGAACCGCGACATCCTGTTCGACTGGAGCGAATTCACCTACGACAACGGCGGGCTGTTCATCAACAGCTCGCAGGTCGACATGTTCAGCGTGCCGCACGCCGTCGGGCTGACCAACGGGGCGGGCGCGAACAAGGAGGCCGGCCGTTTGAAGCCCGGTGGCCGCGAGAACGTCTTCAACGCCGTCCAGGGCCAGTCCGGGTTCTCGAACCTGGTGTACAACCGGCTGCGGGTCCTCGCTCCGGGCAAGGGGCTCGACACCGGCAAGTTCAGCGGCAACTACCTCGACGGCTACGTCACCAGCGCCTGGAACACCTACAAGTCGACACCGCTCACCGTCGTCCCGTTCGAGGCCGAACCCGGCAAGAAGTTCACCGGCCGGACCGGCGGGGACGACGTCCTGCGTTTCACCGACACCTCGGGCGCCGAAGTGGCGTCGTTCAGCAAGCCGAGCACCCGCGACGTCTTCAACTGCGACGGACGGCTGCACGCGCCGAACGACCAGGTCGTCGGCCCGATCGCGCGGACCCTGTGCGCGGCGCTGCACCGCTCGACGCTCGGCTCGCTGCACACTCAGCCGACGTACGACGCGGGCCAGTTCTACCAGCAGTCCGTGACCGACCACTACTCGCGGATCGTGCACGAGCAGATGGTCGACGGGAAGGCGTACGGCTTCGCCTTCGACGACGTCGGGCACTTCGAGTCGCTGGTGCACGACGGGGACCCGCGGACCGCGCGGATCACGCTGACCGCTTTCTGACGGTTCGGCCTCAGGCGGGGCGTATTGCCCCCAGTACATGAAGGCCCCCTTCCTTGCGCCTGGCGCAAGGAAGGGGGCCTTCATGTACTTCAGGTGCACAACCCGACCCGCTCACAGGGCGATCAGCGCGCCCCGCTCCCGATCCGCCACGCCGACATGCCGATCCCGCTCGGCACGAGCGAGAACACCGGCGGCTCGGGAGCGTGGACGCGCGCCAGCTCCTCCGGCGTGTACCGCACGCATTTCCGGTGCCATTCCAGGATTCCCGCCATCCAGCCCCTCAGATGGTCCGCGTACCCGGTGACCGCCGCGCGGACGTCGTCGCCGAGGCCGAGGTCGTCGCACATCCGCGGCAGGTCCTCGTCGGCGAGCTGCTCGAACTGCGTCATCCGCGCGTTCGTCAGCCGGGCGGCGATGTCGCGGGCCTCGTTCCGGTCGACGTCCAGGAACCGCTCGACGACGTACACGAGGTTGTGCGTCTCGCCCTCGTACTCGATCTCCTTCTGGTACGAGAACAGGTCGTTGGTGAAGGCCGCGAAGTCCTGCGCCGCCGTGTCGAGTTCGAACAGCACGCGGTTGTTGAAGAGCTCGGCGGGCACGACGTCGCCGAATTCGAGGAGCGCGAGGCTCTTGGTCAGGTCGGAGCCGAACGTCCGCCGCCGCATCTCCACGTAGTCGACCGGGTCGGGGACACGGTTCTGCGCCTGGTTCCCGACCTCCCAGACCCAGCTCGCGGTCATGCTCTCGACCGCCTGCCGGAACCCCGCGCGCGTGCGCGGCGACAGCGGTCCCGCGGTGCGGCCCCACAGATCCGCGAGACCCACCTCGACCGGGTTCGACGGCTTCGGCACCGGCTCACCTTCGAGCGGCATGAACAGGGAAAGCCGGTCACTGCACAGTTTCGCCGCGACCGCGTCCCGTTTCGCCCCGAAGACCAGCGGGAAGTAGTCGTCGCCGAACGTGCCCCAGGTGAGCCAGTCGGTCGACAGCCTCAGCCCCGCGAGGTCCGCGTCCGGATCGATCATCGCGGCGCAATACGCGAGGTCGATCCCGCGGAACCGGCGCTCGTCCCAGACCCCGCCGTCGAGCATCCCCATCTCCCGCGCCCAGCCGGGCGCGTATTCACGGGCGGCGGCGAGATGGGGGCTGGTGCGCACGGGGTACGGCATGCGGAATTCCGGCAACGGCAGGTGCCCGGTCTTCGCGAACGGCGGCGGCGCCTGCTGGCGTATCCGCCGGCCGAGGCCCAGGCTGTCGGTACCGGAGTCCGCGCCCTCGTTCATGTACCGGCTCGACCGGGTGTGCCATTCGTGACCGCCGGACTGCCAGTCCTGCAGGCCTTTGACGTACAGGCCGACCCCGATCTGCTCCGGCAACGAGACGTCGCGCTCGGCGAGCAACGCGGGCACCTCGACGAGCGCGGTGTTCTCGAACTGCTGCAATCGCGAGGTCAGCAGGTCGTTGGTGAGTTCGGCGGCTTCCTGCGTCGGGCAGTCGAGGAACTTCTCGAAGACGAGGACGGCGTTGGAGTTCTCGCCCTCTTCGCGCACTTCGCGTTGGTAGGAAAAGAGATCGTTGCGAAGGTGGACGGCGTCGGCGAACGTGTCGCGCAGTACCTCCATCGGCCTGGTCGCCGCGATCCCGTCCGGCACCTCGGCACCGACGGCGAACTCGATGAGGTTCGCCGACCACGGCGCCCCGCCGACACGACGCCGCATCTGGACGTATTCGATGGGGTTCGCGATGCGGCCGCGGTCGATGTTGTCCAGTTCCCAGAGCGATTCGACCATCAGATTGTGCGTACTGGTGACGAACCGCCGTCGCCAGGCCTCGGACATCGAAGGAATGGTCCGCGCCCAAAGGTTCTCAAGCCCGGCTTCGGCGGGATTCCCCGGTTCCGGTGACGTTTCCCCCGGCCCGGTCATGAACAGTTCCAAACGGTCCAAATAGGCCTTGGCGCCCTCGGTGTCCCGGGTGTACTTGAATTGCGCGAGGAAATCGTCGTCGAAGAAGAACACCCACACGTACCAGTCCGTGACCAGATCGAGGGACGGCCCGTCACAGTCCGGATGGGTGTGCGCGCAGAGCAGCGCGTAATCCATTTTCGCCAGCGCCTGCTCGGTCCAGACGACGTCACCGGACGGCGACGAGGAATCGAGCATCCCCATTTCCCTGGCCCAGGCCATACTGTGCGCCCGCGCCGCTTCGAGGTGCGGATTCATCCTGGCCGGATGCGGCAGGTAGAACTCGGGCAAGGTGAAAGCCTGCATCTGCGACTGCCTCCCGGGCCGGGGTCGGATCCGTTCCGACGTTTCCAGCCCGCCGCCGCGCCGGGCAACCGTCCAGCCGAGCGATTCGGTGCGCCATGGAGTGAATCAGTCCCAGAGGGACTCCGGATCGACATACGGCGTGAGCAATCCGGTCAATATCTCGTCGCCGTTCCCGTTCAATGCGTCCTCCGCGATCCGGCGGGCGACGCCGACGAGGAAATCGGCGACCTGCACCCGCGGATCGGTCCGGGAATCCACGAACTTCACGCCGGCCAATCCCGGACTCGACTCGATCCTGGCGAGCCGGTCCCCTTTGAGCGACGGTTGTTCGTCGTGGACGAGGAAGACCGGCTCCCCTCCCGCGCTCCAGTACTCGATGGCGCGGAGGATCGCGGGCACCAGCGGATCGAGGCTCTTGGCGTCACGGGCCCGGCCGACCTTCGCCCTCAATTCCGCGGTGTCCCCGGCCATCGCGAAGAACGACCCCGCCGCCGGATCCCGGCGGTTCCTGGTCCGCAGCACGTCGTTGAACGCGGCGAGGAGTTCGTCGTCCGGCCGGATTCCGGGCCCGGCGAGCGCCCGGAGTTCGTTCGCCAGCAGCCGTTTCTTGTCCACGAGGTACACGTGCGCACGCCCGTGGACCGGACCGCGCGGACCGAGGAACCATTCGAGCACCCGCCGGTGCTTCGTGCGGAGGAGGTGGTTCGCCTTGTACTCGACCGCCGGCGAGCGGATCCTTCGCCGCAGCTCGACCAGGCAAGCCGCGGCTTCTTCGAGACTCAGCCGGACCCCCGCGTGCGCGAACACGCCGGTCCGGCCGCCGATCAGTTTCTCGCCCTCGGACCCGGACTCGTCGCAGGCGATCTCCAGGGGCACGCTGCGCATCGTGCCCGATCGCGAGGGCCGGGTCGACCGGGTTACGCGGGTTCGGGCAGCGGCTCGCCGGTCTCCAGCAGCGATTTGAGGCTCGACAGGATCGACGGCCAGCCGCCCTTGACCATCTCCAGCGCGGTGCTGCCCTGGTCGAAACCGTCGTGCACCACGGTCAGCTTCACCGTGTCGCCGACGGGTTCGAGGTCGAACGTCACCTTCGACCGCGACTCGGCCTGGAGCTTCGCCGACACGTCGTCGTCGAGCCCGACCGACTTGGCGAACTCCGGAGTGAAGGTGTGCCAGGTGTAGGACAGCCGCCGATACGGGTCGGACTCGAGGACGACCTGCTCGGGATCCTCCAGCTTCACGCCGAGCTGCTCCCAGGCCATCGTCGACCCGGCCTTCCAGTCCGAGGTGAACTCGCAACCCCAGTACTGCTTCGTGAAGACCGGATCGGTGAGCGCCTGCCAAAGCCGCTCCGGCGTCGTCCTGATGTAGCTGGTGTACACGAATTCGTCGGTGCTCATGGGTTCCCGCTCCAATGCCTTCTTGAGGTCGGCGAGCGCGTCGACCCGGCCCTGGTGGTACCGGTCGATCCAGCGCTCGGCGATCGCGTTGATCGGCTCCGCGTTCACGTAGTGCAACTTCTCGCGGCCACGCCACACCGTGGTCACCAGATTCGCCGCTTCCAGCACGGCCAGATGCTTGCTGACCGACTGCCGCGCCATGTCCAGCCCCGCGCACAGCTCGCGCAGGGTCTGCCCGTTGCGGGCGTTCAGGTCGTCGAGCAACCGCCGCCTGCTCGCGTCGGCCAGCGCCTTGAAGACCTCGTCCATGCCGCTCTCCCTGATATGCAGCCTCGCGGCTGCCTTTGCAGATTAGGCAGCCACATGGCTGCATGTCAAGCAATGGTCACAGGGGAACCATCACCACCTCCATCACACCCAAGACTTGAAGTGACGACGCAGGGCCCGCTGAGCATCGGCCAGACCACGAAAAGAGATGTCTCCACGGTTTATGGCGTTGAGCTCCTCGCGCCTGAGCACCTTCAAAACCTCCTCCAGTGTGATGGGAGCACCGGGGGCCGAGATAGGGATCAGTGGCATCTCGTCGCGCAGCAAGCGCCGCCAGGTATCCATGGTTTCCTCCACGCGTTCATCAAGGGCAGCACGAGAAACGAAAGTACTCAACACCACCGTGATCAGGTTCCGGATCTGTTTTTCATTGACAATGAAGCGCCGACGACGGATGACCTCGTGCAATGAGCTTTTCGAGATCGCATTCTTCCAGTCGCGTCGCTTTGTATCCTCAGCGATCTTGCGATAGGACAGGCCACTGCGACGGATCAAGCTGTCCAGGTAGTCGACGAAAGCGGCCTGCGAATCGATTCGCTCAAGTAAATAGTTGCGGTCGGGATACACCTCCGGCGCATGGTCGGTTTCACGCAGGTGAAATATCGTATTCGCCTCACCGGGGTCCGACGACGAGGCGAGCCCATCGCGAGCATCCTTGGCGATTCGATGGAGACGCGCGAAACGCAGAATCTGCTCATCCGAGCCGGAGCAGGCACGAACGATCCCGATATAGACCGTGACATCGAGCAATTCCTCGGCGTCCGGGTTCCAAGCAGAAGCAAGGACCCCGCTCGGCATACCGGGGAGCGAAGCCTGGATTCGCGACATGTAGTCGTTGACCGGCAGAGTGCGCATCTCCCGATGGAGATTTCGCAGCGCGACCGCGGCCGGGTCGAGGTCGCCGCTCACGAGGGATTGACGACGCCCTCGGCCCGTGGTGGCGACATGATGGTCGCCCGAGCGGCCCGCAGGGCGCCGACGAGAACGCCGACAGCGAGCGCGGCGGCGGTCGCGGCGTCCAGCCCCTGCCGAAGGAGAACAACCGTGAATCCCATGGTCGCCATGGCCAGGACCGCACCACTGCGACTGCCGGTCCGGCAGCAACGACGTGGCTGTGGAGACAGGGGGAACTGCATGAGAAAACCTTCCATATCGATTCACCTAAGACGCGGGTGAGAATTCAAGATGCTCCGCGATCCGGGTTCGTCGACATCAGGGGCGCGCACCCCAAGCCAGACGCCGACGGAGGCCCGACTCGCTGACACACGATTCAAGCCGAGGCCCGCCTGGGTCCACAAGCCAATGCGACGTGTCGAGCGTCCGTGTCTGTCCGGAACTTTTTGTGCCCCCAGCGCGGCAAGTATTCAACACCACCACCGGATGTGAGCTGGACTACTCGCCGTTTAGTCGCCGTCAAGGCCCTCCGAAAACAATGCGCAGCTCAACACGCTGGGCGGCTCCGTTATCCGCACCACGGTCGCCGAGCATCACTTGCTCACGCCTGGCCATTCGAGGCGATCGGCGTTTAGATAACCCACGGCGCGATGTCGGCAAGCACCAGTCGCCGCAGCGCTGCCACCTTCTCGGTTCAGGCCTGTGACGCGGGTGAGTATCCGAGAAGCCGGGCCTCGGGTACCCCGTTCGCGCAAACGCCACCCGAGGCCCGGCACCTTGCCTCGCCACCGCGACATCGTGACGACGAATTCGATCTTCGGTCGGCCTGTCCCCAGAAGTCGCGACTACGCCGCTGGGACGAGCGGGCCCGCGCAAAATACTTCGACTATTTTCGCATCTGAGCGCTTCAATGCGCACAGAGTGCGCTGAAGCCATGCGTAACAGTTGAAGAAGACACGAATGGGGGAACTTTTTTGGGTGTTTGCACTGACATAAGTAGCCTTGGCGGACGATCACGTGCCCGCATCGGGAAGTGATCCGGAGAGTTACGGGGGTTCTTCTCCGCGCAAGTCTGAGCCGCTGTGGCTCAAGGCAGTCACCAGGGAAGCAAGTGCCGGCCCGTGGCCTGGCGAGGTGCGCGAAAAGTTGCGCATCGAGAGGGGATCGAATGACGACCGGGATGACGGTAGTGCCCGTCACCATGAGCACGATCGTGCCCACTCGGCCAAGCCGACGCGGCAGAACTGTCTTGAGCGGCCTCGACTCCACTGACGATTTCACACATGCCGATCAGTTGACACCGGAACAGCGTCGCCTCATCTTGTTCTTGATCGTCGTCCTCAGCGACGACTTCGGCAGCCTGACCGGAACCTATGAACGGCTGGTCGCCACATACGCCGATCAGGACGGCCATTGGGCCTATGGCAAGACGATCACAGACCTGCGCAGCCTGATCAGCAAATGGCTCGGTAAATCCGCGGTACGTATCCCCTCGTGGGAGCGCATCACCGACACCCTGCGGGTTTGGGTCGTCCCCGAAAAATTGCCCGACTTCGTGGCGTTCGCGGCAGGTTTGTACTGCGACGCGACCCTTAAGGATACTCCCTCCGCCGAATATGAAGGCGCCATCCGCCGCCCTCTCTGGGCCAAGCAGTCCTCGGTCACCGTGGCGACCATCCGACGTTTCATCTCGGCGTTCTCCCCTGACGAAATATCGTCTCCGAGAACACTTTTGCGCAACCGCGACGATGAAGAACCCCTGCCACCCGTACCAAAGGGCACCGAAGCGGCATACCGGCAGAGCGATGTTCTTCTCCAGGAGGTCCACGTCCTCAAAGTGTTGCTGGACATGAAAACCCGTGCCTGCCGCCGCCTCGAAGAACAGGTCGAGCAACTCGAAGAGGAGATCGCCGCCCATCAAAGCGCTACGGCCCATCAACGACGCCGCGCCGGTGAACATGAAAGGCTTCGTGAAGACTTTCTCGATCTCATGGCTCGCAACTCGGCTCTCGAAGAGTTGCACATGACCATGCTCCGGATGCTGCATCCGCATGCGTCTCACGAGGTACTGAACCGTCTTGTCGCCGAGCAAATTCGTGAGTCCACTCCGCGCCATCGTGGTTCGAGTGTCAAGATTCGCGACCACCATCGCGAACTCGGCGGATCACCCGCGCGCCGGCGAACGTCAGACTTGCTTTACAACGACCAGACGCCCGCGACCTTCCCCGCCGCTGGCCGGCGTGACCGACACCATCGAGGGAGCTGACGTTCGAAGGCGGGCAGCCGTCCTAAGCCTGGCGCCCAGCCGCTCGATCCGCTGCGCCATCGGATCGGCACTGGCCGACCGCGGCCGTGGGGCCCGCGAACGCCCTGTCACGTTTCCGGCGGCTCCCTCGTCCACGTGGTGACACGTCCACTCGAAGGAGTTCACATGCCGACCCCGTTGCGCGTCGCGATCGCCGGGCAGACCCTGGCCGTCTTCCTCACCCCGATCTCCGCCGGGCTCCTGCTGACCGTGCCGAGTGGCCACACCCTGCACAGCGCCACGGCCTACACGCTGTTCGTCGTCGCGACGCTGCACGTGCTCATCGCGATCCTCGTGTGGCGCCCGGGCGGCGGCTCCGCCAAACCGATCCTGCCCGCGGCCGTGTTCCTCGGTCTCACGCTGGTGCAGGTGTTCCTCGGGATCGCGCACGTGACGGCGGTTCACGTCCCGCTCGGAGCCCTGCTGTTCGGCTTCAGCCTCGTGCAGCTGACCCGGATCCGCCCGGCGCGCGAAGCGGCCGCGACTGCCGCCTTGAAGGCCTGATTCGCCCTTCGCCGCGCTCACCTTGGGGCCGAAGGCGCCCTTCACCGCATTAGACGCAGCGAAGGGAGCCTTCACCCCACCACCGGCCCCGCCGACTCAAATCACGCGACACCGAATGCCGTCGCCGACCCCGGCGAAGCGGCGACCTGAGGACGGTGGTGGAAGGGAGCCGCAAAGGGGGCTCGAACCCCTGACCTTCTGTTTACAAGACAGATGCTCTACCAGCTGAGCTATTGCGGCCTCGCCCAGGACAGCCTGGGCAGGGCCAGTATATCGGCGCCCGTTCAGCGCTCCGCAGGGCGCACCCGCGGGTCCCCGGCCACCGTCCGGAAGGCGTGCGCGAACGTCACGGCGGTCGCCGGGTCCCGGCGGTCGGCGACGTAGTACCAGTTCATCCGGACGGCGTCCGGGGTCACTTCGAGGACGCCCGGACCGTGCGAGTCGAGTTCCACGAAGCGCACGTGCGGGTTCAGCGCGCGGATCGCGGCTTCGACCTTCAGCGAGCCGGTCCGCGGCGGGACGCCGAGCTGCTCGTCGATGTTGTCCGAGGTGACCGACGGGCAGACGAACTCGACGGCGACGCTCGCTCCGTCTCGCGGCACGTCGTTCGCCCACGACGAGTGGACGTCGCCGGTCAGGAACACCGTGTTGCCCCGGCCTTGCGCGGCGATGGTGTCGAGGACGCGGCGGCGGTCGGCGGTGTAGCCGTCCCATTGGTCGGTGTTGACCGTGGTCGGCTGGCCGTCGAGCAGGTCGTCGAGCGCGAGCCGTTCGCGCGTGGGCAGCGCGGGAATCTCGATGGGCGTGACCATCACCGAGTTCCCGATCAGGTTCCAGGACGCGGTCCCGCGCGCGAGGCCGTCCAGGAACCACTGCCGCTGATCGACGCCGAGGATGGTGTCCTCCGCCGAGACCGGGCCGGGTTGCCGCGTCCGGTACGTCCGCAGGTCCAGCATGGTCAGGTCGGCCAGCGTCCCGAACTTCAGCCGCCGGTACAGCCGGTCGCCGCGATGCCGCACCGGCATCCATTCGAAGTACGCCCGGTGCGCGGCCCGCATCCGGTCCGCCCAGTCGCCCTCGGTCGCCGGGTCGTGTGACGGCGATCCACCCGACCAGGCGTTGTCGGCGGCCTCGTGGTCGTCCCAGGTCGCGATCATCGGATGCCGGGCGTGGAGCCGCCGCAGGTGCTCGTCGGTCTTGTACATCGCGTGACGTTGCCGGTAGTCCGCCAGGGTGATCAACTCGTTGGGCGGTACCGAAAGCCGGAGATCACCCGCAGGGTTGGGATTCCCTTCGTAGAGGTAGTCACCCAGGTGAATGAAGGCGTCCAGATCGTCGCGGCCGGCCAGATAGCCGTAGGGGGCGAAGTGACCGACAGCCCAGTTCGCACACGAGACCACGCCGAAGCGCAGGCTCTCGACGTCCTCGTCGCGCGGAGGCGCCGTGCGGGTCCGGCCGGTCCGCGAGACCTTCCCCTGAGACGTGAACCGGTACCAGTACCCGGTCGACGCGCACAGCCCGCCGGCCGTCACCTTCACCGTGTGGTCGCGTTCCGGGCCGGTCCGAAGGTGACCGCGAGCGACGACGCGGGTGAATCCGGCGTCCTCGGCCACCTCCCACCGGACGTCCACCGCCGCCCCTTTTCCGGATCCCGGAGCGGCCTCGGGCGAAGGCGTGACCCGGGTCCAGAGAAGGACCGAATCGGGCATGGGGTCACCCGAGGCGACCCCGTGCGCGAAAACCGGGGCTTCCGCCCCGCTAGATGCACCCGAAAGGGTGAATGTCGCCGCGGTTCCGGCAGCTGTCACACCGGCCGCGCGAAGAACGGAACGCCTGCTCACAGAGGACGCCATGGCATGCAGTGTGCCGTAAACCGGCGAGGTCGCGATGATCTTCCTCCGACGTGGCGGACGCCACTTCGGGTTTCCTGCAACGGTCGAGGCACCGGCCCCGATGCTCCTCGGGAAAGTCCCTCGAACCAGAGTGAGGAGGTGGATCGATCATGAAGATCAACGAGCACACCAAGGGAGCCCAGCGCGGCGAACAGAGCGGGCACAGTGCCGAAAAGAACCAGGACGAAACACCCGAACGTGGCGAATGGCTGCTGGAAGCGCCGCGCCAGCGTGACGGAGAGCGATCGATCCCCCAGACTCGCTCGCACCGGCCGAATCTGCTGCGCCGCCGCGCCTGGCAGATCCTCGAAGCGCCGACGGCCGAGCAGCCCGCCGTCGACGTCGAAGAGGCGATGGGCCCGCAGCCGCCGGACGACACGACGGTCAACTTCGTCCTGGATCTCGTTCTGCGCATCGGCGAGGTCCAGATGTCGAGCGGCGCCGGCGCCTCCGACGTCACCGCGACGATCATCGCGCTGACCTCCGCGCTCGGCCTCCCGCACTGCGAGGTCGACGTGATCTTCACGTCGATCACGGTGACCTGTCACCGCGGCACCGACATGGCCCCGGTCACGGCGCTGCGCGTGGTCCGTTCGCGCAGCCTCGACTACACGCGGCTGACCCAGACCGAGACCCTGGTCCGCCGGATCGTCCGCGGCAACATCGGCGCCGAGGAGGCCCAGCAGGAACTGCAGCGGATCACGACCGCGCCGCACCCGTACCCCCGTTGGGTGGCCACGGCCGCTTGGGGCGGGCTGGCCGCGTTCATCACCCTGATCCTCGGCGGCAGCATCGACGTCGCGCTGGTCGCGCTGGTGATCAGCGCGGTCATCGACCGGCTCGGCCGGTTCTTGAACCGCTTCGCGCTGCCGTTCTTCTTCCAGCAGGTGATCGGCGGCCTGGTCGCGACGTTGTCCGCGATGGCGATAGTCAGCAGCAACCTGCTCACCACGGACAAACCCACGCTGGTCGTCGCGGCGGCCGTCACCGTGCTGCTGTCCGGGCTCTCCACGGTTTCCGCCGTGCAGGACGCCATCACCGGCTACTACGTCACGGCGGCCGGGCGCACGACCGAGACCGCGCTGATGAGCGCCGGGCTGATCGCGGGCGTGGTGCTCGCGCTGAAGATCGCGGTACTGCTCGGCCTGCCGCTGACGCCGCTGCCCGAGGTCGTTTCCTCGACGCCGCAACAGCTGCCGATCATCATCATCGGCAGCGTCGGCGCGTCGGCCTGCTTCGCGCTCGCCTCGTATTCGACCCTGCGCGCGATGATCGTCGCGGGAGCGGCCGGGGCGATCGGCGGCGCCGTGTACGGCGCGTTGATGCTGACCGACTTCCAGGCCGTCAGCTCCTCCGCGGTCGCCGCGACGCTGGTCGGTTTCTGCGGCGGCGTGCTCGCCAGGCGCCTCAAGGTGACGCCGCTCGTGGTGGCTGTGTCCGGCATCACGCCCCTCCTCCCCGGTCTCTCCACCTATCGTGGTCTATACCAATTGGGCGTCGAGCCCGGCGGGAACATCTCGACGCTGATGACCGCGGTCGCGATCGGGCTTGCCCTGGCAGCGGGTGTGGTACTCGGCGAATACCTGGCGCAGCCGGTGCGCACGGGGCTCGGCAGGCTGGAACGCAAATTCGCCGGGCCGCGGATGGCGGGTCCGCTGGAACCCGCCGAACGACGCTTGGAGTGATCGCTCGGCGACGGGCCGTGGCCTCCTCGCGCGATAGGGTTTCCGCTTAGGGCAGCGACCCGCGATTCGAGGGAGCGGCTGGTGGACGATGTGATTGCCGAGACGAGCAGAACGGCCTCCGCGGATTTCGTGGTGGTGGCGAACCGGCTACCGGTGGACCTCGAACGGACCGCCGACGGGAGCAGGCGCTGGACGGCGAGCCCCGGCGGACTGGTGTCGGCGCTCGAGCCGTTCCTGCGGTCGCGCAAGGGAGCCTGGGTCGGGTGGCCGGGTGTGCCCGACGTCGACGTCGAGGAGTTCGACGACGACGGCCTGGTGCTGCACCCGGTCTCCCTGACGTCGGACGACGTCCGTGACTACTACGAGGGCTTCTCCAACGCGACGCTCTGGCCGCTGTACCACGACGTGGTGGCGCGGCCCGTGTTCGACCGGAGCTGGTGGGAGTCCTACGTCCGGGTGAACCGGCGCTTCGCCGAGGCGAGCGCCAAGGTCGCCGCCGAGGGCGCGACCGTGTGGATCCAGGACTACCAGCTGCAGCTGGTCCCGGCGATGCTCCGCGAACTGCGTCCCGATCTCCGGATCGGGTTCTTCCTGCACATCCCGTTCCCCCCGGTCGAGTTGTTCATGCAGATGCCGTGGCGGACGGAGATCGTCCGTGGCCTGGTCGGGGCCGACCTCGTCGGATTCCACCGGCCGGGTGGCGCGCAGAACTTCCTCTGGCTGGCGCGGCAGCTGGCCGGTCTCGAATCCAGCCGCGGCGCGGTCGGCATCCGCACCCGCCCCGGCCTGATGCAGGTCGGCGACCGCACGGTGCGGGTCGGCGCGTTCCCGATCTCCATCGACGCCATCGGCCTCGACAAACTCGCCAAGACCAAGGGCGTCGCCGAACGCGCCGCCCAGCTGCGCCGTGACCTGGGCAACCCGAAGAAGGTCCTGCTCGGCGTCGACCGGCTCGACTACACCAAGGGCATCGACCTGCGGCTGCAGGCGCTGCACGAGTTGCTGCACGAAGGCCGCGTCCGTCCGGAGGACGTGACGTTCGTCCAGCTGGCCACGCCGAGCCGCGAGCGCGTCGAGCACTACCAGCGGATGCGCGGCGACATCGAGCAGATGGTCGGGCGGATCAACGGCGAATTCGCGCGCGTGGGTCACCCGGTCGTGCATTATCTGCATCAGTCCGTGAACCGGACGGAGCTGGCCGCCTTCTTCTCCGCGGCCGACGTCATGGTGGTCACTCCCCTGCGTGACGGGATGAACCTCGTCTGCAAGGAGTACGTCGCCTGCCGCCACGACCTGGGCGGTTCGCTCGTGCTTTCGGAGTTCGCCGGCGCCGCGGCCGAGCTGACCAGTGCGCTCCTGGTCAACCCGCATGATCTGGACGGGGTGAAGAACGCCTTGGAGACTGCCATTACGCTCGACCCCGCAGAGGGACGCCGCCGTATGCGCGCCATGCGTCGACAGGTCCTCACGCATGACGTCGACCGCTGGGCGCGCTCGTTCCTCCAAGCGCTCGGTGCCGAACCGGCCGACTGATCCCCCTACCCCGCATAGTTCCCGAGGAGAAATCGTTGACCGCCGAGGCACTGCCCGCCGAGCTGCGGCGTGCGATCGTTCAGGTCGCGCGCACCCCGCGGCTGCTGGTCGCCTGCGACTACGACGGCACGCTGGCTCCGATCACGGCCAACCCGGACGAAGCCCGTCCCCTGCCCGAATCGGTAGGTGCGCTCAGGTCGCTGGCCGGCCTGCACGAGACGACCACCGCGGTCATCTCCGGCCGCGCGTTGCGTGATCTCGCCACTCTTTCCCGCCTTCCGGCCGAGGTGAACCTGGTCGGCAGCCACGGATCCGAGTTCGACATCGGCTTCATCCACGCGCTCGACGACAAGGCCCGCGAACTCCACAGACGGCTCGAGGCCGAGCTGGAGAACCTGGTGCTCGACGTGCCGGGCGTCTCGCTCGAGGTCAAGCCCGCGAGCATCGCGGTGCACGTTCGCCGCGCCGAGCACGAGGCCGGACGGCGAGTCCTCCGCGATGTCCACAATGGACCTTCGAAATGGGAGGGCGTCTCCACGACCGACGGCAAGGAGGTCGTCGAGCTCGCGGTCGTCCAGACGGACAAGGGCCGTGCGCTGGACACCCTGCGCCACCAGGTCGGCGCGACGGCGGCGGTCTTCCTCGGCGACGACGTCACCGACGAGAAGGCGTTCGCCCGGATCTCCGGCCCGGACCTCGGCGTGAAGGTCGGCGACGGCGAAAGCCTTGCCCAGTACCGGGTTCCGGACACGGTCGACGTCGCGATGGCGCTCGCGTTCCTGCTCGAAGAGCGGCGCAACTGGCTCTACGGCGAGCAGGCCCCGCCGATCGAGCGGCTTTCCCTGCTGGCCAACGAACGTTCGGTCGCGCTGGTCACGCCGGACGCCAGGCTGACCTGGCTGTGCCACCCCGGCCCCGACGCGCCCGCGATCTTCGCGGACCTGCTCGGCGGTGCCGGCGCGGGCCACTTCTCGATCAAGCCGCACCGCAACGGCCTGCCGCTCGGGCAGCGTTACCTGCCGAACACGATGACCGTCGAGACCCGCTGGTCGCGCCTGCTCGTCACCGACTACCTCGAACCGGAGAGCCCCGCGCACCGCACGGATCTCGTCCGGGTGATCTCGGGTGAGACGGCGGCGGAGATCGTGTTCGCGCCGCGGCCCGAATTCGGCGGCGTCCCGGTGACGCTGCTCGCCCAGAGCGACGGGATCCTGGTGCAGGGCACCTCGGAACCGTTCGCGCTGCGCTCGCCCGGCGTCGAGTGGGAGATCACCTCCGACGGTATGAACGACACCGCGACGGCGCTCGTCACTCCCTCCCCGGAAAACCCGGTGGTGCTCGAACTCCGTTGCGGCACTTCGGATCTCAGCGAGCACGAACTGTCCGAAGTGGAGCGACGGACGCGCGCGGGCGACTACTGGAGCACCTGGGCGCGGACGCTCAAGCTGCCCAGCGTCCAGACCGACCTCGTCGGCCGCTCGGCGCTCACCCTGCGCGGGCTGGTGAACACCGACACCGGTGGCGTGCTCGCGGCGGCGACGTCCTCCCTGCCGGAGGAGATCGGCGGCGTCCGCAACTGGGACTACCGCTACTGCTGGATCCGCGACGCGGCCATGACCGTGCGCGAACTGGTCCACCTCGGCTCGACCGAAGAGGCCGAAGGCTACCTCCGGTGGCTGCACGGCGTTCTGTCCACTTTGGCCGGTCCGGAACGGCTGCACCCGCTGTACACCTTGGCGGGCAGCGTGATCGGCGCCGAAGCGGTCATCGAATCGCTGCCCGGATACGCCGGTTCTCGGCCGGTCCGCGTCGGCAACCTGGCGAACCACCAGGTGCAGCTGGACGTGTTCGGCCCGGTCGTCGAACTCGTGCAGACGCTGGCGGAGGCACGCGGTGAACTGCGCGACGAGGACTGGCAGATGGTGCGCGCGATGGCCGAGGCCGTCACGCGGCGCTGGAACGAGCCGGACCACGGCATCTGGGAGGAACGGCACGTGCCGCGCCACCGGGTGTACTCGCGGGTGATGTGCTGGGTGACCATCGACCGGGCGGTCAAACTGGGCGAGGTCTACGGCCGCGCGGTGCCGGGCGCGTGGCCTTCGCTGCGCGACGAGATCGCCGCGGACGTGCTGGAGAAGGGCTGGAACGAAGAGGTCCAGGCCTTTACCACCGCCTACGACGGAACGGACCTCGACGCCGCTTCGCTGTTCGTCGGGCTGACCGGGCTGATCGATCCGGCCGACCCGCGGTTCCAGTCCACGGTGACCGCGATCGAGGCGGAACTGCGCAGTGGGTCCACCGTGTACCGGTACCGCCGCGACGACGGTCTTCCCGGCGGCGAGGGCGGTTTCCACATCTGCGCGGCCTGGCTCATCGAGGCGTACCTGCTCACCGGGCGCCGCACCGAGGCCGAGGAACTGTTCACGCAGATCGTCGACGCGGCGGGCCCGACCGGCCTGCTGCCCGAGCAGTTCGACCCGATCGCGGAGCGCTCGCTGGGCAACCACCCGCAGGCGTACTCGCACATCGGGCTGATCCGCTGCGCGAACCTGCTTTCCCAGTAGATCGCTTCACGTGTCAGGAAAGGGTCGTTCAGGACGTTTTTCGTCCTGAACGACCCTTTCCTGACGTTCGGTGGCGCGGTCTCTGTTCTCAAGGGTCAGCGTGACTCCTGGCGATTCGAACCGGACCTTGTCGCTCCTTCGGTCTTGAGTGGCGATTCGGCTTTCCCGAGGGATAGGCCAAAGACTCAAGTGTCCACAAACGACATCACCCGGCGACTGAGCGTCCGATTGATGCCGGAATGCACGATTTTGCGCGGTTCTCTTGAGGGGTAGGACAAAGGTGGCGTGTTGCGAAAGCCACTTTCGCAACGTTGAAGGTTGCGAAAGTGGCTTTCGCAACGTCGGCTGAAGTGGTCGGCTCGGGTGTGATGAAGGCCTGGGCGAGCCCCATCGTCGGGGCGTGTGTCACGAAAGCCACTTTCGCGACACCTGCGGAACTCAGGCGATGCGGGGAAAGCTCCCTTCAGCCCCCGGCAACCGACGGAATGATCTGGACTTCCTTCACCTCGGCGAGTGAGGTCTTCGCCCCATCAAGCCGTCGGCATTCCTCACCGTCCACATAGAAGTTCACATAGCGCCGCAGCGCACCCGTCTCGTCGCGCAAACGCCGTTCCAGAGCGGGAAAACCGGCGCCGAGCGAGTCCAGGACCGCGTCGAGCGTCGGGGCGTCGACGTCGAGCGTCGCCTCTCCGCCCGCGAGCGACCGCAGCATCGCGGGCAGCAGGACCCGGACCATCTAGACCACCTGGGCCCGGACGCACAGCACGTCCGGCAGATGCGCGGCCACCTGGTGCCAGGTGTCGCCCCCGTCGGGGCCGGCCCACACTTCACCGGATCGCGTGCCGAAGTAGATGCCGTCCCGCGCGTCGACGCACATGCCGTCCCGGAGCACACCCGCGTAGAAACCCTTGTCCGGCAAGCCGTTCCCGAGTCCTGTCCAGGTCTCGCCCGCGTCCTCGCTGCGGTAGACGCGGCAGCGGCCCTCCGGCGGGAACCGGAGCACGTCGGCCACCAAGGGGAAGTTGTAGACGGTGTCCGGCTCGGTCGGATGGACGACCATGGCGAATCCGAAGTCGTTCGGCAGGCCGCCGGCGATGGACTTCCACGTCTTCGCGTCGTCGTCGCTGCGGTAGACACCGCCGTGGTTCTGCAGGAAGAACCGTTCGGGCCGTGCCGGATGCATCGCGACCTTGTGCACGCACTGCCCGAATTCGGGTTCCTCGTCGGGCAGGAATCCCGCGCTGATCCCGCGGTTCGACGCCGTCCAGCTCTTGCCGCCGTCCTCGGTCCGGTAGACGCCGCCCGTCGACATGGCGACGGTGATCCGCCGGGAATCCGTGGGATGCGGCAGAATCGTGTGGATCATCTGGCCGCCGCCACCGGGCGTCCAGTGTGGACGGTGCTCGTGATCCCACAGCCCGCGCACGAGTTCGAAGGTCCCGCCGCCGTCCTCGGACCGGAACAGCGCGGACGGCTCGACACCGGCGTAGACGACGTCCCCGGCGAGCACGATCTGCCAGATGCCTTCGAGCGCGGTCTCCGTGTCGGCGGGGAAGGCGACCGGGGCGTGATCGGGTTCGGACCAGGTTTCACCGAAGTCCTCGGACGTCGCGATCGTCGGTCCGAAATGTTCGTTGACCGCGGCCGCGTAGACCTTGCCGGGAGTCAGCGCGACCGCGCGCACCGCCTCCATCGGGAACTTCGGCTCGGAGAGCTCCCAGTTCTCGCGATCCTCGCTGCGGGCGAGGAACAAGCCCTTCCTGGTACCGATCCCCAGCTGGAACTCCACGACGCAGTCCTCCTCGCTCCGGTGATGTGACCCAGGTCACCGTACTACCGGGAGCGGGGAAATGGAGGCGTCGCGCCGGCTGCTGTCCAAGGGGTCGTGGCCTTCGCCTTCTCGGGAGAACGAGGGTCACAGACGAGCAGCCGGCGCGACGGGCTTTCGGGGCGGTCAGGTGCCGCTGATCAGGCGCAGGGCGAGATCGGGGCTGAACTGACCGGCTTCGACGTTCGGCGCGATCCCGCATTTGCCGTCGGAGTCGCCGGGCACCTTGACCCAGAGCAGCATCTCGGCGCCGCCGCCGGTCTGCGAGGTCGCCCCGAGCTTGCGCCCGGCCGGGTTGCACCACTCGGAGCCCAGCGGGCCGTTGCCGTTGCGGCTCGTGTCGATCACGAACGGCTTGGTGTAGCCGTACTTGCTCGACAGCGCGGCGCTGACGGCCTTGCCGTAGTTCGCCGAGTCGGTGGTGGTCTTGTAGTTCGACACGTTGATCGCGAGACCGCGGATCGACTTCACCCCGACGGCGTTGAGCCGGTCGGCCATGGTCGCGGCGGGGATCCAGGTCGAGTTGCCGCCGTCCATGTACGCCCAGGTGTTCGGGGCCTTCGCGGCGAACTGCTCCGCGGCGTACTTGAGGAGGTCGAGGCGGGTCTGGCGCTCACCGGTGGGCAGGCAGTCGAGCTGCGCGAGCGCGTCCGGCTCGATGACGACGACCGCGGGCTTGCCGCCGATGCCGTCGGCGAAGTTCGAGATCCAGGTCCGGTAGGCGTCCGGGCTGCCCGCGCCGCCGCCGGAGTGACCGCCGCAGTCACGGCCGGGGATGTTGTACGCGACCAGGATCGGCAGCTTGTCCGCGACGTCCGCGGCGTAGGTGTAGCCGTCGACCGCGGTCTTGATGTTGCCGCTCCAGTTGCCGAACCAGCGCGCGCCCGCCTTGGTGGAGATGGCGGCCTTGATCTTGTCGGCGGTGCTGCCCGGGTGGTCCTTGACCCAGACCGCGGGGTTGGAGTTCGGGTCGACGTAGAAGCCGTTGGTCTTCTCGAGCGGGTTGCCGTCGGCGGCCATGGCCGGCGAGGCGACCAGGGCCAGCAACGAGGCGGCCAGCAGACCGAGCGTCTTGATGCGCATGGTCCCCAGCTTCGGGCCATTCCGTACAAGATTCGTACAACCCACGCGTTTCGTCCTCTGAATGCGATCCTTGCGCGCGCAAGTAACGCATTCAGAGGACGAAACGCGGCGTGGGTCAGGCTGAGTAGCCCTTCGGCGGGATCAAGGTGGCGAGCTGGTTGAAGGTGAGCCAGTAGATCTGGTTGCCGCCGAAGTTGGCCGGGTCGGCGATCTTCACCGTCATGTTGTCGCTGTTGTAGCCGATGATCGTGAAGTAGTGGTAGATCGTGTAGTTCGGGTAGCCCGGCGGGTGGTTGTTCGCCGGGGCGACGATGTTCGCGACGATCGCGTAGCCCTTGTCGACGTCCAGCACGATGTCGCGCCACAGCAGGTCACGCTGCGCCTGGGTCGGCGGGTCGTTCGGCATCTCCTTGGTCTCGTACCAGCCACCGGCGACGTGGTTGTTGAGGACGCGGGTGACCTGCCCGATCCAGTCGGTGCCGTTGGTGCTGGTCGGCAGTTCGTTCGCGAGCTGCTGCTGGCTCGGCGGGTTGCCGTTCTTGGCCGAAATGGCGATCCGGGTGGCGGCCGGGCCGCACCAGTACCCGGTCTCCTGGATCTGGTACTGGATGTTGAGCTCCGCGGCCGCCTTGACCCCTTCGACCTTGGCGGGCGGGGCCATCGACGTCACATCGACGGCGTTTTCACCTTGGGCGAGCGCCACCGCCGGAGCGGTGATCAAGGCGGACGCCGCGAGCGCGGCGACGACCACGGTCCTGAGTCGACGCATGGTAATCCTTCCCCAGTTTCACTTTTGAATGGTGAATAGTGAACATGATCGCCGGTCCCGGGGCTTTTGTCTGCGGCTTCACCTGCGCTTTCCCCGGTCGGCCCACGACGAAAGTAGGATCGGATGAACGCTTCGATGGCCATCGGGCAATAGCGATCGTGCAGGTGATGAAAGACGATCACGAGCAGGCCGGCTCGCGCGGACCGGACAGACCCGATCTCGGTGGCCCCGATCCCGCACCCGTCTTCGGCATGCTCTTCGACGCCCACGCGGCACCGCTGCAGCGTTATCTCGCGCGCCGCGTCGGCACGGAGACCGCGCACGACCTCGTCGCCGAGACGTTCCTCGTGGCACTCCGGCGACGCGAGACGTACCGCCCGGAGGCGGGGACTGCGCGGGCGTGGCTCTACGGCATCGCGACGAACCTGCTGCGGCATCATGTCCGCACCGAGACGAGGGCACTCAACGCGACGGCCCGGCTCGCGGCCGCCGGCCAGGCGGTCTCGGCCGGGCACGACGGCCGTGTCGCCGAGCGGGTCGACGCCCAGTCCCGCGCGGCCCAGCTTGCGGGCGCGCTGGCCGAACTGAGCGTCGCGGACCGCGACACCCTGCTGCTGGTGTCGTGGGCGGGCCTGGATCCCGGCGAGGTCGCCGAGGCGCTGGGGATTCCCGCCGGGACGGTGAGATCACGGCTGCACCGGATCAGGAGATGGCTGCGCGCCAACGCACCGGAGTCCACAAAGGACGGATCGAGCAGGAACGAGGAGGGCGAAAGTGCACGGCGATAGCGTCAGGAAGGTGTGGTCGGAGGCCGAACTCGACGAGGCGCTGGCCTGCCTCCACGCCGAACCGGAAACCCGGCGGGACGAACTGTCCCGCGCCAAGGCTGCACTCCTGCGCGCCGCCGGCGAGGTCGAGGACGAACTGCTCCCGAGGCTCGCGCCCCCGCCGAGGAAACGGCCCGGCGCGTGGCGATGGATCGCCGCCGCGGCGGCCGCGGCCCTGGTGTCCGGCGGGGGGATCGTGGCGACGAACGCCTTCACCGGCGGCGACGGCCCGGCCCCCGCGGACCACTCGGTCGTCGGCCCGAACGAAGACGCGCTCGAATCCCTCCACGGCGACGACTTCCCGCTTCGCGACGATCAGTACCGGCTCGTCACGGAGTCCACCTGGACCACGCGCGTCACCAAATCCGGGCTGGTCTACCAGACCCACGAGATCCTCGAACGCTGGCTCCCTGTCCCTGGCTGGAAGTCGTTCAAGACCCGGTTCACCGGCACCGGCGAGATCCGCTGGGTCAAGGGCGACTACCAGACGGCGATGAGGAACGGTGAGGCGCTGCCGGGCCCGTCGTCCTCGGTCAGCGTGAACGACGTGCCGCCGCCGACCCCCACCACGACGTCGCCGGCACCCCCGATCCTCCCGCCCCAGGACCGGCTCCCGTCGGAGAGCGGCTGGACGCAACCCGCCCCGGACTTCCTCGCGGAACTACCCATCGACCCCGGGAAGATGGCCGAGCGGCTCCGCCACGACGGCATCTGGCCGGACGGCCGCCCCGCGGAACAGCCGAACTCGCCGCCCGAGATGTTCGAGATGGCCTTCAACGTGCTTCGCTCATCCCAGGGCTTCGGCGCGCAACGGGTGGCTCTGTGCAAAGCACTCGCGAGAATGCCCGGCATCGTCCTAGAGACCGTGACCACTCCTGACGGTCGCTCCGCGTTGTCGTTCTCGGTCACGATGCCCGACCGGACACGCACGTTCATCGTCGACCGCGCGACGGCGGCCGTCGTCGGGAGCCGCGCCGTCCGGGCGAACGACAGGGAAGAGGGCTGGCCGGGGCTGACCCTGTTCGACACGACGATCTCGGTGGTGATCACCGACGACGACGGCCCCTAACGGGCGTGCTTCGCGGCGTTGAGCGCGCTTCCGACGTCGGCCACCTCCAGCACCCGGATACCCGGCGGGATCTTGCCGGAATCCGGCGGCACCAGCGCGTACGTGAAGCCGAGCCGGGCGGCCTCTGCGAGCCGCCGCCCGACGCTCGGCACCCGCCGGACCTCACCCGAGAGCCCGACCTCGCCCATCGCGACGAGTTTGGGCGAGAGCGGCGTGTCCCGCGCCGACGACATCAGCGCCAGCACGACCGCGAGATCGATACCGGGCTCGGTGATCTTCATACCGCCGACCGTCGCGACGTAGACGTCCTTGTCGCCGACCTTGATGCCCGCCCGCTTCTCCACCACGGCCAGCACCATCGCGACACGGGCCGAATCGAGACCGCTCACCGCGCGCCGGGGCTGCGGTGACTGGGTCGCCGACACCAGCGCCTGCACCTCGCCCAGCAGCGGCCGCTTGCCCTCCATGGTCACCGTGACCGCGGTGCCCGCGACCGGCTCCGCGGTGTGGCTGAGGAACAGCCCTGACGGGTCCGGCACGCCGACGATGCCCTCCTCGACCAGTTCGAAGCAGCCGATCTCGTCGGCGGCGCCGAAGCGGTTCTTGATGCCGCGCAGCATCCGCAGCGTCGAATGCTTGTCGCCCTCGAACTGCAGGACGACGTCCACCAGATGCTCCAGCACCCGCGGCCCGGCGACCGAGCCGTCCTTCGTCACGTGGCCGACCAGCACGATCGGCAGCCCGCGTTCCTTGGCCAGCGCGACCAGCCCGGAGGTGACCGCGCGGACCTGGGTGACCCCGCCCTGCGCGCCCTCCACCTGCGGGGAGGCCATGGTCTGGACCGAGTCGACGATCAGCACGCCCGGTTTGACCGCGTCGACGTGGCCGAGGATCGCGGAGAGGTCGCTCTCGGCCGCGAGGAACATCTCGTCGTGGACGTTGCCGGTGCGCTCGGCACGCAGGCGCACCTGCCCCGCCGATTCCTCGCCCGTGACGTACAGCGCGCGGCCCGCGGTGGCCGCCCACTGGTAGGCGACCTCCAGCAGGAGGGTCGACTTGCCGACACCGGGCTCCCCGGCGAGCAGGATGACCGCGCCCGGCACGAACCCGCCGCCGAGCACCCGGTCCAGCTCGGAGACGCCGGTGGGCTTCGCGCGCGCCGTCTCGACGTCGACCTCGCCGATCGGACGTGCCGGGGCACTGGGCGCGCCCGCCGCGACCCTGGCTATCGCGGGGCGGGCGTCGCCGCGCTCCTCGAGCGTTCCCCACGCCTGACATTCGGGGCAGCGCCCGACCCATTTCGGCGCCTCGTACCCGCACTCACCGCAGCGGTAGGTGCTGCCTTTCTTGACCACCCCGCGAGGCTAGCGGCCGCCACCGACAATCCCGGGGAGCGACAAGTACATGAAGGCCCCCTTCCTGTACCTAGGCGCAAGGAAGGGGGCCTTCATGTACTTACGAGGGAGCTAGTGCCCGCCGCCTTCGGCCTTGGGCTTCTCCGGCGCGGGCGCCCGGCTGCCCGGGTGCGACGGCGCCGCGACCGGCAGGTCGACGGTGATCGAACCGGAGTTCTTGAAGACGAAGGTGACCTTGATGGTCTGGCCCGCCCACACCGGCTGCTTCAGCCCCTGCAGGACGATCGTGGCCTTGCCCACCTGGTCCGGCGCGTTGGTCGTCTCCGGGCCCGCGGACGGCGTGACCGTCCCGGCGACACTCGACGACGGGGCGCCGGAAGACGAGGGCGCTCCCGACGAGGACGACGGCGCACCCGAGGACGAAGCCGGCGCGGAGGACGCCGGGGCGCTCGTCGGCGCCACCTCCTTGGTCGACTCGACCGCGTCGGACGGGCCGATCACGAGCGCGTGGCCAGCCACGATGATCTTGGCGCCGGTGATCTTGGCGTCACCGGTGGCGGCTTCGGAGGAGACCGAGACGAGCTCGTCGTCCAGCTTGCCCTGGTTCACGATGGTCAGCGTCAGCGGCGCGGCGGCACCGGCCGGGTACGCCTGCCCCTCGGTCGGGAACTGGAGCGCGGCGTTCCGCAGCACCAGCTCCTTCGCCTGCGCGTACGTCCCGTTGACCGCGGGCTGCTGCGAGTCGGTCTGGGTGATCTGACCAGCACCGCAGCCGGCGAGCACGAGCGCGGCGCCGAGCGCCAGCACACCTGCGCCGAACACGCGACGATTCTGCAGCCTCACGTCGGAGTCCTTCCATCTCACGGCCTCTTCACCGCGAAGACTAGCCGGGCGCCTTCGCGGGCCAAGAACCCGGTGCGTGTTGGCACCCCACCAATGCGGTGACGCGCCCAAGATCAACCGTCCACAAAGGATTTGGAAATCGTTCGCTTCTCACCAGCGTGAGCATGGGCGAATTGGGTTTGTCAACCCCCGGGCGGACCACCGTCAGGCCGCTGACCTGCGACGACGATCGCGGGCCACTAGGTGGGCCTCGTCGGCACGTGCTAAGATGAATTCAGCGAAAGGGGCAGAGGACACATGGTTTTCAAGGTCGGAGAGACCGTCGTCTACCCGCACCACGGTGCCGCACTCATCGAAGCCATCGAGACCCGCGTGATCAAGGGCGAGGAGAAGAAGTACCTCGTCCTCAAAGTCGCGCAAGGGGATCTTACGGTTCGCGTGCCCGCAGACAACGCCGAGATCGTCGGCGTTCGTGATGTCGTCGGGCAAGAAGGACTGGACAAGGTTTTCGACGTTCTGCGTGCTCCGCACACCGAGGAGCCCACCAACTGGTCTCGTCGGTACAAGGCCAACCTCGAGAAGCTCGCCTCCGGCGATGTGAACAAGGTGGCCGAAGTGGTGCGCGACCTCTGGCGGCGAGAGAAGGACCGCGGACTTTCAGCCGGCGAGAAGCGCATGCTGGCGAAGGCGCGGCAAATTCTGGTCAGCGAGCTGGCGCTCGCGGAGGGCACCGACGAGGACAAGGCTGAAGTCCTCCTCGACGAAGTTCTGGAAACCGCGGCAGTCTGAACCGGCGGGTGTCCCACGCCAGGTGAGGCTGCGAGGGATACCTCTACGATCGCGCACATATGAGCACCGTCCATATGAGCACAATCGTGTTCGTCACTGTCGTTCGACACCATGCCTCCGACGCGGAGCTCGCTCTCGCGCCGGTCAATGGTGAAGCGCTACTCACGCACACTGTGCGGGGGCTGCTCGCTCTGCCGGATCTCGATCTGGTGGTCGTAGCGGCCCCCGAGCGGTGTGCTGATTTGTTTTCGGCCGCTTTGAGCGGCTTCGAGGAGCGTTGCCGGATAGTACCCGGCTCGTCGCTCAAGCATGCTTTCGACACCGTCGAAAAAGAGATCACCGGGAATCCGGTTTTCCTCGTGCACGACGCCCTGCGCGCCTTCACTCCCCCGGACACGGTCCGTGCCGTAGCGGACGCGGTCCGTGCGGGATCTCCTTTCGTGATTCCCGTATTGCCGATGGCGGACACCGTGAAGGTGACTGATGCGGCGAAAGTGATTACAGGGACCGAAGACCGGGCGTATCTGCGCACGGCGCAAACCCCGCTCGGCTTCACTCGTGAGACTTTTCTCTCGTATGCCGGCGAGCCGTCTCTCGACGGCGCGCACACCATCGCCGGACACCCGGATGCGATGCGCGTCACCAATTCGTTCGAACTGAAGCTGGCCGAAGCGATCGCTCGGGCCGGGGAAGCAGAGGAAGTGCTGTGATCTGCGCGCGCCGCGGCACCTGAGCGGGCCGAAGAGCGCACCCCTCAAAGACAACCCAAGATCGCCAGATCCGATCTGGCGGCGCGCGAACGGCGAGGAAAGAGGAAGTGCTGTGAGGATCGGGAACGGCGTCGACGTCCACCCCGTCGAGGCGGGCCGCGAATGTTGGATCGCCGGGCTCCTCTGGCCCGGCGTCGACGGTTGCGCGGGCCATTCCGACGGCGACGTCGCCGCACACGCGTTGTGCGACGCGCTGCTGTCCGCGGCCGGGCTCGGTGATCTCGGCGCGGTGTTCGGCACCGGCGATCCGCGCTGGGCGGGCAAGCACGGCGTCGAATTCCTCGCGGAGGCGCGGCGTCTGGTCGAGGCGGGCGGCTGGACCGTCGGGAACGCGACCGTCCAGATCGTGGGCAACGCGCCGCGCGTCGGGAAGCGCCGCGAAGAAGCCCAGAAGGTGTTGAGCGAGGCCGTCGGCGGGCCGGTGAGCGTCTCCGGGACGACGACCGACGGGCTCGGCCTGACCGGACGCGGCGAGGGCATCGCGGCGTTCGCGACGGCATTGCTGCTGCCCTCGCAGGAATAGCCGCGGCCGGAAGCCGGTTCGGGCTGTCATGGCAGTCACACTTCCCGAACCGGTCCGCGAACTGGTGGACGGCAAGAACTTCGCGACCGTGGCCACGCTGGACGCCGACGGCGGCCCGCAGACCTCGGTCGTCTGGGTGGGCCTCGACGACGGCGATCTGGTCTTCAGCGCCACCGAAGACCGGCTGAAGGTGCGAAACCTGCGCCGCGATCCGCGCGCGAGCGTGTCGATCACCGACGCGGAGAACCCGTACCGGCACACGCAGCTGCGCGGCACGGTCACGATCACCCCGGACCCCGGGAAGACGTTGCCGAAGGCACTCAGCCACAAATACCTCGGCCAGGACCCGCCGCCGGAGGGCGACGAGGTCGAGCGGGTGATCGTCCGCCTGCGCGTCGAACGGATCGCCGGGAACGTCCGGTGATTAGGCTCTCGGGCATGGGTGTGACCTTCAACGACGCGACCAAGAAACTCCTCGACGGCAACAACTTCCCGGTGCTGGCGACCATCAACGCCGACGGCTCCGCGCAGACGTCGGTGCTGTGGGCGAAGCGGGACGGCGACACGGTGATCTTCGCGACCGTCCGCGGCCGTCTCAAGGAGCGGAACATGGCCAGGGACCCGCGGGTGTCCGTCTCGGTCTTCGATCAGGAGAACCCGTACGACTACGTCGAGATCCGCGGGACCGTGGAGATGACCGACGAGGGCGGGCGCGAGCTGATCAACGAGCTGTCGCACAAGTACCTCGGCAAGGACTACCCGGACGAGCCGGCGGAGGTCGTCCGCGTGCTGGTCCGGATCACGCCGACCAAGATCACCGGCAACGCCGCCTGACACGCGCCATGAAAGGTCCTTTCCTTGCAAATTTTGCAAGGAAAGGACCTTTCATCTCACACGCGAGGGGCGGCAGGAACCCCACGATCGTGGCTAATGTGGACCTCGTGACCTTTCGCGCTGTGTTGTTCGACTTCTCCGGCACGGTCTTCCGGCTCGAACAGGACGAGACCTGGCTCGCCGACCTCACCGGCCACGATGGCGAGGGCCTGGACCTCGAAGCCCAGACCGAATTGATGCGCCGGATGACCGCGCCGGTCGGCCAGGTCGTCGATCTCGACGAAGAGCACCTGTACGCCTGGAACCACCGCGACCGCGACCCGGTGCTGCACCGGAAGGTGTACCTCGAGGTCCTCAAGCAGTCCGGGGTGCCGCACGCCGACCAGGCCCTCGCGCTCTACACCCGGCTGATCGATCCCACCCAGTGGACGCCGTACCCGGACACCGAGGCCGTCCTCAAGGGCGTCTCGGGCAAGGGTGTGAAGCTCGGGGTGCTGAGCAACATCGCCTTCGACATCCGGCCCGCGTTCGGCCGCCGGGGCTGGGACGCCTACGTCGACGAGTTCATCCTGTCGTTCGAGGTCGGAGCGGTGAAACCGGAGCCGGAGATCTTCCGCGCGGCCGTCGAGCGGCTCGGCGTCGACCCGGCGGAAACGCTCATGGTCGGCGACAGCGAGGAAGCGGACGGCGCCGCGCGCGACATCGGCTGCGCGTTCGCGCTGGTAGAGCCGCTGCCGACGACCGAGCGGCCGGACGCCCTGCTCAGCGCCCTGCGCACCCATAACGTGCTGTAATACGGTCACTGCGACACCGCTCACGCCGACCCCGTACCCTTTTAGGGTGGCACTACACCTCTATGACACGGCGACCCGGAGCGTGCGGGAGTTCCATCCCGCCCGTAGCGGAACGGCGTCCATGTACGTGTGTGGTGCCACCGTGCAGGGCATCCCGCATATCGGCCACGTCCGCGGCGCGCTGAACTACGACGTCCTGCGTCGCTGGCTCGTCCACAGTGGACTCGACGTGCTGATGGTCCGCAACGTCACCGACATCGACGACAAGATCCTCACCAAGGCCGCCGCGGCGGATCGTCCCTGGTGGGAATGGGCGGCCACGCACGAGCGCGCCTTCGAGTCGGCGTACGAGGCGCTGGGCTGCTTGCCCCCTTCGATCGCCCCTCGGGCGACCGGGCACGTCACGCAGATGGTCGAGCTGATGCAGCGGCTGATCGACGGCGGGCACGCCTACGCTTCGGGCGGCGACGTGTACTTCTCGGTCAAGGCGTTCGACGGCTACGGCGAGCTCTCCGGCCAGAAGCTCGACGAGGTCCAGCAGGGCGAGAGCCTCGGCGAGGGCAAGCGCGACCCGCGCGACTTCACGCTGTGGAAGAGCGCGAAGCCGGGCGAGCCGTCGTGGCCGACGCCGTGGGGTTCCGGCCGTCCCGGCTGGCACCTCGAATGCTCGGCGATGGCGACCGCGTATCTCGGCGCCGAGTTCGACATCCACGGCGGCGGCGTCGACCTGGTGTTCCCGCACCACGAGAACGAGCGCGCCCAGTCGAACGCGGCGGGTGATCCGTTCGCGCGGTTCTGGCTGCACAACGCCTGGGTGACCATGTCCGGCGAGAAGATGTCGAAGTCGCTGGGCAACACGGTCTCGATCCCGGAGATGCTCAAGAACTACCGGGCGCCCGAGCTGCGGTATTACCTGGTCCAGCCGCACTACCGGTCGACGATCGAATACTCGGACGGAGCGCTCACCGAGGCGGCGCAGGGCTACCGCCGGATCGAGCAGTTCCTCCGCCGGACCGCGAGCAGTGCCGGCGCCGTGCCTCTCGGCGAGATCCAGGCCGGGTTCGCCGCCGCCCTCGACGACGACCTGGCTACCCCGCAGGCGTTCGCCGTGCTGCACAACACGGTCCGGGACGGTAACGCGGCCCTCGACGCGGCCGACAATTCCAAGGCACTCGAAATCGCCGCCTCCGTGCGCGCGATGACCGACGTGCTCGGCCTCGACCCGCTCTCCGCGCGCTGGTCCGAGGCGGGCGGCAATGAGACGCCCACCCGGCAGGCACTGTCCGATCTCGTGGAAGGGCTGCTGACCGAACGGCAGCAGGCCCGCGCCGACAAGGACTTCGCCCGTGCGGACGCCGCGCGTGACCGTCTCCAGCAGGCGGGCATCGTGGTGGAGGACACGCCGAACGGTCCACAGTGGACCGTCAAGGACGTCTGACCCTTACTCGCGTTTTCTAGCTCAAGGATTCTCACTGATGGCAGGCAACTCCCGGCGCCAGGGCGCTATTCGCAAGCCCGGCACTAAGAAGGGTCAGGTCGTCGGCTCCGGCGGCCAGCGCCGGAAGGGCCTCGAAGGCAAGGGCCCGACCCCCAAGGCCGAGGACCGGCCCGGCCACAAGGCGTACCGGATGGCCAACGCGCGTGACCGCAAGGACCAGGCGCGGCAGAAGAAGGCCGACAAGCCGGAACTGATCGCCGGCCGCAACCCGGTGGTCGAGGCGCTGCGTGCCGACGTGCCCGCGACCGCGCTGTACGTGGCGATCAACATCGAGATCGACGACCGCGTCAACGAGGCCGTCCGGCTCGCCGGCGACAAGGGCATCTCGATCCTGGAGATCCCGCGCGAGGAACTGGACCGCAAGACCAACCGGGCCATGCACCAGGGCCTCGGCCTGCAGGTCCCGCCGTTCGTCTACGCCGACCCGCGCGACCTGATGGCCGTCGCGAAGGACTCCGGGCAGACCCCGCTGTTCGTCGCGCTCGACGGCGTCACCGACCCGCGCAACCTCGGCGCGGTGATCCGCTCGGCCGCCGCGTTCGGCGCGCAGGGTGTCCTCCTGCCGGAGCGGCGCAGCGCGGGGATGACCGCGGTCGCATGGCGGACCTCGGCCGGTACCGCGGCCAAGCTGCCGATCGCCGTCGCGACCAACCTGACCCGTCAGCTGAAGGCGTGGAAGGACGAAGGCCTGATGGTCGTCGGCCTCGACGCGGACGGCTCGGTCGACATCGACGAACTGGACCTCGCGGCGGATCCGCTGGTCATCGTGCTCGGCTCCGAGGGCCGCGGCCTGTCCCGGCTCGTGCGCGAGACCTGTGACGCGACCGTCTCGATCCCGATGGCGGCCGGTGTCGAGTCGCTCAACGCGTCGGTCGCGGCCGGGGTGCTGCTGGCCGAGGTGGCGCGCCGCCGACGGCTCGCGGGACGTGTCTGACCCCGCACTTCGGCACACGGTGCGGGGCGCGCAGGCTAAGGTCACCAGCGGATAACGCGTAACCGCCCTGGGGGACCCCGCACCGATGTCGTTCATTTCACCGCTGTTCCTGTGGTACTTCATGCCGGCGGTCCTGCTCGCCGTGCTGGTGTGCCCGCGCGGCTGGCGGAACGGCATCGTCGCGGTCGGCAGCCTGATCTTCTACGCCACCGGCGCCGGGCCGTACACGCTCGTGCTGCTCGGCTGCATGGTGGTCAACTTCTTCGCCGGGCCCGCGCTGGAGCCGAACGCGTGGGACCTGCAGAACAAACGGCGTAAACGGCTGCTGCTCGGCGTCATCGGCCTCAACGTCGGCATGCTGCTGATCTGGAAGTACGCGGGGTTCGCGACCCAGCAGATCGCGGCCGTGACGCATTGGTTCGGCGGCGGCTTCCCGGTGGCCGACCTGGTCATCCCGATCGGCATCTCGTTCTACACGTTCCACCACATCTCGTACGTGGTGGACATCTACCGCGGTGAACGCCGCGCGCTGCGCGACCCGGTGTCGTTCGCCGCGTACATCGCGATGTTCCCGCAGCTGGTGGCCGGGCCGATCGTGCGGTACCGCGAGATCGCCGACCAGCTGCCGCAGCAGCGGTCGCACCGCCTCGACGACATCGCCGCCGGTTTCCCGCGGTTCGCGCTGGGGCTGTGCAAGAAGACGATCATCGCGGACTCGCTCAGCCCGATGGTGGACGCCTGCTTCAACACGCCACCGGACCAGATGACCTTCGCGATCGCCTGGCTCGGCGCGATCGGGTACACGCTGCAGCTGTTCTTCGACTTCTCCGGGTACTCCGACATGGCGATCGGGCTCGGCCGCATGCTCGGCTTCCGGCTGCCGGAGAACTTCGCGAGACCGTACTCGTCGGTGACCATCACCGAATTCTGGCGACGCTGGCACATGTCGCTGTCCCGCTGGTTCCGCGACTACGTCTACATCCCGCTGGGCGGCAACCGCACCGGCGCCGGGCACACCTACCGGAACCTGTGCATCGTGTTCGTGCTGACCGGGTTCTGGCACGGCGCGCAGTGGACGTTCCTGATCTGGGGCATCTACCACGGCGCGCTGCTGATCGTGGAACGCGCTTTCGGCTACGACGTCACCCCGAAGACCCAGGCCGCCCGCATCGGCCGCCGAGCGCTGACGCTCGTGCTCGTCGTCTTCGGCTGGGTGTTCTTCCGCGCGAAGGACCTGCCGCACGCGCTCGGCATGATCGGGCACATGGTGCTGCCGGACTTCACCGGGCTCACCGACGTCGTCGAGAGCGCCGTGACCAACCAGCGGCTGCTCATCCTGCTGTGCGCGCTGGCGATCGTGTTCCTGCCCGCGCATCCGGTGACCGGGCCGCTGCTGGAATCGTCGCGGAGCCGCCCGGCCACGGCGCTGCGGATCGGCGTGATGACCGTCGGCCTGGTGTACGCGGCCATCCTGATCGCGACCGGGACGTTCAGCCCGTTCCTCTACTACCAGTTCTGAGGGAGCCGAAATGACCAACTTGGCAGCCCAGCCCGGCGTGATCCCGTACGTGGACAACCACGACGGTCCTCGCCGTCTGCTCACCGTCGAAGTACGCCCGTTCCCGTCGACCATGGTGCCGTACGCGCCCCTCGTGAGCATCGACGGCAGGCAGTACGTGGTCTCCTGGGGCGCGGTCATGTTCGAGATCCCCGCCGACCGGAATGTCCATGTCAGCGCGCATCTGCATACCAATTACGGATCAGAGGCCGCCGCGACCCCGTTCGCGTCGATCGTCCTGGCTCCGCATCAGGAGCCGGTCCGGCTGACCACCCAGTTCACCGGCAAGGGTGGTTCGATGTTCCCGGTCGGCTAGCTTGGCCCCATGACCGACGGCTGGAAGCGGGATCGCATCGGTTCGGCGCTGCGCGGGGAGAACCCGACCGTGCTGCGGCGTCTGGACGCGGGCTTCGCGGTGATCGGCGATACGCAGTTCCTTCCGGGCTACTGCGTCCTGCTGACCGATTCCCCTGCCGTCGGCAGGCTGACCGGTCTACCGCGGCCGCGACGGCTGGAGTTCCTGGCGGACATGGACTTGCTCGGCGAGGCGGTCGAAAACGTCTGCGCGCGAAGGGATCCGGGCTTCCGCCGGGTGAATCTGGAGATCCTCGGCAACACGGATCCGTTCCTGCACGCGCATGTCTGGCCGCGGTACGACTGGGAACCGGCCGACGTGGTCGGACGGCCGGTCTGGCTTCACCCGGTGGAGAACTGGGCCGCGTCGCTCGGGCCCCAGCACGACTCGCTGCGCTCCGAACTGACCGCGGAGATCGACAGGCTGCGGGCCTGAGCACGCCGAGAGTGCCCCGCGGGGCACTCTCGGCGTCGTTTCACAGGAGGTCGATCAGCATTTCGGCGAAGACCCGCGGCCGGCTGAAGTAGCCGACGTGCGACGAGGCCAGGGTGTGCACCTCGAACGGGTTGTGCGGAGTGAGCTCGTCGGCTTTACGGATCATGTAGTCCTGAACGGCCGGCGTGATGCCGTGGTCCTCGGCGAGGCGGACGTAGGTGTGCGGGACACGTCCCCACCCGTCCGCCTGGACCACCGCGCCCGGCTCGAGCACCGTGTAGTTCTCGTCCGGATCCAGGGAGTCCAGCAAAAGCCGGAACTGGTGGTCGGTGGAGTCGGCCATGATGGCGGCTTTCAACTCCGCGAACAGCGCCGGGTCACCGTGGGCGGAGCGCCAGTTCAGCCGGGCCACACCGGGTTCGCTCATCCCCGGGACGGTGATCCGCGCCGACACCGCGTCCAGCAGGTTGTCGTCGACCACGTCCCACGGTTCGGTGAGCATGGCCGGATCGCTGAGACAGAGCGCGGACAGGTAGACGACACGGTCGAGCAGCTCCGGCACGGCGTTGGCGACGGCGCTGATCGTCAGACCGCCGAGGCTGTTGCCGACCAGGACGACCGGCCCCCGGCCGTCGAGGCGCCGCAGCGTGTCCACCACGTGCCGCACGTTGTCCTGCAACGTGACCCCGCGCATCGGGGAGGGAGCGGCCGCCAACGCGGCGAGGTCCTGGGGTTGGCGGTAGTAGGCGGCGGGGCTGTCCGCCAGGTCGCCGTGGCCGGGCAGGTCGACGGCGTGCGAACGGTATCCGAGCAGTGCCAGCTCGTTCTGCAACGGACCCCAGGCCCTGGCGTTACTGGAACCGCCGTGAACGAAGACGAAAACGGGGCGCGAAAGTGCGCGCATGGTGAAAGATCCTTGTCATCCTTGGCGAACGGTGGACGTGGACCTCGACACCGCCGAAGGGCGGCACCAGGTCAGCGCGTCGACCGGATGCGAAGGGCCTGCCAATTGTGGATGACGGAACACATGGTGATCACCTTAGCCGGAGGCGACACCGGCCGCCTCCGATTTACCGGGTGCCGGAGATCGGGCCGCGTCGAGCACCAGCCGGGCGAACTCCTTGCCCCGCACCATCGGCAGGTAGTGCCCCGCCTTCGGGACGTTGATCAGCCTGCCGTCGGCGCAGGCGTCGAGAAAGCGGCGTTCATGGCGCCTGAAGTGGTCGCGTGAGCCGTTGACGAGCCAGGTGGGCCCCGGATAGGCCGCTAGGTCCGCGAGCACGTCGAAGCCCGCGAAGGCCTCTGCGACGTCCGGGATGACTTCGGTCGCGATGCCGCCGCCGATCACCGCTTCGGCGAGTTTCGGCGGCAGGGCGCTTCGGAACTGCCATCGGCTCAGCCGTTCGCCCTGGTCCGGCAGCCGCATCAGCAAGCGATGCGCCAAGCGGAACGGAGTCTCCAGTGCCTTGCCGGGCAGGAACGTCGAGCCCGCGACGACGAGCCCCGCCACGCGCTCCGGATACTTCGCCGCCGCTGCGATCGCGACGTAGCCACCGAGCGAGTGTCCGACGACCAGCGCGGGCTCGTCGATCGCTTCGGCGACCGCGTCCGCCGCCGCGGCCAAGGTGAACCGCTCACCTCCCCGGGTGCCGTGGCCCGGGAGATCGACCGCTTTCGCGGGATGTCCGAGCAGGTGGAGTTGCTCGGTCCAGGCGGCACCGCTGAGCCGGATGCCGTGGACGAAGACGACGGGAACCATGGACTGCCTCCTTAGTGCAACGCACCGTTGCGTTGCAAAGTACGCCCGATCGTCGCGCAACGCAACGGTGCGTTGTATTCTCGGGCGGTGAGCACTCGGAACGGCCCTCGCAAGGCGGAGGCGATCTTCGCCGCGACCCTCGAACTCCTGGCGGAGCACGGCTACGACAAGCTCGCCATCGAGGCCGTCGCCGCCCGGTCCGGTGTCAACAAGACGACGCTGTACCGCTGGTGGCCGTCGAAGGACGCGCTCTTGGCCGCCGCGTTGCGCGATTCGGGCCTGTTCGCCGTCGACGTCCCGGACACCGGCAGCCTGCGCGGCGATCTTGTCGCCGTGGCAACGCAAATCCATCGTTTGCTGACTTCGGAGCGCACCGCGCCGGTCGTCACGGCGGCCTTGACAGCGGGCCCCCGACGCCCGGAACTCGGTGACGTGGCAAGGAGTTTCTTCGCCGACCGCATGGCGCGCGAGGAGCCGATCTTCGAACGCGCCACCGCGAGAGGCGAACTGCGCGCCGGCGTCGATCCGGTGCTGATCATGGATCTGCTGGCGGGGGCGATCTGGTTCCGGTTACTGCTGCGCGGCGGCGAAACCGGTCCGAAATTCCTCGAAGAAGTCGTCGATACAGTACTGGGCGGTGCCGCGTGAAAATCACGCTGAAGATCGAATCCGAACGGCTCGAAGATTATCTCGCCGCCGACGCGATCATCGATCACGATCATCCACTGATCCGCGAAACGGCTGACAGCCTGTCACCGACCGGCGGCACCGAAGTCGACGTGATTCGTTCGATGTTTCACTTCGTGCGCGACGAGATCGACCATACGGTGGACGCCGCCGATTCCCGCGTCACTCTTATGGCCTCCGAGGTTCTGCGCGAGCGGGTCGGGCTCTGCTACGCGAAGGCCCATCTGCTGGCCGCTTTGCTTCGCAGCCAAGGCATCCCGGCCGGGTTCTGTTATCAGCGGATCGGCGTCCTGCACGGGCTCAACGCCGTGTACCTCAGTGGTCCGGACCGGTGGATCCGACTGGACCCGAGGGGCAACAAAAACGGCGCGGACGCGCACTTTCCTTTCATACGAGCGAGTCAGCCGGAAGACGAACGGCTCGCCTGGACGCTGGACCCGTCGAAGGGCGAGATCGACTTCCCCACCGTGTACACCGCACCGTCTTCGGCCGTCGTCGAAACCTTGTCGTCCGCGAAGCCCGGCCCGGCGTGGTACGAAGGAATCCTTCCGCACGCTCCGTGAGTGGTTTTTCCGCGATCCGGCGAAACCTCCGATGCGAAACCGGCATCGCCGAGCGTCACATTCGTTGTTGGTCCCTTTCCCCCGATTTTCTTATTTCGACATTGTCACGATGCGCGTAGAGTAACTCCCCGCACTCGAACAGATACGCACTGCGTTCGTCCGTTCGGGTGCTGATCAAGGAGGTGACCCTCGTGCCCGCGGAAGCCGACCGGCTCCGCCGTACCCCGTTGCAAGAGATCTTCTGGACCAGGACGAGTCTTCTGCTCACCGTACTGGTCGTCGTCGCGGGCCTCAGCCTGTGGATCTCCAGCATGATGGATCCCGGCGCCGGCAAGACACTGCTCACCTCACTGGGCACCGGCACCCTGATCTCCGCGGTGGTCGGCTTCGGCCAGACCCTGATCACCGCCACCGCGTCACAACGCGCGATGGTGACCCCGGTGATCGAGGAAAGCCGACGAGCGCTGGAAGCGCTCAGCGCCGAATACCGTTCGCTCAACAAGGAATTCTTCCCCACCCACGTCTTCGAAGCGACCACCGATCCGGATCCGTTGTTCAACCGGGTCATGACCGAAGACCTCGACGTGGCCAGGCACTACTTCTTCCGCGGGTTCTCCGGCAGGCACGCCGCGGCCCGATTGCTGTTGTCCCGCACCGAAAGGGAACTCCGCGTGGTCATCGCCGATCCTCGCGACGAGGGCGCGATCGGTGGCAGGGCGCGTTATCTCCTGCGCAGCGAAGAAGCGGGCATGGACTACGAGACGATCCGGTCGCGGCTCAACGACGAGATCAGCATCGGCCTGGTCGGGCTGTTCCTGGCCCGCAGCCGGTGCTCGCTGGTGGACATCACCGTCGTCGCCGACCCACCCTTGGACCGGCTCGAAGTGTTCGACGAGAGCGTTTGGGTGACCTTGTACAGCGACATCCGCGGCGCGACCACGTTGTATCCGCGAACGCTGCGGTTCAGCGAAGGATCCTTCCTGTACAACAAGGAACGCTCCGAGTTCCTGCGCGTGTCCCAGTCGCGGTCGGGGCGGCACTTCCGCATCTCCACCACGACGACGCGGGCGGATTTCCTCGCCCTGTACGAAAAGATCACCGGCTCTCCCCTGACCGAAGAGAACTTCCTCGAACTGGAAGGGAAATTCCATTCCTTCCGGAAGGAGTTCACCACACTCGCCGAGTTGAACCCCTGACCTCTCGGCGTCGCAGAGCACTAGATTTGAGGAGCTGAAGTTGCTCACTCGCTTGTCCCCCCTCACCCAGCTCTCCGCGCTGCTCCGGACCACGGACCTGCCGCTGGCGCAGCACTGGCGGATCGTCGACGGGATCTTCCGCGACTGGACGTCGAGACCAGAGTTGCGCGACGATCTCCGACGGCATTTGGATTCGCTGAGCCCGGACGAGGCGAGCGCGGTACTCGAGCGGTCCCGGGAGACCACCACCCATTTCGCCTGGTGCCTGCTCGATTGTCCGACAGATCCTTTTTCGGTCTGGCTGCACGAGTACAAGGCGCCGGAGGACTGGCGTGAGGGGTACGCCGATTCCGTGCACAATCACAGATACCACTTCTGCACCACGATCCTCCGTGGCAACTACGTCCACGAACGTTATTCGACCCTGCGCGACCAGCTTTCCGGATTGATCACATCGGTTCGGTTACGACGTAGCACGCTGTGTCAGACCGGGTCGGTAGGCGTCATGTACGCGGACGAGTTCCATCGGATTCCCGAGGCCACCGAAGGGACTATGACGTTTTTGGTGAAATCACGCCCCGTGAGCGAGTTCAGTCTTTCCTTTGACCCGAAGACCGGGACAGGGCATCGTCACGTTCCGGTTGAGGTCCGATTGGGGGATCTCGCCGGCCGCATCTAACTACACACCGCCGTCGAAGGCGCATACCATTACTCCACCCGTCTCCTGAACGGGATCGGAGAGGTGTATGCGCGCGCGAAAGAGCACGATTCCTTCCCACACCATTGACGCCGTCGAACAGCACGTCCGGAGACTGTGCTGGCGTTATGCGGACAAACTGCAGTTCCACGGCTGGCACCACGTGAGTTTCGTCCGGGCCAAGGCCGCGGGGTTCGCCGACCACAACGGCGCGGATCGCACCGTCGTCGAAGTGGCGGCGCTGGTGCACGATGTGAACTACATCGTGCTCCGGAACTCCCCCGCGGCGGCCGGACGAGACCTCCGGATGGACATCCTGCGGGAATGCGGGGTCGAGGAGAACGTGGGCCGATGGATCGACGAGATCATCGACGAAGCCGAAATGGCCACCAGAGGCCGCCACATCTCGCTGGAAGCCCAGGCGTTGAGCGACGCCGACACGCTGTTCAAGGCGCTGCCGGTGACGCCCGTCGTCCTCGCCCACCGCTATCTGCGGGAGAACGGGTTGAGCCTCCGCGAACTGGCGCACAAGATCGTCGGCGAACAACGCGACGTCCACGACAGTGGCTATTACTTCTACAACCCCAAAGCAGCGGAGAACTACTCCCGCTGGGCGTTGGCGAATCTCCAGTTGTGGCAATGCATCAAGGAAGCCGTCGACGATCCGACGGTCGTCGAGCTTCTCGACGCGGTGCACGCCGTGGACGCCACGGACTTCGAGGCCGAGCCCGCGGCGTCCTAGGCCGTCAGCGAACGTGCCGGCGCCTCCGCCAGTACGCGAAGCAGACTGCCGCCAGCAGCGGTCCCCACAGCAGGAGCGGGGCGTAGGTGACTTCGAAGAAGGCGAGTTGCCAGCCGTGCAGCGCCTTGGTGGGGTAGTCGGCCGGAAGTGGGTCGCCTTGGATGGTGAGGCCGGACATCTCGGTGACATAGGCGGTGGTCCACAGAACGGTCAGGATCGCGGCGCCGAGGGCGGCGGGCACGATGGCGGCGAAGGGCCGCACTCGGCGGCCGCCCAGCAGCGGAATCCAGCGTGGGAGGACCTCGCCCCAGGCGGCGATCAGTCCGATGGCGGTGAACGCCAGCAGTTCCGAGACGACGGACAGGCCGACGATGTACACCGGCCCCGGCAACCACGACGGAAGCTGGCCCGCGCCGTGCGTGGCGTCGTCACCGATGTGGAAGACGACGGTCATGATCCGCCACAGACCGGAGGGCAGCACGACGAAGGGAATGGCGTAGGCGGCGATCCGGGCCCACCGGGGGACTCCCGGCACCGGGGCGTGCGCGTTGTGCCAGGCGGCGCGCAGTCGCCCGGGCGCGGTGGGGTGGTGGACAGTCATGCGTGCTCCTCGGACCATCGGATGCCGATCACTTGATCGGTTCCCACGATCACAGCCGCCGCTGCCCGTTGGCGTCCCTCGCCGGTTTGAACCCGGTCCGTCGCTTGGGGGAAGGCGTGGCCTAGCGCTGGCCGTAGCCGCGGAGCTTCTCCACGACGTGCTCGATCTCGTCGGGCGGGAGCAGGTTCGGCGTTCCGGCCGCGCGGGCCGTCAGCCACACCTGGCAGACCCACTCGAGCTGTTGCGCGCGGCTGTACGCCGAGCCGAGGCTGTCGCCGAAGGTGGTGGTGCCGTGGTTCGCCAGCAGACAGCCCCGGCGGCCGTCCAGCGCCTCCAGCATGGCTTTGGCGAGTTCTTCGGTGCCGTACGTCGCGTAGGGCGCCACGCGGGCTGTCGGACCGATCGCGGCGAGCATGTAGTGGATCGGCGGCACCTCGGTGACGAGGGTGGAGACCGCCGTCGCGTGCACGGAATGCGTGTGCACCACCGCGGAGATCGGCTTGCCGTCCGGATCCGCCGCCTGCCGGTACACCGTGAGGTGCATCGGGAGTTCGCTGGTCGGTTTGAGCGTGCCTTCGACGATTTCGCCGTCCAGGCCGACCACCGGGATGTCTTCCGACCGCAGCCCGGCGTAGTCGACCCCGGTCGGGGTCACCGCGACCAGCTCGCCCTGCCTCGCGGAGACGTTGCCGGAGGTGCCGACCACGAGCCCGTCCGCGGTCATCCGGCGGGCGAACTCGCAGACCGCCAGGCGTTCTTTGGCCAGGATCACCGTCACAACCTCCAAAGTCCGCGGGCCGCGGCCAGTGAGGCCTGATAGTCGGCATAGCCCTGCTCGTAGAACCCTACGTTCTCGGGCCGGACCTCGACGACGCGCGCACTCTCCGCCCAGAGTTCGCGGTCGACCGGCTCGCCGAGGGCGTCCGCCGCGACGATCACCGCGCCTCGCGCGCCCACCCCGGGATCGCCGGGGATCACGATGGGCCGTCCGAGAACGTCGGCGAAGATCCGGGTCCATTCGAGCGACCGGACCCCGCCGCCGCACGCGTACAACGTGCCGGTGAGCCCGGCCGCCTCGAAGCAATGCCTCGCCGCGTAAGCGATCGACTCGCACAGCGCCCGGACGATGTCCCCACGTTCGCTCTCCAGGCTCAGCCCGGAGAACTGGGCCCTCGCCGAAGCGTCGACGAACGGCGCCCGCTCACCGGACGCGGAGAGGAACGGAAGCGCGCGGACCCCGCCCGCGCCGGGTCCGCTCGTGTCGAGCAGCGAGCCGATCTCCTCGACCTCGATTCCGAACAGGCGGCACATCCAGTCGATCCCGGCGGTACCGACCATCGCCGGCATCGCCCGCAGGAACTCGCCTTCTTCCGGCGTGCAGAGGAACATCCCGGCGGGCTCGCCTTCCGGATCGAACTCCGCCGAGTCCGTCAGGACCTGGCAGGCGAGGGTGGTGCCGGCGGTGAGGATGCCGTCGCCCGGCCGTCGTACACCGGCACCGATGGCACTCGCGGGCAGGTCGAACGGCCCCGCGGTGACGGGCAGCCCGACCGGAAGCCCGAGCAGTCCGGCGCCGCGTTCGTCCAAGCGGAACACGGTCTTCGGCGCCGCCGGCTCCGCGAACAGGTTCCGGCGGTGGGAGAGACCGACGGCCGCGATGGCGTCTTCGTCGTACCGCCGGGTGGCCGGGTCGAGGAACGGCAACGAAGCGTCCGACGCGTCGACCGTGATCTCGCCGGTCAGCCGCTGGAGTACCGCGTCGACGCAGTAACCCGCCACCGCCGCCCTGTCCAGCGACTCCGGTTCATGAGTGTCCAAAAAGGACATGATGGCCGCGGCGCAACCGGGGAACATTCCCGACGCGGTACGGCGGAAAACCTCCCTGGCCACTCCGCCTGCCTGCCACTGGGCGAGCAACGAGTTCGCCCTGCCGTCGAGCCAGGAGATCGCCGGGCGCACGGCCTCGCCGGATTCGTCGCGCAACCACAGCCCGTCGCCCTGACCGGTGAGGGCCAATGCGGTGACCGGACCGTCGAGCCCGGCGGCGACCTCGCGCACCACCGTCGCCACGGTGCCCAGCACCTGATCGAGATCCTGTTCGACCAACCCTCCCGGCAGGTGGTGCACCTCGGACGTGGTGCACGCGCTCGCCACGGACATCCCGGCCTTGTCGAAGACGACCGCCTTGGTCAGTGACGTGCCGATGTCGACGCCGATGATCATGGCCGCAGGACCTCGGGGTTCGCCAGATTGGCGAGTGCCTCCCCGCGCGCGTACCGGCCGACTTCGGCGGCGACGATGCTCGCCGCCCGCTCCGCCGTCTGCCTGCTGGCCCCGGCGAGATGCGGTGTCGCGATCACGTTCGGCGCGTCCCGCAACGCCCAGTCCGCGGGCGGGGGCTCGACGTCGTACACGTCGAGCGCGAGCGCGCCGAGCCGTCCCGAGCGCAGTGCTTCCGGCAGCGGAGAGTAGTCCAGCAGGCCGCCGCGCGCGGTGTTGACCAGCACGGCGCCTTCCGGCAGCAACGCGAGTTTGGCGGCGTCGATCAGGTGCCGGGTCTCCTCGGTGAGCCGGGCGTGCAGGCTCACCACGAAACTGCGGCGCAGCAGGTCGTCCAGTTCGACGAGCTCCGCCCCGTCCGCGCTGATCCGGGCCGGGTCGGCGAACGGGTCCGAGACCAGCACCTTCGCACCGAACGCGACGAGCACCTTGGCCACCCGCGCACCGATCGCGCCGTACCCCACCAGGCCGACGGTGGTCCCGTCGAGTTCGAGACCGGTCTGGTCGTAGGCGTAGTAGTCGCCGCGCCAGGTGCCGCCCAGCAGTTCGGCCGAGGACGTCGAGATCCGGCGCATCGCGGCCAGGATCATCCCCACCGCGAATTCGGCGGCGGCACCGGCGTTACGGCCAGGCGCGTACGTCACCGCGACACCCGCTTCGGTGGCCGCCGCGAGATCGACGTTGACCGGGCCGCCCCGGCACACCGACACGAGCTTGAGCCCGGGTGCGGCCGCGAACACCTGCTTGGTGAAGGGCGCCATCTGGGTCACCGCGACCTCGGCTCCGGCCAAGGCCTCGATCACCTGCTCCTCGGTGCCGCTGGCCTCGTGGACGTTCGCGACCGGGCCGAACGGCTCCACCGGCCACGGCAGGGTCAGTTCCGAGAATTCGTGCCCGGCGCCGACCTCGGCACGGACGGCGTCGGCCAGCAGGCCGGTGCCGACGAAATGGTCTCCCGCAGCGAGTATCCGCAACTCTGCGTCCTCTCTCCGTGCCCGTGTCGGGCCGCGTTCAGTGAGCTTGCTCGTATTCGGTGATGTGCGCGACCTTGCTCGCGCTGGCCGATGCCGGGTCGAAGCGATGGCCGACCCATTCGGCGACGATCTTCTTCGCCAGCTCCGGACCGATCGCCCGGGCGCCGAAGGTGATCACCTGGCAGTCGTTCGATTTGACCGAACGCTCGGCGGAGTACGAGTCGTGCGCGACCGTGGCCCGGACACCGGGGACCTTGTTCGCCGAGATCGCCATGCCGATCCCGGTCCCGCAGACCAGGACTCCGCGATCCGCCTCACCCCGCGCGATGGTCTCCGCCGCCGCCAAGCCGAGCAGTGGGTACGCCTTGTCGTCGGACCCGTCGGCCACGCCGAGGTCGGTGACCTCGTCCACCCGGTCGTCGGCGAGGAGCAGGTCACGCAGCTGGTCCTTGAGTGCCACCCCGGCGTTGTCCGCCGCCACCACGATCCGCATTCAGTCTTCCTTTCCGAGAGCCTGGCCGACCGCGGTGACGAGCAGCGCGAACGAGGTGGCCCCGGGATCGGGGTGCCCTTCGCTGCGCCTCGCCAATCGCGCCGCCCGGCCTTTGACGGGCAGCAGGTCCGCCGTGGCCTCGGCCGCGCTCACCGCGACCTGGGCCGCCTTCTGCCAGGCCTGCGGGACGTCGGCGCCCGCCTCGGCCTGTTCGCGCAACGCCAGCCGGAACGGCTCGATGGCGTCGAGCATGGTCTTCTCGCCGGGCTCGGCCTTGCCCAGTTCGACGAACGCCTTCACCGCGCCGTCCACCGCGCCGGCGAGTGTTCCCGCGGTGACCTCTTCGGCCGCCAGGCCACCCAGTCCCGCACCGGTCTCGGCGAGCAGGACGCCGTACAGCGCGCCGGACGCACCTCCCGCCGCGTCGGCGAACGCCGTCCCGGCGGCCAGGAGCGCGGTGGACAGCGAGTCTCCGTCGCGCCGAGCGGCGGAGACCGCGGCCCGCATGCCCCTGGTCATCCCCAGTCCGTGATCGCCGTCGGCCGCGACCGCGTCCAACCGGCCGAGTTCGGCTTCGTTGGCCTCGATATCGCGCAGAGCCGCGGTCAGCGCTCGATCCACGATGCCCTGCCCCGGCTCGGCCTCCGCCAGTAGAGCGTCCACTGTGGACTCCAGCGGTACCTGTGCCAGCGCGGCACCGGTGCTCCGATAGCCGGGGGTGTCGCAGGGGGCCGCGTAGAGCTCGGCGAGTTCGTCGTCGAGCACCAGGATCGACAGCGAGACACCCGCCATGTCGAGCGAAGTGACGAACTCGCCGACCTCGGTGTGCGACGGGCTGAGCCCCGCCGCGGCGAGCCGCTCGTGCACCCGGGTGTAGGTCGCGAACATCTCCTCGTATTTGGTGCGGCCCAGCCCGTTCAGCAGGACCACCACGCGTCCGTCGCCGGCGGGCAGCTCCGGGAGGAGACCGTCGACCAGCTCGTCGGCCAGCTCCCGTGCGCTCAGCCTGCCGACCGTGCGGACGCCGGGCTCGCCGTGGATGCCGAGCCCCAGCTCCATCTCGCTCTCGCCGACGGTGAACAGCGGAGCGGACGCGCCGGGCAGCGTGCACCCGCCGAACGCCACGCCGAACGTCCGGGTGTTCGCGTTCGCCTTCTCCGCCACCGCGTGCACGGCGGCCAGATCGTCACCGCGTTCGGCTGCGGCGCCCGCGATCTTGAAGACCAGGAAGTCGCCCGCGACACCGCGACGCCTTTCCGGCGCGTCGGCGGGACCGCTGGCGATGTCGTCGGTGACCAGGATCGTCCTGCTCTCGATGCCCTCCGCGGCCAGCCTGCGCGCGGCGAGCCCGAAATGCAGCACGTCGCCCTGGTAGTTGCCGTAGCCGAAGAGCACGCCCGCTCCGCTCTCCGCGGCCCGCGCGGTGCGATAGACCTGCTCGGCGCTCGGGCTGGTGAACACGTCGCCCACCACGGCTCCGTCGGCCAGACCGGGACCGACCAGCCCGGCGAACGCGGGATAGTGCCCGCAGCCGCCGCCGATCACCACCGCGACCTTGGGTTCGGATTCTTCCCGGCGCAGCACGCCATAGGCGCCGGGAACCTTGCGCACCGAACGCCCGTAGGCCGTGACGAACCCGTCCAGCCAGTCGCGTTTGAACGTCTCCGCGGCTCCCAGGACCGTCATCGCCCGCTCGCTTCCGCGAATTCACCGGACAGGTACGCGAGCAGCTTGCGGCGCACGTCGTCGTTGTTCTCCGCGACCTCGGCGGCCAGCTCCAGCGCGTCCGGCTTCGGCGGGTACACCGGATTCGGCAACGCGATCACGGTGAGCCCGGCCGCGGCGGCGGCGCGGATGCCGTTGCTGGAGTCTTCGACGCCGAGGCATTCCTCACCGGACCGGCCGAGCCTGGCCGCGGCTTCGAGATAGACGTCCGGGCTCGGTTTGCCCCTGGCGACCTCGGCGCTGGAGACGGTCGCGGCGAACTCGCCGGTGAGCCCGTGCTTGGAGAGCACCGCGTCGATCACCCGGCGGGCGGCCGACGACGCCAGCGCGACCGGCACCTTCGCGCTCACCTCGCGGACCATCTCCCCGGCGCCGGCCAGGAGGGGCGCCTCGCCCGCCTCGATCGCGGCGATCATGCCGTCGACCACGGCACGCTCGACCTCGGCCGCGCTTTCCGGGGTGCCGGACCGCTTCGCGAGATACGCGGCCCATTCGGGCGCGCTCATCCCCTGCACGGACGCGGTGTCCTCGGCGGTCCATTCGGTGCGGTGCCGGGCGGCGTACGCCACCCAGTTCTCCTCCCAAAGGTGTTCACTGTCGACGAGGACACCGTCCAGGTCGAACACCACCGCGGCGAGTGCCATCCGGCATCTCCTTTCACATCGATGCTGTTAAGTTAACATCGATGATGTGATCTGGACAAGCCCCGAGGAGGGATCGCGTGGTCGCACGGTTGTTATTGGCACGGCACGGCCAAACGGAATGGCATGCCGAGAACCGGTACGCGGGCAGCAGTGACGTCGCGCTGACCGAGGAAGGTCTGCGGCAGGCGGACGAGCTCGCCGGATTCGCCGCGGCGGCCGAGCCGTCCGCCGTGTTCTGCTCGCCGCAGAGCCGGGCACGGCGCACCGCGGAGCCGTCCGCCAAGGCCTTGGACCTGCCTTTACGGGTGGTCGACGAGCTGCGTGAAGTCCACTTCGGACTGATGGAAGGGCGCACCAGGGCCGAGCTGGCGGAGACGGATCCCGCTGCGGTGGCAAGGTTTCTCGCCGATCCCGTGAGCGGCGCGTTCCCCGGTTCGGAGCCGCCCGCCGACGCGGCCACCCGCGGAGCCGGCGCCTTGCGCGGGATCGCCGCCGAGACACCGGGCGAGACGGTGCTGGTCGTCGCGCACAACACCTTGATCAGGCTGACGTTGTGCGCACTGCTCGGCATTCCGCTCGAGAACTACCGCACCGTGTTCCCGCGGCTGGACAACGCGGCCGTCACGGAGATAGAGATCGACGGCACGCGCACCGGCCTGCTGCGCCTCAATCAGCCCGCCCGCACGCGATACTGGACGACATGAGCGATGAGAAGACGGCCGGTGCGAGCGCGCACTCTCGTAACACGCGTCAGCAGCTGATCACCGAACACGTCTTCACAACCGGCTCCGCGAGCATCTCCGAACTGGTGGAACTCACCGGCGTCAGCACCATGACGGTGCACCGCGACGTCGACGAACTGGCGCGGCGCGGCCTGCTCCGGAAGTACCGAGGCGGCGTGTCGGCCATGCCGTCGACGGTGTTCGAAAGCAACGCCGACTACCGGATGAACGTGCATTCGGAAGAGAAGATGGCCATCGCCGCGCACGCGCTCGCGCGCGTCGAGCCGGGGATGTCGATCCTGCTCGACGACTCCACGAGCGCGCTCGCGCTGGCGAAGATGCTGCACCGCGTCACCCCGCTGACCGTCGCGACGAACTACCTCGGCGCCATCGAACTGCTCAAAGGCGTTCCCGACCTGCGGCTCATCTGCATCGGCGGCGACTACTCCGCGACCCACGACTCGTTCCTCGGCATGCAGAGCCTGGAGGCGATCGAGCGGATCAACGTCGACGCGACCTTCGTTTCGACCTCGGCGATGAACACGCGGATGACGTTCCATCAGGAACCGGAGATCGTGATGCTGAAGCGCGCGATGCTGGCCAGCGCCCGGACGAAGGTGCTGCTGATGGACCACAGCAAGACCGAACGCGCGGCGCTGCACCGGCTGGCGCCGTTGAGCGACTTCGACGTGCTGATCGTCGACGACGGAGTGGAAGAGCACCTGGCCGAGGAGATGCGGAGCCAGGTGGAAGTGGACCTCGCGGAACTCTGAGGAGCCGCCTGCCGCGACCTGAAGTACGTGAAGGCCCCCTTCATTGCGTCTAGCGCAGTGAAGGGGGCCTTCACGTACTTCAGGGTCTGGCGGATGGCCCAGGCACTCATGGACCGAAGGCGCGTTGCGAAAGCCACTTTCGCAACCTTCAACGTTGCGAAAGTGGCTTTCGCAACGCGTCTTCACCCGGTCACTCACGCCGCAGGACCGACCCGGGCGCGCGAGGCTAACACGAAAATCCACCGATGTAACATCTTGAAAGTTAAGTTAACACGATCCATGATACGCTGAACACGACGTCATGGAGGCGTGCATGAACCAGGTAACACCGCCGTTATCGCGATCCGGGAGCGGGTTCGCCCGCGTACTGAACCGTTGGGGCCTGCCCGCCCCGCTGTTCCTCGGCTACGCCGGGCTGCTGCTGTTCATGATCGGCGACGGGGTCGAGTCGGGCTTCATCGCGCCGTTCATGGCGGACAACGGCGCGGGCACCGAGATCAAGGCTTCGTACGTGATCACCGTGTACGGCGTCGCCGTGATGCTGGCGTCGTGGTTGTCGGGCGCGCTGTCGGATCTGTGGGGCCCGCGTCGCGTGATGATGATCGGCCTGGCCATCTGGCTGGTGTTCGACGTGCTGTTCCTCGCGGTCGCGGTATCGGGTGAGAACTACCCGTTGATGCTGGTGTTCTACGGTCTGCGCGGGTTCGGCTATCCGATGTTCGCGTTCGGTTTCCTGGTCTGGATCACCGCGGTGGCGCCGGTCGCCAGGCTCGGCGCGGCGGTGGGCTGGTTCTACTTCGCCTTCACCGGCGGGCTTCCGACGCTGGGCGCGTTGGTCGCGAGCTTCACGAACCCGGTGCTGGGCCAGTACGGGACGCTTTGGGTGTCGGTGGCGCTGCTCGCGCTCGGCGGGCTGCTCGCGATCTTCGGTGTCCGGCAACGGACCGGGTACACCCGGCTCGCGCCGCCGGACGTGAAACCGGTGCAGAGCCTGGTTTCCAGCGTGTCGATCGCGTGGAAGAAGCCCCGCGTCGGCGTCGGGATGCTCGTCCGCGTCATCAACACCGCGCCCGAATTCGGGATGCTGGTGTTCTTCCCGACGATCTTCATCGAGGAGATCGGGTTCGGGGAGAGCCGCTGGCTCCTCCTGGTCTCGGTCATCTACGGCACGAACATCTTCTTCAACCTGATCTTCGGCGTGCTGAGCGACCGGATCGGCTGGCGCACCACGATCTTCTGGTTCGGCGCGATCGGCTGCGCGATTTCGATCCTGTTGCTCTACTTCGTCCCGATCGCCATGGGCGCCGAGTACTACTGGCTCGCCCTGCTCGTCGGCGCGCTGTACGGCGCCACGCTCGCCGGGTTCGTGCCGATCTCGGCGCTGCTCCCCTCGCTCGCCCCGGAGAACAAGGGTGGCGCGATGGCCCTGCTGAACCTGGGCGCGGGCGCGGCGGCGTTCGTCGGGCCGGCGATCGTCAGCGTGTTCCTCGGCCCGCTGGGCGCGGCCGGCGTGGTGATCGTCTTCGCCGCGCTGTATCTGGTCGCGGCGGTCATGGTGCGCTACCTGAAGCTGCCCGATGAGACGGCGAAGGCGATCGAAGAGGACAAAAGTCTGCAAGAAGTCGGAGAGAAGGTCGTCACCACGTGAGCCAACCCGTCACGATCGGCATCGACGTCGCCACCGCGGGGGTCCGAGCCCTCGCGGTGCGCGGCGGCACCGTCCTCGCTTCGGCCGCCGGGCCGCTGCCCGCGCCGGTCCGCGACGGCCGCGGACACAGCGAGCAGGACGCCCGGTCCTGGTGGCCGGCGGTGAAGACAGTGCTGGCGAAGGTCACCGGCGAGCTGCCGGGCAGGGGCGGCGAGGTCGCCGCGGTGGCCATCGCCGCGACGTCGGGGACGATCGTCGGGGTCGACGCGTCCGGTGAGCCGGTCACCCCCGCGCTGATGTACGACGACAGGCGGGGTGCGGAACTCAACCGCGAGGCCACCGCCCTCGGCGCGGATCGCTGGCGGCGGCTCGGTTCCGGCGTGTCCGCCACGGCCGCGCTCGGCCGGATCGCCTGGCTGGCCGGGCACGTCCCCGACGTCGCCGGGATCCGCCACACCCCCGATCTGATCGCCGCGGAGCTCACCGGCGGGCCGGTGGCGGCCGATTGGTCGCATGCCTTGAAGAGCGGTTACGACCCGCTCGCCCTCGAGTGGCCCGCCGAGGTCTTCGAGGCGTTGGGCGTGCCGGCGAGCCTGCTCCCCTCGGTGGTCGCGCCGGCCACCGTGCTGGGCGAGGTGGCCCGTCCGGTCGCCGGACTCCCGGCGGGCTGCCCGGTCGTGGCCGGGATGACCGACGGTTGCGCCGGCCAGCTCGCGGCCGGCGCGGTCGCTCCCGGGAGCTTCGTCGGGATCCTCGGCACGACGTACGTGCTCAAGGGAGTCACCGAGGGGCTGGTGCCGGATCCGACGGGGGCGATGTACAGCCACCGTCATCCGGACGGCTGGTGGCTGCCCGGTGGCGCGTCGAACACCGGCGGCGAGGCCGTCGCCGGGCAGGATCGCCTTCCCGAACTCGACGCGGCGGCGGCCGAGCTGGGTCCGGCGAAGGTGGTCGCGTATCCGTTGCGGCGCAAGGGCGAACGCTTCCCGTTCGCCAGCCCGGACGCGGAGGGCTTCGTGTCGGGTGAAGCGGACGAGGTGGAACTGCACCGGGCCAGGCTGGAGGGGGTCGCCTTCCTCGAGCGGCTGGCGTTGGACCACCTGCGCCGCCTCGGCGTCACGGTCACCGATCCGCTGCTGGCGGCGGGCGGCGGCAGCAGAAGTCCTTTGTGGACACGGATCAGGGCGACCGTCACCGGCCTCGGCCTGCGGGTGTCGCCACAGGCGGAAACGGGTTACGGCGCCGCGCTGCTCGCCGCGGCGGGAGTCCTGCCGGGCGGGCTCACCGAGGCGTCCGAAGGGCTCGGCGGGGGAACGCTGGTCGAGCCCGACGAGCGCGAAAGTGCCGTGCTCGCCGAGTCGTACCAGCGATTCTGCGCCGAGCTGCACACCAGGGGCTGGATCGACGACGAGCTGTTCGCCGTCGTCCGGCGTTAAGCGATCAGGAAGGGCGTGGGCCGTTGGATTTGGTGGGAGCGGGCTTCGGCGCGGCCTCCGGCTTGGGTGCCTCGGCGGCATCAGGGGCGGGAGCCAGCAGCCGGATGGCCTCCTGGACGGCGGCGTCCGTGGCGGAGAGCCGATCGGAGACCTTCGACCGGAGTTCCAGCGCGAGCTTCCGGGCCTGCTGGGCTTCGGCCTGCTGGGTCTTCGCGTCGGTGAGGGCCTCCGCGACCTGCTCCTGCTTCGCGGCGATGTCCTCCGCCGAAGACTTCTCCGCCTTGGCGATCTTCTCCGCGGAGATCCGCTCGGCCTCGGCACGCTTGGCCGCCGACACCTGATCGGCTTCCGCGATCTTGTCCGCGGACGCCTTCTCGGCCTCCGCGCGGCGAGCCGCCGAAGCCTCCTCGGCCTTCTTGTCCGCGGCGGCGCGGGCCCGGACGCTCTCCATGTCCAGTTCCTTGCGCTTCTGCGCCGCCTCGGAGTTCAGCCGCTCGATCTCCGCCTTGGCGTCGGCGAGCAGCTTTTCCCGCTCGGCCTGCGCGTCCTTGGCCGCCTTCTCGCTCGCGCGCTGCGTCTCGTGGGCGTACTTGTCCGCTTCGGCCCGGGTCGATTTGGCGTCGGCTTCCGCGGCGGCCTTGAGGTCGGCGATCTCCTCCTCGGCGAGCTGCATCATCATGCGGACGCGTTCGGCCATCGCGCCGGCGCCGGACGGGCTCGAACTCATCCGCACGAGGGCGGCCTTGGTCTCGTCCAGTTCCTTCTGGGCGTGGCCGAGCGCCTTGGTGAGTTCACCCGCGGTCGCCACGGCCTCGTCGCGGCTGCGTGAGGTCTGCTTGAGTTCGGTCGCCAGTTCGGCGAGGTGCTCGTCGACCTGACGCTTGTCGTAACCGCGGACAGAGCCCGCGAACGGGGACGATTTCGCTGAGGGCGCCTGAGGCGCCGTCTTCTCAGGAGCGACCATGGCGGCCACCTTAATGAGCTGGCACCCGTCGGGCAGTACCGCCAAACGGCTGCACTCGGCGTGCGGTGGACCGATCACATGGCATCCTGCATTGTTGACAGGTCGTAAGCAGCGGAGGCCCGGTTGGACATCTCGGCGATCCTCGAAGACATCCGCGAGCATTGGCACGTCTACGCCACGATGCCCTTCATCGCCGCGCTCATCGGGTACATCACGAAACGCGTCGCCATCGAGATGATGTTCCGGCCGCTGGAGTTCGTCGGGATCAAACCGTTCCTCGGCTGGCAGGGGGTCATCCCGGCCAACTCCCGCCGGATGGCGACCACCGCCGTCGACCTGCTGACCAAGAACCTCGTCGATCCGCAGGAGATCTTCTCCCGGCTCGATCCCGAGGAAATGGTCAAGGAACTCGAAGAGCCGCTCCTCAAGGCCGTCGAGGACGTCACCCGCGAGGTGATGGAGCAGTACCAGCCCAGACTGTGGGAGCTGCTGCCGACACGGGCGCAGCGCATGCTGGTCGATCAGGTCCGCTCGCAGGCGCCGAAGGTCGTAGCGCGGCTGATGCGCGAGGTGTCGACGAACATCGACGAGGTCCTCGACGTCAACGAGATGCTGATCAACTCGATGGTCCGCGACAAATCGCTGACCTGCCGCCTGATCAAGGAGGTCGCGACCCCGGAGCTCCGCTTCATCGCCCGGTCCGGCATCTGGTTCGGCTTCGTCATCGGCCTGATCCAGTTCGTCGCGTGGGCGTTGACGAAACAGCCGCTGATCATGCCGATCTTCGGTTTCGTCACCGGGTTCGTCACCGACTGGCTGGCACTGAAGATGATCTTCTACCCGCGTGAGCCGCGCCGGTTCCTGTTCTTCAGCTGGCAGGGCATGTTCCAGAAACGCCGCCAGGCGGTGGCCAAGGACTACGGCGCGCTGATCGCCGACGAGGTCCTCACCGTGCGGAACGTGATGGAGGCCGTGCTCACCGGGCCCAAATCGGACAAGCTGTTCGCGATGATCACCCGCGAGGTGCAGCGGACCATCGACGCGCAGGCGAGCATCGCGAAACCGTTGGTGGCGCTGACCGTCGGCGGGGTCCAGTACCAGGAGATGAAGAAGGCCGCGGCGGAAAAGGCGATCGCGTATCTCCCCGAAACGGTGAAACACGTGGAGAGCTACGCCACTGACGCGCTCGACGTCCGCAACACCATCGTCACGAAGATGCAGCAGCTGACCCCGCTCGAGTTCGAGGGGATCCTCCGTCCCGCCTTCCAGCAGGACGAATGGAAGCTGATCGCGGTCGGCGCGGTGATCGGCGGGCTCGTGGGTGAACTTCAGGTCCTGTTACTCCTCCATTGAGGACCGGCGGCTAGGTTGCCCTTCAAGCAAGACGCGGGAGGGGCTCGGAAGTGGACGCCGTCATCGCCGATCTCGGCGAGCACTGGCCGGTGTACGTCACCATGCCGTTCGTCGCCGCGCTGATCGGCTACGTCACCAAACGCGTCGCCATCGAGATGATGTTCAAACCGGTGGAATTCGTCGGTGTCAAACCGTTCCTCGGCTGGCAGGGAGTGCTGCCGGCGAACGCGGAGCGGATGGCGGCCACCGCCACCGAGATGCTGACGAACAACCTCGTCGACCCGAAGGAGATCTTCGCCAGGCTCGACCCGGCCCAGGTGGCGAAGGAGATCGAGCAACCGCTGCTGCGGATCGTCGAGGACGTCACCCGCGAGGTGATGGAGCAGTACCAGCCCAGACTGTGGGAAGTACTGCCGAACACCGCCCAGCAACTACTGCTCAAACGCGTGCAGGCCGAGGCGCCGCGCGCGATCACGAAGATCATGGGCGAGATCTCGGAGAACATCGAGGACGTCCTCGACCTCAAGCACATGGTCGTGACGAACCTGGTGCGTGACAAGGCCTTGCTGAACCGGTTGATCCGCGACATCTCGCGGCCGGAGATGCGGTTCATCGCGCGGTCGGGGATCGTGTTCGGGTTCTCCCTCGGCTGTGTGCAGCTGCTGGTGTGGGCACTGACGAAGTCGCCGATCGTGCTGCCGCTGTTCGGTATCGGCATCGGCTGGTTCACCGACTGGATCGCGCTGAAGATGATCTTCCTGCCGCGCGAGCCGAAACGGTTCTTCGGCTTCTACACCTGGCAAGGCGTGTTCCAGAAGCGCAAGGACCAGGTCTCCGCCGACTACGGCGACATGATCGCGCGCGAGATCATCACCATCCCGAACCTGCTCGAAGCCGTGCTGAGCGGCCCGAAATCGGACAAGCTGTTCGCGATGATCACCCGTGAGGTGCAGCGGACGATCGACGCGCAGGCGAGTGTCGTGAAGCCGTTCGTCGCGATGGCCGTCGGGAGCAGGCGGTTCCAGGAGATGAAGCAGACGGCGGCCGCGAAGGCGGCGGCGCGGATCCCGGAGACGATCCGCCACGCCGAGAGCTACGCGGTCAACGCGCTCGACGTCCGGAACACCATTGTGGACAGAATGCGGCGGCTGAACCCGCTCGAATTCGAGCAGCTGCTGCGCCCGGCGTTCCGGCAGGACGAGTGGAAACTGATCGCCGTCGGCGCGGTGATCGGCGGCCTTGTCGGTGAACTTCAGGTGCTTCTACTGCTTCACTGAAGGCCAACCGATACGGTTTCCCCTTCCCTGAGCGAAGCGAGGAGGTCGTGTGGACGCCGTCCTGGACGACCTCGCCCGGCACTGGTGGCTGTACGCCGCGATCCCGTTCGTCGCCGCGCTGATCGGCTACGTCACCAAACGCGTCGCCATCGAGATGATGTTCAAACCGCTCGAGTTCGTCGGGATCAAACCCTTCCTCGGCTGGCAGGGCGTGGTGCCCAAACACGGCGGGCGGATGGCCGCCGTCGCGACCGAGTTGCTGACGTCGAATCTGCTGGACGTCAAGGAGGTCTTCCGCCGGATCGATCCGGCGATCATCACGCGCGAGATCGAGCAGCCGTTGCTGCGGGCCGTGGACGAGGTCGCGCGCGAAGTGCTCGAAAAGCACCATCCCAGGCTCTGGGAGGTCATGCCGACGATGGCGCAGGAACTGCTGATCAAGCAGGTCCAGGCGTCGACGCCACGGCTGGTGCGCGAGTTCATGGAGGAGATGACCGAGAACCTCGACGAGGTGCTCGACTTCCAGCACATGACCGTGCAGCGGCTCACCAGGGACAAGAAGCTGCTCGTCCGGCTGATCCGCGAGACGTCGCGGCCGGAGATGGCGTTCATCGCGCGCACCGGGATCTACTTCGGCTTCGGGCTGGGCATCGTGCAGGCGTTCGTCTGGGCGCTGACGAAGGAGCCGTGGGTGCTGCCGATCTTCGGTGGCTGCATCGGGTTGTTCACCGACTGGCTGGCGATCAAGCTGATCTTCGTGCCGCGCGAGCCGGTGCGGGTCGGGCGGGTGATCCTGCAGGGCAAGTTCCAGCGGCGGCGGGCCGAGGTCGCGCGTCAGTACGGCGAGATGATCGCGAACGAGATCCTCACCGTGCCGAACCTGCTCGACGCCGTCCTGCGCGGGCCGCGGTCGGATCGGCTGTACGCGCTGGTCGAACGGCTGGTGGCGCACGCCGTGGACGAGCAGGCGAGTGTCGCGAAACCGATGGTCGTGATGGCCGTCGGCGGGCAACGGCTGCAGGAGATCAAGCAGGCGGCCGCGCGGAAGGCGCTGGAGCGGCTGCCGCCGACGATCCGGTACGCCGAGGGCTACCTGACCGAGGCGATGGACGTCGCGAAGATCGTCGAACGGCGGATGCTGGGGCTGACGCCGCTGGAGTTCGAAGGGTTGCTGAGGCCCGCGTTCCGGCAGGACGAGTGGAAGCTGATCGCGGTGGGTGGGCTCATCGGCTTCCTGGTCGGTGAGCTGCAGGTCCTGCTGATGCTGCACTGACCTGCGTTTAGCGGGCTAAACGCGATCCGGGTTCTCCAGCCAGCCGGATCGCGTTTAGCCCGCGAAATGCGATCCGGGGCGGGAGGCGCGGGAGGGGGCGTGGGGCCGCCGGGGAGCGGGGCGAATCGCGTTTAGCGGGCTAAACGCGTTTTGGGTGCCCGGGGCCGCGCACCTGCGTTTAGCGGGCTAAACGCGATCCGGGGCGCGGAAGTGAGGCGTTCTCACATGCGGGAGACACGGGGTGATTACGGTGGAGGGGTGGCGTCCGAACCCCAGCAGCTGCCAGCCGTCCACGAGGCGTGGCTTCCGCGCGAGCACGCGTTGCACCGTCCCCGCCACGGCGGCAGGCAGCTGACCGCGCTGATCAGCGCGCTTCTGTTCTTCACCACCCCCGCGCTGCTGTGGGTGTTCGGCGTCCGGCCGGGCGAGATCGAGAACCACAAGCTCGCGAGCTTCCCCGGGCTGGACCGGGGCTGGGGTTTCTTCACCGACATGCCGACCTGGGCGATCGACCAGCTGTCGTTCCGGCCGGGCGCGATCGCCGCCGCCGACGCGATCAGCCGCGGCGTCTTCGGCGAGAGCGCCCCGCTCGACCAGCAGCCACCGCGGCAGCAGGCGGGCCCGATCCCCGCGCCGCCGGCACCGGCGCCGTCCAAGACCGCGCCCACCCAGGGGCCGACGCCGAACGCCGCGTCCGGTTACCGCCGTGTCGTGCAGGGCCACGACGGCTGGCTGTACTACGGCTACGACGCCGACGCGAAATGCGATCCGTCCCGTCCGCTGCCCGAGACCATCGCCAAGATCAACGAGCTGCGGCGCGCGGTCGAGCAGTCCGGGCGCAGGTTCGAGCTCGTCATCGCGCCGGACAAGTCGACGATGGTGCCGCAGTTCCTGCCGGACACCTACCCCGGCAAGGACTGTTCGCGATCGGCCGAGGCGTCCACCTGGCACCGGATGCTCAAGGACGCGCGCGCGATCGACCTGCGGCCCGAACTCCGCGCGTCCGAGGGCCGCGTGCAGCATCCGATCTACCCGCCGAACGACACCCACTGGGCCGATGAGGGCGCACTGGTCATGACGCGCGCCATCGCGAACGCGATCAAGCCGGGGGTCACGCAGACCTGGGTGAGCGTTCCCGTCGGCCAGTACGACACTGTCGCCGATCTGCCGCCGCTGATCAACAAGCAGGGCACGAAGACGAACACGCTGTACAGCCTCCGCCCGGACGGCGTCGCCGAACGCGCGGGCGAGCCGAACGGCGACATCGACCGGCCCATCTACCGCACGGCGAGCCCTTTGATCGGGACCGTGGACGACAAGGTCCTGATCTACGGCGACTCGTTCACGAAGGCGTCTTCGCGGTATCTCTCGGGCGCGTTCACGAACCTGACGATGCTGGCGCACTTCACGCAGAAGACGTCGCAGGCCGAGGCCGTCGACGCGTTCGTGAACGCGAACGTCGTGGTCGTCGAGGCCGTGGAGCGCAGTGTGGCCGGCGGTCAGCTCGCCTTCATCGACCCGAATTTCCTCGAACCGCTGAAGAAGGCGCTCGCCGAGAACCCGATCCGCTAGCGCAGGGCGGGCTGCGCGGTCGCCGTCGGCTCGACGCGGACCCGCGACGTACGCCCGCGCAGCCACGCGACGAGACGGCAGACCAGGTAGATCACGAACGAGATCGTCGTGACGAACGCGCTCACCGGCTTCCCCGGCGCGAGCGAGAGGATGATCCCGCCGAGCGCGGCGATCTCCGCGAACACGATCGACAGCACGGTCGCCTTCCACGGGCTCGCCGTGACCCGCGCGGCCGCCGCGGCCGGGGTCACCATCAGCGAGACCACCAGCAGCGCGCCGACGATCTGCACGCCGAGCGCGCTCGAAATCCCGACCAGCACCGCGAAGATCAGCGACAGCAGCCGCACCGGCACGCCGCGCGCCGTCGCGACCGCCGGGTCGACCGTGGCGAACAGCAGCGGCCGGTAGATCACCGCGAGCACCACCAGTACGACGACCGACGCGCCGACGAGCAGGTTCAGATTGGTCGAGTCGATGGTGATGATCTGCCCGACGAGGATGCCGAACTTGTTGGCGCTGCGGCCTTCGTAGAACGACAGCAGCAGGACGCCCATGCCGAGGCCGAAGGCGAGGATCACGCCGATAACGGAGTCGCGTTCGGACTCGCGGCCGCCGAGGATCCCGATCAGCAGGGCGGCGATGACCGCGCCCGCGAGGCCGCCGAGTTCGACGCCGACGCCCAGCAGCAGCGCGCCCGCGGCGCCGGTGAACGCGAGTTCGGCGGTGCCGTGCACGGCGAACGACATCCGCCGCATGACCACCAGCGGGCCGAGCACGCCGGCCACCAGGCCGAGGACGGCGGCCGCGAGCAGCGCCGTCCGCACGAAGTCGAGGCCGAGGAGTTCGCCGGTCAGGGCGAAGTCGAACATCTTGTCCACGGCGTTTATCCGAGAACCCGCGACCGCGATCGCGTCGCCAGGGCGCGAGTTCGCGTCATCGAGCGCGTTGATTCACCAAGACGCCCTGCCGCCCCGATCGCGGGGCCTCCGGCCAGGGCGGGTTCTGCGTGTGGTCCAGGCCGCACGAATGACCTCACTTCGTCTACCACTTCCGCTACGAAACCTGTTCGTCGATGTGGTGGGGTTCGTCCTCGCACAACGCGCTCTGCGCCCCGGCGACGTGGATCTGCCCGCCGACCTTGAGCACCTCGATCCGCGTCCCGTACAGCTCGGACAGCGTCTCCGAGTTCATCACCTCGTCCGGCTTGCCGACCCGGAACTGGCCGTTCACCAGATAGAGCACCCTGTCCACATAGGACAGGATCGGGTTGATCTCGTGGGTGACGAACAGGACGGCGGTGTCCGCCGAACGCCGACGCTCGTCGATCAGCTCGCTGACCGCGCGCTGGTGCGCGAGGTCGAGGGAGAGCAGCGGCTCGTCGCAAAGCAGGACTTCGGGGTCGCCGACCAGCGACTGCGCGACGCGGAGCCGCTGCTGCTCGCCGCCGGAAAGCCGCCCGACCGGCTGCTTCGCGTACGCCTGGGCGCCGACGGACTCGATCGCCTTCGCCACCAGCTGACGCCGCTTCGAGATCCCGAAGAGCCCGGTGCCCCACCGGTGCCCGTCCAGGCCGAGGCCGACCAGGTCCACCCCGCGCATCGTGAGGCCCTCGTCGAGGGCGCGCTGCTGCGGGATGTAGCCGATCCGCCGGTTGGTCCCGCCGGGGCGCCGCCCCGCGATCTCGACCGTGCCCTCGGGCAGCCCCTGCTGGCCGAGCAGCACCTTGAGCAGGCTGCTCTTCCCGGAACCGTTGGGCCCGAGGATCGCGAGGAACTCGCCGGGTTCGACGTCGAGGTCGAGCCCGGACCAGAGGGTCCTGGTGCCGAACGCGAGGCTCGCCCCACGGACACGGACCGCGGGGCGGGCTTCGGCGGGTACGGAGGTCACTACTTCAGTGCTCCGGCCAGCGCGTCCACTTCCTTGGTCATCCATGCAATGTAGTCGGTCACACCCTGCGGGAGCGTTTCGGTGACGTCGACGACCGCGATGCCGGCGTTCTTGGCGTCGCCGACGACCTGCTGGGTGACCGGGGTGGTGGTCTGCGCGTTGTTGATCAGGGCCTTGACCTGCTTGCCGGAGATCAGCTGCTTGACCTCGTTGAGCGCGGCGGCGGGCACGTCCTGCTCCGCTTCCACGGCCTCGGCGAAGGCAGGCGGAGTCGCGTCGGTGACCTTCGCGCTGTCGAGCAGGTAGTGCGCGACGGGCTCGGTCGCGACGACCTTGGCGTTCGAGGCGCCCAGGCCCGAGACCTTCTTCAGCAGTTCCTGGGTCTTGCCCTTGAACGCGGTCGCGTTGGCGGTGAAGGCGTCCTTCGAGGCGGGCTGGATCTCGCCGAGCTTCGCGGCGACCTGGTCGGCGATCTTCTCGACGCCGGGGAGGCTGTACCAGACGTGCTCGTTCTCGTTGCCGGTCGCGGCGATGTCGACGGCGACCAGCTTCTGCGCGCCGGTGGCCTGGTCGGCGAGCTTCGAGAAGAACTCGTCGTAGCCGCCGCCGTTGGACAGCGTCAGCTTCGCGTTCTTCGCGGCGATGGCGTCGCTCGCGGTGGTCTCGTAGGAGTGCGGGTCGGCCGAGGGGTCGTGGATGATCGAGGTGACCTCGACCTTGTCGCCGCCGACGGCGGTCACGACGCTGCCCCAGACGTCGGTCGAAGCGACGACCTTGATCTTCTCGCCACCCGGGTTCGCGGCGGACGCGTTCGGCGAACCGGAGCCCGTCGACGCCTTGTCGCTCGACGCGCAAGCCGTCGCGCCGAGCGCGAGGACGGCCAGGGCCGACACGGCCGCGAAAACACTCTTAGTACGGCGGGAATTCATTTACTGCACTCCTGCGGATGCCCAGGCCAGGTGTCCCCAATGCCGGGTAATGGAAACCGTTGTCAGATTCAACTGTACCCCATCCGGATGACCATGTTCCCCGTCCAGGCATGAGCTGTACCCAGGGTCACTCTGAATCGAGACCTGCCACACGTCGGGTGATGCTTCTGCAAAACGTTCTGAACCGTTACGGTTTGCGGATGGGCCGTCCTATCCGCACCAGGAGGCAGGCGACACTGGCGTCGTTGGCCGCAGAGCTCGGTGTGTCGAGGACCACCGTCTCCAACGCCTACAACCGACCCGACCAGCTGTCCCCTGAGCTGCGCCGCCGTGTCCTCGAGACCGCGCGCCGCCTCGGCTACCCGGGCCCGGACCCGGTGGCCCGTTCACTGCGGACGCGCAAAGCCGGCGCTGTCGGTCTTTTGCTCACCGAAAACCTCTCCTACGCCTTCCGCGACCCCGCCGCCGTCGGCGTGCTCGAAGGGCTCGCGCTGGCCTGCGAAGACGCGGGCGTCGGCCTGCACCTGGTCCCGGCGAGCCCGGGCCGGGAAGATGTCGCGGCCGTGCACCGCGCCGGCGTCGACGGCTTCGTCGTCTACTCGGTGCCCGACGACGACCCGCATCTGGGCGCCGTGCTGGAGCGCCCGGTGCCGACGGTGATCGTCGACCAGCCACGCGTGGACGGCGTCGACCGGGTCGGCCCGGACGACGCGGCCGCGGTCACCGCCATGGCCGAACACCTCATCTCGCTGGGACACCGGCAGATCGGCGTGCTGTGCATGCGGCTGGCCCGCGAGCGCAACGACGATTTCGTCTCCATCCAGCGGCAGAGCGCCGCCCACTTCCACGTCCAGCGGATCCGGCTGGAGGCGCTGGCCGCCGCGTTCTCGGCGGCCGGGGTCGACTGGGCGACCGTGCCGGTGGTCGAGCGTTTCGACCACACCGTGGACGACGGCGCGTCGGCCGCACGCCAGCTGCTGGACGCGTATCCGCAGGTCACGGCCGTGATCTGCACTTCGGACATTCTCGCTCTCGGCGCGCTGGCCGAGGCGGAGCGCCGTGGGCTGCGCGTGCCGCAGGATCTGACGGTCACCGGGTTCGACGGCATCACCGAGGCCGAGCGTTCCGGGCTCACCACGGTCCACCAGCCGGTGCTCGAAAAGGGCAAGGCGGCGGGCAAGCTCCTGCTCAGCTCCGCCGACCGGGTGGGGCCGAAGGTGATCACGCTCCAGACGGAACTCCGGGTCGGGCGTACGTCCGCGCCGCCGCGGACGGCCGAAGAACGCTGGTTCGGGCCGTGATCTGCGTCCGCCCGCGTTGCCCTCGCCCGGCGCGTCGGTTCCAATGAACACGTGACCTCAATCGACGTACTGCTCAAGCGAAACCAGGAGCTGGGTGATGTCACTCCTGGTGACCGCTCGTCTCCGAGGCCATCGCTCCACGTGACGATCCTGACCTGCATGGACGCCCGTATCCGGGTGTTCGAGATCTTCGGCCTGATCCAGGGTGAAGCCCACATCCTGCGCAACGCGGGCGGCGTCGTCACCGACGACATGATCCGCTCGCTCGCGCTCAGCCAGCGGAAGCTCGGCACGCGTGAGGTGCTGATCGTGCAGCACACCGACTGCGGCCTGTCCATGGTCACCGAGGACGACTTCAAGGACGAACTCGAAGCCGCCAGCGGGCTGCGCCCGACGTGGTCGGTCGAGGCGTTCCGGGTGGTGGAGGACAGCGTGCGCCGGTCGGTGCAGCGCGTGCGGCGCAGCGACTTCCTGGCGCATACCGACAACGTGCGCGGTTTCGTCTACGACGTAAAACTAGGCCGCCTGACCGAGGTCGAGTAAGGGTTTTAAGCTGGCCCAGTGGGCGTCGACGCGGATGTGCTGACCGACTGGTTCGACGAAGTGGGGCGCGACCTGCCCTGGCGTGAGCCGGAATGCTCCGCCTGGGGCGTGCTCGTCAGCGAGATCATGCTGCAGCAGACCCCGGTCGCGCGCGTCCAGCCGATCTGGCTCGAATGGATGGCGCGCTGGCCGGTGCCGTCGGCGCTGGCGGCGTCGTCGCAGGGCGAGGTCGTGCGTGCCTGGGGCAAACTCGGCTACCCGCGGCGCGCGCTGCGGCTGCACGCCGCGGCGGCCGTCATCGCCGCCGAACACGGCGACGTCGTTCCGTCCGATGTGGACACTCTGCTCGCGTTGCCGGGTATCGGCGCGTACACCGCCCGCGCGGTCGCGGCCTTCGCCTACGGCAAACGCGCGCCGGTGGTGGACACGAACGTCCGGCGCGTGGTCGCCAGGGCGGTGCACGGCGCGGGTGACGCCGGGCCGCCGTCGAACACCCGCGACATGGCCGACGTCGAGGCGCTGCTCCCGCCGGAGGACGCGCCCGCCGCGAAACTCTCGGCGGCGCTGATGGAACTCGGCGCGCTCGTCTGCACGGCGCGCTCGCCGCGCTGCGCGGACTGCCCGATCTACGAAGACTGCGCTTGGCAGCACGCGGGCAAACCCGCCTACGCCGGGCCCGCGAAACAGGTCCAGAAGTTCGCCGGTACCGATCGCCAGGTGCGCGGGTTGCTGCTCGACGTCCTGCGCGGCAGCGAAGGCCCGGTCGAGAAGGCGAGGCTCGATCTCGTGTGGGACGAATCCGGGCAGCGTGACCGTTGCCTCGACTCCCTGCTCGTCGACGGCCTCCTCGAACAGACCCAGGACGGTCTGTTCGCACTCCCTGGCGAACACTAACGCATTACGACAAAAGTTGGTCAATGGTTGTCATCGGCGCGATGGCGGGTTAGTTTTCCGGCCAACGCGCATGATGGGAGTTACGCCCGTGGCCGACTTCGACCGACGTACCGCGCTCAAGGGCGGCCTGACGGTAAGCGCCGTCGGGCTACTGGGGACAGCGACGATTTCCGCCGCCGATGCGGCGTCTGGGGTGGCAGAACCCAAGATTCACGACACGACGGCCTGGAACGCCCGCCCGCCGGCCGGGGCGATCGAGGTGCAGAACCACAAACCGACGTACATCGTCGTGCACCACACGGTCGATCCGGGGAACGTCACCGACTACACGCTCGAACACGCCTTCTGGGCGTCGCGTTCGATCCAGAATTTCCACATGGACACCCGTGGCTGGATCGACACCGGCCAGCAGTTCACGAACAGCCGCGGCGGGCACATCACCGAAGGGCGGCACCGCAGCCTGGAGATCCTGCGCGGCGGGACCCGGCACGTGCTGGGCGCGAACGTGGGCAACAACAACAGCACCTGCATCGGCATCGAGAACGAGGGCCTCTACAGCAAGGAGGACGTCACGCCCGCGCTCTGGGACTCGCTGGTGAAGCTGGTCGCGTACATCGCGTCGCAGTACGGGATCTCGCCGGAGTTCATCAAGGGACACCGGGACTTCAACTCGACCGAATGCCCGGGAACCGTGCTGTACAACCGGCTTCCCGAGCTGCGCACGGAGGTCGGCAAGCTGCTGGGCACCGCGTCGCCCAAGGTGGACCCGCCGGAGTGGCCGCTGCTCAAACCCGGCGACTCCGGACCTCGTGTGCGGGCGGCACAGGAACTCCTGCGGGCACGCGGTTTCGCCGTCCCGGTCGACGGCCTGTTCGGACAGTCCACAAAGGATGCGGTCGCCGCGGTGGCGGCCCGCAACGGGCTGGAGCGCGATACCTGCGGTGCGACGGCGGCGACCGACGAGACCGGGTTCCTCGGCTCCGACGTCTGGCCGCTCATCGTCGGCTCCGGCACCGATCCGCGGGCGCTGAAGGCACGACTCGCCGGCTGAACAGCAGCGGCGCGAGGATCACCACGGCCGCGCACCACGGGAGCGACGACGTTCCCAGCGGCAGCAGCAGCCCGCCGACGAGGGCTCCCCCGGCGACGGCGCCGTTCCAGGCCGCGATCGTGAGCGACTGGGCGGCGTCGGCCGTGGGGCCCGCGAGCAAGGCGGTGACGGCCTGGAACGCGGTCGGCGCGCCGCCGAATCCCAGGCCCCACAAGGCCGCGGCGGCCAGCACGAGCCCGTGGACGCCGTCGCTGACCCCCAGCAGGACGATGGCGGCGGCGGTCACGGCGGAGCACGACACGAGCACCGCGCGCGGACGGCTGTCGAGCGCGGAGCCGGCCACGACCAGCCCGCCCACCGTGGCGCAGCCGAACACCAGCAGCACCGCGCCCAGCATCGGTGCCACGTCGAGCCCGGCGAGCACCGGACCGATGTAGGTGTAGGCCACGTTGTGCCCTAACGAGAACAGCCCCACCGTCGCCAGTACGGGACGCATCCCCGGCAGCCGTGACGCGGCCAGCGGCCGGGTGGGCCGCGACGCTTCCGGGGGCACGGCGGGGACCACGGCGGAAACCCAGGCCAGCAGCGGCACGGAGATCAGCGCCATCGCGGCGAAGGCCCAGCGCCAGTCGGCGAATTCGCCGAGTGCGGTACCCGCGGGCACGCCCAGCGCGAAGCCGATCGGCGTGCCCGACATCGCGACGGCCAGCGCGCGTCCGGTGAGTCCCGGCGGGGCGAGCCGCATCGCGTAACCCGCGACGAGCGACCACATCACCCCGGTCAGCGCACCGGAAACCACCCGTGTCGCCAGGATCAGCGGATACGACGAGGACACGGCGATCACCAGATTCGTCGCCAGGAAGCCGAAGATCAGCGCCAGGAGCAAGCGTTTGCGCAGCACCCGGAGGGTCGCTCCCGTGAGCGGGATGGCGGTGAGCGCGGTCGTGATCGCGTAGACCGTCACCAGCTGCCCGGTGGCCGACGGCGAGACGCCCAGGTCCTCGGACATGCCCAGCAGCAGTCCGGCGGGGAGCACTTCGGTGAGGCAGCCGAGGAACACCGTGGTCGTCAGCGCGAGCAGCGCCGGGAGGGGCAGCATGCCTCGACGATCTCTTCCGCTGGGTGACGCGGATAGTCCCTGGCGGGTATGCCGCGCGGTTATCGGCCGGGATAACCCGGCGGCATGACCGGCTGGCAGTGCCGCGCGCCGCGCGGACGTACGCACGATGACCGGGCACCCTCCCCGTCAGAGAGAAGGCTCGTTCATGACCGTGCGGATCCGGTGGCAGGAGCCACTGTGCACCGCGTTGCTCGCCACCACGATGCTCGGCGCCTGCCCGGCTTCGGCGGTGGCCAAGCCGGCCCCCGGCAGCGACGGGTACGTGCACGTTTCACCCGACGGCACCGTCCTCGGACCCGATCCTTACTACCCGAAGGACGGCAACGGCGGCTACGACGTCGACCAGTACTCACTCGCGTTGGACTACGCGCCGTACTCGATGTTCTTGAGCGGCAAGGCGACCATCACCGCGACCGCGACCCAGGAGCTGGACCGGTTCGACCTCGACCTGCGGGGTCTCACCGTCCGTTCGGTCACCGTCGACGGTGTGGCCGCGACGTTCCGCCGGGAGGGTGAACACGAGCTGGTGATCACGCCGCGGACCCCGTTGGCCAACGGTGCGCGGTTCACCGTGGTGGTCGGGTACGACGGGCGTCCGGAACCGATCGCCACGGCGCGGGGACGGGTCGGCTGGCTGGCCACGTACGGCGATTCCGCCGTCGCCACCGGGCAGCCGCGTTCGGCGATGACCTGGTTCCCGGTCAACGGCACCGAAGTCGACAAGGCGACCCTGCGCGTCTCCGTCACCGTGCTGGACGAATTCTCCGTGCTGGGCAACGGTTTTCAGGTCTCCGACGTGCCCGCCGGCGTCGGGCGGCACACCGTCACCTGGTCGGAGGAGACCGCGCTCGCGCCGAGCACGGCGATGCTCGGCATCGGCCGCTGGGAGGTCGAGAGGATCACCCTTCCCGGTGGGCGGACCGCGATCAACGCCTACCACCCGTGCGCCGTGGACAAGCGGAAGATCGGCGGGCGGCTGCCGGAGGTCCTGGAATTCCTCACCGGGAAGTTCGGCGACTACCCGCAGTCGGCGGCGGGCGGGCTGTTCCTCGACCGCTCCCTCGGCTACACGCACGGCGCCCAGACCAGGCCGGTGTACGGCCGCGCCGCCACGATCGCCGATCTGGTGTACGCGAGCGCGTACCAATGGTGGGGAGCCGGGGTGAGCGGCAAGATGTGGCGCGACGCGCTGATGCCCGAGTCCATCGCGCGGTACGCGGTGTGGCTGTGGGACGAGAAGAACGGCGTCGATCCGGATCGTCGCTACCGCGAGATGGTGGCGAAGGTGCGCGACGACGCGGCTTTCTGGGCGCCGAAGCTCACCGATCCGGGCAAGGGCACCGAATTCGCGCCGACGGCCAAAGCGGTGCTGATGGTGCACGCGCTGCGCCGTCTCGTCGGCGACGACGCGTTCTTCCAGATCCTGGCGGGCTTCCCGGTGATCAATCCGCAGGGAAACCAGAACTGGCACGACTTCGAGCTCTACGTCTCCGCGATGACGCAACGCGATCTCGGCGAGTTCAATCACGCTTGGCTGGACGGCACGGTGCGGCCGCCGGACTCGCTGCTCTTTCCCGGGAGCTGAACGACGTCGTGAGTGGTAAGACGGTGGGTTGCGAAAGCCACTTTCGCAACCTTCAACGTTGCGAAAGTGGCTTTCGCGACATCGGCCGTGACCTGGCCCGGTACCCCGTCCTGGCGATCATGTCGCGAAAGCCACTTTCGCGACGTCTGATGTCCCGAAAGTGGCTTTCGCGACACATCGCCGGTGGTTCTCTTGAGGGGTCGTGCTCGCGGGCGGGGTCGGCGGTGGGGCGAAGGCTCCCTTCGCCGCGTCTAATCCGGTGAAGGGAGCCTTCACCCCGGGTCACCCACCCGCGCCGACCACCCCGCCGCCAGCGCCCGTGTCGCGAAACCCACTTTCGCAACGCGTTCGACAGGCGGAAGAGCGCGGTGACCCCCTTGATGTCCCTTGTGGACGGTGGGCCGCGCACAACACGCCACCTTTGCCTCACCGCTCACGAGGCCTGGCCAGGTACTCCGCGTAGACGGGCGCCGTCCGCGCCTCGGCCCAGTACGCGTCAACCACGGCGGAGAGCAGCTCTTCCCGCCGCCCGGCCACGAAAGTCTCCTTGTTCCAGGCGAGAACATGCCTGCGCGGCAACACATCCCCGCGCAGTGGCCGCGTCACGACGCCGTGGTCACCCGGATCGCAGATCGGCTGGGACAGTCCGATCGCGCCCGCTTTGACCACCAGCAGCGCCACCTGCTGCGAAGTCACCTGATGGGTGAACGACGGCGTGAAACCGTGCCGCGCGCAGGTGTCGGCGAAGTACTTTGTGAACGTGGCCGCCGATGAATCGGACACCATCACCCACGATTCGTCCCGCAGGTCGCGCAGGTCGACGACCTTCTCCCGCGCCAGCGGATGGAACGCCGGCAGCAGGACGAAGGTCGGCTCGGTCACCACCACCGCGGTGTCCACGTTCGCGGGGATTTCGAGTTCGTAGCCCGGATAGTCCTTGACGAGCGCCAATTCCGCGCGCCGCTGGGCCAGCAGCGGCAACAGCCGCTCGGGATGGTCGTCGTGCACGACCTGCACCTCGGAGACCTCCGGCCACAACCGGGTCACCAGCGACGGAAGACATGACACCAGCGCACTGGCCACCGCGGCCACCCGGACCACGGCGGGCGGACCGCTGGGGCAGACGCGCTGCTCGATGTCTTCGAGCAGTTTGTCCAGCTGTGGCAGCAAAGCGGCGGTGCGGCGCAACAGCAGCTCCCCCATCGGGGTCGGTGTCACGCCGCCTTCGCACCGGTCGAACAGCTGGTAGCCCAGCATGTTCTCCAGCCGTTTGAGTTGCGCGGAAACCGCGGGCTGGGTGACGCCCAGCGCGATCGCGGCACGGGAAAGGCTGCCCGTGTCCGCGATCGCCCGGATCACCCGCAGGTGGTGGACATCCAGCTGTACGACGTCGAACTCCTTTGTCACGAACGGGTTTTCGACCCGCCGGAAGAAGTCGTGGCCGCGGGAACCGCCGCGACCGTGGTCCGTCTGCCGAGAAGAACATACAGCAGAAAAGCCGCGAAAACGGAGTTCACCGTGGGGATTCCCCATGGCAGCCAGACCCCCACCGCCGCCCCGGCCGCCCAGCAGATCAGCGCGGCGGGAACCCAGGACGGGCAGGTGGACGGCAGTTCCCCCGACGCGCGGGTGGCGTCCAGCTCCGGTTTCCAGCGCCGGACCACGTAGTACTCGGCGATCACCACCCCCGCCACCGGCGGCGTGAGCACGCCGACCCACGTCAGGAAGGTGGTGAAGTGATCGAGGATGCCGATCGCGGAGAGCACCGTGCCGAGGCCGCCGAGCAGCAGGGTCGCAGTGGTGCGGTCCAGCCGCCGGGACAGCAGCACCTGCGCGGCGTTCACCAGCCCGAGCGAGGACGAGTAAAGGTTCCAGTCGTTGATCTTCAGGATCGCGGTGACCAGGATCAGCGTGCCGAGCACCCCGGACGACGAGGTGATGATCCCGACCACGTCGGCGCTTTTCGCCGCGTGCGCGAGCAGCACCCCGATCAGGCCGATCAGGTACTGGCCGAGGGTGACGCTGACCAGGGTCTGCTTCACCACGTCGGACGCGGTCCGGTTGAACCGGGTCATGTCCGGCGTCATGATCGCGCCCATGATGAAGGCGCCCGCCACCAGCGTGGTGCCCTGCGCCAGCGACATCGACGGCCCCGGCGGCGGCTCGGCCATCAACGCGGGCAGCGAATGGTCGCCGAGCGCCGCGATGATCGAAAACCCCGCCAGCGCCAGGAAAGCGGGCACCGTCAGATACGCCGTCCAGGCCATCGCGTGGAAGCCGAACACGACGATCGCGGTGACCAGCGCGCCGCCCGCGAGCGCCCACACCCACACCGGCGGGCCGCCCATCAACGCGTGCAGACCGTGGGCGAAGACGTCGTTCTGCACCCCGAACCAGCCGGCCAGGCTCACCGTCATCAGGAGCCCGACCAGCGACGATCCGCCGGTGCCGAACCCGGCCCAGCGCGCGAGCACCGACGTCGAAAGACCTTCCCGGGTGCCGGCGACCCCCATCAGGATGGTGATGATCTCCAGCAGTACGGAGCCGATCGTGATGGCGAGGACCGCGTCCCAGAACGTCATCCCGAACCCCAGCACCGCGCCGAGCAGGAACTGATGGAACGAGGAAACCTGCCCGAACCGTTGCAGCGCGACGGAAACCCAGGAGTAGCGGCGGTCGGCGGGTACCCGGCGCAGGGAGAAGTCGTCGTGTTCCACGCTCACACCACCCGTTCCGGAACGGCTTGTTCGAGGACGACGAAACCTTGGCCTGGCAAGGGCCGCCACGAGAGTTCGCCTCGGTAGAGCCGTTCGAGGAAGCCGACCCGCTGGTGATAGGCGAACACTGAGCTTTCGACGCCGGCCACGGCGACGGTGCCGACGAACATCGGCAACTCGGCGAGGAAGTACCGGACGGCGCTGCGCAACTGGTCACGGGTGGGGTGTTCGCCTTCGGGCAGGCGCCGGCCCAGCACCCAGCCCGTGGCGCCGAGGCATTGCTCGGCGAACTCCGGATCGGTGGCGAACCGTTGGTGTGCCTCGGAAAGCAGGCCGAGGTACGCGCTGTCGGCCTCCAGCGCCGAGGCGTCCAGTATCAAGGTGTGCGGATCCGCAGGGCAGACCTGCTGCAGCGCGCGGACGATCTTGTTGCGCGTGTAATTGCCCTGCCGTTGCGCCTTTTGCGCGGCGCGGACCGGGTCGTAACCGAGCGCTTCGAGGGTGAACGCGGACGGGCCGTCCGGGACGAAGAAATGGAATCCCCGAAAGGCCGACATGGCCCAGCGGGCGAGATCGGCGATACGGTCCACCGTGAAATGGCTGTTGAACGGGCTGACGCCGAGACAAACGTGCTCGGCCCGCGCCAGCGGATCGGCGCATTGCTCCGTGAGTGGCAGTGGTCGCGGCAAGACGGCTCCTGATTCGCGTGATCTGCGGGGCGTCGACCGAACGTAGCCACGGCACTCCTGCGCGGGTATTGCCGGCGAATGTTGTCACCGGGTTATGAGAAATCGGCTGTCTCTACTTTCGGGGGTGCCGGGCGCGAACCGGTCGCGGTATACGAAGTCATGGAGATTCAGGTTCGGCATCTTCGCGTGATCTGTGAGATCGCCGCCGCCGGCAGTCTCAATCGTGCCGCGGCCGGGCTGGGACTCGGGCAACCCGCGCTCAGCCACCAGTTGCGCCGGATCGAGCGGATGGTCGGCGGCCCGCTGTTCCACCGCGACCAGCACGGGGTGCGGCCCACCGAACTCGGCGCCCTGATCCTGCGGCGGGCACGGGCGATCGTGCTCACCTTCGACGAACTGGAGCACGACTTCCACCGTCAGGAGCCCGAGACGGGCGAATCGATCCGGATCGGCTGGAACGACAGCGCCATCACGGGTTCACTGCTCGGCGGCCTGCGCGATCTGCGTCCGGGCGAGCCGTTCCGCACGCGCGCCGACACTTCGCGCACGCGGCTGCTCGCGCAGGTCGCGAACCGGGGCATCGACCTGGCGCTGATCATGATCTGCGGCCGTCGCGGTCTCCCCGTGCCGCCGGAAGTGCGGACGCTGACGCTGGTCGAGGAGCCGTCTTTCGTCGCCATCCCCGCGGAACATCCGCTCGCCGGCGAGGAAGAGATCGAGCTCGCCGAACTCGCCGGGGAGGACTGGATCGTGTCGAGCGGCGGCGACGGCTGCCGGGTGGTGTTCCGCGAAATGTGTCTCGCGCACGGTTTCGATCCGCGGATCACCCACGACGTCGACATCGACACCGCACGGGAAGACCTGGTCAGCGGCGGGTACGGCGTCGGGCTGGTCCAGCCGACCCGGCCACCGGCGGACGGGCTGGCCATCCGGCCGCTGGCGGGCGCGCCGATGTGTGTGCGGCATGTGCTGGCGTGGCGGGAAGACGGTCCGTGCGCGCACGGGGTCCCGGAACTCGCCACCGAGGCGAGGGCGGGCTATTGGCGGCTCGCCGAACGGACGGCGTCGTACCGCTCCTGGTTGCACCGCCACGGAAGGGTGGCCGCTGGATAACCCCTCGGCATGCCGAGGCGGCACTAGAGCGTGTCCCGCGAGGCGTCCGACGATGTGCATCGTCAATCACGGTCGCCGAAAGAAGGGGCACCATGCTGCCGCTGATCACCCGTACGGAACTGCTTTCCCGGATGGAGTCCGGTTCGGTGGTCGTGGTCGACACGATGCCGGTCGCCTATTTCGACAAGGAACATCTGCCGGAAGCGCGCAACATTCCGGGTTTCCCGTACGAACGGGCCGCCGAATTCACCGACCGGCTGGCACCCGTGGTGCTTCCGGACAAGGCCGCCGCGATCGTCGTCTATTGCGCGAACACGCCGTGCCGCAACAGTGAATTCGTCGGACGGCGGCTGCTGGAGCTCGGATACACGAACGTCCGCAAGTACCGCGAAGGCATCGAAGACTGGGTCGCGAACGATCTTCCGACCTGGTCTTCGTCCTGAAAGGAGATCGTCTTGTCCAAGGTCAAACGATTCGTCTGCGTGCTGGCCGGTGCGCTGGCACTCGTCACCGGATTCGGCGGCGGCGTGGCTTCGGCCGCACCGAAGGCCGAGAACGTGATGACGGTGACTTCGGCCAACTACGCCGAGGTCATGGACATCTCGAAGCAGAAGCTGGTCATCATGGACTTCGGCGCGACCTGGTGCCCGCCGTGCCGCCAGATGAAACCGGTGATCGAGCGGCTCGCCGGTGAATACGGCGGGCGGTTCCTGCTGGGCGAGGTCGACGTCGACCGGAGCCGTGACCTGTCCACCCGGTACAACATCCGCTATCTCCCGACGCTGGTCGGCGTCCGCAACGCCGCCGAACTGCCGTCGTCGCGGAACATCGGTTACCCGGGCGAAGCGCGATTGCGCGCCTGGATCGACGCTCAGCTCGCGAAGGGCTGACCGATGACGTCGGAGAGAAACGCTTCGACGGCACCGAGGTAGGTCTCCGGCGCTTCGTCGTGCACCACGTGCCCGGCGCCTTGGACGACGATGTGCCGTCCGAGGCCGCCGGGCACGCGGGCGGCCAGTTCGGCCTGCTGGCCGTGCGGCATCGCGGTGCGTTCGCCCTCGATCGCGAGCAGCGGACACTTGACGCGTTCGACGAACTCCCAGAAATCACGCCGTCCCCACTCGGCCGCGATCTCGTACAGGTCCGTGAGCGACGCGATCAGGTGATAGCCGTCTTCGCGTTCCTCGACGCATTCGATGAAGTAGTCGCCGGTGTCGCCGAAGAACTCGCGCACGTGGGCCAGCGACCGGAACGGGACCGGCCACGACTCGAAATACCCGCGCCAGGTGTCCACCGTCCGGCCGCGCTGATCCGGCGCGAAGTCCTCGCAGACCACGGCGCGGACGAGTTCGGGATGCCTGGCCGCGGTGACCCACGCGTGCAGGCCGCCCATCGAGTGTCCGATCAGGATCGCCGGTTCGTCGAAGGTCCGCAGCACCTCGGCGACGTCGTCGGTGAACCGTTCGGTGCGCCAGGGCCCGCCGCGCGGCCCGCGTCCGTGCCCGCGCGCGTCGAGGCCGTGGACACGCCCGTACGGTTCGAGCCTTCGCGCGACCCGCCACCACGTCGTCGCCCTGCCCATCAGCCCGTGCAGCAGGACGATCGGCGGCCCGTCACCGCCGAAGGTGACCAACCCGTCGCGCTGAATCACCACTAAGCTCCCCTCCATGCGCAGCCGTGTCCCCGCCGCCGGTCTGGTCCTGGGGGTCGTCTGCGCCCTGATTATCGGCTGCACCGCCGATCCTCCTCCGGCCACGCCCCCTCCGCCGATGAACCCGGCGCCGGGTGTTTCGGGCGCGGGCGACCCGTACTACCCGATGGACGGAAACGGCGGCTACGACGCGACCGAATACCAGGTCGGGATCACTTACGACCCCGCGAAAGGGCGGCTCGACGGCGACACCACGGTGATCGCGAAAGCGACCCAAGACCTCAATCGGTACAACTTGGACTTACGCGGCCTGACGGTCCAATCCGTTGAAGTGGACGGGAAACCGGCGAAGTTCGCGCGCGAGGGCGAATTCGAACTGGTGGTGACACCCGCCGAGCCGATCCGGAACGGGACCTCCTTCCGCACGAAGGTCCTCTACGGCGGCGACCCGTCGGCGACGCCCAAGGCGGGTGGCAGCGAGAACGGCTGGCAGAAGTCGAAGGACGGCGGCGCGTTCATCGTCGGCGAGCCGCATTCGGCGTCGTTCTGGTATCCCGTCAACGAAACCCCGCGCGACAAGGCGATGTTCACCCTCAACGCCCGCGTGCCGGACGGCTGGACCGTCATCTCGAACGGGCGCGAGATCCAGAAGACCGCGGCGAACGGCTGGACGACGACGTCCTGGCAGGAACGCACCCCCGTGGCGGCGTACCTGACCACGGTGGCGATCGACAAGTTCACCGTCGACCGGATGGCGCTCCCGGACGGGACGCCGGTGGTCAACGCGTACGCGCCGGGCGCCGAGGACCGGCGCGACACGGGCAGGCGGCTGCCGGAGATCATCGGCTTCCTGAGCTCGAAGTTCGGGCCGTACCCGGTGGACGCCGCGGGCGGTATCTATCTCGACGAGGACATCCACTTCTCGCTGGAGACCCAGACCAGGCCGACCTACGCGAAATGGGCCGACCTGATCACCGTGGTGCATGAGACCGCACACCAGTGGTTCGGCGATTCGGTGACGCTGAATTCGTGGTCGGACATCTGCCTCAACGAATGTCTCGCGTCGTACGCGCAATGGCTGTGGCAGGAGTCGCGGGACAACGAGAACCTGGACGACCGTTATCGCGCCGCACTGGAGATCATGCGGGGCAGTACCGATTTCTGGAAGCCGAAGCTGGTCGGCATGGGGGCGGGGCAGGAATTCCACGGCGTCTACGACAAAGGGATCCTGGCCGTCCACGCGCTGCGGCGGAAGATCGGCGAAGGCGCTTTCGCGCGGCTGCTGAAGGAATGGCCGGCGGCGCACCGGAACGCCAACGCGACCTGGGCGGATTTCGAGGCGTTCACGATCAAGCTTTCGGAGCAGGACCTGCGGCCGTTCTTCGACGCGTGGTTCCACGGGACGACGATCCCGCCGGACGCCGAACTCCTTCCGGGCACCCTGCGCGGCTGACCCCACCCCACCCCGCATTTAGTCCTCTGAATGCCGGCCGTGCGGGCACCTCACCCCCGCATTGGCGCGTTGCGAAAGCCACAGTGATGATGATGTGTGTGGATGGAGTTCTGGCGGGGTCTGGCTCGGAAAGCCACTGACGCCCTGGTTGGGGTTGTCTTGTGAAAGATCTGCCGGCT